>NZ_JBFBBR010000004.1:0-646561 GCF_040682795.1 Streptomyces sp. NPDC051105 | reverse complement strand
AGCGCCTGCATGGCATGCAGGAGGTCAGGAGTTCAATTCTCCTTAGCTCCACAGAAGTCGAAGGCGGACCATCCAGATGGATGGTCCGCCTTCGACGTTGTTGGGAACCATTCGAAATCATCGGAAGCGGGCCCCGGGAAACTCGTGCCACGTGGAAGGCGGGCCACCCGACCGGGTGGCCCGCCTTCCACGTGATGCTGCTGGTGTCAGCGGCCGAGGGCCCGGCGGCCGCGGCCCTGCGAGAGAACCGGCAGGTTCTTGGCCGGCGCCTGGGAACGCGTGTCCTCCTCGAGACGCAGCGCGAGCGCCGGGCACCGGCGCACCGCCCGCAGCGCCTTGGCCTCCGCGAACCGCGGCACCTTCGCCTGAGCCACCGTCGGGAAACCGTCCGCGCCCAGTTCGAAGACCTCCGGGAGGATGTCCGCGCACAGGCCGTGGCCCCGGCACAGCGTCCAGTCGACGTAGATCTTCTGACGGCTGCCGCTGGTCTCCTCGGGCTCTGCGCCGCCCGGGATGCCGGTCGGGAGCTTGCCGTCCTCGAAGAGCGGCAGAACGCCTTCCACGGGCCGTCCGCAGCCGTTTCCGAGGACATGCGCGGCCAGGTCGTCGGTGAACGCCTTGATCGTCGACTCAAGGAACATCGCGGAGCCGTCCGGGTGCGAGCACGCGCCGCGCCGCTTCACGTTCTTCGCGACCTGCTTGAGCGCCTCCAGGGCGGCCGGTCCGCCGCCGTTGAGGATGTCCTCCATGCCCCGCGCGGCCGCCGGCAGACCGAGGTAGCAGGGACCGCACTGCCCCGCGCTCTCCTCCGCCAGCCACTGGGCGACCCGCAGCGACTCACCCAGCGGACAGGTGTCCTGCGTGATCGGCAGGATCGCACCGGCGCCCAGCGCGCCACCCACCGCGTCCAGGGAGTTGCGGGAGACGATCGCCTCGTTGACCGTCGCCGCGTCGATCCACTTGCCGTGGTAGCCGCCGGTCAGCACACCCTGCGGCACCGGCGGGGCGCCGGCCAGCTGCAGGACGTAGCGCAGCGGCACACCCGTGGGCACCTCGATCACCATGGGACGGGCGACCGCGCCGGAGACCGTCAGCATGACGGTGCCCGGTTCGTCGTACAGACCGGTGTTGCCGTAACGCTCCGGGCCGATACGGGCGGCGATCGCCAGCTGCGCGAACGTCTCCGCGTTCGACAGCAGCGTGGGCGCGCCGCCGACGCCGTTCTGGGAGGCGCTGGTCTTGCGGCCGGGCGGGATCGCCGGGCCGCCGTCGATCGAGCGGACCAGCGACGCGGCCGCGCCGGTGACCATCCGTACCGGGTTGCGCTGGACGAACGCCTTCAGGGCCGAACGTCGGCCGGTGCTCAGACCGCGTTCGGCGAGCGCCTGCTCCATGGAGCGCTGTGTGGACTCCCGGGTGACCCCCACCACGAGCGTGCGGGCACCCAGCGCCTCGGCGCACAGCAGCGCGCCGTCGAGGATCAGGTGCGGGGCACGGTTGATCAGGACCGTGTCCTTGCGGCAGGCCGGCTCGTCCTCGCTGCCGTTGACGACGACCACCGGCCGGACACCGCGCTTGATCGCCGCTTCGGCGACCGAGCGCAGCTTTTTGTGGAAGGGGAAGCCCGCGCCGCCACGGCCCTTCAGGTTGATGCGTTCGGAGAGCTGCGCGAGCTGCTCCCCGCCCAGGGGTTCAAGCGGCCCGTGCACCTTGAGGTGCATGGGCAGATCGAGTCTTTCGACAAGGTCGAAGCCCGACGTGAGCTGCGGAAGGCCGACCACGCGGACTTCTGGGACGTCGGGCAGGGCCTCGTTCACCTATAGCCTCCGGAAGGCGTGTTCCAAGGTTCGCCCGAACCCGGTGCGTCGAAGGACGCGCCGGGCGCTGGTTCGTTGGCGGGACCGCTGTTGTACGTGTCGTTCGAGTTGTACGTGCCGTAGCGCGCGTTCGTCTCACCGGTGTCGTACACATCACGTCCGCCTGTTCCGGGAGCGCCCGGATTGCCATAGACCGGGATGTTGTATCCGGTGTCCTGGAGCGGGTCGTACGCCGACGGGGGCGCCTCGCCGACCGGCGGCGGGGACGGGACCGGCCAGCTGCCCGAGGTGCTGCCGGGGCCGTCCACGCGCGGGAAGGCCTCGGTGGCCTGGAGGTCCAGCCGCTCCATGCGCGCGGTCTGGCCGGCCGCGAACGGCGACTGGGACTGTCCGGGTGTGGAGGTGGCCCGGTAGGCGGCCGCGAAGCCGGAGGCCGGCTCGGGGGCGGGTGCCCCGGTCGGGAACAGCGGGTTGGGCTGCGGGGCCCTGGCGTCGGCCCGCGAGGGCCTCGGCTCGCGTTCGCGGTCACGTCCGCCGTCGTAGCCCGGCAGCCCGGACCCGCCCATCCGGGCACGGCTGGCGTCCAGCTCGTCCAGGTCGGGACGCTCCGAGCTGCCCAGGACGGAGACGAGACGGTCGGCGACCTTGCGCTTGAACGGGCGCGGGGCGGCGCGCAGCGCCAGCGCGCCCATCACGCCGACCAGGCACAGCTCGTACGAGATCATGAAGAAGGGCTTCGCCGCGCGGCCCGCGAACAAGCCGTGGATCAGCGCGGCGCACCAGGCCGGGTAGGCCAGCATGTGCATGGCCCGCCAGCGGGCCGCCACCACGGCCGGGGCGGCGAAATTGCTGCGCAGGGCGCCGGTGACACCCACGAAGATCATCAGCAGTCCGGCCAGCGAGCCGAGCCCGATCAGGCCGGCGCTTCCGGTGACGCCGAGCGAGAACGGGATGATCGCGGCGATCACCACGGTGTGATCGAGAGCGATCTTCGTGACGATGTGCACCAGCAGGAACGCGATCGAGGCGACCGCGGTCGTCCGGTGCACCGCCTGGCCGACGATCCGCTGGCGGGTGTTGAGGAAGATGCGGTCCTGTGCGACCAGGCCCCAGATCACCGAGCAGCTCAGCGAGACGAGCGAGAGCACGCCCGCGCCGAAGTTCAGGAACGATTGGAACTGGCTGCCTCCGGTCAGCACGACCACGGGTATGAGCAACAGAACGACAGCGGACGCCACCCCCCAGGCCGAGCGGCCTGGCTTGGGGAGCGAGCTGTTACTACGACGAGGGTTCATGGGGGCAACTCCGAGCAGTTCGGGAAAGCGGTCCCGGTGCCGCAGCCTAAGTGGCGCCATACCGATCAGTACGAGGTTTGAGTTATTGCGTTGTTATCAAAGGGCAATACGGGCCTTGTGATGCCCCTTAGCGGTTGTTACGCGAAGTAAGTTTTGAACCTGGTTCAACTCTCGTCCCGGTTGTCGCCTTAGACGTACGTGTCAACCGGTGATACGTAAGCGCGTCGCGGCTTGCTCAAGTGCTGCGGTACCCTGACGCCATGCGTGCCGTACGCCTTCTGCTTAGCGGGCCGCGCTGATCAGTCCCGACCGCCGGAACAAACGGCCGGTCGGCATCGGCGCGGCGTCCCCTCCTGTGCGAGGGGATTTTTCGTTTCTAGCAAGTCACAGCCGCAGGCAGAGACGATCGATGGAGCTTTGAGGATCATGAGCGAGACGAACCCCGCTGCCGCCGCCACGTCGGCGGAGGCCGCGCCGCACCGCTACACGGCCGCCCTGGCGGCCGAGATCGAGGCACGCTGGCAGGACTTCTGGGACGCCGACGGCACGTACGCGGCGCCGAATCCCAAGGGTGACCTGGCCGGCGACCCCGAGCTGGCCGCCAGGCCCAAGAAGTTCATCATGGACATGTTCCCGTACCCGTCCGGGGCCGGACTGCACGTCGGCCACCCCCTGGGCTACATCGCCACCGACGTGTTCGCCCGCTTCCAGCGGATGAACGGCCACAACGTCCTGCACACCCTGGGCTTCGACGCCTTCGGCCTGCCCGCCGAGCAGTACGCCGTGCAGACCGGCACGCACCCGCGGGTGTCCACCGAGTCCAACATCGAGAACATGAAGGCCCAGCTGCGCCGGCTGGGCCTGGGCCACGACAAGCGCCGGGCGTTCGCCACGATCGACCCGGACTACTACAAGTGGACCCAGTGGATCTTCCTGCAGATCTTCAACTCCTGGTACGACGACGAGGCGAAGAAGGCCCGCCCGATCTCCGAGCTGATCGCCCAGTTCGAGTCCGGTGAGCGAGCCGTACCGGGCCACACGCGCGCGTGGAACGAGCTGACCGCAGTCGAGCGCGGCGACGTCCTGGGCGAGTTCCGCCTGGCCTACGCCTCGGACGCGCCGGTCAACTGGTGCCCGGGGCTGGGCACCGTGCTGGCCAACGAGGAGGTAACCGCCGACGGACGCTCCGAGCGCGGCAACTTCCCGGTCTTCAAGGCCAAGCTGCGCCAGTGGAACATGCGCATCACCGCCTACGCCGACCGGCTGCTGGACGACCTGAACGAGCTGGACTGGCCCGAGGCCATCAAGCTGCAGCAGCGCAACTGGATCGGCCGCAGCGAGGGCGCCCGCGTCGACTTCCCGATCGACGGCGAGAAGATCACCGTCTTCACCACGCGCCCCGACACCCTGTTCGGCGCGACCTACATGGTGCTGGCACCCGAGCACCCGCTGGTCGACAAGTTCGTCCCGGCCGCCTGGCCCGAAGGCACCCACGACGTGTGGACCGGCGGTCACGCGACGCCCGCCGAGGCCGTGGCCGCGTACCGCGCGCAGGCCGGCGCCAAGTCCGACGTGGAGCGGCAGGCCGAGGCCAAGGACAAGACCGGCGTCTTCACAGGTGCGTACGCGACCAACCCGGTCAACGGCGACAAGGTCCCGGTGTTCGTCGCCGACTACGTACTGATGGGCTACGGCACCGGCGCGATCATGGCGGTCCCGGCCGGCGACCAGCGCGACTTCGAGTTCGCGCGCGCCTTCGAGCTGCCGATCGTCTGCATCGTCGAGCCGACCGACGGCCGCGGCACCGACACCTCGACGTGGGAGGACGCCTTCGGCTCCTACGATGCGAAGATCATCAACTCCTCCAACGACGACATCAAGCTGGACGGCCTGCCGGTCGCCGAGGCCAAGGCCCGCATCACCGAATGGCTGGCCCGCAAGGGCATCGGCGAGGGCACCGTCAACTTCCGGCTGCGCGACTGGCTGTTCAGCCGCCAGCGCTACTGGGGCGAGCCCTTCCCGATCGTCTACGACGAGGACGGCGTCGCCCACGCGCTGCCCGAGTCGATGCTGCCGCTGGAGCTGCCGGAGGTCGAGGACTACTCGCCGCGCACCTTCGACCCGGAGGACGCGGACACCCAGCCCGAGACGCCGCTGTCGCGCAACGAGGAATGGGTCAACGTCACCCTGGATCTGGGCGACGGGCCGAAGAAGTACCGCCGCGAGACCAACACCATGCCCAACTGGGCCGGTTCCTGCTGGTACGAACTGCGCTACCTGGACCCGCACAACGACCAGCAGCTGGTCGACCCGGAGATCGAGCGGTACTGGATGGGCCCGCGCCAGGGCATGCCGCACGGCGGTGTGGACCTGTACGTCGGTGGCGCCGAGCACGCGGTCCTGCACCTGCTGTACGCCCGTTTCTGGTCGAAGGTCCTGTACGACCTGGGGCACGTCTCGTCCGCCGAGCCGTTCCACAAGCTGTTCAACCAGGGCATGATCCAGGCCTACGTCTACCGCGACGGCCGCGGCTTCCCGGTGCCCGCCACCGAGGTCGAGGAGCAGGACGGCGCCTACTACTACCAAGGCGAGAAGGTCACCCGGCTGCTGGGCAAGATGGGCAAGTCCCTGAAGAACGCGGTGACTCCGGACGAGATCTGCGCCGAGTACGGCGCCGACACGCTGCGCCTGTACGAGATGGCGATGGGCCCGCTGGACGTCTCCCGGCCGTGGGACACGCGCGCTGTGGTCGGTCAGTTCCGGCTGCTGCAGCGGCTGTGGCGCGTCATCGTCGACGAGGCGACCGGTGAGGTCACCGTCACCGACGACGATGCCGACGAGGACACGCTGCGTGCCCTGCACAAGGCGATCGACGGCGTCCGCCAGGACCTGGAGGGCCTGCGCTTCAACACCGCCATCGCCAAGGTCACCGAGCTGAACAACCACCTGACCAAGGCGGGCGGCGCGGTGCCGCGTACGGTCGCCGAGCCTCTGGTGCTGATGATCGCGCCGCTGGCTCCGCACGTCGCCGAGGAGCTGTGGCGCAAGCTGGGGCACAGCGACTCGATCGTGCACCGGGACTTCCCGGTAGCCGACCCGAACTACGTCGTGGACGAGACCGTGACCTGCGTCGTGCAGATCAAGGGCAAGGTCAAGGCCCGTCTGGAGGTGCCGCCGGCGATCTCCGAGGAGGAACTGGAGAAGGTGGCGCTGGCCGACGAGAAGGTTGTCGCGGCGCTGGACGGCGCGGGCATCCGCAAGGTGATCGTCCGCGCGCCGAAGCTGGTGAACATCGTCACGGCGTAACGGCCGAGGGCCGCCTCCGGGCGGTCCCCAAGGGCAGGTTCGGGGTCTTTCTGGAACTCCGGGCCTGCCCTTTGCGTTTACCGTTGAAGGTGGCGGCCACCCCTGCCGTGTTCGGAAGCGGCCGGGTCGGGTGGCCGTCAGCGGAGGAGGAGCACCGTGGAGACAGTGATCGCCGTATTCGCCCTGCTCTTCCTGCTCTTCGTCGCGGGCGGGGCCTACGTCACGTTCAAGGCGGTCGGCGCCGCCAAGCGCGGTGTGGACCGTACGATCACGCAGGCCCGGCGAACGGTCGAGGACCACACGCTGCGCGCCAAGTCCATGGTCCAGATCGGCCCGGCGGCCGAGATCGCCCAGATGCGGCTCACCCTGCGCACCTCGATGCGGGCCACCCAGGACGCGCTGGACGCGGGCGTCGCCGAGGACGAGTCGCTGAAGGAGTCCCTCGGCCTCTTCCAGCGGCTCAGTGCGCACGGGCACGAACTGGACGGCGAGCTCAGGCGCCTGGAGTCGGAGCCGGACCGGGCCACGCTCGCCGCGCGGCTGCCCGAACTGCGCCGGCGTACCACGCGCATCACCGAGTCCGCGGACGCGTTGCGGTGGGCGGCGCGTGACCGGGCCCACCGGTTCGCCGACGACGATCTGGACACCCTGAGCACGCAGATCGGCGTCGAGGCCGACGCCCTGCGGCACTGGTCGCGTCCTGCCCCCGCGCCCGAAACCCCGCCATGGCCCGAGGCCGCCGCCGGTCGGGGCGACCGCCAGACCTGGCCCGAGGCACCCCGGTCCGCCCCGGATCCGGACCCGGCGCAGCCCGCGATCACCCCGCCCGGGCGGCGTCAGGCCTACCCCTGGCAGAAGAAGCCCCGGCCGGAGAGCACCACTTGATACGGCCGGTCCGGGTCGGGCCGGGCGGGGGCGGGCTGCCGCCCCTGGGCTACGCCAGGTAACCTCCAGCTCATGTCCCGCCATGTCGCGATCGTCACCGATTCAACGGCCTACCTGCCGCCGCGGATGATGGAGCGCCACGGCATCACCGCGGTTCCCCTGACCGTGGTCCTCGGCGACCGGGCGTTCGAAGAGGGCACCGAGATCTCGACCCGTTCCCTGGCCCAGGCTCTGCAGAAGCGGCGCTCTGTCACCACGTCCCGGCCCAGCCCCGAGCTGTTCGCCGAAACGTACCGCAAGGTCGCCGAGTCCGGTGCCACCTGCATCGTCTCGCTCCACCTGTCCGCCGAACTGTCGGGCACCTACGACGCGGCGGTCATCGCGGCCCGCGAAGCACCCGTCCCGGTGCGGGTGGTGGACACCGGGATGGTCGCGATGGCGCTCGGTTTCTGCGCGCTCGCGGCGGCCGAGGCCGCCGAGGCGGGCGGCACCGCCGACGAGGCCGTCACGGCGGCGGAGAAACGAGCCGCCAGCACGACCGCGTACTTCTACGTCGACACCCTCGACTATCTGCGCCGCGGCGGCCGCATCGGAGCGGCGCAGGCCCTGCTGGGTTCCGCGCTCGCCGTGAAGCCCCTGCTCCAGCTGGACGGCGGCCGCGTCGGGCCCCTGGAGAAGGTGCGAACGGCGTCCCGCGCCATCGCCCGCCTCGAGGAGCTCGCCGCCGACCGGGCGGGCGGCGCCGAGGTGGACATCGCCGTCCACCATCTCGCCGCGCCCGACCGGGCCGCGGCCCTCGCCGACCGGCTGCGGGCGCGGGTCCCGGGGCTGGTCGAGATGCATGTGAGCGAGGTCGGTGCGGTCATCGGCGCGCACACCGGACCCGGGCTTCTCGGGGCGGTCGTCTCACCGAGGTGACCTGTGGATCCGAGGGCGACGGCCCCGCCGGTTTCACTCGTGTGGGTGGCGAAGTTGTCCACAACCGGGCCGTGATCCACGGAACTTGAGCAAGATCATCGCGAGTCGGCGGGAAGCCCCATCCTCGTCGCATGGCACTTCGATCACGCTCACACGAGACACATGCGACCAGTGGCCCGGGCCGGGGCCCCACTTCCGACGGCCGTACCCGGCACCGCCGGTCCCCGGTCGGGGTCCGCGCCCGCCATCGCCCGGCCCCGGCGGAAGAGCTGCGCCGCCGGGCGGAACTCCTCTTCGGCGAACGGGGAGTCACCCGGCCGGAGCCGGGACACGGACCGCCCCGCGCCGGAACGGTGACCGGCACCGGTGCGGCGGCCGGACTGACCGCGGCCACCTCCGGACTGACAGCGGCCACCTCCGGGGTGCGCGCCGCCGCGTCCGGGGTGCGTACCGCCGCGGCCGCACTGTCCACGGCGGCGGCCGTGGTGTCCTCGGCCCGTGCGCTCGCCGGCGAGACCACGGCCCTGCGCGAACCGGCCCTCCCCAGGCTGCGGGCCCGAGTCGGGCTCGCCGTGCGGGAGCGGATGCCGGTGTGGCTGGCGACCCGCTGCGGGCTGGAACGCAGGGGCGCGGTGGCCCTCGGGGCGGTCCTCGTCGTGGCCGCGGCCCTGGCCGTGCAGCATTTCTGGACGGGCCGGACCGAATCGGTGAGCGCGCCGGAGGTGGTGCGTGCCGAGGCGCCGTACGAGAAGAGCGAGGAGAAGGTGCCGGTCGCGGGCACCGGTACCCCAGCGGCGCCCGCGGGGGCGGCCGCACCCGGTGGTGAGATCGTCGTGGACGTCACCGGGAAGGTGCGGGAGCCGGGGGTCCACGCTCTACCGGCCGGGTCCCGGGTGACCGACGCCCTGCGGGCGGCGGGCGGCGTGCGGCCCGGTACGGACACCGACGGACTCAACCGTGCCCGTTTCCTGGTGGACGGCGAACAGATCGTCGTCGGGGGCCCCGCCCCGCCTGCCGCCCCGGGCCAGGTCGCGGAGGGTGCCGCGACGGGCACGGGCCCGGCCGCCCCGGTCTCGCTGAACACGGCGACCGTGGAGCAACTCGACGCCCTGCCCGGAGTCGGCCCGGTACTGGCGCAGCACATCGTCGACTACCGGACCGAGCACGTCGGCTTCCGCTCGGTCGACGAACTCCGCCAGGTCAAGGGCATCGGCGACCGCCGCTTCTCCGACCTGCGGGATCTGGTACGGCCATGAGCCGCGCGACCGGCCAAACCGCGCCGGAATCCATGACCGTGCGCCAGGCCGTGCACGCCGGTTCGGGCAAGCGGCTGGGGACCGCGCACCCCCGGCAGGAGACAGCGGCCGACCTGCGGCTGGTGCCGCCCGCGCTGGCCGCCTGGGCGACGGCGGCACTGACCCTGGACGCACCGCCGGGGTGGACGGCCGGGACCGCCGTCGCCTGCCTGGTCGCCGGCCTGATCCTGCTGTGGCGCAGCCGCGCGGGCCGTCGGCCGGGGACGGTGGCCGGCGACTCCCCGGCTCTCCGGCCAGGGACGGTGGCCGGCGACTCTTCGGCTCTCCGGCCGACTTGGCGGAACGCCTCCGTCGGTGCGCTGCTTCTCTGTGTCGCGGGGGCCGCCGCCTCTGCGGGGCTGCACGGGGCGGATGTGCGCCGGGGGCCGGTGCCCGGGCTGGCCCGCGCCTACGCGACCGTGACCGTCGAGGTGGAGCTCACGGGTGACCCGTGGGTCAGCAGGCCGCGCGTGCGGGGGGACCGCGCCACTCCGGCCGCCGTGCTGGTGCGCGGTGAGGTACGGCGGGTGGAGAGCGGCGACGGGACGGCGGTGACGACGCGCTCACCGGTGCTGATGGCCGTCGACCCGGGGGTGCGGGCGCCCGGTGGCGGCGGCCGCGCGCAGTGGCTCGGGCTGCTGCCCTCCACGCGGTTGCGGGTGAGCGGGCGGCTGGCACCGGCGACGGCCGGCGGGGACCGGACCGCGGCGATGCTCCGGGTGCGGGAGCGTCCCGCGCCGGTGGTGGTGGGCGAGGCGAGTGGGCCGCAGCGGCTGGCCGGGCGGTTGCGGGCCGGGCTGCGGGAGGCGACCGAGGGGCTGCCCGAGGACGCGCGGGCGCTGCTGCCCGGGCTGGTCGTCGGGGACACCTCGCGGATCACGCCCGAACTGGACGAGGCCTTCGAGGAGACCGATCTCGCGCACACCCTCGCGGTCTCGGGCAGCAACCTCACCATCCTGCTCGCCCTGCTCGTCGGACCGCCGGGACTGGCCCAGCAGGTCGAGCGGCGCGGCCTCGCCCCACGCCTGGGGCTGTCGCTGCGATCGACCGCGCTGTTCGCGTCGGCGCTCACCCTCGGCTTCGTCGTCGTGTGCCGGCCGGATCCCAGCGTGCTGCGGGCCGCGGCCTGCGGAGCCGTGGCCCTGCTCGCCCTGGCGACCGGCCGCCGCAGGTCCCTGATCCCGGCGCTGGCGACGGCGGTCCTGCTGCTGGTGCTGTACGACCCGTGGCTGGCACGCAGTTACGGCTTCCTGTTGTCCGTGCTGGCCACCGGGGCGCTGCTGGTGCTGGCGCCCGGCTGGAGCGAGGCGCTGCGACGGCGCGGGGTGCCGGAGCGGCTGGCCGAGGGCCTGGGCGCCGCTGCCGCCGCGCAGGCGGTGTGCGCGCCGGTGGTCGCGGTGCTGTCGGCGCGGGTGAGTCTGGTGGCGGTGCCGTGCAATCTGCTGGCCGAGATCGCGGTCGCGCCGGCCACGGTGCTGGGGTTCGCGGCGCTCGCGGCGGCCCCGGTGGCGATGCCGTCGGCGAAGGTGCTGGCGTGGTGCGCGGGCTGGCCGGCCGGGTGGATCGCGGGGATCGCCCGGGCCGGGGCCGCGTTGCCGGGCGCGGGCGTGGACTGGCCCGGGAGCTGGGCGGGGGCGCTGCTGCTGGCCGGGGTGACGGTGGTCGTCGTACTGCTGGGGCGGCGGTTGCTGCGGCATCCGTGGTGGTGCGGGGCGCTCGGGGTGCTGCTCGTGCTGATGGTGGTACGGCCGGCACCGCTGACCCGGATGATCACGGGCTGGCCGCCGCCCGGCTGGCGACTGGCGATGTGCGACGTCGGGCAGGGCGACGCGACGGTGCTCGCGGCGGGCGCGGGCACGGGGGTGGTGGTGGACGCCGGGCCCGATCCGACGCTGGTCGACCACTGCCTGCGGGAACTTGGCATCACCCGTGTCCCGCTCGTCGTCCTGACCCACTTCCATGCCGATCATGTCGGCGGGCTGCCCGGGGTGCTGCGCGGGCGGTCGGTGGCGCAGATCGAGACGACCGGGTTCGAGGAACCGGCGGAACAGGCCGAGTTCGTCCGGAGGGAGGCGGCCGAGCACCGGATTCCGGTCACGCGCGCGGTCGCCGGGGAGCGGCGCACCACGGGCGGGCTGGACTGGCAGGTGCTGTGGCCGCCCCCGGACCCGGCGCCGGCACCGGACGGCCCGAACGACGCCAGTGTCGCCCTGCTGGTCCGCTCTGCCGGACTGCGGATGCTGCTGCTCGGAGATCTCGAACCCCCGGCTCAGCAGGAGCTGATGAGATCACCGGGGGCCGCCGAACTGGGCCGGGTGGACGTTCTGAAAGTGGCCCATCACGGGTCCGCGTATCAGGATCCGCAGTTGCTGCGGCTGGTGGCGCCCCGGGTCGCGCTCATCTCGTGCGGGGCGGACAACCCGTACGGGCACCCGGCGCCGGACACGGTGGCTCGGCTCCGGGCCGCCGGGGCGGTGGTGCTGCGGACCGACCGGGACGGAGCGCTCGCCGTGACCGGCGGCCGTACGGGACGGGAGGCGGGGGAACTGGCGGTGGCGCGAGACTGAGGGCATGAACTCGGTGAACTCCACGCAGACCGGCGCCTACCTCCACCGGCTCGGAGCGGCCCGTCCGGCCCGGCCCACCGCGGAGGCTCTGCGGGATCTGCATCTGAGGCATCTGCGGGCCGTGCCCTTCGAGAACCTTTCGATCCACCTCGGCGAAGAGATCGTACTGGAGGAGAAGTGGCTGGTGGACAAGGTGGTGGGTGCGGGCCGGGGCGGGTTCTGTTACGAACTCAACGGGGCGTTCTCGGCGTTGCTGACCGCGCTCGGTTTCGAGGTGACGCTGCTGGCGGGGCGGGTGTACGGGGATCAGGGGCGGCTCGGGATCCCGTACGACCATCTCGCGCTGCGGGTCGGGACGGTGGACGGGGGCGAGTGGCTCGCCGACGTCGGGTTCGGGGCGCACAGCCATTACCCGCTGGCGTTCGCGGAGCGGGGTGAGCAGGCGGACCCGGGCGGCACCTTCCGGATCACCGGGGCCGGGCCGGACGCGGCGGGTGCCGGGCGGGAAACGGGTGCGATGGTGGGGGACCTGGACGTGTTGCGGGATGGGAGGCCGCAGTACCGCCTGGAGGTCCGGCCGCGGGTGCTCGGGGACTTCACGGCCGGGGCGTGGTGGCACAGCACCTCGCCGTCGTCCCACTTCACGCAGTCGCTGGTGTGTTCCCGGGTCACCGAGGACGGCGGCCGGATCACGCTCAGCGGGCGGACGCTGACGGTGACGGAGGCGGGCGGGGCGCGTGAGGTACGGGAGTTGGAGCGCGACGAGGAGGTGCTGGAGGTGTACCGGGAACGGTTCGGGATCGCGCTGGACCGTGTGCCCGCTGTGCGAAAGCCGCGGAACGCCCACCCGAATGGCTAATTCGGGCGTAACGCGAGAAAGCGTTACTACCGCCACGTAGCATGCTACTCATGGGTAGTTCTGGTCCATCTGCCGGATTCCCGTGATGTGGGCCTGTGTTGCCCCGAAAGCCTCATCAGTGATCGAATGTGTCTTCGGCAATGGACGGTGGCGAGGCGTACAGGGGTGGCGTGGATGTTCGGCGGCTTGAGGGGAAACCGAACGAACCGGGTGCAGCGGACGAGTACGAGTCCCCTCGTGGCGGTGCAGACTCCGCCCGACGCCGGCGTTCTGAGCTGTCGGGTGCTCGACCCGGTCAACGAGCCGGTGACGAACGCCGAGTTCGCGGTCAGCGACACCACGGGGCGCACGGTGGTCAGCGGGGGCGCGGATCCCTACGGGTCGTTCATGACGACCGTGCCGGCGGGGGAGTACCGGCTCGCGGTGTCCGCCGAGGGGTTCACGCCGTACCGGGCCACCGCGCGGGTCGGCGAGAACAGCCTTGCCTCGCTCGGTGACGTGACCCTCCAGGTCGCCCCGCCGCCGGAGCTGCCGGCGGCCGGGGACTGGCAGATCGAGCCGACGCATTCCTCGATTGCGTTCACCGCCCGGCACATCGGACTGGCCCGGATCCACGGGCGGTTCAACTCGTTCGCGGGCGCGGTGCGGATCGCCGAGCCGGTGGAGCGGTCCGCCCTGCATGTCGTGATCGACGCCGCGACCATCGACACGGGCGTGCGGATGCGGGACGACCATCTGCGGTCGGAGGACTTCCTGGACGTGCTGCGGTTTCCGACGCTGGAGTTCTACGGCGACCGGTTCGTGCACCGGGGCGGCACCAGATGGGCCGTCACCGGGGCGCTGTCCCTGCACGGCGTGACGCGGACGGTCACGCTCGACACGGAGTACCTCGGTCTCGGCAACGGCATGGAGGGCGAGGTGCGGGCGGCCTGCCGGGCCACGACCGAACTGCACCGGGACGACTTCACCGTGAGCTGGCAGACGATGCTGGCACGCGGGATCGCGGTCGTCGGGCCGAGCATCCGCGTCGACCTCGACGTGCAGATCGTGCCCCAGGGCTGAGCCGGTCGCTCGTGCCCGCTCCGGCTCGTCGCGGCCGGTGGCGGTGCCGGAGAATGGTGCCGTGAGCGATGTGAGACATGTGCTGGTGCTGCCGGACCGGGACGCGGCCGAGGAAGCCGCCGAGGCGCTCGGGGAGCGCTTCGGGATCGGTGAGGAGCCGCGGCTGGTCCGGGACGCGCTGGCGGGGGAGGACGACGCCGAGGACGCACAGTGGCTGGTGCTGCTGCGGGACGCGGAGGGACGGCTGGACCCGGCGGAGCTGGACGAGTTCGCGGGCGAATGGGAGGGATGGCGGGAGGAGCCGTAGCGGGTGCGCGGGGCCGCCGCGGCCACCCCTGCCGGCTCGGCGGTACGACGGCCCTCGCCTGCGCCGGCAGGCGGCACGGCCGCGCTGTCAGTGGGCCGTGGGATGCTTGGCGTGATGGCAAAGAAGACTGCTGATGACGAGCCGCTCGCCCCGCTGACGCTTGCCGTGGGGCAGGAGGAACTGCTGCTCGACCGCGCCGTGCAGCAGGTGGTGGCGGCTGCCCGGGCCGCCGACGCCGACACGGACGTGCGGGATCTGACCCCGGACCAGTTGCAGCCCGGCACCCTCGCCGAGCTGACCAGCCCGTCGCTCTTCGCGGAGCGCAAGGTCGTGGTCGTACGCAACGCGCAGGACCTGTCCGCCGACACGATCAAGGACGTGAAGGCGTACCTCGGGTCGCCCGCCGAGGAGATCACCCTGGTGCTGCTGCACGCGGGCGGGGTCAAGGGCAAGGGGCTGCTGGACGCGGCGCGAAAGGCGGGGGCGCGGGAGGTCGCCTGCCCGAAGATGACCAAGCCGGCGGACCGGCTCGCGTTCACGCGGAGCGAGTTCCGGGCGCTGGGACGCTCGGCCACGCCCGAGGCCTGCCAGGCGCTCGTCGACGCCATCGGCAGCGATCTGCGGGAGCTGGCCTCCGCCGTGACCCAGCTCGCCGCCGACGTCGAGGGCACCATCGACGAGGCCGTCGTCGGGCGGTACTACACCGGGCGGGCCGAGGCGTCGAGCTTCACCGTGGCCGACCGGGCCGTGGAAGGGCGTACGGCGGAGGCGCTGGAGGCGTTGCGCTGGTCGCTTGCGACCGGGGTCGCCCCGGTGCTGATCACCAGTGCCCTCGCGCAGGGGGTGCGGGCGATCGGGAAGCTGTCGGGCGCACGGGGCGGCCGGCCCGCCGATCTCGCGCGGGAGCTCGGGATGCCGCCGTGGAAGATCGACCGGGTACGGCAGCAGATGCGGGGCTGGACGCCCGACGGCGTGGCGGTGGCGCTGCGGGCCGTCGCCGAGGCCGACGCGGGAGTCAAGGGCGGCGGGGACGATCCCGAGTACGCCCTGGAGAAGGCCGTGGTGGCCATCGCGCGGGCGGCACGGTCGCGAGGCCGGGGATAACAAGCCGGGCCCGGCGCAGGGGACGGGAGGGGGACGGGCCCGCCCGGACATACCGAAAGCCCCGGCGTTGGCCCTGGGGAAGGGCGACATGCCGGGGCATCGGTTTCAAGCTTTTCGAGCCCGTTCCCGCGTGGCGAACGCAGGCCGCGAACAGGCTCTGGGGGCCGGTCGGGGGCGGATGAGAGAGGGCCCGCCCGGGTCCTTCCGGCGTCGTATCAAGTGTCAGCCCTGGAGGGACGCGACCTTGGAAGCGAGCGCCGACTTCTTGTTGGCGGCCTGGTTCTTGTGGATGACGCCCTTCGAGACGGCCTTGTCGAGCGCACGCGACGCGGCGCGCTGGTACTCGGTGGCCTTCTCGACGTCACCCGCGGCAGCGGCCTCGCGGGCCTTGCGGATCGCGGTCTTGAGGGAGGACTTGACAGCCTTGTTGCGCTGACGGGCCTTCTCGTTGGTCTTGATCCGCTTGATCTGGGACTTGATGTTCGCCACGAATGAGCCTTTTCAGGTTCAGGTGCGGGACCGTGCAGATCCCGTACCGATGATTTTCTTGAAGTCGTGCCTCGCGCTGAGAGGGCATGAGACACAGCTGCCCAGACTAGCAGCGGGGCGGGGGACCGCCCAAACCGGTCCCCGGTCGCCCGCCATGGGACCATGGAGACTACGTATCGATCCGACCCGAGGCATAAGGCGCCTCAAGAGACAGGACCCTGCGTGCCCGCGACCCCTAACAATGTGCCCGAGCCGAGCCGTACCGCCCCGGCTCTGATCCGCAATTTCTGCATCATCGCGCACATCGACCACGGCAAGTCCACGCTCGCCGACCGGATGCTCCAGCTGACCGGTGTGGTCGAGCAGCGGCAGATGCGTGCTCAGTACCTCGACCGGATGGACATCGAGCGCGAACGCGGCATCACGATCAAGTCCCAGGCGGTGCGTCTGCCCTGGGCCCCCACCGAGGGCCCCGACCAGGGCAGCACGCACATCCTCAACATGATCGACACCCCGGGGCACGTCGACTTCACCTACGAGGTCTCGCGGTCGCTGGCGGCCTGCGAGGGGACCATCCTCCTCGTCGACGCCGCCCAGGGCATCGAGGCGCAGACCCTCGCCAACCTCTACCTGGCGATGGAGAACGACCTCACGATCATCCCCGTGCTCAACAAGATCGACCTGCCGGCCGCCCAGCCGGAGAAGTTCGCCGAGGAACTGGCGAACCTGGTCGGCTGCGACCCGGACGACGTGCTGCGGGTCTCCGCCAAGACCGGTGTGGGCGTCGACGCCCTGCTGAACAAGGTCGTCAAGGAGATCCCGGCGCCGGTCGGCGTCGCCGACGCGCCCGCCCGCGCGATGATCTTCGACTCGGTCTACGACTCCTACCGCGGTGTCGTCACCTACGTCCGTGTCATCGACGGCCAGCTCAACAAGCGCGAGCGCATCAAGATGATGTCGACCGGCGCCACCCACGAGCTGCTGGAGATCGGCACGAACTCGCCCGAGATGCTGGGTGCCGACGGCCTCGGTGTCGGCGAGGTGGGCTATCTGATCACCGGTGTGAAGGACGTCCGGCAGTCCAAGGTCGGTGACACCGTCACCAGCCAGCACAAGGGCGCCACGGAGGCGCTCGGCGGCTACAAGGACCCGAAGCCGATGGTCTTCTCCGGTCTGTATCCGCTGGACGGCTCCGACTACCCCGAACTGCGCGAGGCCCTCGACAAGCTGCAGCTCAACGACGCCGCGCTCGTCTACGAGCCGGAGACCTCCGCCGCCCTGGGCTTCGGTTTCCGCGTCGGCTTCCTCGGCCTGCTGCACCTGGACGTGATCCGGGAGCGGCTGGAGCGCGAGTTCGGGCTCGACCTGATCGCGACGGCCCCGAACGTGGTCTACCGCGTCGTCATGGAGGACGGCAGCGAGCACACGGTCACCAATCCGAGCGAGTTCCCCGAGGGGAAGATCGGCGAGGTGTACGAACCGGTCGTGCGCGCCACCATCCTGGCGCCCAGCGAGTTCATCGGCTCGATCATGGAGCTGTGCCAGACCCGGCGCGGCACCCTGCTCGGCATGGACTACCTGTCCGAGGACCGCGTCGAGATCCGGTACACGCTGCCGCTCGCGGAGATCGTCTTCGACTTCTTCGACCAGTTGAAGTCGAAGACGCGCGGTTACGCGTCGCTGGACTACGAGCCCACCGGCGAGCAGACGTCCAGCCTGGTCAAGGTCGACATCCTGCTGCACGGCGACAAGGTGGACGCCTTCTCGGCGATCACGCACAAGGACGCGGCGTACGCGTACGGGGTGCGACTAGTCGCCAAGCTGCGCGAGCTCATCCCCAGGCAGGCCTTCGAGGTGCCCATCCAGGCCGCCATCGGCTCCCGGGTGATCGCCCGCGAGACCATCCGCGCCATCCGCAAGGACGTCCTCGCCAAGTGCTACGGCGGTGACATCTCCCGTAAGCGCAAGCTGCTGGAGAAGCAGAAGGAAGGCAAGAAGCGGATGAAGATGGTGGGTTCCGTGGAGGTTCCGCAGGAGGCCTTCATCGCCGTCCTCAGTAGCGATGACAGCGCGGGATCGGCCAAGAGCAAGAAGTAACCGCCGGTAACAGTCGGCGACGGCCGCACATCGGGTGCAACGGGGGTCCGCCGTACGAAAGTGCGGCGGGCCCCTACGCGTGCGTAGGGTCGCTCTGCGTGGAATATGCGGGGAAACAGACAGGCCGATGCCCCTTACGCACAGGCCGATCGCGGCTTACTCTGATCCCTGCTCGATAGTTACTCGCGAGTTAAACAAGAGTGCGAACCGCACCGTGAGTAGACCCAGCCGCACTGAGCCAGCCGCACCGTCGCGGGCCCCCGGAGGATGTCGTGAGCGACACGCAGACACTGATCGAGAACCGCCCGCCGTCCGTGGCGGCCCTCTTCCTGGAGCGCGTGGCGGCCACACCGGACGCCGAGGCCTACCGGTATCCGGTGCCCGCCGCCTCCGGTCAGGGCCCGGACGACTGGAAGTCGCTGAGCTGGGCGCAGACGGCCGAGCGCGTCTACGCGATCGCGGCCGGCCTCATCGAACTCGGCATCCAGCCCGAGCAGCGGGTCGCCCTCGCCGCCTCCACCCGCGTCGAGTGGATCCTCGCCGACCTCGGCATCCTGTGTGCCGGAGCGGCCACCACGACCGTCTATCCGCAGACCAACGCCGAGGAGTCGGCGTTCATCCTCTCCGACTCCGGCAGCCGGGTGCTGATCGCGGAGAACGCGGCACAGGTCGCCAAGGCCGTCGAGAAGCGCGCCGAGCTGCCCGAACTCACCCAGGTCGTCGTCATCGACCCGGAAGGCGTGGAGACGGGCGACTGGGTTCTCACCCTCGCCGAGCTGGAGGAGCGCGGTGCCAAGTACCTGGAGAAGCACCCCGAGCTGATCAGGGAGCGGGTCGGCGCGATCACCAAGGACCAGCTCGCCACGCTCATCTACACCTCCGGCACCACCGGCCGTCCCAAGGGCGTGCGGCTGCCGCAGGACAACTGGTCGTACATGGCGAAGGCGACCGCCGCGACCGGGCTGATCAGCCCCGACGACGTGCAGTACCTCTGGCTGCCGCTCGCCCACGTCTTCGGCAAGGTGCTCACCTCCGGGCAGATCGAGGTCGGCCATGTCACCGCCGTCGACGGCCGCGTCGACAAGATCATCGAGAACCTGCCGGTCGTGCAGCCGACCTACATGGCCGCCGTACCGCGCATCTTCGAGAAGGTCTACAACGGTGTCGCCGCGAAGGCCCGTGCCGGTGGTGCGGCCAAGTACAAGATCTTCCAGTGGGCGGCGGACGTGGCCCGCGAGTACGCCAAGGCCACCCAGGACAACTTCCGCCGCACCGGCTCCGCCACCGCGCCCTTCGGGCTCACCGCCAAGCACAAGGTCGCCGACGGGCTCGTCTACTCCAAGCTGCGGGAGGCCTTCGGCGGGCGGCTGCGGGCCTGTATCTCCGGGTCCGCCGCGCTGGCCCCCGAGATCGGCTACTTCTTCGCCGGCGCCGGTGTGCACATTCTCGAGGGCTACGGTCTGACGGAGTCCTCCGCCGCGTCCTTCCTGAACCCCGGCGAGGCCTACCGCACCGGTACGGTCGGCAAGCCGCTGCCCGGCTGCGAGGTACGGATCGCCGACGACGGGGAGATCCTGCTCCGCGGCCCCGGCATCATGCAGGGCTACCACGGACTGCCCGAGAAGACGGCGGAGGTCCTCGAAGCCGACGGGTGGTTCCACACCGGTGACATCGGTGAGCTGTCCCCGGACGGCTATCTGCGGATCACCGACCGCAAGAAGGACCTCATCAAGACGTCCGGCGGCAAGTACATCGCGCCCGCCGAGGTCGAGGGACGGTTCAAGGCGGTCTGCCCGTACGTCTCCAACATCCTCGTCCACGGCGCCGACCGGAACTACTGCACGGCCCTGATCGCCCTCGACGAGGTCGCGGTCCTGGAATGGGCCAAGGAGAACGGCCTGGACGGCAAGTCCTACGCCGAGGTGGTGGCCGCGCCGGCGACCGTCGAGATGGTCGACGGATATGTCAAGGAGCTCAACGAGGGTCTGCAGCGCTGGCAGACCATCAAGAAGTTCCGGCTGCTGCCCCGCGACCTGGATGTGGAGCACGGGGAGATCACGCCGAGCCTCAAGGTGAAGAGGCCGGTCGTGGAGCGGGATTACAAGCACCTGATCGACGAGATGTACGCCGGTACGCGCGAGGCGTAGGGGGTGGCGGGGGACGTGTGGCGGCCGCGGGTTCGTGGTGGCTCGTCGCGTCCACGCGGCCGAGCCGCGCGTCGTCGCAGTCTCCCGCCCCTCTCAGCCGGACCGCTTAGCGCTGCTTAACAGTCGACGCAGTTCCCTGACTTCTTCCCGTAGCGTCACTACGTCGACGGGTTCGTTGGACAGCTGATCCTCCAGAACCGTCAGCCGTTTGCCCAACTCGCCGAAGTCCGCCTGTTCGCGTGCCAGCAGTGACTGCAACTGCTGGTTCTTCCGGTGCAGTTCCAGGAAGACGTTGACCTTGGCCCGCAGCACCCATGGATCGAAGGGCTTCGTCAGATAGTCCGCCGCGCCTGTCGCGTAGCCGCGGAACGCGTACCCGGCGTCCTCCTCGGCTCCCGTCAGGAAGATGATCGGGACGTCCTTGGTCTGGTCGAGGCGTTTGATGTTCGCGGCTGTTTCGAAGCCGTCCATGCCCGGCATGCGGATGTCGAGGAGGACCACGGCGAAGCGGCGGCGCAGCAGGGCCTTCATCGCCTCCTCGCCGGAACGCGCGCGTACTATCGGCTCGTTCAGGGATGCCAGCACGGCCTCCAGCGCGATCAGGTTGTCCTCCATGTCGTCGACCAGGAGGATGCCGGCCCGCTCGTCAGCGATCATCGTCCCGTCCGTTCCTTGTCGGCGGGCTCGCCGCCTTCCGTGCTGTCGGGGTCCAGGAGTGCGCAGACGACGGTGAGCAGCCGATCGACGTCCACGGGTTTGGGCACGTAGTCGTTGGCGCCGCGTGCGATGGACTTCTCCCGGTCGCCGGGCATCGCCTTCGCCGTCAGTGCGACGATCGGCAGGCCGGTCCAGCGGGGGGCGCGGCGAATGGCCGCGATGGTCTCGTAGCCGTCCATCTCCGGCATCATGATGTCCATCAGGACCAGTTCGACGTCCGGGTTGCGTTCGAGGGTCTCGATGCCCTCCCGGCCGTTCTCCGCGTAGAGCACGGGCATGCCGACGCGGCCCAGGACGTGGGTGAGCGCGAAGACGTTGCGGATGTCGTCGTCGATGATCAGGACGCGCCGGCCGGGCAGGATCTGGCCGGCGCGTCCGGACTGCCACGCCTCCAGCTTGGCCGGAGCCGGCCAGGAGTCGTCGGTGTCGGGGGCGGCGGCCGGGGCGGGGCCGAGGACCGGTGGGGCGTGGTCCTCCAGGGTGGGGCCGCCCGCCGTGTGGCCGGGGCTGACGACCGGGACGTACAGCGTGAACGTCGAGCCCCTGCCCTGTTCGCTCGCCGCGACGATACGGCCGCCGAGCAGGCCCGCGATCTCGCGGCTGATGGACAGGCCGAGGCCGGTGCCGCCGTACTTGCGGTTCGTGGTGCCGTCGGCCTGCTGGAACGCCTCGAAGATCACCGGGAGTTTCTCGGCGGCGATCCCGATGCCGGTGTCCGTCACCTCGAAGGCGATCACCTCGCCGCTACCGCGGACGTAGTGCTGGTCGGGGTCCTTCACCCGGTCGACCCGCAGTTCCACCCGTCCCTTGGCGGTGAACTTGATCGCGTTGGAGAGCAGGTTGCGCAGGATCTGCTGGAGGCGCTGTTCGTCGGAGTACATCTCGCGCGGTACGTCCTCGCCGACCGCCACCTCGAAGGCCAGACCCCGGTCCAGGGTCAGCGGGCGGAAGGTGGCGTGGACGTAGTCGAGGAGTTTGATCAGGGGCAGGCGCTTGGGGCGTACGTCCATCCGGCCGGCCTCGATCTTCGACAGGTCCAGGATGTCGTTGATGAGCTGGAGGAGGTCGGAGCCCGAGCGGTGGATCGTCGTCGCGAACTGGACCTCCTGGTCGGAGAGACGGCCGTCCGGGTTGTCGGACAGCAGCCGGGCCAGGATCAGCAAGGAGTTCAGCGGAGTGCGCAGTTCGTGGGACATGTTCGCCAGGAACTCCGATTTGTACTGGGAGGACGTCGCCAGCAGGGCGGCTTTCTCCTCCAGTTCCGCGTTCGAGCGTTGCAGTTCCGCCTGTTGTTTCTGAAGTTCGTCCGAGCGTTCCTGGAGCTGCATCGCCAGGCGTTGCGACTCGCCGAGCAGGGACTCCGTGCGGGAGTTGGCGATGATCGTGTTGATGGCCACGCCGATGGTGTTGACGAACTGGTCGAAGAAGGCCAGGTGGACGTCGGAGAAGCGGGAGAAGGAGGCCAGTTCGATCACGCCGAGGAGTTTGTCCTCGAAGAGGATCGGGATGATGACGATCGTCGTCGGTGCCGCTTCGCCGAGACCGCTGTTGATCTTGATGTAGTCCGGCGGTGCCTCCTCGACGAGGATCCGCTTCTTCTCGCGGGCCGCCTGGCGGACCAGGCCGTGCACCGGCAGGCCGCCGGTCTCCACGATCGCGCCCTGTGCGGAGCCGTAGCCGGCGATGAACGCCAGGCCTTTCGCCGGTACGGCCGTCCGTACCGCCGCGCCGTCCTCGTCCGGGTCGGCCAGGAAGAACGCGCCGTACTGGGCGTTCACCAGCGGGGTCAGCTCGCGCAGGATCAGGTCGGCGACCTCCATCAGGTCCCGGTGGCCCTGCATCAGCGCGGCGAGCCGGGCCAGGTTGGACTCCAGCCAGTCCTTCGCGCGGGTCGTCTCACGCAGGTTGGCCACCATCAGGTTGATGTTGTCCTTCAGCTCGGCGACCTCGCCCTGCGTCTCCACGGTGATCGACCGGGACATGTCGCCCTGTGCGACGGCGGAGGCGACCTCGGCGATCGCGCGGACCTGGGTGGTGAGGTTGAGGGCGAGTTCGTTCACGTTGGTCGTCAGGCGCTTCCAGGTGCCGTACACGCCCTCCACGCGCGCCTGGCCGCCCAGTTGTCCTTCGGAGCCCACCTCGCGGGCCACCCGGGTCACCTCGGACGAGAACGACGACAGGGTGTCGACCATCGTGTTGATCGTCGTCTTCAGTTCGAGGATCTCGCCGCGCGCGTCCACGTCGATCTTCTTCGACAGGTCGCCCTGTGCCACGGCCGTCGCCACCTGGGCGATGTTGCGCACCTGTGAGGTGAGGTTGTCGGCCATGTAGTTGACGTTGTCGGTCAGGTCCCGCCAGACGCCGGAGACGCCGAGCACCTGGGCGCGGCCGCCCAGCCGGCCGTCGGTGCCGACCTCGCGGGCCACGCGGGTCACCTCGTCGGCGAAGGCCCGCAGCTGCTCCACCATCGTGTTGACGGTGTCCTTCAGTTCGAGGATCTCGCCGCGCGCGTCGACGGTGATTTTCTTGGAGAGGTCGCCGTTGGCGACGGCTGTCGTCACCTGGGCGATGTTGCGGACCTGTGAGGTCAGGTTCAGCGCCATGAAGTTGACGTTGTCGGTGAGGTCTTTCCAGACCCCGGAGACGCCTCTGACCTGTGCCTGGCCGCCGAGGTTTCCTTCGGTGCCGACTTCGCGGGCGACGCGGGTGACTTCGTCGGCGAACGCCGACAGCTGGTCGACCATCGTGTTGATGGTTGACTTCAGTTCGAGGATCTCGCCTTTCGCCTCCACGGTGATCTTCTTGCCGAGGTCCCCCTGGGCGACGGCCGTGGAGACGAGCGCGATGTTGCGGACCTGGGACGTCAGGTTGTCCGCCATGAAGTTGACGTTGTCGGTGAGGTCTTTCCAGACTCCGGACACGCCTCTGACCTGCGCCCGGCCGCCGAGGTTTCCTTCCGTCCCCACTTCGCGGGCGACGCGGGTGACTTCGTCGGCGAACGCCGACAGCTGGTCGACCATCGTGTTGATCGTCGACTTCAGTTCGAGAATCTCGCCCTTGGCGTCGACCGTGATCTTCTGCGACAGGTCGCCGTTGGCGACGGCCGTCGTCACCTGGGCGATGTTGCGGACCTGTGAGGTCAGGTTCGACGCCATGAAGTTGACGTTGTCGGTGAGGTCCTTCCAGACGCCGGAGACACCCCGCACCTGGGCCCGGCCGCCCAGCTGGCCCTCCGTGCCGACCTCGCGCGCGACCCTGGTCACCTCGTCGGCGAACGCGGACAGCTGGTCGACCATGGTGTTGACGGTGAGCTTCAGTTCCAGCAGTTCACCGGTCGCCTCGACGGTCACCGTGCGGGTCAGGTCGCCGCGCGCCACCGCCGTCGTCACCAGGGCGATGTCGCGGACCTGGGCGGTCAGCCGGGACGCCATGGTGTTGACGGCCTCGGTCACGTCCCGCCAGCTGCCGGACAGGCGCTGCACCTTGGCCCGGCCGCCGAGCCTGCCCTCGGTGCCGACCTCGCGCGCGACCCGGGTCACCTCGCCGGTGAACAGGGACAGCTGGTCGACCATCTTGTTCACCGCGCGGCCCAGTCTGCGCAGATCGCCGCGCAACTGGCGGCTGCCGTCGTGCAGATCGACCCGTTGGGTGAGATCACCGCCGGCCACCGCGTCCAGCACGCGCGTGGCGTTCGCCGCGGGGGCGACCAGGGCGTCGAGGACCTGGTTGACGTCGTCGACGCGGGACCTCCAGGCGCCCTGGCCGGGGCTGGCCGACAGCCGTTCGTCGAGGCGTCCGTGGCGCACCAGCTCGCGTTTCACGCGTTGCGTCTCGGTGTTGAAGTGAACGCTGCGGTCCATGATCTGGTTGAAGACCGCGGTGAGTATGGCGACCATCCCGTCGCCGGTCTCGGGCGCTTTGGTGAAGTCGCCGTCGCGGGCGGCGGTCATCGCGGCGAGCAGAGGGCGCAGTTCGGATGCTCGGAGTTGTTCCGGTTTCTGTCCGTCTTCGAGCACACGCGTAGCACTGTTCTCACTCATGGCGGCCCACTTCGGTAACTCGGCGCTTATGGGCGCAGTCAGTCTGTCACTCTGTCCGCATCGATCGGGATGTATTCGTCCGAACTGCTCGGGGAGCTGGACATGGGGGCCATACCCACGCAACGGGAGACCGTCTCCCGGGTCCGTGAGGCGCCTGCGCGCGACGAGGCGCCCGCGCACGAGAGCGCGGGCGCGTACGCGCAGGGGCGCGCGACCTTGCCCGGGGGCCCCCTGGCGCCGGGTTCCGCCCGTGCGCTGGTGCGCGCCTGCCTCGACGAGTGGACCGACTGCGGCCTGCTGGAGCCGGGACGGCGGGTCGCCGAGGACGCCATGATCGTCGTCAGCGAACTCGTCACCAACGCCGTCGTGCACGCCGGCACGGACGTCGAGGTCGACTGGTGGCTGGAGGAGGCCCGGGAGGAGACGGCGTTCGTCGTCGAGGTCACCGACCACCATCCCTCCCGCGCGCCGCGCGACCACCCGGGCGAGACGCCGTACGAGACCCCGGAGTACGGGCGCGGGCTGCGTCTGGTCGCCTCGCTCGCCGAGTCCTGGGGCGTCACTTACCGCATCGGCGCGAAGACGGTGTGGGCCCGGCTGACCGGCCGGGGCGGCACGCTCCCCGACGAGCAGGAGCTGAAGGTGGCCGAGATCCTCGCGCCCGAGCCCCAGCGCCCCGACCGGGACGGGGACTGGCTGGACAGAGGCGTGCTGTCCTTCCTCGCCGAGGCCTCCGACCTGCTCGCCGGGCAGCTCGACGAGAACCTGGTGGCCGCGCTCGCCGGCCAGCTGATCGTGCCGCGGCTGGCCGACTGGTGCGCGGTGTGGCTGGAGGACGAGTCGACCGTGCGGTCCGGCGGCTGGGGCGACCCGAACGACGCGGGCGGGCCGCGGCTGGCCCGGGTCTGGCACGGCAGCGAGAACCGCATCGAGGAACTGCGCCGCGCCCTGGAGAAGGACCCGCCGTGCGCGAAGGACGGGTTACGGTCCGGGCCCGAGCCGTATCCCTGGCCCGGCGAGGCGCTCGGCCCGCAGGGCGCGCGCGGCTCGGCGCTCTCCTACCGGCTGATCGCGGGCGGCCGCCCGCTCGGCACGCTCGTGATCGGACGCTCCGGCCCGGCCGGTTTCCCGGACGAGATCACCGGTCTGGTCGAGGACTTCGGGCGCCGGGTCGCGCTCGCCATCGGCGCGGCCCGCCAGTACGCCCGCCAGGCCACCATCAGTGCCGTCCTCCAGCGTGGGCTGCTGCCGGGTGCGGTCGCCGAGATCCCGGGCGTGCGCAGCGCGCTGGTCTACGAGCCCCGCGACAAGGGCGGCCCCAGCGGTGACTTCTACGACCTGTTCCCGGCCGGCGACGGCCGCTGGTGCTTCGCCGTCGGCGACGTCCAGGGCAAGGGGCCCGAGGCCGCCGTCGTCATCGGCCTGGCCCGGCCCTGGCTGCGGCTGCTGGCCCGGGAGGGGTACCGGGTGGCCGACGTCCTCGACCGGCTCAACCAGCTCCTCCTCGACGACGCCACCGAGGCCGCCGACGCCGCCGCCCGCGCCCTGGTCGCCGCCGGCGGCCGCATGCCGCCCGGCGACGGCCCGCAGACCCGTTTCCTCTCCCTCCTGTACGGCGAACTCACCCTCCTCGAAGCGGGCGGTGTCCGCTGCACCCTCGCCTCCGCCGGGCATCCGCTGCCGCTGCTCCTCGGCCCCGACGGCGCGGTCCGCACCGCCGCCCGGCCGCAGACCCTGCTCGGGGTCGTGGAGGACGAGACGTACACCAGCGAGACCATAGAGCTAGAGCCGGGCGACAGCCTGCTGTGCGTGACCGACGGGGTCACCGAGCGCCGCTCGGGCTCCCGGCAGTTCGACGACGGCGACGGGCTCGCGCGGGCCCTCGCGGGCTGTGCGGGCCTGAGTGCCGAGCTGATCGCCGAGCGCATCAGGCGGCTCGTGCACGAGTTCGGCGGCGGGCAGCCGGAGGACGATCTGGCGCTGCTGGTCCTCCAGGCGGAGTAACCGGCGTCGTACGGGACAATGGGGGACATGCCTTCCGCACTTCCCGACGGCGAGCCGGTCCCCGACGACGGCGCGCTCCCGGCGCACGCGCTGGCCGGTGCCGCCGGCCGCCCCCTCGGGTTCTATCTGCACGTCCCCTACTGCGCGACCCGCTGCGGCTACTGCGACTTCAACACGTACACGGCGACCGAGCTGCGCGGCACCGGCGGTGTCCTCGCCTCCCGCGACAACTACGCGGACACCCTGATCGACGAGATCCGGCTGGCCCGCAAGGTGCTGGGTGACGACCCGCGCGAGGTCCGCACGGTGTTCGTGGGCGGGGGCACGCCGACGCTGCTGGCCGCCGGTGACCTGGTACGGATGCTGGGCGCGATCCGCGACGAGTTCGGTCTGGCCGCCGGGGCGGAGGTCACGACGGAGGCGAACCCGGAGTCCGTCGACCCCGCGTATCTGACGGCCCTGCGCGAGGGCGGCTTCAACCGGGTCTCCTTCGGCATGCAGAGCGCCCGGCAGCACGTGCTGCGCGTCCTGGACCGCACGCACACCCCGGGGCGCCCCGAGGCGTGTGTCGCGGAGGCCCGCGCGGCCGGCTTCCAGCACGTCAACCTGGATCTGATCTACGGCACGCCGGGCGAGTCCGACGACGACTGGCGGGCCTCGCTGGACGCGGCGCTCGGGGCCGGCCCCGACCATGTGTCGGCGTACGCGCTGATCGTCGAGGAGGGCACGCAGCTGGCCCGCCGGATCCGCCGGGGCGAGGTCCCGATGACCGACGACGACGTCCACGCGGACCGCTATCTGATCGCCGAGGAGATGCTGTCCGCGGCGGGCTTCGACTGGTACGAGGTGTCCAACTGGGCCACCTCCGAGGCCGCCCGCTGCCTGCACAACGAGCTGTACTGGCGGGGCGCCGACTGGTGGGGCGCGGGACCGGGCGCGCACGCGCACGTCGGCGGCGTGCGCTGGTGGAACGTCAAGCATCCGGGGGCGTACGCGGCGGCGCTGGCGTCGGGACGGTCACCGGGGGCCGGGCGTGAGGTCCTCACGGACGAGGACCGCCGGGTGGAGCGGATCCTGCTGGAGCTGCGGCTGCGGGAGGGGGTGCCGCTGACGCTGCTGAGGGAACAGGGGCTGGCGGCGTCGCGGCGGGCGCTGGGGGAGGGGCTGCTGGAGACCGGCCCGTACGAGGACGGGCGGGCCGTGCTGACGCTGCGGGGGCGGTTGCTGGCGGACGCGGTGGTCAGGGACCTGGTGGACTGACGGGACCGGGACCGGGACCGGGACCGGGGGCAGGGGGCAGGGGGTGCCCGGCTACGGGGCCGTGACGAAGTCGATGAGTTCCTCCACCCGGCCCAGCAGTTCCGGTTCGAGGTCCTTGTAGGAGCCCACCCGGGCCAGGATCGCCTGCCAGACGGCACCCGTGTTGTCCGAGGGCCAGCCGAGCGCCCGGCACACGCCCGTCTTCCAGTCCTGGCCGTGCGGGACGCGCGGCCACGCCTCGATGCCCACGGCGGCGGGCTTCACCGCCTCCCAGATGTCGATGTACGGGTGGCCGACGACCAGGGCGTGTGCGCTGGTGACCGACTGGGCGATGCGCCACTCCTTCGTGCCGGGGAGCAGGTGGTCCACCAGGACACCGAGGCGCGCGTCCGGGCCCGGTGCGAATTCGGCCACGATCGACGGCAGGTCGTCCACGCCCTCCAGGTACTCCACGACCACGCCCTCGATGCGCAGGTCGTCGCCCCAGACCTTCTCGACCAGCTCCGCGTCGTGGCGGCCCTCGACGTAGATGCGGCCCGCGCGGGCCACGCGCGCGCGTGCGCCGGGGACGGCGACCGAGCCGGAGGCGGTACGGGCGGGGCGTGCGGGGGCGGCCGACGTGGGGCGTACGAGGGTGACCGCCCGGCCCTCCAGGAGGAAGCCCCGGGGCTTCAGCGGGAAGACGCGGTGTTTGCCGAAGCGGTCCTCCAGCGTCACCGTGCCCGCCTCGCAGCGGATCACCGCGCCGCAGAATCCGGTGCCGGGTTCCTCGACGACCAGGCCGGGTTCGGCGGCCACCTCCGGTGCCGGTTTCGGCTTCTTCCACGGCGGGGTCAGGTCGGCGGAGTACTGGCGCATTCGGATGACGATAGGAGAAGCGGCGGCGGCGTGGTCACGACACGCCGAAACGGGTGGCCAGGACGTCGCGTTGCCGTCGTACGAACGCCGCGTCCACCACCGCTCCGTGACCGGGCACGTACCGGGCGTTCTCGCCGCCGAGGGCGAGCAGGCGGTCCAGGGCGGCCGGCCAGTGGGACGGTACGGCGTCGGGGCCGGCCTGGGGGGCGCCGGACTCCTCCACCAGGTCGCCGCAGAACACCACCGGCGGGTCGCCGGGGTCGCCGGGGAGGCCGGGGACGAGGACCGCGAGGTCGTGGGAGGTGTGGCCGGGGCCCACGTCGGCCAGCAGGGCCCGGCGGCCGTCGCCGAGGTCGAGGGTCCACTCGCCGGAGACCGGACGGCGGGGCAGGGGCAGCGCGTCGGCCGCCTCCTCGGCCTCCGGGGCCGGCAGGCCGTTGCGGATCGCGTCCAGGCGGAGCGCCTCGCGGCCGTGCGTGAGGACGGCTTCCGCGCCCGCCGCCACGTGCACGTCCGCGCCCGCGAACGCGGGGGTGCCGAAGACGTGGTCGAAGTGGGGGTGGGTGAGCGCGAGATCGGTCACACGGCGTCCGGCCAGCCGCTGTGCCTCCGTACGCAACCGCGCGCCCTCCGCCAGGCTCGACCCGGCGTCCACCATCAGGACCGGGCCCGCCCCGAGGACCAGCCCGGCCGTGCAGTCCCAGCCCGGCAGCCGGCACCGGCCGACACCCTCGGCCACCCGCTCCCAGCCCAGCTCTTCCCAAGTCACCGTCATACCGCGACGCTAACGGCAGAACGCCCCGGGTCCTCACCGACCTTGCCCAGTCGGTACCCGGCGGCCGTACACTGGGCCGGGGACGTTGGCACTCGGGATCGCAGAGTGCCAGGCGAAAGACCCGAAAGGCCGCGGGGACGACTTTCTGGAGGTGTGGCGCTGGATGCTGAGTGAACGCAGGCTTCAGGTATTGCGCGCCATCGTCCAGGACTATGTCGGCACCGAGGAGCCGGTGGGGTCGAAGGCGCTGACCGAGCGGCACAACCTCGGGGTCTCCCCGGCGACCGTGCGCAACGACATGGCCGCCCTGGAGGACGAGGGGTACATCGCCCAGCCGCACACCAGCGCCGGGCGGATCCCCACCGACAAGGGCTACCGGCTGTTCGTCGACAAGCTCGCCGGCGTCAAGCCGATGAGCGCGCCCGAGCGGCGGGCCATCCAGAACTTCCTCGACGGCGCCGTCGACCTCGACGACGTCGTGGCGCGGACGGTGCGGCTGCTGGCGCAGCTGACACGGCAGGTCGCGGTCGTGCAGTACCCGTCGCTGACACGGTCCACCGTGCGGCACGTGGAACTGCTCGCGCTCGCCCCGGCCCGGCTGATGCTGGTGCTGATCACCGACACCGGGCGGGTCGAGCAGCGGATGGTCGACTGCCCGGCGCCCTTCGGGGAGTCGTCGCTGGCGGATCTGCGGGCGCGGCTCAACAGCCGGGTCGCCGGTCGCCGGTTCTCGGACGTGCCCCGGCTGGTGGAGGACCTGCCGGACGCCTTCGAGGCCGAGGACCGCGGTACGGTCTCGGCGGTGCTCTCCACCCTGCTGGAGACGCTCGTCGAGGAGAACGAGGAGCGGCTGATGATCGGCGGCACCGCCAATCTCACCCGCTTCGGACATGACTTTCCCCTCATGATCCGGCCCGTCCTGGAGGCCCTGGAGGAGCATGTCGTCCTCCTCAAGCTCATGGGCGAGGCGGGGGATTCGGGCATGACCGTACGCATCGGTCACGAGAACGCCTATGAGGGACTCAACTCCACGTCCGTGGTGTCGGTCGGCTACGGTTCGGGCGGCGAGGCACTCGCCAAGCTCGGCGTGGTCGGACCGACCCGCATGGATTACCCGGGAACGATGGGAGCGGTACGAGCGGTGGCACGGTACGTCGGACAGATCCTGGCGGAGTCGTAAGTGGCCACGGACTACTACGCCGTTCTCGGCGTGCGCCGCGACGCGTCGCAGGAAGAGATCAAGAAGGCCTTCCGTCGGCTCGCGCGCGAGCTGCACCCGGACGTCAACCCGGATCCGAAGACCCAGGAGCGGTTCAAGGAGATCAACGCCGCCTACGAGGTGCTCTCCGACCCGCAGAAGAAGCAGGTCTACGACCTCGGCGGTGACCCGCTCTCGCAGAGCGGCGGCGCGGGTGCGGGCGGCTTCGGGGCCGGTGGCTTCGGGAACTTCTCGGACATCATGGACGCGTTCTTCGGTACCGCGTCGCAGCGCGGGCCGAGGTCCAGGACCCGGCGCGGCCAGGACGCGATGATCCGGATCGAGGTCGAGCTCGACGAGGCGGCCTTCGGTACCACCAAGGACATCCAGGTCGACACGGCGATCGTCTGCAACACCTGCAACGGTGAGGGCGCGGCGCCGGGCACTTCCGCCCAGACCTGTGACATGTGCCGGGGCCGAGGTGAGGTCTCGCAGGTGACGCGGTCCTTCCTGGGCCAGGTCATGACCTCGCGGCCGTGTCCGCAGTGCCAGGGCTTCGGTACGGTCGTGCCGACGCCGTGTCCCGAGTGCGCCGGTGACGGGCGGGTGCGGTCGCGGCGGACGCTGACCGTGAAGATCCCGGCCGGTGTCGACAACGGCACCCGGATCCAGCTCGCCGGTGAGGGCGAGGTCGGGCCCGGCGGCGGTCCCGCCGGTGACCTGTACGTCGAGATCCACGAGCTGCCGCACTCCACGTTCCAGCGGCGCGGCGACGATCTGCACTGCACGGTGACCATCCCGATGACGGCGGCCTCGCTCGGTACGAAGGTGCCGCTGGAGACGCTGGACGGGATGGAGGAGGTCGACATCCGGCCGGGAACGCAGTCCGGGCAGTCGATCCCGTTGCACGGGCGCGGTGTCACGCATCTGCGCGGCGGCGGGCGCGGTGACCTCATCGTCCATGTCGAGGTGACGACCCCGACCAAGCTCGACCCCGAGCAGGAGCGGCTGCTGCGCGAGTTGGCGAAGCTGCGCGGCGAGGAACGGCCGACGGGGCAGTTCCAGCCGGGGCAGCAGGGTCTGTTCAGCCGGCTGAAGGACGCGTTCAACGGGCGTTGACCCGTCGGCGGGCGCTGAGGGGCCGGCGTACGGGCGCCGGCGGCCCGTGGTGCGGGCTCTGACCGGTCGGCGCACGGGCGTGGACGGGGCACCGGGAGGGGGCGACGGCCCTTCGCGGCCCGGACATGTCTGGCATGTGCCAGAGGGACGGCCCGATTCGGTCTTGTTCGGAGGACGTGACAACATGCCGTCATGTCCTCCGCACTGACCGATCTCTTTCCCCTTCCGATCGTGCAGGCCCCCATGGCGGGCGGGGTCTCCGTGCCGCAGCTCGCCGCCGCCGTGTCCGAGGCGGGCGGGCTGGGGTTCCTGGCCGCCGGGTACAAGACCGCCGACGGGATGTACCAGGAGATCAAGCAGTTGCGGGGGCTGACCGGCCGTCCCTTCGGGGTGAACCTGTTCATGCCGCAGACGGAGCACGCCGAGACCGGGGCCGTGGAGGTCTACGCGCATCAGCTGGCCGGTGAGGCCGCCTGGTACAAGACGGAACTCGGCGACCCGGACAGCGGCCGGGACGACGGGTACGAGGCCAAGCTGGCCGTGCTGCTCGACAACCCGGTGGCCGCGGCCTCGTTCCACTTCGGAGTCCCGGGCAAGGACGTCCTCGACTCCCTCCGCCGCGCGGGAACCCTCACCCTGGTCACCGCGACCACCGCCGAGGAGGCGCTCGCCGTCGAGCGGGCCGGGGCGGACGCGGTGATCGCACAGGGCGTGGAGGCCGGCGGTCACCAGGGCACCCATCGGGACGTGCAGGACAACGAGGGGGCCGGAATCGGGCTGCTGTCGCTGGTCGCCCAGATACGGGAGACGGTGGGCATTCCCGTCGTCGCCGCCGGGGGCATCATGCGTGGCAGCCAGATCGCCGCCGTGCTGGCCGCGGGGGCGAGCGCCGCCCAGCTGGGTACGGCCTTCCTCGCCACCCCGGAGTCCGGCGCCACCGATCTCCACAAGCGGGCGCTGACGGACCCGCTGTTCATCCGGACCGAACTGACCCGGGCGTTCTCCGGGCGGCCCGCCCGGGGCCTGGTCAACCGCTTCATGCGCGAGCACGGCCCGTACGCGCCCGCCGCCTACCCGGAGGTCCACCACCTCACCTCCCCGCTGCGCAAGGCCGCCGCCAAGGCCGGGGACGCGCAGGGCATGGCCCTGTGGGCCGGGCAGGGCCACCGGCTGGCCCGCCCGCTGCCCGCCGGGCAGCTGGTGGAGACCCTCACGGCGGAACTCGCCGCCGCGTCGACAGCGTTGTCGGGCAAGGGCGAAGGGCACGAAGGGCACGAGGGGCACGAGGGGTACGAGGGGTACGAGGGGTACGAGGGGGGCAGGCGGTGACCGCCCCGGTGTTCGTGCTCGACCCGCTCGTGGTGCCCGACCGCTCCGGCGGCGAGGTCGTCCTGGACGGGCCCGAGGGACGGCACGCCGTCTCCGTGAAGCGGCTGCGGCCCGGCGAGGACGTCATCCTCACCGACGGGCGCGGACGCTGGACGGAGGGCGTCGTACGGGCCGCCGAGGGCAAGGACCGGCTGATCGTCCACATGACGTCGATCTCGGAGGAGCCGGAGCCGTCTCCCCGCATCACCGTCGTCCAGGCCCTGCCCAAGGGCGACCGCGGTGAGGTCGCCGTGGAGACCATGACCGAGGTCGGCGTCGACGTGATCGTGCCCTGGCAGGCCGCCCGCTGCATCACCCAGTGGAAGGGCGACCGGGGCCTGAAGTCCCTCGCGAAGTGGCGGGCCACCGCCCGCGAGGCCGGCAAGCAGTCCCGCCGGGTGCGCTTCCCGGAGATCGCGGACGCGGCGACCACCAAGCAGGTCGCCGCGCTTCTCGCCGAAGCCGACCTGGCCGCCGTGCTCCACTCCGACTTCGAGCACGGCAGCGACCCGCTCGCCGGGGCCCGGTTGCCCGCCGGGGGCGAGATCGTGCTGGTCGTCGGGCCCGAAGGGGGCGTCGCCCGGGACGAACTGGCGCTCTTCGAGGAGGCGGGTGCCAGGGCCTACACCCTGGGGCCTACCGTGATGCGGACATCGACCGCGGGCACCGCGGCCGCGGCCCTGCTGCTGGGCCGCACCGGCCGGTGGTCCTGACCCGTACGACACCTCAGGGGGAACACCGTGGAACTCGCCCAAGTCCGGCTCCTGGTCTCCGACTTCGCCGCCTGCTACCGCTTCTACGCCGAGGTGCTCGGGCTGAAGCCGCAGTCGGGGGCGAGCGAGGGACCGTACGAGAAGTTCAGCCCGCACGCCGGGTCGGCGGGGATAGCCCTGCAGGACCGGGCCATGATGGCCGAGGTGCTGGGCGAGTTGGGGGACACCGCGACCGGGCACCGTTCGCTGGTGGTGCTGCGCGTCGACGACCTGGACGCATACTGCGAGCAGATCGTCGCGCGGGGCGCGGTCCTGGTGCACGGGCCGGCGCCGATGACGCAACGCATGCGCGTCGCCCACCTCAAGGACCCGGAGGGCAACCTGGTGGAGCTCCAGGAGTGGCTGCTGCTGCGCACCTGAGGAGCCCGTCGGCCGGCCGGGGGACCTCTCCGAACACGTGAGTGGCCGTATGCCCCCTACCGTCACGGAGGAGACGGTGGCAGGCTGCCCTCCATGGGGGCATTGAGGCCGATTTGGCGCCGACCGGGCGTGACGCGCCGGTCGCGTGTGACCAGGGCGGCGGCTGTGGCGGGGCTCGCGGTGGTCGCCGTGGGCGGTGTGGTGGGCTGTCAGCCGACCGACCTGAACTCCGCGACCGTCGCGTACACCACCGACCGGACCGCCACCGCCGAGCTGAAACGGCAGCACGTCGACGTCAGCTGGCTCACCTGCACCGGCGACTACGGCTCGTCGGCGCAGAAGACGCCCTCGGCGTCCGAGACCACCGTCGTCTCCGTGGACTGCCGGGGCAGGACCAAGGACGGCCGGGACATCACCGTCACCGGACGCGTCACCAAGGCGGTCAGCGGCGCCTGTGTGCGCGGGAACCTCGTCGCGACGGTGGGCGGCAAGGAGTGGTTCCGGGTGAAGGGCCTCGGCGACTGCGACGCCACGCCCGGACCGATCTACAGCACCTACCGGCCGCCCACCTACGGACAGCGGCCGGGCCCCACCGTGACCGTGACGAAGACCGTCTGGTGCCAGGGCGATCCCAAGTGCTGGCCGGTGCAGGGCAAGTGATCGAAATCGGCCACCGCGATCGTGCCGCGATGCATAGGCTGAGCGGGTGACTCAGGGTGCAGCGACAGGACCGCGGTCCTACCTCCGATTTCCCCATGTCCACGGCGACCTGGTCGCCTTCACCGCCGAGGACGACGTGTGGCTCGCGCCCCTGGACGGCGGCCGGGCCTGGCGGGTCAGCGCCGACAACGTACCCGTGACGCTGCCGCGTATCTCGCCCGACGGGACCACGGTCGCCTGGACCTCCACCCGCGACGGCGCTCCCGAGATCCACACGGCCCCCGTCGACGGCGGCTCCGCGACCCGTCTGACGCACTGGGGGAGTTCCCACACCCAGGTGCGCGGCTGGACCGCCGACGGGCAGGTCCTCGCGATCAGCGCCTACGGCCAGTCCAGCCTCCGGCGCAGCTGGGCCCGCACCGTCCCGCTCGACGGCGGACCGTCCACCGTCCTGCCGTACGGCCCGGTCGGCCATGTCGCCTTCGGGCCGAACACCGTGCTGCTGTCCGCGCCGATGGGCCGGGAGGCGGCCTGGTGGAAGCGGTACCGGGGCGGTACGGCCGGGAAGCTGTGGATCGACCGGGACGTCCACGACGGGGAAGGAGCCGGGGAGTTCGTACGGCTGCACGAGGAGCTGGACGGGAACCTCGAAGACCCGGTGTGGGCCGGCGACCGGATCGCCTTCCTCTCCGACCACGAGGGGACGGGCGCGCTGTACTCGTCCCTCGCCGACGGCTCCGACCTGCGCCGGCACACACCTCTCGACGGTTTCTACGCCCGGCACGCGGCCGGTGACGGCACCCGGGTCGTCTACGCCTCGGCCGGTGAACTCTGGCTTCTCGACGACCTGGAGGGCGCCGAGCCGCGCCGGCTGGACATCCGGCTCGGCGGGTCCCGGGTGGACCGGCAGCCGCGCCCGGTCAACGCGGCCCGCTGGTTCGGCTCCGCCTCGCCCGACCACACCGCCCGCGGCAGCGCCGTCCTGGTGCGCGGCGGCGTGCACTGGGTGACCCACCGGTCGGGGCCGGCCCGCGCGCTGGCCGCCCAGCCCGGGGTGCGCGCCCGGCTGCCCGTCACCTTCCGCGCGGACGCGGAGGAGTGGGTGGTGTGGGTGACGGACGCCGAGGGCGACGACGCCCTGGAGTTCGCCCCCGCCACCGGTGCCGTGCCCGGCTCCACCCCGCGCCGGCTCGCCGCCGGGCAGCTCGGCCGGGTCCTGGACCTCGCCGTCGCCCCCGACGGCGGCCACGTCGCGGTGGCCGCGCACGACGGCCGGCTGCTCCTCGTCGAACGCGAGACCGGCGAGGTCCGGGAGGTCGACCGCAGCGAGGACGGCGACGTCTCCGGGCTGGCGTTCTCGCCCGACTCCGGCTGGCTCGCCTGGTCCCACCCCGGCGTCGGCGGGCTCTGCCAGCTCCGCATCGCCCACACCACCGACCTCACCGTCACCGAGGCGACCCCGCTGCGCTTCCGGGACTACGACCCCGTCTTCACCCGCGACGGCAAACACCTCGCCTTCCTCTCCACCCGCTCCTTCGACCCGGTCTACGACGAGCACGTCTTCGACCTGGCCTTCGTGGTCGGCGACCGCCCGCACCTGATCACGCTGGCCGCGACCACCCCCTCGCCGTTCGGTCCGCAGCGGCACGGCCGCCCCTTCGAGACCCCCGACAAGGACGAGACCCCGGACGCCGAGGGCACCCCGGCCACCCGGATCGACCTGGAGGGCCTCGCCGACCGGATCGTGCCCTTCCCCGTCGAGGCCGGCCGCTACTCCGGGCTGCGCGCCGCCAAGGACGGCGTCCTGTGGCTGCGCCACCCGGTGCGCGGCGTGCTCGGCGCCTCCCGCGCCCACCCCGAGGACCCCGACCCCAAGACCGAGCTGGAACGCTACGACCTCGCCCAGCAGCGCATCGAGTACCTCGCCTCCGGCGCCGACCACTTCGAGGTCAGCGGCGACGGCAAACGCGTCCTGCTGTGGTCCGACGGAAAGCTCAAGGTCGTCCCCAGCGACCGGCGTGCCTCGAACGACGACGACAGCGACACCAACATCACCGTCGACCTGTCCCGGGTCCGGCAGACCGTCGAACCGGCCGCCGAGTGGCGGCAGATGTTCGACGAGACCGGCCGCATCATGCGGGACCAGTTCTGGCGGCCGGACCTCGGCGGCGTCGACTGGAACGGCGTCCTCGACCGCTACCGCCCGCTCGTCGACCACGTCGCCACCCACGACGACCTGGTCGACCTGCTCTGGGAGGTCCAGGGCGAACTCGGCACCTCGCACGCCTACGTCACCCCGAACGGCGGCTACGGCCGCGGCGCCCGCCAGGGCCTCCTCGGTGCCGACATCTCCCGGCATCCGGACGGCAGTTGGCGCATCGACCGGATCCTGCCCGCCGAGACCTCCGACCCCGGCGCCCGCTCCCCGCTCGCCGCACCCGGCGTCGCGGTACGCCCCGGGGACGCGATCGTGGCCGTCGCCGGCCGCTCCGTCGACCCGGTGACCGGACCCGGCCCCCTCCTCGTCGGCACCGCAGGCAAGGCCGTCGAACTGACCGTGTCCCCCGCGGGCGGCGGCGAGCTGCGCCACCCCGTCGTCGTCCCGGTCGCGGACGAGGAACCGCTGCGCTACCACGCGTGGGTGGCCGACCGCCGGGCCCATGTGCACGAACTCTCCGGCGGCCGCCTCGGCTACCTCCACGTGCCGGACATGCAGGCACCGGGCTGGGCGCAGATCCACCGCGACCTGAGCGTGGAGATGGCCCGCGAGGGCATCGTCGTGGACGTCCGGGAGAACCGCGGCGGGCACACCTCCCAGCTCGTCGTGGAGAAACTGGCCCGCCGGATCGTCGGCTGGGACCTGCCGCGCGGCATGCGCCCGTTCAGCTACCCGAGGGACGCGCCCCGGGGCCCGGTGGTCGTCGTCGCGAACGAGTTCTCCGGCTCGGACGGGGACATCGTCAACGCGGCGATCAAGGCGCTGGGCATCGGCCCGGTGGTCGGCACCCGCACCTGGGGCGGTGTGATCGGCATCGACAGCCGCTACCGCCTGGTCGACGGCACGCTGGTCACCCAGCCCAAGTACGCGTTCTGGATGGAGGGTCACGGCTGGGGCGTGGAGAACCACGGCGTCGACCCCGACGTGGAGGTCGTCCAGACCCCGCAGGACTGGGCCGCGGGCAGGGACCCGCAACTGGACGAGGCGGTACGGATCGCGCTGGAGGCACTGGAGACGACGCCCGCGAAGGTGCCGCCGACGCTGCCGATGTAGGGGGAGGGGCGCCGGGTCCCACCCGGGGGCGCGGGGCCGCATCGGTGTGCGGCTTAGCCGCGTGGGCGCGATCAACCCCCACGCACCCGCGCCCGACGACGATACGATGCCCCCGAAGCTGATCACCGGTCGAGGAGAAGACATGGCAGGGGAACCCCAGGACGACTGCCTGTTCTGCAAGATCGTCGCAGGCCACGTCCCCGCGACGATCGTCCGGGAGACGGACACCACCGTCGCCTTCCGGGACATAAACCCCCAGGCACCCACCCACGTCCTGGTGATCCCCAAGGTCCACTACGAGAACGCCGCCGAGCTCGCCGCGGGCGAACCCGCCGTGGCCGCCGACATACTGCGCGAGGCGCAGGCCGTCGCCGACGAGGACAAGCTGGACAGCTACCGCATCGTCTTCAACACCGGCAGCGGCGCCGGCCAGACCGTCTGGCACACCCACGCGCACGTCATCGGCGGCCGCGGCCTGCAGTGGCCGCCCGGATAACCCCGGCACGTCACCGTGTCCGTCCGTGAACTGGTGGTCCTCGGCACCGCCAGCCAGGTTCCCACCCGGCACCGCAACCACAACGGCTACCTGCTGCGCTGGGACGGCGAGGGCATCCTCTTCGACCCGGGCGAGGGCACCCAGCGGCAGATGCTGCGGGCCGGGGTCGCCGCGCACGACCTCAACCGGATCTGCGTCACCCACTTCCACGGCGACCACTGTCTCGGCCTCGCCGGGGTCATCCAGCGCATCAACCTCGACAAGGTCCCGCACCCGGTCACCGCGCACTACCCGAAGTCCGGGCAGCGCTTCTTCGACCGGCTCCGGTACGCCACCGCCTACCGGGAGACCGTCGGCATCACCGAGGCCCCGGTCGACGCGGACGGCGACCTCGCCGTCACCTCGTCGTACACGCTCCAGGCCAGGAAGCTGTCCCACCCGGTCGAGTCCTACGGCTACCGGCTGGTCGAGCCCGACGGCCGCCGCATGCTGCCCGACCGGCTCGCCGCGCACGGCATCAAGGGCCCGGACGTCGGCCGGCTCCAGCGCGACGGCGTCCTCGGGGACGTCACCCTCGACCAGGTCAGCGAGGTGCGACGCGGGCAGCGGTTCGCGTTCGTGATGGACACCCGGCTCTGCGACGGCGTGCACGCGCTCGCCGAGGGCTGCGACCTGCTCGTCATCGAGTCCACGTTCCTCGACGAGGACGCCGAACTCGCCGCGGAGCACGGCCATCTGACCGCCGGGCAGGCGGCGGCCGTCGCGCGGGACGCGGGGGTACGGCACCTCGTGCTGACCCATTTCAGCCAGCGCTACTCGGAACCCGAGGAGTTCGAGCGGCAGGCGCGGGCCGCCGGCTACGAGGGCGAGCTGACCGTGGCGTACGACCTGCTCCGAGTGCCGGTTCCGAAGCGCAGGTGAAACGGCCTTACCATGCTCTGATGCCCCTCCCCAAAGCTGAACTGCACCTCCACATCGAAGGCACTCTGGAACCGGAGCTGGCGTTCCGGCTCGCCGCGCGCAACGGCGTCGAGCTGCCGTACCCGGACACGGACGCGTTGCGCGAGGCGTACCGGTTCAAGGACCTGCAGTCGTTCCTGAACCTGTACTACGAGCTCATGGCCGTCCTGCGCACCGAGCAGGACTTCGAGGAACTCGCCGACGCCTATCTGGCCCGGGCCGCCGCGCAGGGTGTGCGGCACGCCGAGATCTTCTTCGACCCGCAGGCGCACATCGCCCGGGGCGTGCCCATGGCCACGGTCGTGGACGGCCTGTGGCGGGCACTCGGCCGGAGCGTCGAGAACCACGGGATCTCCACCCGGCTGATCATGTGCTTCCTGCGGGACGAGTCCGCCGACTCGGCGCTGGAGACACTGGAGGCCGCACGGCCCCACCTCGGCCGGATCACCGGGATCGGGCTGGACTCGGCCGAGGTCGGGCATCCGCCGGCCAAGTTCCGCGAGGTGTACGCGGCCGCCGCCGACCTCGGGCTGCGGCGCGTGGCGCACGCCGGTGAGGAGGGGCCGCCCGCCTACATCACCGAGGCGCTGGACGTGCTCGGCGTGGAGCGCGTCGACCACGGGCTGCGCTGCATGGAGGACCCGGACCTGGTCGCCCGGCTGGTACGGGAGCGGATCCCGCTGACGCTGTGCCCGCTGTCGAACGTGCGGCTGCGCGCGGTCGACGTGCTCGCCGAGCACCCGCTGCCCGCGATGCTCGACGCGGGCCTGCTGTGCACGGTCAACTCCGACGACCCGGCCTACTTCGGCGGTTACGCCGACGACAACTTCCGCGCGGTCGCCGACACCCTGGGCCTGTCCGAGGAGCGGCTGCGGGAGCTGGCCCGCAACTCCTTCCTGGCGTCCTTCCTGGAGGACGACGAGGAGCTGCGGGCCCGGTACCTCGCCGAGGTGGCGGCCTACGAGTTCGGCTAGGCGGCGACGTCCAGCCGTACCGTCTCGTCGGTGAGCGCCGGGTGGGTCGTCGTGACGGTGGTGGACCTGCGCCGCAGCGCCACCGCCGTCAGCGGGACCGCGACCGCCAGCAGGCCCACCGCCAGGATCGTCCCCATCGCCGGGAAACCGGCCCGGGCCGACAGCAGGCTGCCCGTCATCGGGCCGACGGCCGTCCCCAGCGACGACGCCGACCCGACCAGCACCGCCCAGCGGCCCCGTGGGTCCAGGGCGGCGGCCAGGCCGATGACGTACGACAGGACGACCGGGTAGAGCAGGTTCCAGGCGATCTCGCCGGACGCGAACGTCGTCAGGTCCGTGGCGGACGCGCTGAGTGCGATGCAGCCCGCGATCAGGGCGGTGCCGAGGCCGATCGGCAGGGCCTGCCCGAGCCGCGGGCCGAGCGCGCCCGCCCCGACCACGCCCAGCAGACCGGCGCCGAGCGCCACCGCGAACACCACGCCCACGGTCACCTCGCTCAGATGCGCCTGCGTCAGACCGATCCGGCCGCTCACGCCCCACAGCGAGTTCTGCGCGGCCGACCAGCAGGGCATCGCGGCGGCCAGCAGCAGACCCGAGCGCAGGTGCGGGAGGCGGGAGCCGGTCGCGGTACGGGGCAGGGCCGGGGCGGTACGGGGGGACAGGCGGGCGGTCAGCGGCCAGACCGCCAGTGCGGTGAGCGCGATCGCGGCGAGGGGCTGCGCGTGGCCGGGGCCGAGGTGCGGGACCGTCAGATAGACGGCACCCGCGAGGGCGGAGACGCCGAGCAGGCCGAGGGTGGTGATGCGGTGCGGGTCCCTCGTCGCGGCGATGCCGGTGGCGGCCACCGCGGTGACCGTGCCGGAGCCGAAGCCGCCGGCGATCGCGCCGGCCACGACGGCCGGGACGTGGGTGGTGAGGGCGGCGCCGCCGTAGCCGAGGACGGCGAGGAGGAGGCCGGCGCGGGCGAGGGCGCGGGGGCCGACGCGGTCCACGCGGGACGCCAGCAGGAAGCCGGCCGCGGCGGAACTCAGCAGCAGGGCACTGCCGATGGCGCCCGCCTGGGTGGCGGAGATCGGGAGCCCCGATTCGAGCCTGCCGACGGTGGTCGGGAGGAGGTACGGCGCGAGGTACCCGGCCGTGAAAAGGGCGACGAGGGGCCAGGGGGTGGTGCGGGCGAACACGGGCGTTCCCAGGGCATGCGAAAGGACCGACGGAGGAGGGGGGTTGGGCGCAGGCCGTCGACGGACAGGAACGCGCGGGCAATTTGTATCAAGCGGGGGAGGGCGGAAGAAGGGCGGGTGGTGTGATGTGGGTCATGTTCCGTTTGAGGGGTGGGGGGAGGGGTAGAAGCGCCGCGCGCCGTAGGGGTTCGACGGGGGCGCGGGTGCGGGTCGCGGGTGGCTGGTGGCGCCCACGCGGCGGAGCCGCACATCGATACGGCCCCGCGCCCCTGGGTTGGTTGCGGAGCCGCGTGCTGACAGGTCCCGTGTGCCTGGGTCGCCTGCGGAGTTGCCTGCTGACGTGTTGTCGCGCCCCTGGACGGCGACGTTGCGGTCAGCGCCAGTTGACCGTGCCGCCGGGGGCTGTCGCCGACTCGATCCTTGCCCGGATCTCTCTCATCACCGTCACGATCTCCGCCTCGTGGTCCGGGGTCAGGCGGGTCGTCGGTACCGAGCAGCTGATCGCGTCCTGGGCCGGGGTGTCGTAGCGCAGGGCGAAGCCGAAGCCGATGATGCCGGTGACGGCTTCCTCGCGGTCGATCGCGTAGCCGCGGGCGCGGATCCCGGCGAGGTCGGCGGCCAGCGCGTCCCGCGTGGTGTGCGTGCGGGGAGTCAGCGGCTCGTACGGGCCCTCGGGGAGGTCTCCGGCGGGGCGTTCCGCGAGAAGTGCCTTGCCGAGGGCGCCCGCGTGGGCCGGCAGGCGTCGTCCCACCCTGCTGATCGTGCGCAGGTATTCGTGCGACTCCCGGGTCGCCAGGTACGCCACGTTCGGGCCGTCCAGGCGGCCCAGGTGGATCGTCTCGCCCAGCTCCTGGGACGCCTCGTCCAGGTAGGGGCGTACGAGGCGGACGCGCGGGTCGGAGTCCAGGTAGCTCGTGCCGGTCAGCAGGGTGCGGATGCCGACGCCGTAGAGGGAGCCGGTCGTGTCGGTGCGTACCCAGCCCCGTGTGATCAGGGTCTGGAGCAGGGCGTACATCGAGCTGCGCGGGACGCCGAGTTCGTCCGCCAGTTCCTGGAGCCGGGCCGGGCGGTCACCGCGGGCCGCGAGGAGCTCCAGCAGCTCCACCGTGCGCGCCGCGGACTTCACCTCGCGGACGCCTGCTGTCTCGGACATGTGCAGATCGTAAGGGGGCGGGGGCGGTGCGCCGTTGACGGGGGGTGTTCGCATATCTAGTCTTTGTTTCTATACATGGATGACGTCTACATGGGGAGATGAATGCGGTGGCCGGACAGCCGGAGGACGTGGTGCGGAGCCTGCGCGACGGGATGGCGGCCGGGGTGCTGTCGTTCCCGCTCACCGCCTTTCACGCCGACGGGTCCCTCGACGTGGACGGATTCCGGGAGTACGTCCGCGGACAGCTCGCCGCCGGGCCCGGCGCCGTCTTCCCGGCCTGCGGGACGGGGGAGTTCTTCTCGCTGGACGAGGACGAGTACCGGCGGGTCGTCGCCGTCACCGTCGAGGAGGCCGGCAGGGGGGTCCCCCCGCGCGAGGGTGTTGGAGCGCGGGGGAGGGTGCCCGTGGTCGCCGGGGTGGGGTACGGCTGGGCGCAGGCCGTGCGGTTCGCCCGGGTCGCCGAGGAGGCCGGGGCCGACGCCCTGCTCGTGCTGCCGCACTATCTCGTCGCCGCCCCGCAGGACGGGCTGGTCGCGCAGCTGGAGCGGATCGCGGCCCGGACGTCCCTCCCGCTCATCGCCTACCAGCGCGGACAGGTCGCCTTCACGGCCGACTCGTTGACCCGGATCGCCCGTATCCCCGGCGTCATCGGGCTCAAGGACGGGCACAGCGACCTTGACCGGCTCCAGCGCCTCACCCTCGCCGCCCCGGAGGACTTCCTCTTCTTCAACGGTGCCGCCACTGCCGAGGTCCAGGCCCGCGCCTACGCCGCCGTCGGCGTCCCCGCCTACTCCTCCGCCGTGCACGCCTTCGCCCCCGAGATCGCCGACGCCTTCTTCGCCGCCCTCGGCGCCGGCGACCACGGCACGGTCGACAAACTGCTGCGCGACTTCTACGTGCCGTTCGTCGAACTCCGCGACCGCGTCCCGGGCTACGCCGTGTCCCTCGTCAAGGCGGCGGCCCGGCTGCGCGGCCGTCCCGTCGGCCCGGTGCGCGCCCCGCTCACCGACCCGTCGGCCGCCGACCTGGCCGACCTGGAGGCCCTGCTGACCGCCGGACTCGACCTCGTGGGAGCATCCCGGTGAACCTCACGATCGCCGACGCTCCGCGACCGCGACGACGCGGCGGCGATGCGGGCGGCCGAGCCGGGGTGGACCACACCGGCCGTGCCGCGCTGGTAGCGACGCTGGTCGCGACGCTCGTTCGGGCGGTCGTACGGCGAGAGCCGCCGCCGCTGTCCCGGCATGGTGCAGACTGGCCGGATCCGCACCACGTCCAGGGAGCGCACCGTGACCGCGTCCAACGCGTTCGCCGGAGAGGAACCGGAGTACCTCGACGACGACACAGGAGCAACGACCCCGCACTGCGCCGCGCAGGTCGACCCGCTGGCCGGCCTGCGCACGCCGGACGATCCGCCCTGGGACGTCTACCTCACCGGCACCGTCTTCCTCGACATCATCTTCACCGGCCTGCACTCCGCCCCCGTACGGGGCACCGAGTCCTGGGCCCGGGGCATGGGCTCCAGCCCCGGCGGCATCGCCAACATGGCCACGGCCCTCGCCCGGCTCGGCCTGAAGACCTCCCTGGCGGCGGCCTTCGGCGACGACCACTACGGCGAGTACTGCTGGGACGCCCTCGAGCAGGGCGAGGGCATCGACCTCTCCCCGTCGCGGACCGTGCGCGGCTGGCACTCGCCGGTCACCGTGTCCATGGCGTACGAGGGGGAGCGGACCATGGTCTCGCACGGCCACGAGCCGCCCGCCGACACCCTGTTCCGCCAGCAGAACGCACCCGGCCGCCCCGCCCACGCCCGCGCCGCCGTCGCCTCCCTCACGCCCGGCAAACGCAACCCCTGGATCGCCAAGGCCGCCGCCGAGGGCACCCGGATCTTCGCGGACGTCGGCTGGGACGACACGGGCGCGTGGGACCTCGCGGGCCTCGCCGACCTGGAGCACTGCGAGGCGTTCCTGCCCAACGCGGAGGAGGCGCGGCGGTACACCGGCGCGGACTCCCCGCGGGCTGCCGCGCACGCCCTCACCGAGTACGTGCCGCTCGCCGTGGTCACCCTCGGGGCGGAGGGCGCCTACGCCGTCGACGGACGTACCGGCGAGTCCGCGGAGGTCCCGGCGATCGCCGTGGAGGCCCTTGACCCGACGGGTGCGGGTGATGTCTTCGTCGCCGGGTTCGTCACCGGCACGCTGGCGGACTGGCCGCTGGCCGACCGCCTCGCCTTCGCGGGCCTCACCGCGGCGCTCTCCGTCCAGGAGTTCGGCGGCTCCCTGTCCGCGCCGGGCTGGTCGGAGATCGGGGCGTGGTGGCGGAAGGTCCAGTCGGTGGCGGGGCAGGACCCGGCGGCGCTGCGGCGCTACGCGTTCCTGGAGGGCCTGGTACCGGAGGAGGACCAGGTGAGGCCGTGGCCGCTGCGGAGGGCGGTGCCCACGATCGGGTTCGGGCGCGCGGGGTGACTGCCGAGGTTGCGGGTGCGGGTGCGGCGCCGCCGTGGCTGGTCGCGCAGTTCCCCGCGCCCCTTCAGGTGGGACCAGCGCGGGCGCCCCGAAAGGGGCGCGGGGAACTGCGCGACAAGCCCCCACCGGCCCGCGGCCGACGACCGGTCCTCACCACCCCGAGGCTAACCTCCGAGCACCCCGGCGACCTGCTCCCGCAGAAGCTCCCGTCCCGGTCCCGACACCCCGGCCAGCGCCCCGGCGAACAGCTCCTCCACCTCGCCCCCCTCGGCGCCCACCCTCCCGCTGCTCACCACATACCCCTCCCGCACCGCGACCCTCAGCACACCCTCCGTGTCCACCGCCGCCGCGGCGATCGTGGGCACCTCGCCGCCCCCGGGGTCCGCCACCTTCGCGTACGCCCCCTTCACCGGCTCCCGCCAGCGCAGCGCCAGCAGCACCGGCGACTTGGCCTCCAGTTCGGGCAGACCGACCTCGTCCACCCCGTCCGCCGTGAGCACCTCGGCCCACGCGTCCAGCACGATCGCCGCCGGCAGCAGATCCCGCAGGCTCGACCCGGCGATGTTCCCGCCCACCGTCGCCGTCCGGCGCACCGCCCCCGTGCCGACCCCCTTCGCCGCCTTCCGCAGCACCTCCGGCACCCGGTCGTCCAGCTGGTGCAGAAGCACCGCGCCCCCCAGCACGCCCTCCCCGATCGCCGTCGCCTCCGGCACCTTCCGCAGGGACACCGCCTGTTCCGGGAAGCCGTCCCGCTGCCACCGGGCCCATATCAGGGTCGCACCGCCGAGGGGTATCGCCCCCTCGGCCAGGCATTCCCGGGCCTCGGACACCGACGTGGGCAGACGCAGCAGCACGGCTACCTGCTCTCTGTACGTACAGGTGGGCGTGGAGCGAACGCGGCCCCCCGACCACGCGTGGCAGTGACGGCCCGCATTCTGCCCCGGCGTACCGGAGCGCATGCAGGGCTCACGGCTGCAAAGGGGGCGCCTTCCCCTGCGAAAAGCCCTACGGCGTTGTCAGCCCCGCGTCGTACTCTTGGTATCGCGAGGCCGCCCTCAGCTACGCGGCCGTGATGAGGAGGAACCGCAGGCCTTAAGCGCCGGCCCATGACTCAGACACCCACAGCTCACACTCCCGCGCAGCAGCAGGCCCGAGCTCAGTTCGAGGTTCCCGCCCAGCACCCCATGGTCACCGTGCTGGGATCCGGCGACTCCCTGCTGCGCGTGATCGAGAAGGCATTCCCGGCGGCCGACATCCATGTCCGGGGCAATGAGATCAGCGCGGTCGGCGATGCCCGTGAAGTCGCCATCGTCCAGCGCCTGTTCGACGAGATGATGCTGGTGCTCCGCACCGGGCAGCCGATGACGGAGGACGCAGTGGAACGCTCGATCGCCATGTTGCGGGCGAGTGAGAACGGGGAGGGACCGGAGGAGACCCCGGCCCAGGTTCTGACACAGAACATCCTGTCCTCGCGCGGCCGCACCATCCGACCCAAGACCCTCAACCAGAAGCGGTACGTCGACGCGATCGACAAGCACACGATCGTCTTCGGCATCGGCCCCGCCGGTACCGGCAAGACCTACCTGGCCATGGCCAAGGCGGTGCAGGCCCTGCAGTCCAAGCAGGTCAACCGCATCATCCTGACCCGGCCGGCGGTCGAGGCGGGCGAGCGGCTCGGCTTCCTGCCGGGCACGCTCTACGAGAAGATCGACCCGTACCTGCGCCCGCTGTACGACGCGCTGCACGACATGCTCGACCCGGACTCGATCCCGCGCCTGATGGCGGCCGGGACGATCGAGGTGGCGCCGCTGGCGTACATGCGCGGCCGCACGCTCAACGACGCCTTCATCATTCTCGACGAGGCCCAGAACACCTCGCCCGAGCAGATGAAGATGTTCCTCACCCGGCTCGGCTTCGAGTCGAAGATCGTGATCACGGGTGACGTCACCCAGGTCGACCTGCCCAACGGGACCAAGTCCGGTCTGCGCCAGGTGCAGGACATCCTGGAGGGCGTGGAGGACGTGCACTTCTCGCGGCTGTCGTCCCACGATGTCGTACGGCACAAGCTGGTGGGCCGTATCGTCGACGCGTACGAGATGTACGACAGCCAGCACGGCACGGAGAACGGCACGCAGAAGGGCGGCCGCTCGAGGTCCGGGCACAAGGGGAAGTAGACAAGCACAGCGCCATGTCGATCGACGTCAACAACGAGTCCGGAACCGAGGTCGACGAGCAGGCGATCCTCGACATCGCCCGCTACGCCCTCGCAAGGATGCGCATCCACCCGCTCTCCGAGCTCTCGGTGATCGTCGTGGACGCCGACGCCATGGAGCAGCTGCACATCCAGTGGATGGACCTGCCCGGGCCGACCGATGTCATGTCCTTCCCGATGGACGAGCTGCGGCCACCGTCGAAGGACGAGGACGAGCCCCCGCAGGGGCTGCTCGGCGACATCGTGCTCTGCCCGGAGGTCGCCGCGAAGCAGGGGGCCGAGGCCGACACCCAGCACTCCATGGACGAGGAGCTCCAGCTGCTCACCGTCCATGGCGTGCTGCACCTGCTCGGCTACGACCACGAGGAGCCCGACGAGAAGGCCGAGATGTTCGGTCTGCAGGCGGCCATCGTGGACGGCTGGCGGGGGGAGAAGGGTCTGACCGGCCCTTCCCCGGCGCCGACGGTCTCCTAGCCGGGTGGTCGTCCTCGTATGAGTCCGCAGATCGTCGCCGGAGCGGTCGCGCTGGTCGTCGTGGCGTGGCTGGCCGCCTGCGCCGAGGCCGGTATCGCCCGCGTCTCCAGCTTCCGCGCCGAGGAGGCCGTGAAGTCCGGGCGGCGCGGCAGCGCCAAGCTCGCCCAGATCGCCGCCGACCCCACCCGCTACCTCAACGTGGCGCTGCTGGTCCGCGTCGCCTGCGAGATGGCCGCCGCGGCCCTGGTCACCTACGCCTGCCTCCAGGAGATCCCCGCCACCTGGGAGGCGCTGCTCGCCGCGATCGGCGTGATGGTGCTCGTGTCGTACGTCGCCGTCGGCGTCTCCCCGCGCACCATCGGCCGCCAGCACCCGCTGAACACGGCCACGGCCGCCGCGTACGTGCTGCTGCCGCTGGCCAGGATCATGGGCCCGATCCCGTACCTGCTGATCCTCATCGGCAACGCCCTCACCCCCGGCAAGGGCTTCCGGCGCGGCCCGTTCGCCTCCGAGGCCGAACTGCGCGCCCTGGTCGACCTCGCCGAGAAGGAGTCCCTGATCGAGGACGAGGAGCGCCGGATGGTGCACTCGGTCTTCGAGCTGGGCGACACGCTCGTCCGCGAGGTCATGGTGCCGCGCACCGACCTGGTGGTCATCGAGCGGTACAAGACCATCCGGCAGGCCCTGACGCTGGCGCTGCGCTCGGGCTTCTCGCGTATCCCCGTCACCGGGGAGAGCGAGGACGACATGGTCGGCATCGTGTATCTCAAGGACCTGGTCCGCAAGACGCACATCAGCCGGGACGCCGAGTCCGATCTGGTCTCCACCGCCATGCGGCCCGCGTTCTTCGTGCCCGACACCAAGAACGCCGGCGACCTGCTGCGCGAGATGCAGAAGGAACGCAACCACGTCGCCGTCGTCATCGACGAGTACGGCGGCACGGCCGGGATCGTCACCATCGAGGACATCCTGGAGGAGATCGTCGGCGAGATCACCGACGAGTACGACCGGGAACTCCCGCCGGTCACCGACCTCGGCGACGACCGCTACCGGGTCACCGCCCGGCTCGACATCACGGATCTCGGCGAGCTGTACGGCCTCGAGGAGTACGACGACGAGGACGTGGAGACCGTCGGCGGACTGCTCGCCAAGGCGCTCGGCCGGGTGCCCATCGCGGGTGCCGCCGCCCAGGTCGAACTCCCCGACGGACGGAAACTGGCCCTGACCGCGGAGGCCGCCGCCGGACGCCGGAACAAGATCGTGACGGTGCTGGTGGAGCCGGTGCCGGTGGCCGACGACCCGAAGGACGAGCCCGAGTGACCCCCGACCGGCTGCGCGCCTTCTGCCTCTCCTTCAACGCGGCGGAGGAGGACTTCCCGTTCAACCCGGACATCTCGGTCTTCAAGGTGCTCGGCAAGATGTTCGCGCTGAGCTGGATGGACGCCCGCCCGCTGAAGGTCAACCTCAAGTGCGATCCCGACGACGCGGTCCGGCTGCGCGCCGACCACGAGGGCCTGATCGTCCCCGGCTACCACATGAACAAGCGCCACTGGAACACCGTGACGGTGGACGGCGACCTCCCCGAGCGCCTGGTGAAGGAGCTGATCGAGGACTCGTACGACCTCGTCGTGGCCGGCCTGCCGAGAGCGGAGCGGCTGCGGCTGGACCGGGCCTGAGGCGGGTGGCCCGGGTGTCTGACCGGGTCAAGTTGTTCGTATGCTTCGGGGCATGACCGAGAGCAGCGCGCTTGATCCCGAGGACCGCAAGATCGTCACCCTGGCCCGGTCGGCGCGGGCCCGTAACGGGGTGCCCGAGGGGGCGGCCGTGCGGGACTCGACGGGGCGGACGTATGTGGCGGGGACCGTGGAGCTGGCCTCGCTGAAGCTGAGCGCGCTGCGGACGGCGGTGGCGATGGCGGTGGCGTCGGGGGCGGAGTCGCTGGAGGCGGCGGCGGTGGTGACGGTTGCCGACGGCGTTTCGGCCGAGGACCTTGCGGCGGTGCGGGATCTCGGGGGGCCGGGGACGCCGGTGCTGCTGGCGGGGTCGGACGGGGCGGTACGGCTCACTGTCCCCGCGTAGCTTTCCCACCCACCCGACTCGCTCCGCTGAGAAGCGAGGCGTTCTCTGACTCCGTCGAGGGAAGGGTGGGGGTTGGCTGACTGGAGGCGGGTGCGGCGCCGCTGTGGCTGGTCGCGCAGTTCCCCGCGCCCCTTTCGGGGCGCCACGATCGCGTGCATTTGAGACGGCGCCCTCGAAAAGCACCCCCACTGCTCCCACCTGAAGGGGCGCGGGGCTGTATCAAATTGCGGCTCCGCCGCGTGGGCGCGACCAGCCCCCACCCAGCCACCCCCGCCCTCCGGCCGCACCACCCCGTCGCAGTCGGCCAGATTTCAACTTGTCGGTCCCCATCTCTCGCGTATCAATGGGACCGTAAGTTCCGACGGACCGTCAGATTTTGACGGCGCGTCAGATTCGGCCCCGCGGTGTGCCCGCATCCACCCGGACCGGGGCCGCCATCCCCACATGGCATTCCCACGCAACGGGAAGGGAGCCCGATCTCCATGAAACGCTTGACCACCGGTGCGGCACTCGCGGCGGGGGCCCTCGCCGCCACGGCACTGGCCTTCGCGCCCTCGGCCGCCGCCGTCACCCCGACCACCGCCACCGTCACCGCCAGCTGCGGCCTCTTCGGCGGCGGCGCGGCCACCCTCACCGCGACCCAGAGCGGCACCTCGGCCACCCTCACGCTCACCTCCAGCGCGATCACCACCCCGCTCGCCCTGTCGGCGAACTCCATCGCCTCCACCCTCACCATGGCCAACTCCACCGGCAGCAACGTCGTCTTCAGCGGCACCGTGAACCCGGCCATGGCCGCCGGCAGCGCCGTCACCGTCGGCCCGCTGCCCGGCACCGTCGCCTCCGGCGACAGCCTCGACTTCCACGGCGGCTCGCTGAAGATGGTCATCTTCGGCATCACCGTCACCTGTACGTCCAGCGCCGCCCAGTCCCCGGGTCCGTTCGTCTTCTGAGCGTGCTGACGGGTTCGTTCCGGATGCCGCAGAAGCTGATGAACCGTCAGGTTTCTGCGGCATCTCCATTGACTTCTCACGCGCCCTCCACATCAATGGCCCCCTGTCGGCGCAGAGGAGCCGCTGCGCCCGCAACCCTCAGGAGGGGGCTTCCATGGGTTCACCCCCAAGATCACGAAGATCCCGACGGTGGCGCTGGATCTCACTGTTCGGGGCGACCGCGCTCGCGGTCACGACGGGGGGCGCGCTGGCCTGTCCGGCCGGTGCCGCCGGGACGAACGTCGACTTCGCCACCCACTGCATCCCGCCCGCCGTCGCGGGCCTGCCGCCGATCGACGGCACCACCACCGCCAGTATCTCGGTGGACGACACCACCCCCAAGGTCGGCGACACGGTCACCGTGACCTACACCGTGGTCACGCCCGCCGCCAACAACCCCACCGCCCTCGCCCTGCCGGCCGACATCATGACGCCGACCGGGAAGGTCACGCTGGGCGGGGCGCAGAGCGGGGCCATCACGGTGACCGGGCCGAAGAAGAACGACCCGGTGCCCGGCTACGGCACCTTCCCGTCGTTCTCCATGACCGGCACCTTCACGGTCACCTCGCCGGGCGCCATCACCCTCTCGCCCGGTGACTACAACATCCACACCAGCTACATCCTGGAGCTGGACACCCCCTGCACGGTCACCAACCCGCCCGCCCCGGTGTCGGAGACCGTCACGGCGACCGACTCGACCCCGGTCAACAACCGTGCCATCAGCCTGAGTTCGGCCTCCGGGAACCCCGGTGACAGCGTGACCGTCAGCGGGCAGCACTTCACACCCGGCGCGACCGTCACGCTCGCCGGGCGGTCCGGGACCAGCCAGACCGCGGACACGGCCACCGCGACCGCGGGTACCGACGGCTCCTTCAGCGCCCCGCTCACCGTCAACGACAAGACGACGACCGGGATCGTGGCCTACGAGGGCAGTGCGTGGAGCGACACGGCGGGGGCCGGTCCGGCCGCCTACGTCGTCAACGACACCACGCCGGTGCCGGCCGGAAGCCAGAAACTGACGACCACCGTCAAGGCGGGGACCCTGTCCATGTCCCAGGCCGGGGACTCCGTCGCGCTGTCGGCGGTCGACTTCGGTCAGGGCGGCGCGTCGACGGGCAACCTGCAGACCGTCACCGTCAAGGACTTCCGTGGCGGTCCGGCCGGCTGGTCGCTCACCGGCAAGGTCACCGACTTCACCGGACCCGGCGCCAAGATCGATGCCGGGAAGCTCAGCTGGACCCCGTCCTGTGCGACCAAGGCGGGCAGCCCGAGCACCTGCGCGGCCGGTTCCGCGGGCGCCGTCGGCGGTTCCGGAGCGACCCTCGCGTCGACCCCGGACTCCACCGTCACCGGCGGTGAGTTCACCGTCGGCGCCGGACTCTCCCTGAACGTACCGGCGTTCACGCCGCCGGGTTCGTACTCCGGAGTCCTGACCCTGACGCTCACCTGAGCCAACTCCCCTGTGGCGACCGGGCTTTCGAGCCAGCGCAGTCCCGGTCGCCACCCGACCGCTTCCGACCGGGGGTCCGCACCCATGCGTCGCGTCAAGCCGTATGTCCTCCTCCTGAGCCTGATCCTCGGACTCCTGTGCACGGCGGCTCCCGCGCACGCCGCCGACAACGGCAGCTGGTCCGTCTACCCGGTCGCCTCCAAGATCGCGGCGCGGCCGTACTTCTACCTCTCCCTCGATCCCGGGCAGACGATCACCGACAAGGTGGCCGTCGCCAACAAGACCGGCGAACCGCTCACCTTCCGGCTGTACGCGGCCGACGCCTACAACACCGCGCGGGACGGCGGGTTCGCCGTCCGGACGGTGAAGGAGAAGATGCGGGGGGTGGGGGCCTGGGCGAGCATCCCGAAGACGCGGGTCACCGTGGCGCCGCACAGGACGGTCACCATTCCCTTCACCCTGCGGGTGCCCCGGGGCGCCGAACCCGGGGACCATCCGGGGGCGATCGTGGCGCTGGACGAGCGCGTCGATCCGGGGGCCGGCTCCCTCGCGCTCGGTGTGCGGCGGGCCGTCGGCGCCCGGGTCTACCTGCGGGTGAGCGGGCCGACGCTGCCGGCCGTCGCTGTCGAGCACGTGCACCTCACCCACCACCAGCCGCTCGTGCCCGGCCTCGGCGACAGCACGACGACCGTCTCCTACACCCTGCACAACACGGGGAACGTGACGTTGAACCCCAGGGTGCGGCTGCGGGCCGAAGGGCTCTTCGGCCGTACGCTGCTCAGCCGAGACCTCACCGGTGTCCCCTCCGAGCTGCTGCCGGGGGAGCGCGTGCGGCTCACCGCGCCCTGGCGGGACGCGCCCCAACTCGACTGGGGGAACGTGACGCTGACGGCCAGCGCGACCGGCACCAGGGAGTCGGCGAGCACGTCGTTCCTCGCGCTGCCGTGGCTCGTGGTGGGGCTGGCCTTCGTCGCCGGGGTGGCGGGCGGCGTGCTCCTCGCCCGGACCCGCCGGGGCCGCGGTCTGCCGCGGCTGCTCAGAGGGCGTCGGGGCCGCGCTCGCCCGTCCGCACCCGTACGACCGTCTCCACCGGCAGTGCCCACACCTTCCCGTCCCCGATCTTCCCCGTCCGCGCGGCCTTGACGATCGCCTCGATCACCGGCTCGGAGTCGGCGTCCTCGACGACGACCTCGATCCGGACCTTGGGGACCAGGTCGACCTGGTACTCGGCACCGCGGTACACCTCGGTGTGACCACGCTGCCGGCCGTACCCGCTGGCCTCGGTCACGGTCAGGCCGTGCACCCCGATCTCCTGGAGGGCGGCCTTCACCGCGTCGAGGCGGTAGGGCTTGATGATCGCGGTGACGAGCTTCATGGGTGGGTCTTGACCTTCTGGGCGGAGGGGAGGACGGACGCGCTGACCGGGGCGCCGTGGCCCAGGACCCCGTGATCGTAAGCCGACTCGGCGTGCACCGTAAGGTCCAGGCCGGTGTGCTCCTGCTCCTCGCTCGCCCGCAATCCCAGCGTCCTGTCGAGCAGCTTGCCGAGGCCGTACGTCACCGCGAACGCGTACGCCGCCACGGCCGCCACCGCCACCGCCTGTTTGCCGAGCTGGGCGAGCCCGCCGCCGTAGAGGAGGCCCTCGGCGCCGCCGGTCATGGCCCGCTCCGCGAACAGGCCGATGAGGAGGGTGCCGATGACACCGCCGACCAGGTGAACGCCGACGACGTCGAGCGAGTCGTCGTAGTTCAGCCGGAACTTCCAGGAGACCGCGTACGAGCAGACCACGCCCGCGGCGAGGCCGACGACCAGTGCGCCGAGCAGCGAGACCGAGCCGCAGGACGGGGTGATCGCGACCAGGCCGGCGACGGCGCCGGAGGCCGCGCCCAGGGTGGTCGGGTGGCCGTCCCGCTTCTGCTCGACGAAGAGCCAGCCCAGCAGGCCCGTGCAGCCGGCGGCCATGGTGTTGAGGAAGGCGGCGGCCGCGAGACCGTTGGCACCGAGCGCGCTGCCCGCGTTGAAGCCGAACCAGCCGAACCAGAGCAGACCGGCGCCCAGGACGACCATCGGGAGGTTGTGCGGGCGCATCGCGTCCTTCTTGAACCCGAGCCGCGGGCCCAGGACCAGGCACAGGGCCAGACCGGAGGCGCCGGAGGTGATCTCGACGGGGAGGCCACCGGCGAAGTCCAGGGCGCCGAGGTGATGCAGGATCCAGCCACCCGGGCCCCACACCCAGTGCGCGACCGGAACGTATACCAGCAGCGTCCAGACCGGGACGAACACCAGCCACGCGCCGAACTTCGCCCGGTCCGCGACCGCGCCGCTGATCAGCGCGGCCGTGACGATCGCGAAGGTGAGCTGGAAGGTGGCGAAGAGGAGGGTGGGGACCGTGCCCTGCACGCTGTCCGGTCCGAGCCCGTGCATCCCGGCGTGCCGCAGCCCGCCGACGAGGCCCGCTCCGGCGTCCTCCCCGAAGGCCAGCGAGTACCCGCCCGCCAGCCACACCACCGTCACCAGCGCGATCGACACGAAGCTCATCATCAGCATGTTGAGGACGCTCTTCGTGCGGACCATGCCGCCGTAGAACAGGGCCAGGCCCGGGGTCATCAGCAGGACCAGGGCGGTGGCGGCGAGCAGCCAGGCGGTGTCGCCGGTGTCGGCGTGCGCGGCGGAGAGGATCACGGGCGTCTCCAACGTCGTGGGGGCTCGTCAGAGATTCACCGGAACGCGTTTCCGGTCGCGTACGGTTGTGTTTCCGTGACGTTTCGTTGCGTCGGGGTTACCGAATTCTCACGGTGCGGCGGGGTGTCGTGGATCAGGGAGAATGGGGGCCATGAGCGTTCGCAGCCAGTCAACCGAGCCGTCGGAATCGCCGGAGGCCGCCCACCGGGCGGGCTTCGCCTGTTTCGTCGGGCGCCCCAACGCGGGCAAGTCCACCCTCACGAACGCTCTGGTCGGGCAGAAGGTGGCGATCACCGCGAACCAGCCGCAGACCACGCGGCACACGGTACGCGGCATCGTGCACCGGCCGGACGCCCAGCTGATCCTGGTCGACACCCCTGGCCTGCACAAGCCGCGCACCCTGCTCGGCGAGCGCCTCAACGACGTGGTCCGCACCACCTGGGCGGAGGTTGACGTGATCGGCTTCTGCCTGCCGGCGAACGAGAAGATCGGCCCCGGTGACCGCTTCATCGCCAAGGAGCTGGCCGGGATCCGCAAGACCCCGAAGATCGCGATCGTCACCAAGACCGACCTGGTCGACTCCAAGGCCCTCGCCGAGCAGCTGATCGCCATCGACCAGATGGGCAAGGAGCTGGGCTTCGAGTGGGCCGAGATCGTGCCGGTGTCGGCGGTCGGCGACCAGCAGGTGAGCCTGCTGGCCGACCTCCTCGTCCCGCTCCTGCCCCAGGGCCCGGCCCTCTACCCCGAGGGCGACCTCACGGACGAGCCCGAGCAGGTCATGATCGCGGAACTGATCCGCGAGGCGGCCCTGGAGGGCGTCCGCGACGAGCTGCCGCACTCCATCGCCGTCGTGGTCGAGGAGATGCTCCCGCGCCCGGACCGCCCCGCCGACAAGCCCCTGCTGGACATCCACGCCAACCTGTTCATCGAACGCCCCAGCCAGAAGGGCATCGTCATCGGCCCCAAGGGCACCCGCCTGAAGGAGGTCGGCATCAAGTCCCGCAAGCAGATCGAGGCACTGCTCGGCACCCCGGTCTTCCTCGACCTGCATGTGAAGGTGGCCAAGGACTGGCAGCGGGATCCGAAGCAGTTGCGGCGGCTGGGGTTCTGAGGGGGCGGCGGTCCCCTCAGTCGTCCCAAGGGGTGCGCAGGGGTTTGCGGGACCATCGGTCGGGGAGTTGCGCGTGGTCCTTCGTCGGCCGTACCCAGGGACGCAGTGAACCCTCCGGGTCAGGAACGCTCGCCGCGTCGAAGCGGGTGTCCAGCTCGGCCAGCAGCTTGCCGAGCGCACCACCCTCGCGTGCAGCTGTGTGGTGAGGGAGCGGACGCGTTGCGGGTCGCCAGGCGTGGGGTCCCGGTCGAGGTCGAGTGGATGCCAGTCCGCCGGACGATACCCCGCCATAACCCCGCAACCCCCGTTGCCGTTCTTCACTCGTCGCGCGTGCGCCCCGGCGAAGGTATCGGGTGGGTCAAGTGCGGCTCGGTGTCATGTCCTGCAGTCCCACCACCCGTAGCAGTTGCAGGCGTTCGTGGGACTCGGTGCCCGGGCGGGCCGTGTGGATGACGAGGAGCTGGTGGTGGTCGGCGGAGAGAAGGACCTCGCAGTCCAACTCCAGGAGGCCGACGGCCGGATGGCGGAAGCGTTTTGTCGACGCCCGGCGTACCGAGACCTCGTGCTGCGCCCAGAGGTCGGCGAACTCCTGGCTGTGGGCGCGGAGTTCGGTCACCAGCGCGCCCGGCTCCGGGTCCGTCGGGCGGGCCGCCGCCACCGCGCGCAGGTTCGCCACGTGTTCGCGGGCCCGCACCGGCCGGTCCTCCGGCGGGAACAGGGTGTGGGACGCCGGGTCCAGGAAGAAGCGGCGGACCACGTTGCGATCACGGGACGGGCGGCCCGAGACATCGCCGTACAGGGCCCTGGCGAGGGCGTTCTGGGCGAGGACCTCGCCCAGGTCGGTGATCACGCTCGCGGGTGCGTCGTGCAGTCGGTCCAGCACCAGGAGGAGGCCGGGCCGGACGTGCGTGCTCGTCGCCTCCCGGCGCGGGGGTTCCTCGCCGCCCAGGTGGAACAGGTGATCGCGTTCGTCCTCCGTCAGGCGCAGCGCGCGGGCCATCGCCGTCAGCATCTGGCGGGAGGGGCGCGGGCCCCGGGACTGTTCGAGGCGGGTGTAGTAGTCCGCCGACATGCCCGCCAGGGACGCCACCTCCTCGCGGCGCAGGCCCGGGGTGCGACGGCGGGCGCCGGGGGCCAGGCCCACGTCGGCGGGGTCCAGGCGGGTGCGGGCGTGGCGCAGGAAGTCGGCGAGTTCGGGGCGGTTCACCCCTCCAGGGTGGCTTGGGGCGGCCGGTATATCCAGGGACTGCGGGTCCCCTGATCGGGAGGTCTCTCCCGGCGGGGTCCGAGGAAGCCGAGGGTGGTGGCGTCGGAGCGAAGGCGTAGAAGGAGAGAGCCATGATCACTCTTGTCACCGGTACCACGGGACAGGTCGGGCGCCGGTTCGTGCCCAGGTTGCTCGCCCAGACCCGGCCCGGGGAGCGGGTGCGCGTGCTCGTGCGGGACGTGGCCCGCGGCGAGCCGTTCGCCGGCCTCGGTGCCGAGGTCGTCGTCGGCGACCTGCGGGACGAGGAGGCGCTCGGCAAGGCCGTCGCCGGGGTGGACGCCGTGGTGAACGTCGCCGCCGCCTTCCGCGGGGTGCCGGACGAGGAGGCGCGGGCCGTCAACCGGGACGCGGCGGTGGCACTGGGGCGGGCCGCGCTCGGCGCCGGCGTACGGCGGTTCGTGCAGGTCAGTACCGGGCTCGTGTACGGCACCGGGCGCGGTCGCCCGCTGACCGAGGACGACGAGACCCGGCCCGGCGGTGACATGTGGGGCGTCTACCCGGAGTCCAAGGCGATCGCCGAGCGGGAGCTGCTCGCGCTGGACGGCGGCATGGAGGTCCGGATCGGGCGGCTGCCCTTCGTCTACGGCGAGGGCGATCCCCACCTCGCCGACTCCCTGCGCTGGGCGGCGCGCTGGGCACCGACCCAGCGGCTGCACATGGGCCACCACGCCGATGTCGGGCAGGGGCTGCTGCGCCTCCTGTACGCACCGGCGGTGGACGGCCCGGTCTACAACATCGCCGACGACGCCCCCGTCACGGCCGTGGACCTGCACCAGCTCAACGGCGTCGAGGTGCCCGCGGACCCGCACACCCGCACCGACCCCGACCCCTGGTTCGGGATCATGTCCACCCAGAAGATCCGCCGGGATCTCGGTTTCCGGCCGATCTACCCGAGCGTCTGGACCGCCCGTGACGCCGGAGCGCTCTAGCCGCTAGCGGAGGGCCTCGCACAGGTAGACGCCGGCTGAGCCGCCGAGGGCGACGCGGTCGTCGTGCGGATGGAAGGAACAGGAGGACAGGTGGTTGTCCACGCGCAGCCGGCACACCGCGGCCTCCTTCCCGGTGTCCCACAGGAAGGCGGAGCCCTCCATCGTGACAGCCACCAGGCGGTCGCCGTCCCGGGACAGGGCGACGGACCACACCGCTGATCCGTCGCCTTCGAGACGGCGGCGCGGCAGTCCCGTGGCCGGATCCCACAGTATGACGTGGCCGTCGTAGCCGGCGGTCGCCAGGTGTCGGCCGTCGGGTGACCAGGCCACCCCCGCGACCGAGCTGACGTGGCCCTCCCATGAGGCCACCGTCCCCGTGGGGCGGCCGCTCCCGTCCAGGTGGGCGACGCGCAACTCCATGGACGAGGTCGCGACGGCGAGCCGGGACCCGGTGGGCGAGAACGCGAGCGCGTTGACACTGGCGCCCGCCGGAATCCGGTGGACCCGCTGCCAGTCCGTCGTCTCCCAGAGCAGCACCTCGGCGTTGTCCCCGGCGGCCGCCCAGAGTCCGTCGGGACTCCATGCGACGGCCGCCGGGTGGGCCAGCTTCCGGGCCCGAGTGCGGATCACGTCGCGTCGGTCCGCGTCCCACAGGAGCAGCAGGCCGTCGTCACCGACGCTGAGCAGACGCCGCCCGTCCGGGGCCCAGGCCAGGGCCCGCAGCTCACCGCCGTGGCCGGGGGTCCAGCCCATGGTCCGCCGTCTGCCGTCGTGGCCGGACACCGCGTCACGCGGCCGGGCGGAAGGGCCCGGGATGTCGCCCGGCTCGACCATCAGCCTGCCCAGCGCGTCTCCGGCGGCAAGCGCCCCGTGGGGGGACCAGGCCACGGTGTTGACCCGGTCCGCCTGTCGCGAATCCGGGTCCGGGTGGGGGTCGGGGACCCAGAGCCGTACGGCGGGATGACGGGTGCCGACGGCGATCAGATCCTCGTGCGGGTGCGGTGCGATCGTCCTGGCCTGAACGCTGCGGGCGGAGAAGCTGTCGGTGAGCTCCAGGCGTGGCGTGTTCTCCTGCCAGGCGAGTTTCCAGACGAATACGGTCCCGTCGTTGTCGCCCGCGAGCAGGGTGTCCCCCGACGGTACCCAGGCCAGTGCCAGGGCCCAGGTGGCACCGGCCAGCTCCTTCACGAAGAACCGCAGGGAGGTGGGGCCTCCACCGCAGTCCATGAGGGTCACCTTCGCGGCGTGGCCGACGACGGCCAGCAGATTGCCGTCCGGATGCCAGTCCAGCTCCTGGACCGCGAGGTGGCTGGTGAGGAGTACCGCCGGTTCGTCCGCCACCTCCTCCCGCCACAGGTCGACCCGGCCGTTGCCGCGGCCGACAGCCAGCCCTCCCCGGGCGTGCCAGCTCACCGCCGTGCAGGGGGCGTCGCGGGGACCGAGCAGCGGCGGGCCCAGGCTGTCCTCGGTGAACGGCGCGTGCCACAGCCGTACGTCGTTGCCACAGGTCACGGCGATCGCCCCGGAGTCGGGGGCGAAGGCCGCCAGGACGCGTGGACGGTCCTCGTCGCCGATGGTCAGCCGCCGTACGATCCGCCCTTCCGCCGGGTCCACCAGCAGGACTTCGCCCCAGTCGGTGCCCACGGCGAGGTGGAGCACGTCCGGGCTCCACGACAGACCGATCACCGCGCCGGAGCCGGCCGCCGCGTCCACGACCAGGTCCGGTCTGCCGTCCTCCTCGATCCAGTGGATCCGCACGGTGCCGTCGCCGCTGCCGCTGGCCAGCACCCGGCCGTCCGGGCGCCAGCACAGGGCGTGCGCCGGGCCCGTGTGACCGGTCAGCACCCGCCACAGCCGTCCGTCGGGACGGTCGGGGAAGGGGGCCCGGGCCACCAGGCCCTCGGTGAGGACCTCATCGGTGTGGTGCAGCCGCTCCACCACCGGCTTCGCGACCAGGAAGCGGCTGTACAGGGTGGCCGCCAGGTCGATGCGCCGGGGGTGCCCGGCCAGCAGATGGGCCTCCGCGTGGACCAGTTCGCCGAGCTCCGTCGCATAGGGATCCCTGCCCGTAGGCAGGAACCGGTCCAGGCGGCGCGCCGCTTCCGCCGCCAGGGCCGCCGGTCCGCTGTGCCAGACCCGTTCGACGAGGAAACGGAAGTCGGTGGTGGTGCGGTCGAGGGCGGCAGCGTCGTCGGCCCCCGCGAGGTGGTAGGTGACGTTGTCCAGGAACGCGGGGTCGGCCCGGTGTCCGCCCAGGGCATGCCAGCCCTCCCCGTCGCACAGCGGGGCGTGCCCGTCCAGCAGGGCACGGTGGGCCCGCCGTATCGCCTTCGGGTCGCGGCGTCTGAGCACGTCACGGATGACGTCGTGCAGCCGTACGCCCTCCGCATCCTGCTGGGCCAGCAGGGAGTGGTCGTCCAGGTGTACGCACTCCCGCCGCGCGGTCAGCTCGGTGACTCCCCAGAGCCGGGAGAGCCAGCGGTACGGGATGTGCTGGTCCTCCGGGAAACAGGCCATGGCCAGCAGCCGGGCCAGGGAGTCGCGGCCGGTGTTCGGGATCCGGGCGAGCTCGTCGAGGCTGAGGTCGACGGTGGCTTCCACCGTGCGCAGGTGGGACTCCGCGTAGGCGTCGAGGGGTTTCCCCAGACCGTGGTGGCGCAGTTCGTCGATCATGTCGCGTACGACGTCGGGCAGGGCCATTCCGCTGCGCTGCACCATGCTGCGCAGCACGCCGTTGAGCAGGCCCAGGGCGAGCGGCCAGCGTCCGGAACGCTCGAACAGCGGCAGCACGGTGGTGTTGTCGGCTCCGTCGATACCCGCCGTCAGCAGGTTCAGGGACTGGGCCGGGGACATCCGGTCGATGCGGACCAGCGGCGTCGACTCGTCCAGGACGCCGCGCCTGCGCGTGGTGACCAGCCGGACACAGCCGCTGCCGCCCCGCAGGAACGGCTCCATCTCCTCCCGCTGCCACACGTCGTCGACCACCAGCAGGACCCGCCGCCCCTCCAGCGCTCTGCCCAACTCGATGCCCGCGGCCTCCGCGGTGGCGTAGGCCGGGGGTTCGGCGCCGGTGAGGAGTCTGACGAGATCGCGTGCCTCGGCGATGGTCCGCTGCTGCGACACGTCCTGGCCGAGCTGGACCCAGAGCACGCCGTCGGGGAAGGCCGCCAGTACGTCCGGATGGTGGCAGGCCCAGGCGGCCAGCGTCGTCTTGCCGAACCCACCGGTGCCGTGGACTCCGGTGACGGAGGAGGTCAGGCCCACGGTGGCGGGTGCGGCGGCCGTCCCTCCGCCACCGTCGGCCGGCCCGCGCTCGCCGGCCGGTGCCGCGGTCAGCAGCGACCGGACCAGGGCATCGCCCTCCGCGGGCCGTTCGACGAAGTCCGGCGCGACCTTGGGGGCCATGTGCGGGACGGCGGTGAGCCGCCGTGCGCCGCTCGTGAGCGGGCCGGGGGAGGGCGCGGTCTCCGCAGCGGCCTCCGGGAGACGGGCGCCGGGCTCGGTCGTGGTCTCCGCGGCGGTCGGTGGCAGGACCGCCGGGGCGGATGGCGGCGGCTTCACGTTGTGTCGTGCCAGTAACTCGCGGCCCGCGTGGGCCGCCAGCCGGAAGAACCGCCACCTTCCGTCGTCGCGGAGGCTTTCGTACGTGGTGAAGCGCAACGCCGTCGCCTGGACCGACAGGAGCAGCTGGTCCGACCACAGATCCCGCCAGCCGTCCGGGACGAATCCGGTGCAGGCGGCGTACACGCCGTCCAGGAGGTCCGCCAGCCAGGGGACGATGTGCCGGAGATGGGCGTCCTGTGGCTTCACCACCTGGGAGAGCAGCGCGAGTTCCTGCTCCGGGAGGAGGCCGACGGGCGCTTTCTCGGCCAGCACCGACAGCATCAGTGTCGCCACGTCCCGGGTGAGAGGCGCGGTATCGGCGAAGTCGGCCAGGTCGATCAGCCGATAGGCGTCGGGGCGGAGGGTCCCTCTGCGGTAGGGCACCATGACGTTCTGCAGATGCAGATCGCTGTGGGCCATGCCGCGCACCACCGGGAACTCCGGATCGGGCAACGACCGGTTCCCCTGGGCCATGAGCAGCGGATGGGGCGCGACCACGCCGTCGACCTCGATCCACGCGGTGTCCGGCAGGAGCGTGTCGACTCCGGCGACGTACTGCGTCACCGCGCCGTCCGCCGAGACCAGGTCGCCGAGTTCGGACTGAAGGAATTTCGAGAGGGCGACGGACTCGGCCTCCCGGTCCTCGATCCCCCTGTTCCAGTCGTTGACCAGTCCGGTGACCACGGTCCGGAAGGCGGAGCCCAGTTCGTCCCCGGACAGCTGCGCCAGCGTCACGACGTCCCGCAGACTGGCACCGGCCGGACTCTGGAACGTCAGCTGCCGCCCATCGCCCACCGGGTACGGACCGAAGACCTGCTCGGTCAGATGCCGCTCGGCGAAGTCCCCGCGCAGCCGGGAGGCGTGCCACGCCCGCATGTGGACCGCGTGCTCCGCTCGCTGGTCGGCGGGGCACAGCTTGACCACGACGGCTCCCTGCCGTGGGGTGACCGTCACCGCCGTCAGCGCCGCGCCCGTGTAGCCCTTGCCGGAGGGCTTCCAGCGAGGAGTGACCGGCGTGAGCGTCACGCCCTCCGTTTTCGCCCATTCCAGGAGCGCCCGCGCCGCGTCCTCGTCTCCCAGGCACTCGGTCAGTTCACGAAGCACAGTCATCGCCCCCCGCACGAAGGCCCCGGCACACCGGCCCGCCCCCCGAAGCCGAACCTGGCCATTCTGTCACCGCCGAGGGCGGCCCCCGAACCCCTGGCCATGTGTACATCCGGGGTGCCCGCGGGCACAGTTGACAAGTCAGCCGACGACGAGGGGGACGTCATGGGCAGTGAGCCGGCCGGGGGCTCCCGCATACTGTCGGAACAGAACGCCGAGACCTCCAGGCACCGGCTGCGTGCCATGACGGTCTCCCATCGCAGGGCCCAGCGGCTGGCCAACGCCCGCACGGGTGTGTCGCTGCTGCTGGCGGCTGCCGGACTCGCCACCGCGCTGCTGCCCGAACTCACCGTCCCCGTGACGGTACTCGGCGGACTCTGGGCCGTGGCATACTCCGTCGGCCTCACCTCGTGGGAGAGCAACGAGGCCCGCCGCGCGGCGCTTCTCCAGGAGTTGTTCGACGTCCGGCTGTTCCGTCTGGAGTGGAACAGCGCGATGGTCGGCCCCCCGCCCGCACCCCAGCAGATCAACAGCCTCAGTCGGCGGTTCAGGGGCGATGAGGCGGAGTTGCGTGACTACTACGAGATCCCTGAGCTGCCGCCTCCCTACGACGTGCTCGCGTGCCAGCAGCAGAACCTCGGCTGGGGTGCCCGGGTCCGCCGCCGGTACGCCCGGACCCTGCTGACGGTGATGATCGCCTGGCTGGCCCTGGGGCTGGTGGCAGGTCTGACGGCGCGCATGAGCGTGCTCGATCTGTTGCTGCTGTGGTACGTGCCCTCGCTCGGCGCGGTGATGACATGCCTCGACGTGTGCCGGACGCAGTGGGAGGTGGCCGCGGAGCGGGAGCGGGTGATGGCACTGCTGGAGACCAGGGTCGCCGCCGACGACGACCCGGTCGCCCTGCTGACTTTCGCCCGGCAGGTCCAGGACGTGATCTTTCAGTCCCGGCAGCGGCACACCCGGGTGCCGGACTGGTTCTTCCGCCGGTTCAAGAACACGGACCGGGCGGACTTCCAGGCCGCGATGGGTCATCTGCAGAGTGTTGTCGGCCGTACGACACCACAACCCGGCTGACTTTGTGGCAAGTTGGTACGACGCGGCATGCCGGCGGCGATCGCCGGGCCCACCGGGGACGTGCCGACCACGGCGGCGGGCACGGGCAGGTCCGGACGGGGGAAGGCATGGTGGAGGACGAAGCCGGCCTCAGGAATCTCCTCGACGACACGTCGGCCTCCGACGCCCTGGTCGAGTGGGCGAGGAAGGGAACGCACGGCGGCACGGTACGGCCGGTCGTCCCCGCCTGGCGGCCGTCCGGGGTGAGCGCCAGCGGAGCCCTGCTGACCGCGGTGTTCGTCGCCCCCTTCCCGGGAGCCGTGGTGGTCAAGGTGTCTGCCGCCGAAGACTCCGACGAGGGGCACGTCCATGCCCGGGCCCGGCGCACAGCACCGGATCATGTGGCTGAACTGCTCTGGACGTGGCCGGTGAGGGACGGCCGCATGCTGACGTTCCAGTCCCCGGCGGGCGAGAGCCTGTACGAGGTGGACACGATGGCGGGTCTAGGGGCCGGCGAACTCCCCGACGCCTGCGCCTTTGTGACGAATTGGCTGCTGACGGAATGGAACGACGGCCCGGGAGTCCGCAGCCCCGAGCCCACGAGCGTCACGGACCTGCTGCGCGGTGAACTCGGCGCGCTCGTCTCGCGCGGTGGCTCGGCGCTCGCCTACGGCGCGCGGATCACCCGTCTGGAGGCGGACACACCCTGGATCCGGTTCGACGGCCCGGACCTGCCGAATCCCCTGGCGATGGCCGCCGGCCACCCCGAACTGCCCGATCCGGACCTCTATGTGGCACGCGGGCGGGCGCACGGCGACCTCCATCTGCACAACATCATGGTGCCACGCTGGGAAGGCGTCCCCCGGTACCAGGACTTCCGCCTCATCGACCTGGCCACGTTCTCGGAAGACGCGCCGCTCTCCGGGGACGTCACGATGCTGCTCCTGTCCGCCCTGGCCCCGGACGTCCGGGCGGAGGCGGCCGCCGGCGGCGACACCCTGCTCCGGTATCTGGTGCGTCCGCACCAGGATCTCGTGGACGGCATCCCGCCCGCCACGTGCCGCCTGGTGCGTGCGGTCCGTCACACGTGTGCCGAAGCGGCCAAGGGCGGTCTGTACGACGTGTGGGCCACCCAGTTCCTGCTCTCCCTCGTTGTCACGGGACTGCGGTTCAGCACGTACGAGAACATGGGGGACGCCGCCCGGTGGTGGTACTTCCGGCTGGCGGCGCATGCCGGCGGCGAACTGCTGAGCCGTTACCACGACGGCCCGTTCCCCCGGGGACGGACGATCGGCGCGCCCCCACCGGCCGCCCCGCAGCCCCCGTCATCCACCACCCATGAGCCGCGCGGGCAGCGGTCCACGGGACCCGCACCGTCGGTGGACCCTCCGGCGCCGGGCGCCCTCACGACCGTTCCGCCCGTCCCGGAACCGCCCGAGGAGCTCCGCCGGTTACAGGCCTACAGCCGTACCGCCGTGATCGCCGCGGGCCACCAGGACGCCTCCGGCGCAGGCGCGCACCCGCTGGATCTGACCGCGCTCGCCGTCCCCAGGGACCTGGAGCGGTCACTCCTCGGCGCACTGGCCGACGGCCGTTCGGCGTGTGTGACCGGCGAGCCGGGCACGGGCAAGACCACGCTGCTCTGGCGACTCCACCACGAACTCGCGGCGGACCCCCACGGGCCACGCCCCTACTTCCTGCGCGCCGGCGATCTGTGGAACACGGCACCGGGCACCGGACTCACGCTGGAGACGGTGCGCGCCGCCTGCCGGCACCTGCGGGGCCCGGCGGTCTTCCTCTTCGACACCGCCGACCTGCTCGTCTCCGACACCTCCGGCCTCGTCCTGGTGCACGAACTGCTCACCGTCGCCGCCGAGCACGCCGTACGCGTGCTGATGACCTGCCGGAAGGAGGAGGCACGCGTCCTGCGGCCGTACGTGACCGAATTCGTCCCCGAGTGGAAGACACTCGGCCCCTACAGCCCGCGCGAGCAGGAGGCGGCCATCCGCTCGCATGCCCGGTACTTCTACGAGGGCCAGACCGAGGTCTCGGTGGACGAGGTCTGCCGCACGGTCGCGAACGCCGCGGTGCGGGGCCTGCCGATGCGCGAGGTGTGCCGGGTCCCGCTGACCCTGCGCATGCTGTTCGAGACCTTCGCGCCCAGGCTGCCGCTGGTGGAGGAGATCGACGCCACCACCCTGTACGACCTGTATTGGGAGCACCGCGTCGGCCGGGACCAGCGGGCCGGGGACACTCCGGAGGCGGGCGCGGCACAGACGCCCGATCTCTCCGCGGCCGGCGAGGGGGTGGCCCGGCTGATGCTCCAGGAAGGCCGTCTGGACCTCACCGTCGCGGAGGTCGGAACGGGCCTGCGCGCAGAGTCCCGGAGCCCGGGCCTGCTGGGCGACCTCCAGGGGCTCGTGACGCGCGGGGTGATCGAGCGCCTGGGCGCGGACGCCACCGAACGGTACTCCTACTTCCACCAGACCCTGTTCGAGTACGCCGCCGGCCGCGGTCTCTCCCGGACCGCCGTGCCGGACGGCAGGCCCTCTCCTCTCGCCCAGTTGCTCGACTGGCTGCGGGTGCATCCCGACGACCAGTTCAGGATGGCCGTCGCCGAGCAGGCCCTCGTCCAGGCCGGCCGCGCAGGTGGCCGGGTCGCCGAGGCGGCCACCGCCCTGCTGACCGCACTGTTCGCCGCGACCCAGGACGGCCCGCCCGAACTGCACGGTCTGCGCGCTCTGCAGATGCGCGTCTACGCCAGGCTGCCGGCGCCGGACACGCTGCTGCGGCGGCTCTTCGGGCCCGCTGTCGCCGCGCTGCCCCCGGTGCTGGGCAGGATCTACCTGGAAGCCCTGCCCACGGCCTGCCATCGGGACCACGACCGGATCGTCGACGAACTGCTCGGGATCTGGCGTGGTGGGCACGAGGAGCTGAGACAGCCGCTGCTCGTAGCCCTGAGCCGGCTCGCGGAGAGCCTTCCCGCGAGCGTGATCTCGGTCATCGACGCGGCCTGCCCGTTCGCGGTCCATGGCAACGGCGGCTGCCGCGGTGTCCGGTGTGCCCCTCGGGAATGCCTGTGGGCCTGGCTGCTGAACCGGCACAAGTCGGAGGTCTTCAAGTTCCTTGCCGTGCTGGAGGCCCTGGCGCCGAAGCGGCCCGAGTGGGTGTGGCCCCGGCTGCGCACGCTGCTGACGGATCCGTACAGCGACCTGGCACCGATGGCCCGCTGCCTGCGGCTCGCGGCGCGGCGGCAGGACTGGCCGGAGCGCCCCTACCCGGCGGTGCGGCCCGTGGTCAGGTACCGCTGGGGCCGGGAGCGCCCGCGCAACAAGGAGGGTTTCGAACTCCAGGTCGCACTGGGCCGGTTGACGGCTGCCTCGTGGCTCACCGGTGATCGGCCGCCGTCGCCGGCCGCCGTCCTCGCCGCGGCCGTCCGGCGGCCGGAGGACGCGATGTCGTATCCCCAGGTGCGCGCGGTGGGCGAGATGGCGCTGCGGGCGCCCGCCCACGAGGTGCGGCGGCTGCTGGAGGTCGTGGCACGGACCGCGGGACCCCCGGCCATGCCGCTGCTCACCGATCATCTGCTGTTGCCACTGCTGACCGCCGCGGACGGCGACGCCGCCACGCTCGGCGGCGACACCCCGTCGAGCCGGACCTCTGGCAAGGAACCCGGGGCCACGGCCACGGTCCGCGCCTGGCTGGCCGAGGAACTGCGGGCCCTCGACAGCCCCACCACCCCCGTCTCCTTCGCCCACCGGCTGGCGGAACACACCTGGAGCCGCGACCTCGACGTGGCCACCACGGCCCGGCTGGTGGCGGAGGCGTGGCCGGAGGACGGCGACCGGGCGGACCACGAACCCGGGCGGACGGATGCGGAGGCGAGACTCCGCCGGATCTGGCTCTCCGACCAGGGCGCCGTCCAGCTGCTGGTGGCCGCCGCGGCGGCCGGGCACCCGGATGCGCGAAGCGCCCTGCGGCTGTGGCGCGCCGACCGCGCGAGGAAGGGCCGCGTCGAGGGAGCCGGCCGCAAGCAGGGGGTGACCCAGGAGGACCAGAAGATCTCGCTCAATCTGCAGCGGCTGGTACCCGAGCATCCCGAACTGCTGGACGAGTTGCTCGCCCAGGGCGCCCTGGACCCGCGTCTGGACCCGGGCTGGCTGAACGAGGCGCTGGGGCGGCCCGGAGCCGATGTCGACCGGCGCCTGACCGCCGCGCTGCACCGCCACGCAGACACCCTGGAGCGGCTGTGCGACGCCACGTGGACCGGTGCGTACGGCTCGACGAACGCCAAGCGGTCCTTTCTGCTGCGCGGGAAACTCGTCGTCCGGGGTGTCCTCGAACCCCCCAGCGCCCGCCTCCTTGACGAGATCCTCGTCAGGGGCGGCCACCCACATCAGGTTCGCGCCGCGCTCCTGCTGGTCGAGACGGTCATCGACCACAGCCCGAACGGTGCGCTCGGCACACCGGAGTGGCGGCACCTGGAGGAGACCCTGCGCGGTTTCACGTCCACTGCCTCCACACAGGGCCGGCACCCGGACGTCCAAGTGGTGGCCCGCCGCTGCCTGACCGGCCTGGTGTGCCGGCACCACCAACTGCACACGCCCCGGCAGATCGCCCAGGCGTGTTCGAGCGCGCTCAGTCACCTGGCACGGGCCACCGAGGTGGACGACGTGACGGTGGTGGGGCGGTTCGTGGAGCGGCTCACCGAGGTCTCGCCCCAGGACGCCGTCGGTATGGTCAACGCGACCGCAGGGACCCTGCGCGCGCTTCCGCGGGGGCAGGTGATGTCCCTGGCCCAGCGCTGGTACCGCCCGCTCTCCGGCCTCGCCGAACGGGCGACGGGGGAGCAGTGGAAGGAACTCGTGGAAGGTTCCTGGGAAGGTCCCCAGGAGATCCTGCGGGTGCTGATCCGGGCCGGCATCCGCAAGCGCACCGACGATCCGTCGGCCCACCTGCTGGCGATCGCGGACAGCAGCCCATGGCCTGACATGATCCGCGAGACGGTCCGCGTCGGCACTCTCCTGAGCACCGAGAGCAGTCGTCAGCGCTGGCTTCCGTTCCCGGACGACCGGCCCTAGGGCCTGTCTGACAATTCCCGTCTGCCTCGCGACGCCATGCACGCACTCTCGCCGCACCGGGCGCAGACCCGAGTACGTCCAGTACGAGGGCCTACGCCCGGCGCGCCGAGAGCACGCACCTGACGCCGCGAGGCCGCCCTCCGGGCGACGACGGGAATTGTCAGACAGACCCTAGTCCACCCCTCTGATCCGCCCCACCAGCCACGCCCCCGCCAGCCCGATCACCGCCGCCGCCAGGTAGAGCACCCGGTAGCCGCCCAGGTACGTCACGACCGGTGCGGCGAGGGCGGGCGCCGCGACCTGGGGCAGGGCGTTGGCAACGTTGATGACGCCGAGGTCCTTGCCGCGGTCCAGGGCCTTCGGCAGGACGTCCGTCATCAGGGCGAAGTCGACCGAGGTGAACACGCCGAAGCCGATGCCCAGGAAGGCCGCCGCGACGATCGCCCCCGGCCAGGTCTGCCACGCCGCCAGCAGCGCCGTCGCCGCCGCCATCAGCATCCCCGACCAGACCACGAACGGCTTGCGCCGGCCCACCCGGTCCGACCAGACCCCGCCGACCACGACCGTGGCCATCAGCGTCAGCCCGTTCACCGCCGTCAGGATCAGGACGCCCTGGTCGGGGTCGTGGTAGTGCAGGCGGTCCCGTAGGTAGTACAGCAGGTACAGCAGCACCAGCGCGTTGCTCAGGTTGATCAGGAACCGGGTCAGCCAGGCCCAGCCCAGGTCCGGATAGCGGCGCGGGCTCAGCCAGAAGCCCGCCAGGAAGCCCCGCCGGGACCAGGGCGGCCGGTCCTCCGGGGCCAGCCGCAGATCCGGGTGGCGCAGCACGTACGGCAGCACGCCGACCGCCGTGAACACCGCGCACGCCACATAGCCCGCCCCGACACCCCCGGCGGCCGTCGCCAGCCCCGTGCCGCCGACCACCCCGAGGATCTGCGCGGCCCCCAGCCAGCCGCCCACCGAACCCCGCTGGCCCCTCGGCACCCGGTCCGGCACCGCCGCCGTCACCGCCGCGAAGGCCGCGTTCAGCGTCAGCTGGACCAGGCACCAGCCCAGCATCATCGTCCACATGCCGCCGGCGCCCGCGAGGAGCAGCAGCGACAGCGCCCCGCCCGCCGTACCGGCCACGATCCACGGCGTACGGCGGCCCCAGCGGGACGTCGTACGGTCCGACAGCGCGCCGAAGACCGGGTTCGCCGCCAGCGACACCACCGCGCCGACGCCCGTCACCCACGCCAGCATCGTCTCCTTCGACATCCCGGAACCGGGCGCGAAGTCCTTGGCCTGGGAGGCGAGGAGGATCTGCAGGGGGCCGTACCAGCCCACCCAGATCGCCCCGTTGGCGAGGGAGAGCGCCGACGTCCAGCCCCGGCCGACCCTCTCCGCCGGTTCCGCCAGCGCGGCCGGCGCCCCCGTGGTCGTCATCCCCGCGCCTGGAATCTCTGCGCCTGGAGTCTCTGCGCCCGGATCAGGTCCCGGAACCAGCCGTACGACGACTTCGGCGTCCGCGCCTGGGTGTCGTAGTCCACGTGGACCAGACCGAAGCGGCGCGCGTATCCCTCCGCCCACTCGAAGTTGTCGAGGAGCGACCAGACGAAGTAGCCGCGCACGTCCACCCCGGCCTCCACCGCCCGGTGCAGCGCCCGGATGTGGCCGTCCAGGTAGGCGATACGGTCCTGGTCGTCGAGGCCCTGGTAGGAGCAGCCGTTCTCGGTGATGACGATCGGCGGGAGCCTGTCGCCGTAACGGTCCCGGAAGCCGGTGAGGAGTTCGGTGAGGCCCTCCGGGACCACCGGCCAGCCGAAGTCCGTCACCGGCACGCCCTCGATGTCCTGGACCGAGAAGGGGAGTTCGGCGGGGAGGGTGAGTCCGCCGAACTCGATCTCGGCGCCCTGCGGGGCGCCCACCTTCGTCGGGGCGTAGTAGTTGACGCCGTACCAGTCGAGCGGCTCGGCGATCACCTTCAGGTCCGCGGCGACATCGCCCGGCATCAGCTCGCCCATGCCGTCGGGGTACTCGCCCAGCAGGACCGGCTCCGCGAACAGCCGGTTGAGGAGGAGGTCGTAGAAGCCGGCCGCCTCCAGGTCGGCCGGTTCCTGCGAGGCGGGCCAGGTCGGGCCGTGGGAGTTGGCGATGCCGATGTCGGCGGCGCCGGCCGCGCGCAGTGCCTGTACGGCCAGGCCGTGGGCGAGGAGCTGGTGGTGGGCGGCCGGGAGCGCGTCGAACATCAGCTGCAGGCCGGGGGCGTGGGCGCCCAGGGCGTGGCCGAAGAGGGTGTGTTCGGCGGGCTCGTTGAGGGTGATCCACTTCTTGACCCGGTCACCGAGCCGGTCCGCGACCGTCGAGACGTAGTCGGCGAAGCGCGCGGCGGTGTCCCGCTCCAGCCAGCCGCCCCCCGCGGCGGAGCCGCCATCGGACACAGTCTGCAGGGCCGTCGGCAGGTCCCAGTGGAAGAGGGTCGGGACCGGCCGTACGCCCGCCGCGCACAGCTCGTCCACCAGCCGGTCGTAGAAGTCCAGGCCGCCGGCCGAGCGCACCCTCGGCCAGGAGACCGAGAAGCGGTACGCGTCCACGCCGAGACCGGCCAGCAGGGCCACGTCCTCGCGGTGGCGGTGGTAGTGGTCGCAGGCCACCGCCGCCGTCGAGCCGTCCTTGATCCGGCCCGGCTCGGCCGAGAACACGTCCCACACGGAGGGCTCGCGCTCGTCGGCCGCGCCCTCGATCTGGTGGGCCGAGGTCGACACACCCCAGAGGAAGCCGTCGGGAAAACCCGGAAGACCGGGGACACCGGGTATCGGATGGACCGCGTCAGTCGCCATGGCCGGGATCATCCTTACCACCGGTAACAGAAGTCAACGTCCGCACGTGAACTACCCGTTACCGGTGCCGCTTAGGCGCCCTCCTTCAACACCCGTGAGATCAGCTCGCGTTGCTCGGAGGTCAGCCGCGGATCGGCCGCGTACACCGTCCGGCCGTCCACGGTGATCCGGTACGCGAACCCGTCCGGCACCCCGGGCGGCGGCGTGCCCCGGCCGGCCGCGAGCGCGTGCTCGGCCAGGGCCTGCCACTCATGGGCGTCGGGCCGCCCCGAGGTGTCCACCTCGGCCCGCCGCTCGATGCCCGCGAACCCGCCCGTACGCCTCACCTGAATACGCATGGGTCCCTGTGTAGTACGGGATCAGCCGGTCTGCACACCCACCTGCGCCCACGCCTTGAGGACCGCCTCGGTCTCCTCACCCTCCTCGAAGCGGGCCTTGGCCGCCGCCACGGTGAGCTTCGCGAAGTCCGTGAAGCGCGCGTCCGACCGCAGTTCGCCGCCGGTGAGCACGTCGTACCAGATCAGCCCGGCCCGCTCCCAGGCGTTGCCGCCGAGCGCACTGGCGAGGAGGTAGAAGGCGTGGTTGGGGATGCCGGAGTTGATGTGCACCCCGCCGTTGTCCCGGTTGGTCCTCACGTACTCCGCCATGGTCGCGGGTTGCGGGTCCTTGCCGAGGCGGGGGTCGTCGTACGCCGTGCCCGGGGCCTTCATCGAGCGCAGGGCCACGCCGTGCACGCCCGGGGCGAGCAGGCCCTCGCCGATCAGCCAGTCCGCCCGGTCGGCGCTCTGGCCGAGGGAGTGCTGCTTGATGAGCGAGCCGAAGACGTCCGAGACGGACTCGTTGAGGGCGCCGGACTGGCCGTAGTACTCCAGGTTGGCGGTGTACTGGGTGACGCCGTGGGTGAGCTCGTGGCCGATGACGTCGACCGAGCTGGTGAAGTCGGTGAAGATCTGCCCGTCGCCGTCGCCGAACACCATCTGCTCGCCGTTCCAGAAGGCGTTGTCGTAGTCGACGTCGTAGTGCACGGTCGCGTCGAGGGGCAGCCCCTCACCGTCGATGGAGTCCCGCTCGTACGCCGTCAGGTACAGGTCGAAGGTGGCGCCGAGGCCGGCGTAGGCGCGGTTGACGCAGGCGTCCTGGCCGGGCTCGGAGCCCTCGTCGCGGACCTTGGTGCCGGGCAGGTCGGTGCCGTGCCCGGCGTCGTAGATCGTGCGGTGCGGGGTGCCGGTGGCGGCCGTCGCGGTCGGGGCGACGGCGCCGCGGACCGTGGTGATCCGGCGGCGGGTGCGCTGCGCGGCGTCCTGCTGGAGGGTGCGCAGTGCGGAGTCGGCGAGCTCCCGGTCCTCGTGGGTGGCGAGGTGGTCGAGGATGTGCGGCGGCACGATGGTGCAGAAGACGGGCCTGTGGCCCCCGTTGGTCGTCATGGACCGCACCATCGCACTGAGTTATCCGACTGTCACTAGCCGCAACCATGATTGGTGAAATACGGTGACAATTGGCCACTCTCCGTGAGGGGGAGTGGTATAGCGCACTTTTTGTCTCATTTATCCCAGCGGTCCCGCATACTGATACGGCGCCCCGCGTCCGGAGGGGGCTCGGCTAGCATGCGGAGCATCATGCGTTTCGGGCTGCTTCTTCTTAGCTGCCGCGGCGAGGGCCTGTAGTCCAGGTCGACTCCCTCCCCGCGGAGCTTCGCGTTGCGTCGTCGGCCGTCCTTCCGGACACCCTGAGGAGCCCCGCAATCATGGCGAACCGCCAGCAGCCCACCACCATGCCGGTGCACAAGTACGGCCGCTACGAGCAGGTCGACATCCCGGACCGCACCTGGCCCCAGCAGCGCATCACCACCGCACCCCGCTGGCTCTCCACCGACCTGCGCGACGGCAACCAGGCCCTGATCGACCCGATGTCGCCCGAGCGCAAGCGCCGGATGTTCGACCAGCTGGTGAAGATGGGCTACAAGGAGATCGAGGTCGGCTTCCCGGCCTCCGGCCAGACCGACTTCGACTTCGTGCGCTCGATCATCGAGGAAGAGGGCGCGATCCCGGACGACGTCACGATCTCCGTGCTGACCCAGGCCCGCGAGGACCTGATCGAGCGGACCGTGGAGTCCCTGAAGGGCGCCCGGCGGGCCACCGTCCACCTGTACAACGCCACCGCCCCGGTCTTCCGCCGGGTCGTCTTCCGCGGCTCCAAGGACGACATCAAGCAGATCGCGGTGGACGGCACCCGCCTGGTGATGGAGTACGCCGAGAAGCTGCTGGGCCCCGAGACCGAGTTCGGCTACCAGTACAGCCCCGAGATCTTCACCGACACCGAGCTGGACTTCGCGCTGGAGGTCTGCGAGGCGGTCATGGACGTCTACCAGCCGGGTCCGGGCCGCGAGATCATCCTCAACCTGCCCGCCACCGTGGAGCGTTCGACGCCGTCCACGCACGCGGACCGCTTCGAGTGGATGCACCGCAACCTCTCCCGCCGCGAGCACGTCGTGCTGTCCATCCACCCGCACAACGACCGCGGTACGGCCGTCGCCGCCGCCGAGCTGGCGCTGATGGCCGGCGCCGACCGCGTCGAGGGCTGCCTGTTCGGGCAGGGCGAGCGCACCGGCAACGTCGACCTGGTCACCCTGGGCATGAACCTGTTCTCGCAGGGCGTCGACCCGCAGATCGACTTCTCCGACATCGACGAGATCCGTCGTACGTGGGAGTACTGCAACCAGATGGAGGTCCACCCGCGCCACCCGTACGTGGGCGACCTGGTCTACACGTCCTTCTCCGGCTCCCACCAGGACGCCATCAAGAAGGGCTTCGACGCCATGGAGGCCGACGCGGCCGCGAAGGGCGTCACCGTCGACGACATCGAGTGGGCCGTCCCGTACCTGCCGATCGACCCGAAGGACGTCGGCCGCTCCTACGAGGCCGTGATCCGGGTCAACTCGCAGTCCGGCAAGGGCGGTATCGCCTACGTCCTGAAGAACGACCACAAGCTGGACCTGCCGCGCCGGATGCAGATCGAGTTCTCCAAGCTCATCCAGGCCAAGACGGACGCCGAGGGCGGCGAGGTCACCGGCTCCGACATCTGGTCGGTCTTCCGGGACGAGTACCTGCCGAACCCGGAGAACCCCTGGGGCCGTATCCAGGTGCGGACGGGGCAGTCGACCACCGACACCGACGGGGTGGACACCCTCACCGTCGAGGCCACCGTCGACGGCGAGGACACCGTCCTGACCGGCTCCGGCAACGGCCCGATCTCCGCGTTCTTCGACGCGCTGCAGGGGCTGGGCATCGACGTACGGCTCCTGGACTACCAGGAGCACACGATGAGCGAGGGCGCCTCCGCGCAGGCCGCCTCCTACATCGAATGCGCGATCGACGACAAGGTTCTGTGGGGAATCGGCATCGACGCGAACACGACGCGTGCGTCGCTGAAGGCGGTCGTCTCCGCCGTCAACCGCGCCACGCGATAACCGCTCTGACCGGCGGTTTAAGGGCCCTGATCGCGCTGTACGGCGATCGGGGCCCCGTCGTTTACCGGCCATCCGACCGTGGAGGTCACGGAAAGGTCTCGTACGGGGTACTGACTCCACCTCACCGATGTGGCTAACATCACGCCAGCGGTGGCGATGTTGCCACGGCGTTAAGGAGGTGCGACGTGCTGCCAGTTCGGGGACGAGACGGCCGAACCGCCAGGCCTGCCCGCATTCTGGGCACCCGCACCGCATGGACACCCGTCGGCGACGGCGAGTTCTTCTGCCCCGGCTGCGGAGGCGACCGCAACTACCAGCGGCTCACCGGCCGCCGCCGCTTCACCCTGCTCGGCGTACCCGTGCTGCCGCGCGGCACCACCGGGCCGGTCGTGGAGTGCGCCGCCTGCCGTCACCACTACGGCACCGACGTCCTCGACCACCCCACCACCTCCCGCTTCTCGGCGATGCTCCGCGACGCCGTGCACACCGTCGCCCTCGCCCTCCTCGCCGCGGGCGGCGCCTGTGCCCGTACGTCCCTGGAGGTGGCCGCGGCCACGGTCCGCGCGGCCGGCTTCGAGGACGTCACGGAGGAACAGCTGAGCGCGCTCGTCGACGCGCTCGCCGCCGACACCGGCCGGCTCTTCGAGCAGCCGTGCGGGGCGGGCCTCGCGATAGAGCTGCACGAGGCCCTGGACCCGCTGGCCCCGCACCTCGCCCCCGCCGGCCGGGAGTCCCTGCTCCTGCAGGGCGCCCGGATCGCACTCGCCGACGGCCCCTACACCAACGCCGAACGCGAGGTCCTCGGCACGGTCGGCGCGGCCCTGACCATCTGTGCCGACGACGTGACCCGCCTGCTGGCGGCGGCCCGCACCCCCTCCTGAACCGCGGCGGACCACGGCCCGCGCAGCCTCCTGAGCGGTCCGCGGGCATGGCCTGTACGCCCTTTTGGGTCGTCTGCGGGGTATGGCCCGTACGCCCTCCCGAGCCGTCTGCGGGGCATGGCCCGTACGCCCTCCCGAGCCGTCTGCGGGGTATGGCCCGTACGCCCCCCTCGGCCCCCGCCCGGCCCCGCCCGGGACCTGACGGTGTGCCAAACAGCGTGACCCGTTCGGCCGTTGCGGGGATGCCGTGAAGGCGGCGGGGAGGAACATGGAAGGGTGAGCCATGTGTCTCCTGTGACCCGCGTGAGCCGGATCTCCCTCGCCGCCGCCCTGCTGCTCGGGGCGTTCGCCGTCGAACCCAGGGCCTGGGCGGCCACCTGCGAGTCCGCGGTGCCGTACGCCTCCGGCGAGGGCGGCTACACCCAGTACCGCATCCCCGCCGTCGTCCGCACGTGGCACGGCACCCTGCTCGCCTTCGCCGAGGGCCGGCACACCACCGCCGGCGACAGCGGTGACATCGACGTCGTGCTGAGACGTTCCTCCGACGGCGGCTGCACCTGGGGCCCGCTCCAGGTGGTGACCGACGGCAACGGCAACACCCGGGGCAACCCGGCACCCGTCGTCGACCCGCGCACCGGCGACGTCGTCCTGGTGACCTCCTACAACGACGGCTCGGTGAGCGAGGACCAGATCATGCGCGGCCAGGTCACCGAGGAGCAGAGCCGCCGGGTGTTCGTGCAGCGCAGCCGGAGCGACGGCCGGTCCTTCACCGCCCCGCGGGAGATCACGGCCCAGGTGAAACCCGCGGGCTGGCGTTGGTACGCCACCGGCCCCGGCCATGCCGTCGCCGTCACCGAGGGACCGCACCGCGGCCGTCTGGTCGTCGCCGCCGACCACTCCGGCCCACCGCGCCCCGGCTCCTCCGACACCGGCCGGGAGGCCAGGTACTACGGCGGTCACGCGATCTACAGCGACGACGGCGGCCGCAGCTGGCACCTCGGCTTCGTCGACGACTCCTACACCGGCCGCGACAACGCCAACGAGACGACCGCCGCCCAACTCCCCGACGGGCGCCTCTACTTCAACGCCCGTGACCAGAACGGCACCAGCCCCGGCAACCGTCTCAACGCCTGGTCGAGCGACGGCGCGGAAACCCTGGACGCGCAGTACACCGTCCAGCCGACCCTGAGCCGGGTCCCGGTGGTCGAGGGCTCGGTCCTCCAACTCCAGGGCTTCGGAGCCCCGTTGCTCTTCTCGGCCCCCTCGATCCCGACGGCCCGCCAGGCCATGGCCCTGTGGACCAGCACGGACGAGGGCATCAGCTTCGACAAGCTCCTCACCCTGTCCGGCCGGAAGGCGGCCTACTCGGACCTGGTCCAGGTGGACAGGAGCACGGTGGGGGTGCTGTACGAGACGGGGACGCGGACGGCGTACGACACGATCGAGTTCCGGCGGGTCGCGGCGCCCCGGGAGTGAGCCGTGGCCGGGAGCCGCCCCCCCCGCCCGGAGCCGCCCCCCGCCCGGAGCCGCCCCCCCCGCGGGAGCCGCCCCCCGCGGGAGCCGGCCCCCGACGTGAACCGGCCCCCGACGTGAACCGGCCCCCGCTGTGAACCGGCCCCCGCTGTGAACCGGCCCCCGCTGTGAATCGGCCCCCGCCCTGAACCGGCCGTTGCCATGAACCGGGCAACCGAATGGGGCCGGCCGGTGGTCTGGAGGGCGAGGGGGTGGCTGATGCAGGCCGAACTCGAGGCCCAGTTCCAGGAATTCGTCAGAGCGCGGTGGTCCCATCTCGTACGGACCGCCTACCTGCTCACCGGCGACCCGCACCACGCGGAGGACCTCACGCAGACCGCGCTGGCCAAGGCGTACCGGTCGTGGCGCCGGGTCTCCGGGACCGACCGCCCGGAGGCGTACGTGCGCCGCATGCTGGTCAGCTGCAACAGCGACCGGTTCCGCAAACGGCGGGTCACCGAGTCGCTGACCGCCGCCCCGCCCGAGCGCGCGGAGCACGACGACGCGGTCTCCCGGGCCGACGAGCGCGGCACGCTGCTCGCCGCCCTGGCGGAACTGCCGCCCAGGCAGCGCGCGGTGGTGGTGCTGCGCTACTGGGAGGACCTGTCCGAGGCGGAGGTCGCCGACGTGCTCGGCTGTTCCCCGGGCACGGTCAAGAGCCAGGCGTCCAAGGGCCTGGCGAAGTTGCGTACGTTTCCGGGGCTCGCGCAGACCATGAGCCACGCGGGAACCGGACAGGGAGGCACCAGGTGAGCGGCGAGAAGCAGGGCGCGGAGGCCGAGCCGGACTTCGAGGAGCGGGTCCGGGCGCTGCTGGCGGGGGACGCGTCGGCACTCAGGCCGTCACCGGTGCCGTACCCGGAGATCCGGCGGCGGGGCGTGCTGGAGCGCCGGCGACGGCGTCTGGCCGTGGGCGGGGCGGCGCTGGCGGCCCTCGCGGCGGTACCGGTCGGCGCCCACGCGCTGGGCGGCGGCAGCACCACGACGAGCCCGGCCGGCCCGAGTCCCACCGTGCGGTCCAGCCCGCGCCCGACGGCGACACCGAAACCGACACCGTCGGCCACCCCGACAGACCCGGCGCGGCCGGCTTCCGCGAGCCAGCTCCTGGACGGGATCACCTTCGAACAGGCCGCCGGCGGACTCGGCAAGTGCCTGGACTACAACAAGGCGAACCGGCTCCCCAAGGACCCGTCCTACACCGACCTGGGCAGACCCGCCGACTACCGGATCATCCTGGCGATGCGCAGCACCGGCGACTCGAACGCCCCCGGGGACGGCTACTTCGTGGTCGCGGTGCGCGAGAAGCCGACGGCGGCCCGGCTCATCTGCGACATCAAGGGCGGCGAGGCCGCCGGGCTGAACACCAGCACCGGGGACCCCTTCGGCGACTCGGCCATGCCGGTGATCCCGGACATCAACAGCGGCAAGCTGTACCAGCAGTCGTACCTCGACAAGGGCAACTGGAAGCTTCCGTTCCGCTGGGGGGTCATCGGCGGCTACCGCAGCTCGGTGGCCAGGATGACCGTGTCCTACGGCGACAGCAAGGGCGAGGCGGTCCTGGACCACGGCTGGTTCGTCGCCACCGGCACCCTGCACCGGCAGGTCACCGAGGCACCCCGCCTCAGGGGCTACGACGGGACCGGAAAGCTCGTCTACGACTCCGACCAGGACGGATCCTACGAGAAGACGCTGCCCTGACGGCGCCGCGGTGGCCGCCCGGCCGACCGCCCCCGCACAGCCCCTCCGGCGCTGGTCACCTCCCCGGTGGCCGGCGCCGTCCGCTGCCCTTTCCGCTGCCCTCTCGCGCCGCCATTGGTCCGACCTCTGATGGTTTACGCCATTCGTGTGCGCTGCCTTGACCGCCCCCAAACGCCCTCTTATGGTCGCGCTACACAGGACGTCCGACGTCTCCTTTCCCCCACGCTGGAGGCACCGTGCGCGACGAGGCGACCCACGGCCGCAGGACGTTCCTGAAACACGTCGGCGCCCTGGGGGCGGCCGCCTCGCTGACGGCCTGTGGCCCCAAGTCCACGATCGACCTCGGCGGCAGCGGCTCCGACCGCACCCTGACGGCCGTGATCGGCTACGGCAACGACGGCAGCTGGGACCCGACCCAGACCGCGTCCGCGTTCGCGATGGCCGCCAACAACCACATCTACGAGGGCCTCGCCGACACGGATCCCATCACCCGCGCCCCCTATCCGGCGCTGGCGACCCGGCTGCCCGCCGACCCGGACGCCACCACCTGGCGGTTCACCCTGCGCCCGGGCGCCACCTTCCACGACGGCAAACCGGTCACCGCCGACGACGTGGTCTTCGTCTTCGACCGGATCCTCGACCCGGGCACCCAGACCCTCGCCAAGGGCTTCTTCGCGAGCTGGCTGAAGGAGGCCCGGAAGATCGACGCCCGGACCGTCGACCTGGTCCTCAGGTTCCCCTTCCCGGACGGGATCGCCCGCCTCACCCTCGCCAAGATCATGCCGGAGCACGTGTTCTCCCGGCCCGGCGCCTGGGACGACGCGATCAAGGGACTCGCGGTGGGCACGGGACCGTACCGGCAGACCGGACACCACCCGAAGTCGAACACCACCTTCGCCGCGTACGACGGCTACAACGGCCCCCGCAAGCCCGCCTTCCGGCGGATGAACTGGCTGACGATCGTCGACGCCGCCTCGCGCGTGGCCAGGATCTCCGGCGTCGACGCGGGCGCGCAGATCTCCGACAACATCCCCTACGCCAACATCACCCGCCTCGAACAGGGCGGCCTGTCGGTCGGCGGCGGCGCCGGGATGAACAACCTGTTCCTGATGTTCAACACCCGGCACAAGCCCTTCGACGACGTCCGGGTCCGCCAGGCCCTGCACCACGCCATCGACAAGGCGAAGATCATCGAGGTCGCCCTCAAGGGCCACGGAAAGGCGGCGAGTTCGTTCCTGAACGAGACCAACCCCGGCTACCGCAGGGCGAAGACCGTCTATGACTACGACCCCGGCCGGGCGAAGGCGCTCCTCGAGGCCGCCGGGGTCAGCGGGCTCCACGTGAACATCCTCGCCGTCAACGTGAGCTGGATCGCCGACTGCCTGCCCACCATCAAGTCGTCCTGGGACGCGATCGGCGTCGCCACGACCCTGTCCCCGCAGGAGACCACGGCCGTGTTCACCAAGATGGACCAGAAACAGGACTACCAGGTCGTCGCCGCCGTCTCGAACCCCAACCAGTTCGGCCTCGACGCCGACCTGGTCATGCACTACAACTACGGCCCCGGGAACCTCTGGATGGGCTACGCCCGATGGGCCGACAACGCCGTCGCGAAACGGCTCTTCAAGGACATGGACGCGGCCACCCGCGAACCGGACCCGGACAAGAAGAAGACGATGATCCAGGACTACATCGACGTCGTCGCCGAACAGGCTGTCCTCTACCCGGTCGTCCACAACGAGCTGATCACCGCCTGGGACCCGCGCAGGCTCACCGGCATAAGGGCCCAGCCCTACCCCGGCATCAACGTCCTGACGGCCAAGTGGGCCTGACGGCATGAACGCCGTCCTGCGCATCCTGCTGCGCCGCGTCGCCCTGCTGGTGCCGCTGCTGCTCGGCATCGCCCTGTTCGTGTTCCTGGTGATGCGCTTCTCCGACGTCGACCCGGCGTCCGCGTTCTTCCAGGGCGCCAACCCCACCCCGCGCCAGCTCCACGACTTCCGGGAGCGCAACGGCCTCCTCGACCCGCTCCCGGTCCGCTACGTCCACTTCGTCGGCGACCTGTTCCACGGCGACCTCGGCACCAGCGCCCTCACCCGCACCCCGGTCCTCGACCAGGTCGTCACCGCCCTGCCGCTCACTCTCCAGCTGACCTTCCTCGGCCTCGGCATCGCGGTCGTCCTGGCGCTGGCCGGCGGCGTCACGGCGGCCATCCACCGGGACCGCTGGCCGGACCAGGTCATCCGGGTGCTCTCGCTCGTCGGCGTCGCCGCCCCCGCCTTCTGGCTGGCGCTGCTGATGATCCAGTACCTGGCGGTCGACCGGGGCTGGTTCCCGTCCGGCGGCTACATCAACCCGGAGGACTCCGTCACCGGCTGGCTGAAGACCATGGCCCTGCCCGCCCTCGCGCTCTCCCTCCCGGTCGCCGCCCAGCTCACCCGGATCGTCCGCACCTCGGTGGTCGAGGAACTCGACCGGGACTACGTCCGCACGGCGATCGGCAGCGGCCTGCCGCCCCATGTCGTGGTCGGCCGCAACGTCCTGCGCAACGCGCTCGTCAACCCGCTGACCGTGCTCGGCCTGCGGGTCGGCTACCTCCTCGGCGGCGCCGTCGTCATCGAGACCATCTTCGCCCTGCCCGGCATGGGCAAGCTGATGATCGACGCCGTGCAGAACGGCGACCCGGCCGTCGTCCAGGGCGTGGTCCTCACCACCGCGACCGGCTTCGTCGTCGTCAACCTCGTCATCGACGTCCTCTATCTGCTGGTCAACCCCCGTCTGAGGGAGGCGACATGACGACGTTCACCCGCGCGGCCCTCACCACCGCCCTGGCCCGTCCAGGCGTACGGCTGCGCAGGCTGTCCCCGCTGTCCAAGGCGGGCCTGGCCTTCCTGACGCTGGTGGTCCTGGTCGCGGTGTTCGCCCCCCTGCTGGCCCCCGACGACCCCCTCGCCCAGCAGGCGCCCGCCGACGGCACCGGGCACCCCTCCGCCGGCCACTGGATGGGCCAGGACAGCCTCGGCCGGGACATCCTCAGCCGGCTGATGTACGGCGCCCGCTGGTCCCTCGCCATCGGCCTCGGCGCCACCGGCCTCGCCCTGGTCGCCGGCGCGCTGCTCGGCGCGCTCGCGGCCACCTCCCGCAAGGGCGTCGACGAGACGCTGATGCGCTGCCTGGACGTGGTGATGGCGTTCCCGGGCATCGCGCTGGCCGCCGTCCTGGTCGCCGTCTTCGGCGGCGGCATCACGGTCCTGATCTGCGCGATCGCTTTCCTCTTCACCCCACCGGTGGCCCGCGTGGTCCGGGCGAACGTCCTCGACCAGTACGGCGAGGACTACGTCACCGCGGAACGCGTGATCGGCGCCCGCACCCCGCACATCGTGCTCCGCCACGTGGCCGTGAACTGCGCCGCCCCCGTCCTGGTCTTCTGCACGGTCCAGGTCGCCGAGGCCATCGTCTTCGAGGCGTCCCTGTCCTTCATCGGCGCGGGCGTCCGGCCCCCGGACCCGTCCTGGGGCAGCGTCATCGCGGACGGCAGGAACATGGTGCTGACCGGAGGCTGGTGGGCGACCCTCTTCCCCGGCCTGCTGATCCTGCTCACCGTCCTCTCCCTGAACATCCTCTCCGAGGGCGTCTCGGACGCGTGGGCGTCACCGGCGCCGAGGGAGGTGGAGCCGACGGAGGCCGATCCGGTGGAGGCCGTCGAGCGGGGCGAGGTCCTGGAGCTGCCCGGCCTGACGGAGGCGGGGGAGCGACTCCGCGCCCGGGCCCGGCCCCCCGTTTCGGGCGGCCGACCGGTACTGGCCGTGGAGAGACTCGCCATCGGCTTCCCCGACCGCCACCGGGGCGTGAACATCGTCGACGGCATCAGCTTCGAGGTGCATCCCGGTGAGGTGCTGGGCCTGGTGGGGGAGTCGGGCTGCGGCAAGTCCCTGACGGCGCTGACGATCATGGGCCTGCAGCCGAGGACGGCACGGGTGACGGGCGAGATTCTTTTCAACGCCGCCGCGTGGAGCGCCCCGTCAGGGGCGCGGGGCAGCATCACATATGCGGCTACCGCCGCGCGGGCGCGAGCAACCCCCACCGGCCCGCCCTCGCCGGTCGACCTCACCACCCCCCACCGTCGCCTCCTAGGCCACGAACTGGCGATGGTCTACCAGGACGCCCTGTCCTCCCTGAACCCCTCCATGACCGTCAACGCCCAGCTCAAGCAGCTGACAAGACGCGGCGGCCACCACACCCCGGCCGAACTGCTCGCCCTCGTGGGCCTCGACCCCGGTGGAACGCTCCGCAGCTACCCCCACGAACTCTCCGGCGGCCAACGCCAGCGCGTCCTGATCGCCATGGCCCTCTCCCGCGACCCCCGCCTGATCATCGCCGACGAACCGACCACCGCCCTCGACGTCACCGTCCAGGCCCAGGTGATGGAACTCCTCCTGCGCCTCCGCGAGGAACTCGGCTTCGCGCTGATCCTCGTCTCCCACGACCTGGCCCTGGTCGCGGACGTCACCGACCGGGTGGTGGTGATGTACGGCGGACAGATCGTCGAGAGCGGCGTCACCGCGGAGCTGGTCGCCGCCCCCACCCACCACTACACGCGCGGCCTGCTCGGCAGCGTGCTGTCGCTGGAGTCCGGGGCCGAGCGGCTGACCCAGATCCGGGGCGTGGTGCCGTCCCCCGCCGACTTCCCGGCGGGCTGCCGCTTCGCGGACCGCTGCCCGGCGGCGAGCGCGATCTGCCGTACGACACCGCCCAACCTCGTCGGCTCCCGCCTCCACACCGCGGCCTGCCACCACCCGGCCGTCGACCTGGCGAGCACGGAGGCGGTGACGTGAGCGCGGTGGAGCTGTCGGGCGTCCACGTGGTCCACCGGGCCCGCGGTGGGGGCGTGTTCGGCCGGGACCGGGTGTACGCGCTGACCGGCGCCGACCTCACCGTGGCGCCCGGCGAGACGGTCGGCGTGGTCGGCGAGTCGGGGTGCGGGAAGTCGACGCTGGCGAAGGTGCTGGTCGGCATCCAGCGGCCGACCGCCGGCACGGTCACCGTCCACGGCCGCGACCTGTGGGCGATGCCGGGGGCCGAACGCCGGTCGACCGTCGGCGCCGGCACCGGCATGATCTTCCAGGACCCGTCGACGGCCCTCAACCGCCGGCTGCCGGTCCGTCGTGTCCTCCGTGACCCGCTGGACGTCCACGAGCGCGGTACCCGGGCCGAACGGGAGGAGCGGGTACGGGAGCTGATGGGCCTGGTCGGACTGCCCCGGGCCCTCGCCGACGCCCTGCCCGGCCAGCTCTCCGGCGGCCAGCGCCAGCGGGTGGCGATCGCCCGGGCACTGGCCCTGGACCCCGACCTGGTGGTGGCGGACGAACCGACCAGCGCCCTGGACGTCTCGGTCCGCGCCCAGATCCTCAACCTCCTCCTCGACCTGCGCGAGCGGCTCGGCCTCGCCATGGTCTTCGTCTCCCACGACATCCAGACGGTACGGCGGATGAGCGACCGGGTGATCACCATGTACCTGGGCCGGATCGTCGAGGAGACCCCGGCCGCCGAGGTCACCGGGCACGCCCGGCACCCGTACACCAGGGCCCTGTTCTCGGCCACCCCCGGCCTGCTCCGCCCGATCGACCCCATCCCGCTCACCGGTCCGGTGCCCTCGGCCACCCGGCCGCCGTCCGGCTGCCCGTTCCGCACCCGCTGCTGGAAGGCGGACGACGAGTGTGCCGTCCGCATGCCTGACTTCACGGCCGCGTCACGCGAGGGTCACCGCTACCGCTGTCACCATCCTGTGCAGGAGGACCAGCCGAGCCACCGCCTGCCCACGGAGACCTGATGACCCTGACCACCCCGCTGACCGGTGTCGTACCGCCCGTCTGCACCCCCCTGACACCGGACCGCGAGGTGGACGTCCCGTCCCTGCGCAGGCTCGTCGACCATCTGGTGGCGGCCGGGGTGGACGGCCTGTTCGTCCTCGGTTCGACGTCGGAGGCGGCGTATCTGACGGACCGGCAGCGGGGGCTGGTCACGGAGACCGTGGTGACGCACGCGGCCGGGCGGCTCCCGGTGCTGGCGGGCGTGATCGACATGACCACCCCCCGGGTCCTGGACCACGTCGAGTCCGTCACCTCCGCCGGCGCGGACGCGGTCGTCGTCACCGCGCCCTTCTACACCCGCACCCACCCCGCCGAGATCGCCCGCCACTTCCGCCTGGTCGCCGGCCGCTCGCCCGTCCCGGTGATCGCCTACGACATTCCGGCCGCCGTCCACACCAAGCTCCCCGCCGGCCTGGTCCTCGAGTTGGCCGCCGACGGGGTGCTGGCCGGGCTGAAGGACTCCAGCGGCGACCTGGCGGCCTTCCGCGAAGTCGTCACCGGCAGCCGGGGCCTGCCCCGCTTCAGCGCGCTGACGGGCTCCGAGCTGACCGTCGACTCGGCCCTCGCGCTGGGCGCCGACGGGGCCGTACCGGGTCTCGCCAACGTCGACCCGGACGGCTATGTCCGGCTGTACCGGCTCTGCCGGGCCGGCGACTGGGAGCGGGCGCGGGCCGAGCAGGAGCGGCTGTGCGGGCTCTTCCGGATGACCGGCGCCGGGGACCCGGCCCGGATGGGCGGCAGCTCGGCGGCGCTGGGAGCGTTCAAGACGGCGCTGCACCTGCGGGGGGTGATCGGCTGCCCGGCCACGGCCGAACCGCAGGTGCCGCTGTCGCAGGCGGAGACCGAGTGCGTGGGGAAGTTCCTGGCGGGAGCGGGGCTGCTGTAGCCGGCCGCGCCGGGGTCCGGGACAGACTCCGGCCGAGTCTAGGCACGCAGCGCCACCTCAGTGATGCGAAGCGTGAAATTCCCGGGGGCGGGGGAGCCAGGTGAGGTGAACGCGAAGAACCTCCCCGTCGGCTCCTGTGCCGTCGACACCCGTACCGGACGGCTGGGCATCGTCATGGGGCACGAGGGTCCCTATGTGCAGCTGAGGCCGTACGGGGGAGGGCGTGAGTGGGACGCCCACCCGGACGCCGTACGGTCCGCGACCCAGGCCGAACGGCTCAGCGCGGCCACCGCCCACGTCAACGCCCGCAGCCGCGGCGAGGTGCCTTGAAGGTTCCGGTCCGGACCGTTCCCCTGCCACGGCAGGGCAGAATGGGCCCATGAGCCTGTTCCGCGACGACGGCATCGTGCTGCGCACCCAGAAGCCGGGTGAGGCGGACCGGATCATGCTGCGGCCACACGGGGGCCACGGCATCCGTGTGCGGCCGCGCCGCGGGCCGCGCCCGCAGCAGCCTCCGGTGGGTGCGCGATGAGTCTCTTCCGGGACGACGGCATCGTCCTTCGGACCCAGAAACTCGGTGAGGCGGATCGCATCATCACCCTGCTCACCCGCGGACACGGCCGGGTGCGGGCCGTCGCCCGTGGGGTGCGGCGGACCAAGTCGAAGTTCGGGGCGCGGCTCGAACCGTTCTCCCATGTCGACGTGCAGTTCTTCGCGCGGGGGAGCGAGCTGATCGGGCGCGGGCTGCCGCTGTGCACCCAGAGCGAGACCATCGCGCCGTACGGCGGCGGGATCGTCACCGACTACGCCCGGTACACCGCCGGGACGGCCATGCTGGAGACCGCCGAGCGGTTCACCGACCACGAGGGCGAACCGGCCGTGCAGCAGTACCTGCTGCTGGTGGGGGCGCTCAGGACCCTCGCCCGCGGCGAGCACGCACCTCACCTCGTCCTCGACGCCTTCCTGCTGCGCTCCCTCGCCGTCAACGGCTACGCGCCCAGCTTCGACTCCTGCGCCAAGTGCGGAATGCCCGGCCCGAACCGTTTCTTCTCGGTCGCCTCCGGTGGCAGCGTCTGTGTCGACTGCCGGGTGCCCGGCAGCGTCGTACCCTCGCCGCAGACCCTGGTTCTCCTCGGCGCGCTGCTTACGGGAGACTGGGAGACGGCGGACGCGGCCGAGGCACGGCACGTCCGGGAGGGCGGCGGGCTGGTGTCCGCCTATCTGCACTGGCACCTGGAGCGGGGGCTGCGCTCGCTCAGGTACGTAGAGAAGAGCTAGAGGGAGACGAGAAACACATGGTCGTACGCGGGATCCTGGGGAGCCGGCGCCGCGAGTACCGGACGCCGGAGCCACACCCGTCCGGTGCCCGCCCGCCGAAGCTCCCGGGCGAGCTGGTCCCGAACCATGTGGCCATCGTCATGGACGGCAACGGCCGCTGGGCGAAGGAGCGCGGGCTGCCGCGCACCGAGGGGCACAAGGTCGGCGCCGAGCGCGTCCTCGACGTGCTCCAGGGCTCCATCGAGATCGGCGTCCGGAACATCTCCCTCTACGCCTTCTCCACCGAGAACTGGAAGCGCTCGCCCGAAGAGGTCCGCTTCCTGATGAACTTCAACCGCGACTTCATCCGCAAGACCCGTGACCAGCTCGACGAGCTCGGCATCCGGGTGCGCTGGGCGGGCCGGATGCCCCGGCTGTGGAAGTCGGTCGCCAAGGAGCTCCAGGTCGCCCAGGAACAGACCAAGGGCAACGACCTGCTCACCCTGTACTTCTGCATGAACTACGGCGGCCGCGCCGAGATCGCCGACGCGGTGCAGTCGATCGCCGAGGAGGTGAAGGCGGGCCGCCTCGACCCGTCGAAGGTCACCGAGAAGACCATCCAGAAGCACATGTACTACGGGGACATGCCGGACGTGGACGTGTTCCTGCGGCCCAGCGGCGAGCAGCGCACCTCCAACTTCCTGCTCTGGCAGAGCGCTTACGCCGAGATGGTCTTCCAGGACGTCCTGTGGCCCGACTTCGACCGCCGCGACCTGTGGCGCGCCTGCCTCGAGTTCGCCTCCCGGGACCGCCGGTTCGGCGGCGCCATCCCCAACGAGGAACTGCTGGCCATGGAGGGCAACCACCCCGGCGACTGACGGCCATCCGCCGTTCACACGAGCCGTCCAGGATGCGGGAGATCATGCCAGGCCCCACGGTCTCCCGCCTCTGGAACGGTCCCTCATGAAGCGTGTCACCCCTGTCCTCGCCCTGGGCGCCCTGCTCCTCACCGCGCTGCCCGCGCACGCCACGGACAACGGGCCTGCCCACCGCGACAGTTACGGCACCAAGGCCGTGTACTCCCCGGGGCAGAACCCGCGCACCTACCAGCAGGCGCCCGCCGGGTACACCGCCGTGTTCACCGAGAACGTCTCCCGGCACGGGTCCCGCTCGGCCACCGACGGCGAGGACGGCGACACGGTCCTCGCGCTCCAGATCATCCCGCTGGCCACGCTGATGCGGCTGCCGGGCAGCGAGAAGGCCGCGACACCGGGCCGGACGTACACGTACGCGAACAACCCGTGGCGGGGTGCCGAGGTGGCCTCCCTGGCCTCCAACATCCAGTGGGACGTCTTCCGCAAGGGCGACGACTACCTGGTGCGGATGCTCTACAACGAGAAGGAGGTCGCCTTCAAGGCGGGCTGCAAGCCGGTCTCGAAGGGCAGCAAGTTCTACGACCTCGACGAGCTGGAGAAGTGCTTCGACCGGAGCTGACCGGCACCGCTACGATCCGCCCCATGGTCATGGACATGAACGTGGGGCGCGATGCCACGCCGGACACGGTGGAGTTGGAGTTCGTGCCGACGGCGAGGGACTTCGCCGCGGTGTGGAGACAGCGACGGCGGTTCAGCAAGGGCGGCCGGCGGGAGTACTGGATGATCGTCGTGGCGTCCCTGGTGGCCGCCCTGCAAGCCGTCCTGCTGGTGACCGGGCGGCAGGCCAACGTGGGTCTGCTGGCCGGGCTCGTCGTCTTCGTGGCCCTGTTGCTGGTCCTCCCGTGGCTGACGGGACGGGCTCTGCAGCGCATGGCCGCACGCAACGGCGTCTTCCGGACGGTCGTCACGGCGTCAGGGGTGACGGTGACCACCGACCACACCTCGACCACCGTCGACTGGGCGGCGCAGCCCCGCTACCGGGAGACTCCCGAACTCTTCATCACGTTCAGCGACACCAAGGGCGGGCTCGCCTTCACGCTGCTGCCCAAACGGGGTCTCGAGGACCCCGCCGACGCCGACCGGCTGCGTGCGCTCCTCGACCGGCACCTCACGCGCGGGTAGCTCAGCAGCTCCCGGCGGTCCCGGCGCAGTCCGCGCACGTCCCGAAGATCTCGACGGTGTGGGCGACGTTGACGTACCCGTGCTCGGCGGCGATCGCCTCCGCCCACTTCTCGACCGCGGGCCCCTCGACCTCCACCGCCTTGCCGCACACGCGGCAGACCAGGTGGTGGTGGTGTTCGCCCGTGGAGCAACGGCGGTAGACGGACTCGCCGTCGGACGTGCGCAGGACGTCCACCTCGCCGGCGTCGGCGAGGTTCTGGAGCGTGCGGTAGACCGTGGTGAGGCCCACCGAGTCGCCCTTGTGCTTGAGCATGTCGTGCAGTTCCTGCGCGCTGCGGAACTCCTCGACCTCGTCCAGGGCCGCCGCCACGGCTGCCCGCTGACGGGTCGAGCGGCCCTTCACGGGCGGTCCAGCGGTCGTCACCGGTTGCCTCCTCACTTCACTGCTTCTGCCGGGCCATTGTGCCAGCCCGGACTGTGCGCGGTCAGACGCCGACCTCGTCGGCGGTCCCCCGGCCGGCCGGAATCGCGCACTCCGCCGGGTCCCCGGCGGGCCGCCGCGCGGCGGCCGCGCGGGCGCGTCGCCGGGCCAGCGGTGCGGCCAGCAGACTCAGCACGATGAACGCGGCGATCGTCAGCAGCACGATCGTCGCGCCCGGCGGAACGTACTGGTAGTACGACGTGATCGTGCCCCCGGTCGTCACCGTCACGCCGATCGCGACGGCGATCGCGAACGTGGCCGCGAAGCTCCGGCTGAGCTGCTGGGCGGCGGCCACCGGGACCACCATCAGCGCCGACACCAGCAGCAGGCCCACCACCCGCATCGCGACCGTCACCGTGACCGCCGCGGTGATCGCCGTCAGCAGGTTCAGCGCCCGCACCGGCAGGCCCGTCACCCGGGCGAACTCCTCGTCCTGGCTCACCGCGAACAGCTGCCGGCGCAGGCCGAGGGTGACCAGGAGGACGAAGGCGGCGAGTACGCAGATCGCGGTCACGTCCGACTCCGACACCGTCGACAGCGAGCCGAAGAGGTACGACATCAGGTTGGCGTTGGAGCCGCCCGGCGCGAGGTTGATCAGCATCACCCCGCCGGCCATCCCGCCGTAGAAGAGCATCGCGAGGGCGATGTCGCCGCGGGTCCTGCCGTACCAGCGGATCAGCTCCATCAGGATCGCGCCGAGCACGGAGACGCCCGTGGCCATCCACACCGGGGAGGTCGAGAGCAGGAAGCCGAGGCCGACGCCGGTCATGGCCACGTGGCCGATGCCGTCGCCCATCAGGGCCTGGCGGCGCTGGACCAGGTAGATGCCGATGGCGGGGGCGGTGAGGCCGACCAGGACGGCGGCGAGCAGGGCCCGCTGCATGAAGGCGTAGTTCAGGAAGTCCATCAGCTCAGCAGTCCCGTGCGGATCGGCGCGTGCTCGTGGGGGTGTACGTGGTCGTGGCCGGGGAGGGCGTGCTGGCCGACCGCGCGCGGCGGCGGGCCGTCGTGCAGGACGCAGCCGTCGCGCAGCACGACCGCGCGGTCGATCAGCGGCTCCAGCGGGCCCAGTTCGTGCAGCACCAGCAGGACCGTGGTGCCCTGCTCGACCTGCTCACGCAGCGTCCGCGCGAGGATCTCCTGGCTGGCCAGGTCGACGCCCGCCATCGGCTCGTCCATGATCAGCAGTTCGGGCCGGGCGACCAGGGCGCGGGCGATCAGCACCCGCTGGTGCTGGCCGCCGGAGAGCGCCTCGACGTTGTCCTTGGCCCGGTCCGCCATCCCGACCAGGCCGAGCGCGTCCCGGACCGCCTGGTGGTCGGCCTTGCGGAAGAGGCCGAAGCGGGTGCGGGAGAGGCGGCCGGCGGAGACGACCTCGGTGACGGTGGCGGGGACACCGCCCGCGGCGGTGGTGCGCTGCGGGACGTAGCCGACCCGGGACCAGTCGCGGAAGGTACGGCGCGGGGTCCCGAACAGGGTGATCTCGCCGCCGCTGACCGGTACCTGGCCGATGATCGTGCGGATCGCGGTCGACTTGCCGGAGCCGTTCGCGCCGAGCAGCGCGACGACCTCACCGCGGTGCACGGTGAGGTCGATGCCACGCAGCACAGGGCGCGAGCCCAGCTCGGCGGTGACACCGCGCAGGGATATGACGGGCTCGCCGGTGGTCATCTCGTCTCCGCTCACTTGGTGCCCAGAGCCGTCTGGAGGGCCTTGAGGTTGGCTTCCTGGACGGCGAAGTAGTCCTTGCCGCGGGACTTGGCGGTGATGCCCTCGATCGGGTCGAGGACATCCGTCCTCAGTCCGGCGTCGGCGGCGATGGTCTTCGCGGTCTTGTCGCTGACGAGCGTCTCGTAGAACACGGTGCTGACGCCGTCGGCCTTGGCCATGGCCTCCAGGTCCTTCACGCGGGCGGCGCTCGGCTCGGACTCCGGGTCGAGGCCGTTGATGGCCTCCTCGGTCAGGCCGTAGCGCTCGGCGAGGTAGCCGAAGGCCGCGTGGGTGGTGATGAAGACCTTGGTCCTCGTGTTCGCCAGGCCGTCCTTGAACTGGGTGTTGAGGGCGTCCAGCTTCTCGACCAGGGCGGCGGTGTTCTTCCGGTAGTCGGCCGCGTGGTCCGGGTCGGCCTTCTCGAAGGCCTTGCCGACCCCCTCGGCGACCTGGGCGTAGCGGACCGGGTCCAGCCAGATGTGGGGGTCGAGGCCGGACAGCTCCTCGTTCTTCGAGGTGTCGTGCGTGGCCGCGTGGCCGCCGACCTCGTTGCCGTGCTCCTCCAGCGAGGTCAGGGAGGCCGCGTCGATCTTCGTCCGCACCGAGGACTGGGCGACGGCGTCGTCGACGGAGGGCTGGAGGTTCTTCAGATAGAGGACGGCGTCGGACTTCTCGATCCCGATGATCTGCTTGGGGCTGATCTCCAGGTCGTGCGGTTCCTGGCCGGGCGATGTGAGACTGGTGACGTGGACGTGGTTCCCGCCGATCCGGTCGGCGAGGAAGGCCATCGGGTAGAAGGACGCGACGACATCGAACTTGCCGGTCTGGGCCGCCGTGGCGTCACCTCCGCAGGCGGTGAGGGTCGCCATGCCGAGCGCGGTGACGGTGGCCGCGGCGGCCGCGGGTATGAGGCGGCGTCGTACGTTCATGAGAGTCATTTTCAACAAATATGGAAACCGTTGTCAACAACCACCGGCAAGACCTCGGTAAGCCCTGGGCGGTCTGTCCGTCATGGGGGACCGATTTGGTCGAGGGGGAGCCCCCGCCGGTAACCTGAAGCATTCGCTCTGAAGCATCTCGCTTCGTCGCCCGTCGTCGTAATGAAGAGAGCACCGTGGCCGCCGACAAGATCGACACCATCGTCAGCCTGAGCAAGCGCCGTGGCTTCGTATTCCCGTGCAGTGAGATCTACGGCGGACAGCGTGCCGCCTGGGACTACGGGCCGCTCGGTGTCGAGCTGAAGGAGAACCTGAAGCGTCAGTGGTGGCGCTACATGGTGACGTCGCGCGAGGACGTGGTGGGTATCGACTCGTCCGTCATCCTGGCCCCGGAGGTCTGGGTGGCCTCCGGCCATGTCGCCACCTTCACGGACCCGCTGACCGAGTGCACCGCCTGCCACAAGCGGTTCCGCGCCGACCACCTGGAGGAGGCCTACGAGGCCAAGCACGGCCGCCTCCCGGAGAACGGCCTGGCCGATGTGAACTGCCCGAACTGCGGCAACAAGGGCCAGTTCACCGAGCCCAAGCAGTTCTCCGGTCTGCTGTCGACGCACCTCGGCCCGACCCAGGACAGCGGTTCGGTCGCCTACCTGCGCCCCGAGACCGCGCAGGGCATCTTCACCAACTTCGCCCAGGTGCAGACCACCTCGCGCCGCAAGCCGCCGTTCGGCATCGCGCAGATGGGCAAGTCCTTCCGCAACGAGATCACGCCCGGCAACTTCATCTTCCGCACCCGCGAGTTCGAGCAGATGGAGATGGAGTTCTTCGTCAAGCCGGGCGAGGACGAGACGTGGCAGGAGTACTGGATGGAGCAGCGCTGGAACTGGTACACCGGCCTGGGCCTGCGTGAAGAGAACATGCGGTGGTACGAGCACCCGAAGGAGAAGCTCTCCCACTACTCCAAGCGCACCGCCGACATCGAGTACCGCTTCCAGTTCGGCGGCAACGAGTGGGGCGAGCTGGAGGGTGTCGCCAACCGCACCGACTACGACCTGGGTGCCCACTCCAAGGCCTCCGGCCAGGACCTCTCCTACTTCGACCAGGAGGCCGGGGAGCGCTGGACGCCGTACGTCATCGAGCCGGCGGCCGGTGTCGGCCGCGCGATGCTGGCGTTCCTGCTCGACGCCTACGTCGAGGACGAGGCGCCGAACGCCAAGGGCAAGCTGGAGAAGCGCACGGTGCTGCGTCTCGACCACCGCCTGGCGCCGGTCAAGGTCGCGGTCCTGCCGCTGTCCCGCAACCCCGAGCTGTCCCCGAAGGCCAAGGGACTGGCCGCCGCCCTGCGGCAGAACTGGAACATCGAGTTCGACGACGCCGGCGCCATCGGCCGCCGCTACCGCCGCCAGGACGAGATCGGTACGCCGTACTGCGTGACCGTCGACTTCGACACGCTCGAGGACAACGCGGTGACGGTCCGGGAGCGTGACTCGATGAAGCAGGAGCGGATCTCGCTGGACCAGATCGAGGGTTACCTCGCCGGGCGCCTGCTGGGCTGCTAGTGCTGTAACCGGCAAGGTTTGCCGGGCCGGTGAACCCTTCCGGTCCCAGCACTAGGTCCGGGGTCCCGCCGCTTTTCGCCCACCCTCCAGCCGACTCGGTCGGATGGAGGGTGGGCGTTTTGGGTTCGGTGGCTCTGCTCAGCGATGCTGCAGTGCCTTCACGTTGTCGCCGAACGTCCAGTTCTTCGAGCCGTCCCAGTTGAGCGACCAGGTCATCAGGCCCTTGAGGGACGTGCCGTAGTGGTTCCAGGCCTGGGCGACCAGGCTCGGTGACATGTAGCCGCCGCCCGCTCCCGACTGCGCGGGCAGCCCCGGCACCTGCTTGTCGTACGGCACCTTGATCGTCGTACCCTGCACGACCAGGCCCTTGTTGAGGCAGTCGGTCTGGGCAGTGAAGCCGGCCACCGTGCCCGCCGAGTAGGAGTCGCCGGAGCAGCCGTACATGCTGCCGTTGTAGTACTGCATGTTGAGCCACCACAGCCGGCCGTTGTCGGCGTACTTCTTGACGATCGGCAGATAGGCGCCCCAGATCGAGCCGTAGGTGATGCTGCCGCCGGTGACGTACGCCGTCTCCGGGGCCATCGTCAGGCCGAAGCCCGCCGGCATCTGGGCGAGGACCCCGTCGATGATGCGGACCAGGTTGGCCTGCGACGTGGAGAGCTGGGTGATCGACCCGCTGCCCACCAGGCCGGTCTCGATGTCGATGTCGATGCCGTCGAAGTTGTACTTCTTGAGGATCGGGACGATCGTCGCGACGAACCTGTCGGCCACGGCGGACGAGCTCAGGTCGATGCCGGCCGCGGCGCCGCCGATCGACAGCAGGACGGTCTGGCCGGCGGCCTTCGCCGCGCACATCTCCGCGGGCGTCGCCACCTTCACGCCCGCGTCCATGCCGTCCTCCCACAGGGCCGTCCCGTCGGAACGGATCACGGGGAAGGCCGCGTTGATCACGTTGTAGCCGTGGGCGGCGATCCGGGAGTCGGTGATCGGGGTCCAGCCGAAGGGCGGGTGGACGCCGTTGGCGGAGCCGTCCCAGTTCTCCCAATAGCCCTGCAGGACCTTTCCGGCCGGCCGCGACTTCACCGCGCAGGTGTCGGCGGCGGAGGCGGGGGCGGCGGCGGGGAGTTGGGTGAGGGTCGCGGTCGCGAGCGCTGCGGCGAGCAGGGCGAGGGCGCGGCGGATCATGCGGGGCCTCCCGGTGGGGTCGGGGTGGGGCGCACGGATGTCGTAGTCATGACAATGCTCGTGGTCCAGACCTCCCGTCAATAGGTCTGGACCAGTCGGGCGCTATGGAATGACAGATATTGAAATCTGTCAGCTGTCATGCCAGGGTGGAGCCATGACGATGCACACCACCACCCTCGGATCCACCGGCCCCCAGGTCTCCGCCCTCGGCCTCGGCTGCATGGGTATGTCCGCGTTGTACGGCGAGGCCGACCGTGCCGAGTCGATCGCCACCGTCCACGCCGCCCTCGACGCCGGCGTGACCCTGCTCGACACCGGTGACTTCTACGCCATGGGCCACAACGAGATGCTGATCGGCGAGGCCCTGCGCACCGCCCCCGCCGCCCTCCGTGAAAAGGCCCTGACCAGCGTCAAGTTCGGCGCCCTGCGCGACCCGGACGGTGGCTGGAGCGGCTACGACGGCCGCCCGGCCGCCGTGAGGAACTTCGCCGCCTACTCCCTCCAGCGCCTCGGCGTCGACCACATCGACGTCTACCGGATCGCCCGTGTCGACCCGGACGTGCCGATCGAGGAGACGGTCGGCGCCATCGCCGAACTGGTCGAGAAGGGGTACGTCCGGCACATCGGCCTCAGTGAGGCGAGCGTGGCCAACATCCGCCGGGCCGCCGCCACCGCCCCCATCGCCGACCTGCAGATCGAGTACGCGATCATCACCCGCGACATCGAGCGGGAGATCCTGCCCACCACCCGTGAGCTGGGTATCGGCATCACCGCGTACGGCGTGCTCTCCCGGGGCCTGATCTCCGGCCACTTCACCCGTGACCGGCAGCTCGGCGCGGGCGACTTCCGGGCCTTCTCGCCCCGCTTCCAGGGCGAGAACCTCCAGCACAACCTCGACCTCGTCGAGGCGCTGCGCAAGATCGCCGACGAGAAGGGCGTGACCGTCGCGCAGATCGCCATCGCCTGGGTGCTCTCGCGGGGCTCGCAGCACGACAACGACATCGTGCCGCTCGTCGGCGCCCGCACCCGCGAGCGGCTCGCCGAGTCCCTCGGGGCGCTGGAGGTCACCCTGGACGCGGCCGACCTGGCGGCGATCGAGGCGGCCGTACCGGCGGACGCGGCGGCGGGCACCCGCTACCCCGCCGCGCAGATGTCCCACCTGGGCACCGAGCACTGACGTCGGCGTTGGGTACCGTCTAGGTCATGGCAGCCACCTCCCCGCCCCCGACCCTCACCGCCGAACGCATCCTTCAGGCGACCGAGGAGGTCCTGCGCCGGCACGGCCCGGCCAAGGCCACCGTGGTGGACGTGGCCCGCGCGCTCGGCGTCAGCCACGGCAGTGTCTACCGGCACTTCCGGACCAAGGCGGCGCTGCGCGAGGCGGTGACCAAGCGGTGGCTGGACCGCACGTCGCTGGTGCTGTCGGTCATCGTGGCCGATGACCGGCCTCCGAAGGAGCGGCTGCGCGACTGGCTGTGGGCGCTCTTCGACGCCAAGCGCCGCAAGGCGGGCGACGACCCGGAGCTGTTCGCCACCTACATGGTGCTGGCCGACGAGAGCGGCCCGGCGGTCACCGAGCACATCGACGACCTGACCGGGCAGCTCGCCGAGATCCTCCGGGACGGGGCCGGCACGGGTGCCTTCACGGTGGCCGACCCCGCCGCGGCGGCCCGGGTCGTCTTCCAGGCCACCGGCCGCTTCCACGACCCGGGCTACGCCCGCGAGTGGGTGCGGCCGGAGGCCGAAGCGGACTTCGCCTCGTTGGTGGACCTGCTGCTGCGCGGCCTCAGCTCACCTTGACCGTCACGGCCGGCGAGTAGACCTTCTTGCCGACCGCGGAGATCCGCAGATGTTCGGTGCCCACGGTGTTGAGCTTCGCGGTCAGCGAGTAGGAGCTGCCGTTCTTGATCTTCGAGGTCGCCTTGAGCGGGATCCACTTGCCGGCCTTCTGGTGCTGGAGCACCAGCGGCCAGCCGACCTTCAGACCGGAGGTGCGGCCGGTGAAGGTCACCGAGCCACCGGCGTTCACCGATGTCGTGTTCGCCTTGATCGTGATCGAGGCCGCGGTGGACTTGGACGGGCTCGGCGTCGGCTTGGCGCCCACGCCGGGGCTCGATGCGGCGTCCGCGGCGAAGGCGCCGGCGGTACCGCCGGCGACCAGGGACACGGCGAGGGCACCGGCGGCGAGGGCACGGGACATCGGGTGCTGAGTGAGGTGCATGGAGAGCTCCTGTCGAGAGAGAGGAGGACTCCTCCAGGCTTGGCCCGATCGGGTGAACCGGCGACCCGGCAAGGCGCCGGGAGCGGTGCGAACGGCCTTGGAGCCGGGTAAAGCGGCAGGTGGCGGCCGGTGCGCTGACCTCGCGATGCTCACGTCCCATGTCACCCGAACGGCGTATTGCGCGAGCTACGCCGTGACCCGCCAGAAGTCCCGCATCAGCGGGTTCGGGGTCGGGCCCGTCATGGCCACCTGGGTCAGCAGGACCGTGACCGTGCCGGTGGTGGGGACCAGGTGCGCGGTGGTGCCGGTGCCGCCGACCCAGCCGTAGCGGCCGGGGACGTTCCAGGGGTCGGCCGGGGTGACGTCGACCTGGCCGCCGTAGCCCCAGCCCTGGCCCTCCAGGAAGAGGGTGGCACGCTCGCGCTGGGTCGCCGTCAGATGGTTGGTGGTCATCCGGCTGACCGAGGTGGCGGACAGGAGCCGGCGGCCGTCCGGGGCGGCGCCCGCGTTCAGCAGCAGCCGGGCGAACGCGAGCCAGTCGTCGGCCGTGGAGACCAGGCCCCCGCCGCCCGAGGGGAAGCGCGGGAGGCGGCTGAAGTCGCCGTCCGGGGTGTCCGTCAGGCGCGGGGTGCCGTCCTCGGCGGGGGCGTAGGACGAGGTGAAGCGGTCCCGTTTCGACGCCGGCACGTCGAACGCCGTGTCCCGCATGCCCAGCGGCTCGAAGATCCGCTCCGCCAGGAAGTCGGGGAACGTGTCGCCGGTCGCCCGGGCGACCAGGATGCCCTGCAGGGCGGACGAGGTGCCGTACAGCCAGGCCTCGCCCGGCTGGTGCAGCATCGGCACCTGGGCGAGCAGGCTCAGCCAGGTGTCCGGGTCCGGCCACTCCTGGAGGGGACGGCCGTGGTCCTGCACCGTGAACAGGGCCCGCGCGGCGGGCAGCGTGAAGTCGTCGGGAAGGCCCCAGCCGGCGCGGAAACTGAGCAGGTCCTCCACGGTGACCGGGCGGTCGGCCGGCACGACGTCGTCGACGGGGCTCGCGGGCGTCCGGACCACCACCGGCTTGGCCAGCTCGGGGAGCCACTCGGCCACCGGGTCGTCGAGCCCGATCCGGCCCTCGTCCACCAGCATCAGCACCGCCGCCGCGGTGACCGGCTTGGTGATCGACGCGATCCGGAAGATCGACTCCCGGGTCATCGGCGCGGACCCCTCGGCATCCAGGTCGCCGACGGTCACGACCTCGACGTCGGTACCCCGGGCGACCAGCCCGACTGCCCCGGGGACCGTTCCGTCCTCGACGTGACGGCGCAGGGTGGCATGGAGCGGGGACACGGTCATCGGTCGTCCTTCCGTCGGGTGCGGTCGTGTGTACGACTCTCCCGGCGGCGGAAACTCATCGGGAGGGCTGGGCTCCCGCGGGGTCCACCGTGGCCTGGTGGGCCTCGGCCAGGTGCTCCTCCGCCTTCAGCCAGGGCAGGAACTGCGCCCTCTGCCGCCAGCCGCAGGTGTCACACCTGATCGTGCGCTGGATGCCGGTGCGCTCCACCCGCACCGTGTGTTCCCGCCCGTGCTGGTCCCAGCGGCTGACCTTGCTCGAGTCGATCTGTGACATGACGCCTCCGAGTCGGTGCCCGATCTGCCGTTCGGCACGTGTCGACGCAAGGAGTGTGCAGCACGACCAACATCAACGGGGATTTCTTCACAGCGAGTTGGCCAAGCCGTGTCCGGCCGCCCGGGTTCCCGCCGCTGGACAGGCCGTTCCCGGTGCAGATCCGGGCCGCCGGACCAACCCTCGGACCACGAGCCCGACTTGGTGTACCGGCGGAAACCCTGGACACGGCATTGACCAAGGCTCAAGATGAGAGCGACCTTAACTGAAGCGGCCACCGGCACGGAGAGGCGATGCTGCCGGATCCTCAACGTTTCCTGGCCGTCTCCGGCCGCCGGATCGCTCGCGCCGAGGGCACGGTCCAGGTCGTCAGGGAGCTGTGCCTGTCGACCGTCCCGGACCTGGCGGACGGGGTGTTCGTCTACCTCGCCGAGCAACGGCGGGACCCGGACGGCCCGTTGCGCCTGCGGCTGGACGGACTGCCGGCCGAACTCGACGGCCTGATGGGCGGCACGCCCCCGGCCGTCGTCCCGGTGCCGTCCGACGGCGCGCTGGCCGGGTTCCTGCGGTGCGGCAGAACGCACGGCAGAGGACCGGACGACGTCGAGGAGGCTCTCAGTGAGCTGCTGGGGACCGCTTCCCGCTTCCCGCAGGGGAACAGGGTCCTGCTCGCCCCGCTGCGCGCGCCCGACGCCGTCGTGGGCGTGGCGGTGTTCCTGCGGCGCATGGACCGGGAGGACTTCGTGGTGGACGACATCGCCCTGGCCGACGCGCTGGCGGCACAGGCCGCGCTCGGCGTGAGCGAGGACACCGTCGCTCCGCAGCCCCGGCCCGCCGCCCTGCCCAAGGCCCCGGACGAGGACCGGCTGCGCTACGTCGGCGCCGCCACCCGCCGGATCGCCCGCGGCTTCGACACCGACGAGATCGTGCTCGGCCTGTGCCGGGCCGCCGTACCGACCTACTCGGACGCGGCCCTCGTCTATCTGCGCGACCCGCTGCCGGTCGGCGACGAACGCCCCGCAGGACCCGCCGTGCTGCGGCTGCGCCGCACCGACCGGATCAAGGGCCCCGGCGCCGAGGGCCTGGTCTGGCCGGCGGAGACCGTGGACGACGAGCAGGACGACCTGGACGCGGCCGACTGGAGCGAGGTGGTGCCCGGCGGCGCGCTCGCCGAGGTGCTGCGCGGGGTCCGGCCGGTGTTCGCCGACGACCCGGCCACCCGGGCCGCGCTGAGCGAACTCGTCGGCGAGGACAGCGCGTTGAACGGCTGGGCCGGTACGCACGCGATCCTCGCCCCGCTGCGCGGCCGCCGCCGGGTCACCGGCGCGGTGGTCTTCCTGCGCCGCCCGGAACGCCCGGCGTTCGAGCCCGCCGACCTCCTGGTCGCCGCCCAGCTGGCCACCCACACCGCGCTCGGCGTCGACAAGGCGGTGCTCTACAGCCGCGAGGCCTTCATCGCCGACCGGCTGCAGCGCGCGATGCTGCCGCATTCCCTGCCCCGGCCCACCGGCGTCCGGCTGGCCGTCCGCTATCTCCCCGCCGCCGAGACCGCGCGCGTCGGGGGCGACTGGTACGACGCGATCCCGCTGCCCGGCAGCCGGGTGGCCCTCGTCGTCGGCGACGTCATGGGGCACTCCATGACCTCGGCCGCCGTCATGGGCCAGCTGCGCACCACCGCGCTCACCCTGGCCGGCCTCGACCTGCCCCCGCAGGAGGTGCTCCACCACCTCGACGAGCAGGCCCAGCGGCTGGGCACCGACCGGATGGCGACCTGCCTGTACGTCGTCTACGACCCGGTCTCGCACCGCATCACGGTCGCCAACGCCGGCCATCCGCCGCCGATCCTGCTGCACCCCGGCGGCAAGACGGAGGTCCTCGCGGTGCCGCCGGGCGCCCCGATCGGCGTCGGCGGCATCGACTTCGAGGCGGTCGAGCTGGACGCCCCCGCCGGGGCGACCCTGCTCCTGTACACCGACGGCCTGGTCGAGTCCCGGCTGCGTGACGTGTGGACCGGCATCGAACAGTTGCGCGAACGGCTCGCCGCCACCGCCCAGTTGACCGGCCCTGACCGGCCGCCCCCGCTGGAGGCGCTGTGCGACGAGGTCCTCGACATGCTCGGGCCGGGCGACCGGGACGACGACATCGCGCTGCTCGCCGCCCGCTTCGACGGCATCGCGCCGAGCGACGTGGCCTACTGGACCTTCGATCCGGAGGTCGGCAGCCCCGGCCGGGCCCGCCGACTGACCCGGCAGGCCCTGGCCGGCTGGGGCCTGGAGGAACTCACCGACACCGCCGAGCTGTTGGTCAGCGAGATCGTCACCAACGCCGTACGGCACGCCTCCCGCCCGATCAGCCTGCGGCTGCTGCGCACCGACGTGCTGCGCTGCGAGGTCGGCGACGACGTGCCGCAACTGCCCAGGCTGCGCCGGGCGTCGCCCGAGGAGGAGCACGGGCGGGGCCTGTTCCTGGTGAACCGGCTGGCCCGGCGCTGGGGCACCACCCGGCTGGGGACCGGCAAGAACGTGTGGTTCGAACTGGGCGGTCCCGCGGGCTGAGGCCCGCTCAGCGCACCGTCCGCGGCAGCCGCAGACTGAGCAGTCCGGTCAGCACCACCAGACCCAGCTGCGCCAGCAGCGTGATGACCAGGGCGTCCCGGGTGCCCTGGTGCGGGACCAGGGAGAGGAACAGGGTGCCCAGGGTGGCCACGCCCAGGGCCAGGGCGGACTGCTGCGTGGTGACCATCACGCCGCTGCCGACGCCGGCCCGCGCGGCCGGCACCTCCGACATCACCAGCCGCAGCACGTTGGGGAGTTGGAGGGCCTGACCGGCCCCGGCGACCGCGACCCCGGGGAGCAGCCCGGCGAAGTCCAGGTGCGGCCAGTCCCGCCAGGCGGCCAGCATGATGAGGACGATACCGATCCCCTGGAGCACGGACCCGGCGGACACCACCCGGCTGCCGTACCGGGCGATCAGCCGCGGCCCGGCCAGCGACACGAACAGGAAGGCGACGGCCATCGGCGCGAGCGCCAGCCCCGCCGGGACCGGGTCCATCCGCTCCCCGCTCTGCAGGGCCACGGCGATCACGAACATGAACCCGCTGAAGCCGATGGAGAACGGCACCATCATCACCAGACCGCGGCGCAGCGAGGCGAGTTCGAACAGGCTCGGCGGGACCAGCGGGGTACGGCCGGCCCGGTCGGCGCGGCGCTCCACGGCGTAGAAGGCGGACGCCACCCCCGGGAACGCGGCCAGCGACAGCCAGGTCCACAGCGGCCAGCCCGCCGCCCGGCCCTCGGTGAGCGGGGCGAGCAGGGTCAGCAGGGAGAGGGCGAGCAGGACGGTGCCGGGTCCGTCGACGGGCTCGGGCTTCTGCGACCGCGTCTCCGGCACGAACCGCGCGCCGAGCACCAGCCCGACGACCACGACCGGCACGTTGACGAGGAACACGGCGCGCCAGCCGGTGCCCGCGAGGTCGGCGGCGACCAGCACCCCGCCGAGTATCTGCCCGGCGACCATCGAAAGGCCGGCGGTGGCGCCGTACAGGCTCATGGCCTTGGCGCGGCGGCCGCCGCTGGTGGCGGCCTGGATGGTGGCGAGGACCTGCGGGAGCATCGCGGCGGCCGCGGCGCCCTGGGCGACCCGGGCGGCCACCAGCGACCAGGCGCCGGGCGCGAGTCCGCAGGCCAGCGAGGTCAGGCCGAAGGCGGCCATGCCGGCGAGGAAGAGCCGGCGGCGCCCGAACAGGTCGCCGAGCCGGCCGCCGAGCACGAGCAGCACGGCGTAGGCGACGCCGTACCCGGCGACGACGAGTTCCAGGACCGCCTCGCCGGCGTGCAGATCGGTTCCGATGGTGGGCAGGGCGACATTGACGATGAAGAAGTCGACGAGGGGCAGGGCCGCGGCCAGCAGGACGGTGAACAGTCCGGGCCCGCCGAGCGCGGGTGGCGCGGACGGGGACCGTACGGCCGGAGTGGTGACGGTTTCGGTCATGGTCCTGAGCCTGCTGCGGCACTCAGAGTGGTACCAGAGTCTTCTTATCCTGGTAGAAGAAGTACCTGGCAACAGGATCCGCGGAGGGGCAGGCTGGAGCCATGACGACCTCGGCCCATGACGCGGTTCGCGCGACGGCGCCGGCGAGGGGGACCGCGCCGGAGCGGTGGACGGCGAGGGCGACCGCGCCCGCCCAGGCGAACCGCAGTGCCGGCATCCGGCGCAGCGAACTCGCCGTGTTCCTGCGCAGCCGCCGGGAGCGGATCTCCCCGGAGCAGGTGGGCCTGCCGCACGGCGCCCGCCGCCGCACGCCCGGCCTGCGCCGCGAGGAGGTCGCGCACCTCTCCGCGGTCGGCGTGACCTGGTACACCTGGCTGGAACAGGCCCGGGACATCCAGGTCTCCGTGCAGGTCCTGGACGCCCTCGCCCGCGCCCTCCTGCTCGACGGCAGCGAGCGTGCCCACCTCTTCCAGCTGGCCGGTGCCGTCGACCCGACCCCGGCCGCGAGCTGCACGGGCGTCACCCCGGCGCTGCATCAGATGCTGCGCGCCCTGGAGCCCTTCCCGGCCTGCATCCAGAACAGCCGTTACGACATCCTCGCCTACAACCGCACCTACGCCCGTCTGATGGGTGACCTGGAAGCGGTCCCGCCCGAGGACCGCAACTGCATGATCCTCGTCTACACCCACCCCGAGTGGCGCCGCTCGATCGTGCACCTGGAGGAGACCCGCCGTCTGATGGCCGCGAAACTCCGTGCCTCGATGGCCGGTCATCTCGGCGAGCCCGCCTGGAAGATGCTGGTCAAGCGACTGACGGCGGAGTCCGCGGAGTTCCGCGCGAACTGGGAGCGCTACGAGGTGGTGGACCCGCGCACCCGGACCAAGCAGTTCCTCAACCCGTACGTCGGCTTTCTCTCTCTGGACCACACGGATCTGTGGCTGAACCGCGAGACCGGGGCGCGCATGGTGACCTACACACCGACGGACGAGGAGTCGCGGGAACGGCTGGCGGAGTTGTACGCGCTGGCCTCCGCCGGGCAGGACTGAGTACGGGTACTCAGGACAGCGCGCCGCCGTCGGCCGACCATTCACTGAGGAAGAGGAACCGACGACCGGCCCCGGGGGGACGACCGATGACAACCGGCCCTGTGCGCACCCTTGTCCGGCTGACGGTCGCCAACCGGGTCTCGGTGGCCTATCTCGCCGTGGTCGCCGTCGTCGTCGCCAAGGCGGCGGCCGACTCCCTCGCCGCCGCCGACGGCCCGGACCAGGAATTCGCCTGGCTGTGGCCGCCGCTGGTCACCTTCCCCGCGTTCCCGCTCGTCTCGGCGCTCGGCAGGACGGCCTGGGACACGGCTGCGCCGGACTGGTTCTTCGTCGGCATGATCGTCGTGTCGGCGCTGCTGCAGGCCCTGGCCCTGGGCGCCCTGCGCGAGGCCGTCCTCGCCCGGCAGCGCCGCGCTATCCACTCCCCGTGACACCCGGGGCCGCCCCCGGGCCGCCACCGCCGAGCAGTTCGCGCGCGGCGGCGAACGCGGCCCGTACGGTCGTGGGGTCGGCGCCGGGGCGGGCGAGGGCGCTCATCGGGATGGGGGTGACGGCGGGCAGGCCGCCGTACCGGGTCAGGCCGTCCGGGGCCGCGCCGACCGCGGCGATGAGCGCGACGCCCTGGCCGGTGCGGGCGATGTCGAGGACGCCCGCGAGATAGCCGGCGTCGCCGACGACCGTGGCGGGGACGCCGTGGGCGGCGAGGGTGGCGATGGCCCGGTGGCGGATGGCGCAGGGCTCCTCGATGGCGACCAGCGGGACGGGGGAGGGCGCGTCGGGCCGCTGCCAGCCGGGGGTGGCGTGCCAGGAGAGCGGGAGCCCGCCGACGGGGGTGCCCTCGGTGGCGGCGGCCTCGGTGACGTACACCGCCACGTCGACACTGCCCCGCTCGACCGCCTCCACCAGGCGCGCGGAGCGGTCGATGCGGTAGCGGACCCGGCAGCCGGGCCGCACCTCCTGGACGGCGGCGGTCAGACGGGGCAGGAACTGGTCGGCCGCGTGCTCGGTGGAGCCGATGGTGACCGTTTCGCCGTCCGCGTCCAGGAGCACGCGCACGGCCTCGTCGTGGACGGCCAGGATCCGCCGGGCCTGTTCGAGCAGCAGGCGCCCCTCGGGCGTGAAACGGGTGCCGCGCCCCTCGCGTTCGACCACGGGGTGCCCCAGCGTCTTCTCCAGTCTGCGCACATGCTGGCTCACCGCCGACTGGCTGAGGGCGAGCGCGCGGGCGGCACGGTGGAAGCCGCCGCAGTCGGCCACCGCGGTCAGGCTGCGCAGGGCCACGATGTCGAGGACGGGGCGGGGCATACCGGTGACGGTAGCCGCTCACTCAACCGATCGCGATCCCTGATCGGTTTCGATGCGGAATCATCGTTGGACGCGTTCGGTCACCGCCGGTCATGATGGACGCATGTACGCGACCGCCACGGCTGCCCTTCTGACGCAGCGCCGAGTCATCGACTTCGGCGTGGCGTGCAGCGCCCGCTGTCGCTGAATCACCCGCGCGTACGCGCGTCTTCCCGCCGCCCCCACCGAGCCTGCCGCGTGACTGACACGTGCCGGTGACGGCCGCCTCTCCTCCCTTCTCCTACCCTCGCCCCCCTTCTCTTCCCTCCGCTTCCCTCCGCTTCCCTCCGCTTCCCTCCTCTTCCCCCTTTTCCTCCTCCTGCTCCGGAACGGGAGTTGCCCCCTCATGCCCTTCTCCTGGGACGAACCCGAAGGCCTCGCCGCACGCGGCACGCTGATCGTGCTGGCCGGCCGAGGCGAACACGGCGGTGTGTACGAGCGGTTCGGCCGCCGGCTCGCCTTCGACGCCTACCGCGTCCGCGCCCTCGGCGACCCGGTCGCCGATCCGGCGGTCCTCGACGAGGCCGCCAAACTCCTCTCGGACGAGTCACTGCCCGGCCCCAAGGTGCTGCTCGGCTCGGACACCGGCGCCCGCCACGCCGTACGGCTGGCCGCCGAACCGGCCCCCGGCGTCGACGCCCTGATCCTGGCCGGACTGCCCACCGGGCCCTGGACGGCGGGCGGCTGGGAGACGGAGATCGAGGCGCGCACCGGCTGCCCCACCCACCAGGCCCGGCTGACCGGCGATCCCGCCTTCCGGCGCGGCGCCCTGGACGAGACCCCCGACCTCCCCGACCTGCCCTGGGACCGGGTAACGGTGCCGGTGCTGGCCCTGCACGGCAAGGACGACGTGGTCAGCCCCCTGGCGGCGGCCCGCGCGGCCTACGCCGGCTCCCCGGCGCACCTGGTGGAGTTCGCCGACGGCCGCCACGACGTCCTCAACGACGCCCTGCACCGCACGGCAGCCGCTACCGTCGTGCTGTTCCTGGAACGGCTGCGGCTCTCGCCCGAGCTGCCCCTGATCGCGGAGGGCCTCGCATGAGCCGCCCGGTCACGACCACCGTCGCCGAACTGCGCGAGCTGCTCGACTCCGGCCGGCCGCCCACCGTCCTCGACGTCCGCTGGGCGCTGGGCGACCCGCACGGCCGGGACCACTACGCCGACGGCCACATCCCGGGCGCGGTGTACGTCGACCTCGACACCGAGCTGGCCGCGCCGCCTTCGCCGCGGGGTGGCCGGCACCCGCTGCCCGACCTCGCCGCTTTGCAGGCGGCGGCACGGCGCTGGGGCGTCCGGCAGGGCCGGCGCGTCGTGGTCCACGACGACCTGGGCAACACGGCGGCCGCACGGGCCTGGTGGCTGCTGCGGTACGCGGGGATCACCGACGTCACGCTCCTCGACGGGGCCCTGGGTGCCTGGCGGGCGGCCGGACTGCCGCTGGAGACCGGGATCCCCGCCGCTCCGGCGCCCGGAGACGTCGTACTCCGGGCCGGTGCGCTGCCCGTGACGGACGCCGACGGCGCCGCCGAACTCGCCGCCACCGGGCTGCTGCTGGACGCGCGTGCCGGCGAACGGTACCGGGGCGAGGTCGAGCGGGTGGACCCGCGTGCCGGGCACATCCCGGGGGCGGTGTCCGTGCCGACCGGCGAGAACCTCGCGGCCGACGGCACCTTCCTGCCGGCCGGCGCGCTGCGCGAGCGGTTCGAGAGGGCCGGCGCGGACGCGGGCACGCGGGTCGGCGTCTACTGCGGCTCCGGGGTCACCGCCGCCCACCAGATCGCCGCGCTGGAGATCGCCGGGTTCGAGGCGGTCCTGTTCCCCGGCTCCTGGTCCGCCTGGTCCGCCGACCCGGACCGCCCGGCCGCGACCGGACCCCTGCCGTCCGGGTCTGTGTCGTCCGGTCCGTCGGCGTCCGGCGCCCTGCCATCCGGGCCGTCGGCGTCCGGCGCCTTGCCGTCCGGTGCGTCGCCGTCCAGCCCCCCGCCTGCCGGTCCCTTGCCGTCCGGTCCGTCGCCGTCCAGCCCCCCGCCTGCCGGTCCCTTGCCGTCCGGTCCGTCGCCGTCCAGCCCCCCGCCTGCCGGTCCCTTGCCGTCCGGATCGCCTTCTGCCGTGGGGGGTTCCTCATGACGACCGAATCGCTGAAGGCCGCCGTACCCGCGCCGCAGGCCGCGCCCCCCGCCGGTCGGGTAACGATCCGCGGTACCGTCCGGCAGGGCCGTCGGCCGGCCGTGCCCCGTTCCGTGCGCCGCGCCGCCGGACCCGTCGGCCTGGTCCTGCTCTGGTTCCTGGCCTCGGCCACCGGCGTCCTCCCCGAGTCCGTGCTCGCCTCACCGGTGGACGTGATCAAGCAGGCCGTCGACCTGACCAAGGACGGCGAACTGCCCCGCGCCATCGCCGCCTCGGGCCGCCGGGCCGCCATCGGCTTCCTCATCGGCGCCACCGTCGCCCTCGTCCTCTCTCTGCTGGCCGGGCTGTTCCGGCTCGGCGAGGACGTCATCGACTCCTCGATGGGCATGTTCCGGGCGATCCCCTGGGTGGGTCTGATCCCGCTGTTCATCGTCTGGTTCGGCATCGAGGAGACCCCGAAGATCGCCTTGGTCGCCCTCGGCGTGACCTACCCCCTGTACTTCAACATCTACGGTGGCATCCGCTCCACCGACGCCCAACTCGTCGAGGCCGCCCGCATGATGGGGCTCGGCCGGCTCGGCCTCATCACGTACGTGATCCTGCCGAGCGCACTGCCCGGCGCCCTCGTGGGGCTCCGGTACGCCCTGTCGACGGCCTGGCTGGCGCTGGTCTTCGCCGAGCAGATCAACGCGGACGCGGGCCTCGGCTATCTGATGAGCAACGCCCAGCAGTACTTCCGCACGGACGTGATCGTGCTCTGCCTCGTCGTGTACGCCCTGCTCGGGCTGGTCTGCGACTTCGCCGTACGGATCCTGTCGCGCCGGCTGCTGACCTGGCGGGCCAACTTCGAGGGCGAGGCGTGAGCGTCATGGCCAACAGCGTGGAGACACGCGGACTTTCCCGGTCCTTCGACGGCAACACCGTGCTGCACGACCTCGATCTCGACATCCGGGAGGGCGAGTTCGTGGCCCTGCTCGGGCACAGCGGCTGCGGCAAGTCGACGCTGCTGCGGATCCTCGCCGGCCTCGACGACGAGATCGGCGGCGAGGTGACCGTGCCCGCGCGGCGCAGTGCCGCGTTCCAGTCGCCGCGGCTGCTGCCCTGGCTGAAGGTGTGGCGCAACGTCGTCCTCGGCCTGCCGGGCCGCCCCGACCGGGCGCTCGCCGCGAAGGCGCTGGACGAGGTGGGCATCGCGGACCGTGCCGGGGTGTGGCCGAAGACCCTCTCCGGCGGCCAGGCGCAACGCGTCTCGCTGGCCCGCGCCCTGGTCCGGGAGCCCGAACTGCTGCTCCTGGACGAGCCGTTCGGTGCCCTCGACGCCCTCACCCGGGGCAAGGTCCAGCAACTCGTCGCCGAACTCTGGCAGTCGCACGGCTGCGCGGTCCTGCTGGTCACCCATGACGTGGAGGAGGCCCTGCTGCTCGCCGACCGGGTGCTGGTCATGGACGACGGCCGAATCGCCCACGAGCTCACCGTCGACCTGCCCCGCCCCCGCGACCTGACCACCCTCGAGTTCGTGACCCTGCGCGCCCGCCTGCTGACCTGGCTCGGCGTGACCCGCACCCTGGAAGGAACCCCGTCGTGATCCGCAGAATCGCCGCCGCCACCCTGAGCATGACCGCCCTGCTGGCGCTGAGCGCCTGCGGCGCCGACTCCTCGGCGGACACCTCCGCCGGCCGGCAGGTCACCCTCACCATCGGCGACCAGGCCAAGACCCTCCAGACCATCATCGCCGCCTCCGACGCCCTCAAGGGCGCCGAGTACAAGGTGAAATGGGCCGAGTTCGAGGGTGCGGCCCCGCTCTACCAGGCCGTGCAGGCGGGCGCCGCCGACACCGGCTACTCGGCCGACCTGCCCGCCCTGCAGGCGCTCAGCGGCGGGGTGAAGATCAAGAACATCGCCGCCCTCAAGAACGACGGCACGCACGTCGGCATCGTCGTCCGCAAGGACTCCGGCATCGACAGCGTCAAGGACCTCAAGGGCCAGAAGGTGGTCGTCTCCTCTGCCAGGGGCAGCGTCGCGGAGTACCTGCTCGCCAACGTCCTCAAGCAGAACGGGCTCAGCTACAAGGACGTCCAGGTGCAGTACCTGCTGCCGACCGACGCGCAGGCCGCCTTCGCCTCCGGGAAGGTCAGGATCTGGGCCACCTTCGGTGTCTACCAGGCCGTCGGCCTGGAGCAGGGCGGCAGGCTGCTCGTCGACGGGGCGGACGGCCGGGTCAGCGGCGTCGGCTTCGTCAACGCCTCCGACAAGGCACTCGCCGACACCTCGAAGAAGGCCGCGCTGGCTGACTTCCTCAAGCGGCTCGGTACGGCGCTGAAGTGGACCAGCACGCACCAGGACGCGTACGCGAAGGCCATCGAGCAGCGCAACGGCGCCGACGCCTCCGTCGCCAGGACGCTTGCCTCCGCCGCGTACAGCCAGGTGCTGCCGGTCACCTCCGACGTGAACAAGACCGTCCAGGGCGTCGCCGACCTCATGAACGGCATCGGCGTCCTCGACCCGAACGTCGACGTGGCGAAGTCCGCCGACACCTCTCTCCTCAAGTGACTTTTACGACACAGGAGTCCACCATGCCCGTCGAGTTCATCAGCGCCGTCCACACCGACTCCGGAGCCTCCGGCCCCGCCGCCGCCAGCCGTACCGGCCTCGACGTCGACCACCTGCGCAGGTACGCCCGCGCCCTGGACGACGGCGGCTTCGACCACACCCTGGTCGCCTACCACTCGGCCTCCCCGGACGCCTTCCAGGTCGCCCAGTTCGTCGCCACCCACACCGAACGCGTCCGCCCGATCCTCGCCCACCGCCCCGGCGTGATCTTCCCGACCCACGCGGCCCGCGCCCTGGCCACCCTGGACCGGATCAGCGACGGCCGGCTCACCCTCCACATCATCTCCGGAGGCAGTGACGAGGAGCAGCACCGCGAGGGCGACTATCTCAACAAGGCGGAGCGGTACGAGCGTTCGGACGAATACATCCAGATCCTCCGGATGGTCTGGCAGGCCGACGGCCCCGTCTCGCACCACGGCAAGTACTTCACCTTCGAGGGCTACTACTCCGACGTGAAGCCGGTGCACGGCCTGGTCCCGATCTCCGTCGGCGGCTCCTCCCAGGACGCCTACCGGGTCGGCGGGCAGCAGGGCGACATCTTCGGGCTGTGGGGCGAGCCGCTGAAGGAGACGGCCGAGCAGATCGCCGCCGTCAACGCGGTCGCCGACGCGGCCGGCCGCCCGCACCCCCGGATCTGGGTCTCCTTCCGCCCGATCATCGCGCCCACCGAGGAACTCGCCTGGGAGAAGGCGCATCGCACCCTCGGCGTCCTCAAGGACCAGGCCCGCAACACCGAACTGCTCCGCCACTACCGCACCACAGGGCGCCCGGCGAACGTCGGCTCGCAGCGGCTGCTCGACATCGCCGAGCGCGGCGAGATCCACGACCGCTGCCTGTGGACCGCCCCCGCCGTCGCCACCAACGCGGCCGGCGCCTCCACCGCCCTCGTCGGCACCCCCGAGACCGTAGCCCGGGCCCTCCTCGACTACGTCGACATCGGCTGCGACCTGCTGTCGATCCGCGGCTACGACCCACTCAACGACGCCATCGACTACGCCCGGCACGTCCTGCCCCTGGTCCGCCAGGAACTGGCCCACCGCGCCGCGACCGCCCCCGCCGCCTGACACCCCACCTGCGAGCACCCCATGGAGCCCCCGTGTTGTTGCACCGCGCCCTGCGCGCGCCCGCCGCCCTGCTCACCGCCTTCCTGCTGCCCTTCGCCGCGGCCTGCGGCGGCAACGCGCAGGCCGACTCCGAGCACGACGTCACCCTCCGCGTCGGTGCCACCGGCTGGAAGGTCGAGGAGGCGGTACTGAAGTTCGCCCACCTCGACGACACCCCCTACAAGGTGAAGTGGAGCGTGTTCCAGGGCGGCGACCAGCAGCTCCAGGCCGTCCGCGCCGGAGCCCTGGACCTCGCCTCCTCCAGCGAGATCCCGCCGGTCTTCTCGGCCGCCGACGGCAGACCCAACTTCAAGGTCGTCGCCGTCCAGCGGGGCTCGACCCTCAACCAGGAGGTCGTCGTCCCCAAGGGCTCGAAGGTGACCGGCATCGCAGGCCTGAAGGGCAAGAAGGTCGGCTACGTCAAGAACACCACCGCCCACTACTTCCTCTACGAGCTGCTGAAGCAGGCGGGCCTGACCTGGTCCGACGTCGACGCCAAGCCCCTCCTCCCCAACGACGGCCTGGCCGCCCTCAACGGCGGCAGCATCGACGCCTTCGCCTCCTACGGCACCTCGATCATCACCGCCCACCAGCAGGGCGCCACGACCGTCGGCTCCGGCGCGGACATCCTGTCCGGCAACTTCCTCTGGTCGGCCCGCGACAGCGTGCTGGGCAGCTCCGCGCAGAAGGCCGCGGCGGCCGACCTGATCGCCCGGATCAGCAAGGCGTACGCCTACGTCCGCGACGGCCGCGAGGCCGACTTCGCGAAGGTCGTCGCCCAGAACACCCACCAGCCGGTCACCCAGGCCGAACGGGACCTGGCCGCCCAGCAGAAGCAGCGCCCCACCCGGGCCCGCACGGTCGACGACGCGGCGATCGCCTCCGAGCAGAAGGTGGCCGACGCCTTCACGGAGCTGGGCGCCCTCTCCGGGCACCTGGACGTGAAGTCCTTCTGGACCACTGCCCTCGACACCGACCTGAAGAAGGCGCTGTGACCGTCGACCGCATAGTCGAACTGGCGGCCGGGTACGACCGTTCCGGGGCGTTTCCCTCCTCGTCCCTCGAGCTGGTCCACGAGGCGGGCTGGCTGACCGCGACGGTCGGCCGGCAGTACGGCGGCCAGGGCGCCGGTGTTGAGCGGACGGCACGCATCCTGCACACCATCGGACAGGGCGACCCGTCCGTCGCCCTGATCACCGCGATGACCCTCGCCACCCACGCCCGGCAGGCGGCCCACCCGCACTGGCCGCGGGAACTGTACGCACGCGTGCTGAAGGAGTCCGGGGATCGGCCGGTTCTCATCAACCACGCGCGCGTGGAGCCCGAACTCGGCTCACCCGCGCGAGGCGGCCTGCCGGCCACCCTCGCCCGCCGCACCCCGGACGGCTGGTCGATCAGCGGCACCAAGAGGTTCGTGACCGGCGCGGAAGGCCTGGACTGGTTCCTGGTGTGGGCATCGACCGACGAACCGGAACCGAGGGTCGGCACCTTCCTGGTGCCGGGCGGATCGTCCGGCATCGAGATCACCGGCCGCTGGGACCAGTTGGGACTGCGGGCGAGCGGCAGTCACGACGTGACGTTCCGGGGCGTCGAGGTGCCGTACGAGCACGTCATCGGCATCGGCCCGCACGGTCCCGCCGCCGAGCAGGACAACCGGGCGGGCGCCTCCCTGCACCTGCCGCTGGCGGCGCTGTACCTGGGCGTGGCCCGGGCGGCGCAGGCCTTCTTCCACACGTTCGCACGGACGCGGGTGCCCGCCAACCTCGGCCACCCGGTGGCCCGTACGGAACGCTTCCGCAGGACGGCCGGCGAGATCGAGGTCCTGCTCGCGGCCGCCGAGCAGCTGGTGTTCGACGGGGCCGCCCGGGTCGACGCGGCCGAGCCGTCGTACACCCCCGAACAGGCCCTCGGCGCCCGCGTGCTGGCCGACCGGCACGCGGTACGGGCGGTCGAACTGGCCGTACGCCTGCTCGGCAACCCCGGGTTGGCCCGCGGCAACCCCCTGGAGCGGCACTTCCGCGACATCCAGTGCGCGCCGGTGCACGCACCCCAGGAGGACATCTCCCTGCTGGCGATCGGCACGAAGGCCCTGACCCCGTGACCACCGCAGACACCACCATCACGCCCACCACCGCCCCCGCCCGGCTGCTGGGCCTGCTCGCCCGCGACCTGCCCACCGACCGGCTGGCCACCGACCCCCGCACCCTGGCCGCGCACACGACCGACCGCTCCGGCACCCGCCCCGCGGGGCTGCCGCTGGCCGTCGTACGAGCCCGGCGCACCGAGGACGTGACGGTGACCCTCCGGCACGCGCACGCGCTGCGGGTGCCGGTGGTGGCCCGGGGCGCGGGCACCGGCCTGTCCGGCGGGGCGACGGCCGGCGAGGGTTCGCTGGTCCTGGACCTGTCCGGGATGAACCGCATCCTCGAACTGTCCCCGCAGGACCAGCTCGCGGTCGTCGAACCGGGCGTGATCACGGCGGAGCTGGACCGCGCGGCGGGCGCGCACGGACTGCGCTACGCGCCCGACCCGGCGAGCGCGGCACTGTCCACGATCGGCGGGAACATCGCCACCAACGCGGGCGGGCTGCGCTGCGCGAAGTACGGCGTGACCCGGGACAGCGTGCTCGGTCTTGAGGCGGTCCTCGCGGACGGCACGGTGATCGCCACCGGCCGCCGTACCGTCAAGGGCGTCACCGGCTACGACCTCACCGCGCTGCTGACCGGCTCGGAGGGCACCCTCGCGGTGATCACCTCGGCGACGCTGCGGCTGCGCCCGGTGCCTGCCGCCACGGCGACACTGGCCGCGTACTTCGCCACCTTCGAGGCGGCGGCGGAGGCGTCGTACGCCATCGCGCGCGCCGGTGTGGTGCCGGCCCTCGCGGAACTGCTCGACGGACCGGTCCTGGAGGCCGTCGACCCGGCCCTGCGCGAGCGCGGGGCCGCCCTGCTGATCGTGCAGTGCGACGGCGCCGGGGCGGCCACCGAGGCGCGGGCGGTGGCGGACGTGCTGGCCCCGCTGGCCACGAGCGTGCGGAGGGCCGACGACCCGGCCGAGGCCGACGCGTTGCTCGCCGCCCGCCGCCAGGCACTCCCCGCACTGGAGCGCCTCGGCCGTCCCCTCATCGAGGACATCGCGGTGCCCCGCTCCCGGCTCGCCGAGGCGGCCCGCGAGATCCGCGCGATCTCGGCCCGCCACCAGGTACCGGTCTTCACCCTCGCGCACGCGGCGGACGGCAACCTGCACCCGATCATCGTGGTCGAACCGGCCCTGGACCGGCTGCCGGACGCGGCCTGGGAGGCGGCCGGCGAGATCTTCGCCCTGGCCCTGCGCCTGGGCGGCACCCTCACCGGCGAACACGGGGTGGGCGTCCTCAAGCGGCAGTGGGTCGCCGACGAACTGGGCGCGGCCGCCCACGCGTTGCAACGGCGCCTGAAGGACGCCTTCGACCCGTACGGGATCCTCAACCCGGGCAAGGCCCTGTGAAACCGCCCGCCGCACACGCCGGCCGTCAGGTGGGGTCGAGGGCGGGAGCTCCTGCCGCTTCGGACGGGCGCGTACGGCGGCCTCGGTGTCCCGGGGCGAGTGCCGAAGCTCCGCGTACCGGTCGGCTGCGGGTGCCACCGGTCCTGCGGCGGCGATCAGCCGTGAGCGCGCGCGTTCGCTAGACCCGCCCCGCCGACCCCACGGCCTCGCGTATCTCCGGTGACGCCAGTCGCCGCGCGGCCCGCTCGGCCGTGGCGCGGGCCCAGCGGCCGTTCGTCAGGGCGCCCAGGAGCAGGACGGCGAGGCCGCAGCCCGCGAGGATCCACCAGCCCGGCCGGGCGGCGCCCACGAACGTGCCGGCGTACGACGACGAGCCGATCCCGGACGCCAGTACCGCGCCGATCACCGCGACGCCCAGCGTCTGGCCCAGCTGGCGGCTGGTCGAGGCGACCGCGGCGGCGACGCCCGCCTGGGACCTCGGCATGCCCGACACCGCCGTGTTGGTGATCGGGGCGTTCACGAAGCCGAAGCCGATGCCGAACAGGACGTAGCCGAGGAAGAGGGAGGTGTTCGAGGTCTCCGCCTCGAACGCCGCGAACAGCACCCCGCTCGCGGTCATCGCGGCACCGGCGATCACCAGCGGCAGGCGCGGGCCCCGGCTGCCGACGAGACGGCCCGCCAGCGGGGCGCACAGGAACATCGGAACCGCCATCGGCAGCATCCACAGGCCCGCGTGCAGGGCGTCCAGACCGCGGACGTTCTGCAGGTAGAGCGTGGACAGGAACAGGAAGCCGCCGAGCGAGGCGAACGCGCTGATCGCGATCACGGTCGCGCCGCTGAACGGCGCCGAACGGAAGAAGCGCAGGTCGATCAGGGGTTCGTCACGCCTGGGCTCGTACCAGAGCAGCCCGGCCAGGGCGACGAGGGCCACCGCGGCGAACGGCAGGACCGTGCCCGCACCGGCCGTCGGCGCCTCGATGATCGAGTACGTCAGCGAACCGAACAGGGCGATCACCAGCACCTGGCCGACCGGGTCGGGGCGGCGGGCCTTGGGCGCCCGGGACTCCGGCACGAAGCGCAGCGTCAGCAGGACCGCCGCCAGGCCCACCGGGATGTTGACCCAGAAGATCGCACGCCAGCCGACCGACTCCACCAGCAGGCCGCCGACCAGCGGGCCGGCGGCCATGGATATGCCGACCACCGCGCCCCACACCCCGATGGCCCGGGCCCGCTCCCGCGGGTCGGTGAAGGTGTTGGTGATGATCGACATCGCGACCGGGTTGAGCATCGAGCCGCCCACCGCCTGGACCATGCGGAACGCGATCAGGGAGTCGAGGTTCGGCGCCAGGGAGCAGAGCAGTGAGCCGATCGAGAAGACGACCAGGCCCGTCATGAAGACCTTCTTGCGGCCGACCCGGTCGCCCGTGGAGCCCGCGAGCATCAGCAGGGAGGCCAGCACCAGGGTGTAGGCGTCGATGGTCCACTGCAGACCGGCCGTCGAGGCGTGCAGTTCGCGCTGCATGGACGGCAGGCCGACATTGAGGGCGGTGGTGTCGAGGCTCACGATCAGCAGACTCATGCAGCAGATCGCGAGCACGAGCATGCGTCGGCGGGGGCTCAGCTCGGGCATGCGTTCCATCGTACGCCCACTTCGATAGTGCGTCTAACTAATGAGTGTTACATGGTCATGACGGAGGGTGCGGACGGCGCGGTTGTCCACAGGCCGGCCGAGCACCGCGGCTCATACGCGACAATGGGGGAATGCCCGAGCCCACGACCCCGCTCCAGATCGGCCCGCACACCGTCCGGCCGCCGGTCGTCCTCGCCCCCATGGCGGGGATCACCAACGCGCCCTTCCGGACCCTGTGCCGACACTTCGCCGGAGGCGGAGCCTTCGCCGGGGGCGAAGCAAAGGCTGGAGCCAGTGGGGGCAAGGGACTGTTCGTCAGCGAGATGATCACGACCCGGGCGCTGGTCGAGCGCAACGAGAAGACCATGCAGCTGATCCGCTTCGACGAGACCGAGAAGCCCCGGTCCATCCAGCTGTACGGCGTCGACCCGGCCACCGTCGGCAAGGCCGTCCGCATGATCGCGGAGGAGGGCCTGGCCGACCACATCGACCTGAACTTCGGCTGCCCGGTCCCGAAGGTCACCCGCAAGGGCGGCGGCTCGGCCCTCCCCTACAAGCGGAACCTGCTGCGCGCCATCCTGCGCGAGGCGGTGAGCGGCGCCGGCGACCTCCCGGTCACCATGAAGATGCGCAAGGGCATCGACGACGACCACATCACCTACCTCGACGCCGGCCGCATCGCCGTCGAGGAGGGCGTCACGGCGATCGCGCTGCACGGCCGCACGGCCGCCCAGCACTACGGCGGCACCGCCGACTGGGAGGCGATCGCCCGCCTCAAGGAGCACGTCCCGGAGATCCCGGTCCTCGGCAACGGCGACATCTGGTCGGCCGAGGACGCGCTCAGGATGGTCCGGGAGACGGGCTGCGACGGAGTGGTCGTCGGACGCGGCTGCCTGGGCCGGCCATGGCTGTTCGCGGACCTGGTCGCCGCGTTCGAGGGCCGCCACGAGGACATCGCCCGCCCGTCCCTGCGCCAGGTCGCCGAGGTCATGGTCCGGCACGCCACGCTGCTCGGCGAGTGGCTCGGCGACGAGGCCAAGGGAGTCGTCGACTTCCGCAAGCACGTCGCCTGGTACCTCAAGGGCTTCGCGGTCGGCAGCGAGATGCGCAAGCGCCTCGCCATCACCTCGTCCCTGGCGGAACTCCGCGCCGGCCTGGACGAGCTGGACCTCGACCAGCCCTGGCCCACGGGCGCCGACGGGCCCCGTGGCCGTACGTCCGGCAACAACCGGGTGGTGCTGCCGGACGGCTGGCTGAAGGACCCGTACGACTGCGCGGGCATCGGCGAGGACGCCGAACTGGATTCGTCCGGCGGCTGAGCCGACACCCGCGGCGACCGGTGCCGCTGGTGCTGCGACCGGAAAGGTTCACCGGCTCGCGACGCCCGGCAAACCTTCCGGTCACAGCACTAGTTCGTCTTCGGGTGCGGCGTGGAGCCGTAGGCCGTCAGGAACCTGTCGCGGAAGGAACTCATCTTCCACACCGGGGCGTCGTGCGCCGGGCGCAGGCCGTCGGTCCAGTTCCAGGAGTCGATCGCGTCAAGGACCTTCGGGTCTTTAGCAACGATCGAGATCGGCACGTCCCGGCTGGCGTGGTTGCCGCTGACCCGGGCGATCGGCTGGTGGTCGCCGAGGAAGACGAGCACCGTGTCGTCGTTGCCGTAGCGCTCCAGCCACTGGGTGAGCGCGGTCACCGAGTACTGGATCGACTTGCCGTACTCCTGGCGGGACTTGGTGGTGTCGGCGATGACGTCCGACGCCTTGTTGCCGGCCTTCTGGATGGCGTCGAAGACCGAACCGTCGCCCAGCTGGTCCCACGGCACCATCTTCGGGATCGGCGCCCACGGCTGGTGGCTGGAGGTCAGGATCAGGAGCGACATCCGTGACTTGCCGTCGGCCGGCTGCTTGCTGTGCACCCGGTCCTGGAACTGCTGGAGGGCGTACTGGTCGGGCATCGTCGACCAGCTGAACTTGGGTCCCTTGTAGCCGAGCTGGAAGGCGTTGTAGACCTTGTCGAGGCCGTAGTAGCTCTGCTCCGGCCAGCCCTTCTGGATGCCCGGCATCACACCGACCGTGTCGAAGTCACCGGTCTTCTGGAACGCCTTGGTGATGCTGAGGTGATCGCTGGCCATGACGGTCCGGTAGCGCTGCTGGTTGCTCACCCACAGTCCCGACATGGTCGTGGAGTGCCCGAGCCAGCTGCTGCCGCCGTAGGTCGCCGACGTCAGCCACCCGCTCTTCGCGGCGTAACCGGCCTTGGTGAGCGCCTCGGTCTGGGCGTCGAGCGTCTTGTCGACCCCGGGCGCCATGATCGGGTCCTCGATGGCGCTGCGGCCGTAGCTCTCGATGAACGTGAAGATCATGTCCTTGCCGCGCAGGTCCGGCACCAGCTGGTCGGCCGGGGTGTTCCCGAAGGCGTCCACCTTGGCGACCTTCCGGAACTCCGCCTCGTCGCGCAGGGTGTCCCGCACCTGGCGGGCCTTGATCTCCAGTGCGCTGGCGGTGCGGTCGGAGGCCAGCGGCACACCGCCGGCGATCTGCAGGCCGAAGGAGGAGCAGGTGATCCAGACGACACCCGCGATCAGCGTGCCCCGGGTGGCCCGCCCCGGATGCCGGGCCAGCAGATTGCTCAGCCGTACCGTCGCCAGGGCGAGCAGCACGAACAGCAGCAGCACGAGGACGACGGCACCCACGCTGACGGCGACGGTGGCCGTCTTGCCCAGGGTGTCCTCCAGGTACGACTCCGCGTCGCTGAGCAGGCTCCAGTCCAGGATGGCGTTGAAGCTCCGGCCGAGGTACTCGTTGAACCCCATGTCGAGGAAGTTGATCAGGGTCAGCGCACCGAGGACGACGCCGAACACCGCGGCCAGCACGATCCGGGGCCGCCGGGGCAGCGCCAGCGCGACGGCGGCCGCGATGATCCCCTCGGACGGTATTCGAAGGAACTTCGCCGGCCCGAGCCCGACGACGGTGTTCGGCATCACCAGCGCGGCGATCACCAGCGCGGCGCACAGCACGGTGACACCGATGGACAGCGTGGAGGCAGCGGCGGGATGAGCGTCCCGCCAGGCCTCCCGCCGCACACGAACCCGCCCGCTCCAGGAGGCCCAGCCGCGACGGCGCGGGGCGGTCGGAGAGGGAGCGTCCGCGACGTCCGGGGCGGAACCGGGGACGGATTCGGGTCCGCTTCGGGCGGCGGAGACGGCTTCCGGGGCGGCGGTGGGTGCGGCTTCCGGGCCAGCTATGGATGCGGCATCGGGAGCGGAGTCGGAGTCGGCGTCGGGGCCGGGAGCGGAGTCGGAATCGGCGTCGAGGCCAGGAGCGGAGTCGGCGTCGGGGCCGGGAGCGGCGTCGGGGGAGGCGGCGGCTGGCGTCGACGGCTCGGCCTCGGCGTCGGCGGACGTCGGTGCGGGTGCGCGGGCGGCTTCCGGGGTGGGCTCGGGCTCGGCGGCGGATTCCGGGCTGGAATCCGGTCCGGATCCCGGGGGCGCTGCTTCCGCCGAGGCGCTCTCCACGGCCGTCTCCTCGGGCTCCGCGGGCGACGTCTCCGCAGTCGCGGCGGCGGGCTCGGAGGTCTCGGCAGCCGCTTTTCGCTCGGACTTCAGGGCCTCGGACTCCTCCGGTGCGCCCTCGCGTTCGGACGGCCCGGAGGGCGTGTCCGATGACTGGCGAATGCTCGTGTGCTGAGGCAACCCGGAGGTCCTTCCGTGCGAGACCCGTGAAACGGAATCGGCGGGCCAACGCCGAGGTCCCGGCCCGCCGTCTTCCCGTACGGCTCACACAAGCCCCCTGTTCAGGTCTTTCGGTAAACAAGGGGCAAATACAGCGTCCCTACAGGGGTTTGCGGGACCGTGTCGATATGCGGCCCCGCGCATGCCCCGCGCGGGCGCGGACAACTCCACCCGCCCGCGGCGCCCCCGACCCCCTACGCACCGCCCACAGCGGTGAGCAGCGCCAGCGGAGCCGCCGCCGACCGGGACTCCCGTACACACGCATGCGGATACGGCACCGGCTCCGGATGCGTGTCCCTCCCGTACCCGGCCAGCACCTCCGGCAGCCGATGCCCGCCGGCCGTCGCCGCGTCCACCAGTCCGTGTGCCACGGCCCGCGCCTCGTCGTGCAGCCCGTACCGCGCCAGCCCCAGCGCGATCAGCGCGTTGTCGTGCGGCCACACCGACCCCCGGTGGTACGACAACGGGTGGTACGCCGCCTGCCCCGCGGCCAGCGTCCGTACCCCCCACCCCGAGAAGAAGTCCGGCTCCAGCAGCCGCCGTCCGACCTCCTCCCCGTACTCCTTGTCGAGCAGCCCGGACCACAGCAGATGCCCGGCGTCCGAGGCGAGCGCGTCGACCTGCCGGCCCTCCCCGTCCAGGGCCAGCGCGGGGAAGGCGGACCTGTGCATCCAGAAGTCGCGCTGGAACCGGTCCCGCAGATCCGCGGCGGCCTGTTCGAGCAGCGCCGCGTAGGTCTCGTCGGCCCACACCGTCCGCGCCACCCACGCCGTCCGGCGCAGCGCGTCGTACGCGTACCCCTGCGCGCCCGCCGCCATCACGGTGCCGACCGGCCGGCTGCCGTCGGCGGAGCAGATCGCGCCGGGGGAGTCCTTCCAGTTCTGGTTGGCGAGCCCGCCCTTGTCGGCGCGGTAGACGAGATAGCCGCGCGAGGTCAGCCCGCCATGATCGAGCATCCAGCCGATGGCCGCACGGGCGTTGCGTTCCAGGCGCCGGGCCATGCCGGTGTCCCCGGTCTGCTCCACATACGCCCCCAGCAGGATCAGGAAGAGCGGGGTGGCGTCGACCGAGCCGTAGTAGCGGCCGTACGGCACCTGCCCGAAGTGGGCCAGCTCCCCGTGCCGTACCTCGTGGACGATCTTCCCGGGCTGGGCCACGGAGTGCGCGCCGGCCTCGGTGGCCTGGGTGGCGGCGAGCGCCGGGAGGGTGGCGGCGGCCAGCCGGGGCCGGTAGGGGAGGGCGAAGAGGGAGGTGATGAGGGCGTCGCGGCCGAGCAGGGTGAGGAACCAAGGCGCGCCGGCGGCGGGGACCTTGAGTTCCTCGCCGTCCGGGCCGGTGGCCGGCACCTGGAGCGCGGCGAGGTCGGAGAGGCCGCGGGCGCAGGCCGCGGCCAGCTCGGGCCAGCCGGTCGGGAAGGCCACGCCCTCCACGAACTCCCCTTCCAATGCGAGGAGTTGCTCGTTCAGAGCGGCCGGGTCGCGGGGGACGCGCAGAGCCCGCCGGTCGCCGTGCGGGCGCCCGATGACCCGTACGACCAGCTCGGCCGTGCCGTGCGGCGGGAGTTCCAGCGTCCAGACCATGCGCCGGGCGCCGGTCCCGGTCTCCTCGACGCCGTCCGGCGCCGGTTCGGCGGTGATCGTCGTACAGGACCGCCACTCGCCCCGGCGGTAGCCGAACTCCACCCCGTCGTCGAGGACCTGGCGGGAGCGTACGGCGCCGGCCTTGGTGTAGGTGCGGTGGTCGGCGCGGAGCTCGAACTGGTCGGTGAAGTCGGCGTCGGCGGTGATCGCGAGGCGAATGGTGCTCGGCACCGGACGGTTGCTGGTGACCCGCAGGGACTCCGCGAACGAGCCGTCGCCGACGGCCTGTTCACGGAAGAGGGTGTGCGCGGGCGGTTCCTGACGGCCACCGCGCGGGACCAGCACACACCGGGCGCCGTCCCCGCCGGAGACCGGCGTGAGCACCTCGGGCAGCGCCCCGTCGACCGTCAGCTGCCAGCGGCTGAGGTGCCGGGCGTCCCGTACGAATAACCCGTCCGGGGAGCCGCCGCCCCGGACGCCGCTGATGTCTCCGCGGTGGTCCACGGCGGCGAACGTCGCGCCGTGCACGAGCAGATGATGCCGGTCCGTCATCCCCGGTCCCCTCCTTTGTTCCCCAGGTCGAACGTGCGGTGCCCGTCGAAGACACCCCGTTTTGTCAGCTCTTGTCCATACTTTGACGCTCTTGACGCTCTTGACGCTCTTGAGGCCCTTGGCGCTTTTGAAGTGATGGGCGCTCATCGAGCGGTGCGTGCCGCCGGTGGTGCAGATCGAGCGCGAGCGCCGCCGTCCAGCTGAACCCGGTCGCGCCGCACGCCTCACCCGTGTACGGGTCGACGTACTCGGCGAACCCGGTCGCGCCGGCCGTCCGTACGACCGCCTCGCCGAGCGCGTCCGCCCGCTCCCGCTCGCCGTGCTCGCGCAGCCCCCGCTCCAGCAGCCAGCCGGTGTTGGCCCAGGCCGGGCCGCGCCAGTAGCGGTGCGGGTCGAAGGCCGCGCCGAGCAGGTCGTAACTGGGAACCAGATGGGTGCCGGTGCCGAAGTGCGGGCCGCCGAGCGTCCGGACCAGCGCGGCGGCGATCTCGCGCGGCAACTCCGGGAGGATCAGCGGGATCAGACCCGAGACCCCGCGTTCGGGGATCAGTCCGCCACCGCCTCGCAGATCCCGGCAGAGGAAGATCTCCCGCTCCGGATCCCACAGCCGGTCCACCAGCGCCGCCGTCAGCCGCTCCGCGCGCGCGTGCCGGGCCGTCCCCGTGGCCCCCAACTCCTGTGCGATCCGCGCGAGGGCGTGCTCGGAGGCGATGAGCAGCGCGTTGAACGCCGGGTCCTCGACGGCGAACTCCCGCCGCCGGTCGGCGTATTCGGCGTCCCGGTAGTCCGTCGCCAGCCGCACGTACCGCCCGTAGTCCAGATCCGTCGGCCGGTCCTCGGCGGCGCCGTGGTCCAGGTCGGCGCGGCGGAAGGAGCGCGTCGGAGCGGGCACGACACGGGCCAGCGGGGCGTCCCAGCAGGGGCTGTTGTCCATACCCTGTTCCCAGGGGTGCACGACGGACGCGAGACCGCCGCCGCCGAGGTCCCGCCGGTGCAGCAGATAGCGGTGCCAGGCGGCGAGCCGGGGATAGGCGGTGGCCAGGAAGCCGCGCGCCCGCGACAGGCCGGGATCGGCGAGGTGCACCAGCCAGGCGGCCAGCGCGTGCACCGGCGGCTGCACGATCCCGGAGGTCTGTACGGTGCGGGGGGCGCCCGCGGCGCGCCCGGCGGTCGAGGAACGCCAGAAGTCGGGGCTCGGGAAGTACGCGTCGAGGGGCACGGAGGGGTTGAACACGATGTGCGGGATCCGCCCGTCGGCCCACTGGGCGGCCAGCAGCGTCTCCAGCTCCGTCTGCGCGCGCAGCGGCGACAGGTGCCTGAGGCCGATCGCGATGAACGCCGAGTCCCAGGACCACTGGTGCGGGTACAGGCTCCGGGAGGGCACGGTCGAACTGCCGGTCCAGTTGTCGGCGAGCACACGTGCGGCTCTGACGTGCAGGGACCCGGGGCCGGTGGTGCCGGGGGCGCGCGTGGACGGTGGATCGTATGCGATCTCGGAACCGAGCACATGGGCTGTGAGCTGGGCAGTGCGATCCACTCGGGGCTCCCCGAAGACGTCCGGCCGACCGGGTTTGGCTGTGGCTACCGTAGGGTTACGTCTATTTAACACGCAAAACTCAATATGTAATGCAAGCTTGAGAAACACAAGGGGGTGCGCATGACCGGACGTCCCGGCAGGACCGGCAAGGGCGGCGGACAGGCGAGCTCGGGCGAACTGCTGGAGCTGGTGCGCAGCGGGCGGGCCGTGACGCGGGGCGCCCTCCAGCAGGCCACCGGACTCTCCCGCGCGACCGTCGGCCTGCGCCTGGAGCGGTTGTTCCGCGCGGGCTGGCTGCGTGAGGGCGCCGGCGGCCCCGTCGACTCCCCGCTGGGCGGCCGCCCCTCCATCACCCTCGAATTCGACGACTCGCACGCGGTGGTCCTCGCCGCCGACCTGGAGACCCGCCATGCCAGGGCCGCCGTCCTCTCGCTGACCGGCGAGATCCTGGCCGAGCACTCCGGCACGCTGGTCATCCAGGACGGCCCGGACGCCGTACTCACCGAACTCGGCCGCTGGTTCGCCGAGTTGCTGGAGAAGGCCGGCCACCTGGCGACGGAGGTGTGCGGGATCGGCCTCGCCGTGCCGGGCCCGGTCGACACCGAGACCGGCCGGGTCGTGCAGCCGCCGATCATGCCCGGCTGGGACGGCTACGACATACGCGGCCGCATGGCCAGGGCGTTCACCGAGCACACGGGCGCGCCGTCGGGCGTCCCGGTCCTGGTGGACAACGACGCGAACCTGATGGCGTACGGCGAACAGCGCGCGACATGCCCGGACTGCTCGGCGTTCGTGCTGGTGAAGGTCTCGACCGGTATCGGCGCCGGGGTGGTGGTCGACGGCTCGATCTACCGGGGCATCGACGGCGGTGCCGGGGACATCGGCCATATCCGGGTGGGCGCCGAGGCGCAGTGCCGCTGTGGTTCGTACGGCTGCCTCGCCGCCGTCGCGAGCGGTGGCGCGGTGGCCCGGCGGCTGGCGGAGGCCGGGGTTCCGGCTGCCTCCGGCTCAGATGTGCGCGATCTGCTCGCCTCGGGTCATCCGGAGGCGGCGGCACTGGCCAGGGAGGCCGGCCGCCGGGTCGGGGACGTACTGGCGACGGTGGTGACCCTGCTGAACCCGGGCGTGCTGATGATCGCGGGGGATCTGGCGGGCACCTCGTTCCTCACCGGCGTGCGGGAACTGCTGTACCAGCGGGCGCTGCCCCGCTCCACCGCCCACCTGGACGTCGTGACCTCCCGGCTGGGGGACCGGGCCGGGGTGATCGGCGCCGGGGCGCTGGTCGTGGAGCACCTGTACGCGCCGGAACGGGTCGAGGAACGGTTGCTGGCGCTCGGGATGTGAGGCGGCCGCCTCGCGGGAAGGACGGCATGGCCGTCGCCGGTGGGACGGGGTGGCTGTCGCAGGCGGACGGCGCGGCCGTCGCCGGCGAGACGGCCTGCCTGCCACCGGTGAGATGACGCGGTTGTTACCGCCCGCTTTCCGCGTCCATTCCATGTCCGCATGGTGAAATCCCGGCGTCTGTGGCAGCGTGATTCTCGCCACCCTTGATAAGGGTTGCGCTCAGATGAGCGGATCATGAGCGACTGCACTTCTCCAAGGGGTGGCACTGGGTGCCACCCCTTGATCGTTCATCGATCGAAATCAGGCGTGCAGTTACTCCGCTCATCTGAGCGAAAGAGTGCGGACCTGAGCGAACTTGCGTTCAAGAAGTGAAAACATCAGCCCGTCTCCGCTTGCCAAGCTTTGACTTTCGATCCAGTGGCGGACGATCGGTTACGGGCGCATGACACGCGAGTAGACGTACCCAGGCGCCTTCGATCTGGGTATGTTCCTCGCCGTCAGGGCAGCCACCGCGTCCTTCAGGGAGTCGAGACCCGTGTCGGAAAACAAAGAACCCCACGTAGCGAAGTTCGTTTACGACTTCACCGAGGGAAACAAGGACCTCAAGGACCTCCTGGGTGGCAAGGGCGCGAACCTCGCCGAGATGACCAACCTCGGCCTCCCCGTTCCCCCGGGCTTCACGATCACGACGGAAGCCTGCAAGGTCTACCTCGACAGCGGCGAGGAACCGGTGGCACTGCGTGACGAGGTGAGTGCGCACCTCGACGCGCTGGAGCAGCGGATGGGCAAGAAGCTGGGGCAGGCCGACGACCCCCTTCTGGTCTCGGTCCGCTCCGGCGCGAAGTTCTCCATGCCCGGCATGATGGACACGGTCCTGAACATCGGCCTCTCCGACAAGTCCGTGCAGGGCCTGGCCAAGCAGGCCGGCGACGACCGGTTCGCGTGGGACTCCTACCGCCGGCTCATCCAGATGTTCGGCAAGACGGTCCTCGGCGTCGACGGCGACCTCTTCGAGGAGGCCCTCGACGCGGCGAAGGACGCCAAGAAGGTCACCGTCGACACGGAGCTGGAGGCCGCCGACCTCAAGAAGCTCGTCACCAAGTTCAAGAAGATCGTCAAGGCGGAGGTCGGCCGGGACTTCCCGCAGGACCCGCGCGAGCAGATGGACCTCGCGATCCGCGCGGTCTTCGACTCCTGGAACACCGACCGCGCCAAGCTCTACCGCCGTCAGGAGCGCATCCCCGGCGACCTCGGCACCGCGGTCAACGTCTGCTCGATGGTCTTCGGCAACCTCGGCCCGGACTCCGGCACCGGCGTCGCCTTCACCCGCGACCCCGCCTCGGGCCACCAGGGCGTCTACGGCGACTACCTGCAGAACGCGCAGGGCGAGGACGTGGTCGCGGGCATCCGCAACACGGTCCCCCTGGCCGAGCTGGAGAACATCGACAAGAAGTCGTACGACCAGCTGATGCAGATCATGGAGACGCTGGAGAACCACTACAAGGACCTCTGCGACATCGAGTTCACGATCGAGCGCGGTCAGCTGTGGATGCTCCAGACGCGCGTCGGCAAGCGCACCGCGGGCGCCGCCTTCCGCATCGCGACCCAGCTGGTCGACCAGGGCCTGATCGACGAGACGGAGGCCCTCCAGCGCGTCACCGGCGCCCAGCTGGCCCAGCTGATGTTCCCCCGCTTCGACGAGCAGGCGAAGGCGCAGTCGGTCGGCCGGGGCATCGCGGCGTCGCCGGGCGCGGCGGTCGGCAAGGCGGTCTTCGACTCGTACACGGCGGTCAAGTGGTCCCGCTCCGGCGAGAAGGTCATCCTGGTCCGCCGCGAGACCAACCCCGACGACCTCGACGGCATGATCGCGGCGGAGGGCATCCTGACCTCCCGGGGCGGCAAGACCTCCCACGCGGCCGTGGTGGCCCGGGGCATGGGCAAGACGTGCGTGTGCGGCGCGGAGGAACTGGAGGTCGACACCAAGCGCCGGCGGATGACGGTCCCCGGCGGCCATGTGGTCGAGGAGGGCGACGTCATCTCCATCGACGGCTCCTCCGGCAAGGTCTACCTGGGCGAGGTCCCGGTCGTGCCCTCCCCGGTCGTCGAGTACTTCGAAGGACGGATGCACGCGGGCGCCCAGGACGCCGGCGAACTCGTCGAGGCGGTGCACCGCATCATGGCGTTCGCGGACCGCAAGCGCCGGCTGAGCGTGCGCGCCAACGCCGACAACGCCGAGGACGCCCTGCGGGCCCGCCGCTTCGGCGCCCAGGGCATCGGCCTGTGCCGCACCGAGCACATGTTCCTCGGCGACCGCCGTGAACTGGTGGAACGCCTGATCCTGGCCGACACGGAGGAAGACCGGGAGGAGTCTCTGCGGGCCCTCCTCCCCCTCCAGAAGAAGGACTTCGTAGAGCTCTTCTCGGCGATGGACGGCCTCCCGGTCACGGTCCGCCTTCTCGACCCCCCACTGCACGAGTTCCTCCCGGACATCACGGAACTCTCGGTCCGGGTGGCCCTCGCCGAGTCCCGCCAGGAGCCGCACGAGAACGAACTCCGCCTCCTCCAGGCGGTGCACCGCCTGCACGAGCAGAACCCGATGCTGGGCCTGCGCGGCGTACGCCTGGGCCTGGTGATCCCCGGCCTGTTCACCATGCAGGTCCGCGCGATCGCCGAGGCAGCGGCCGAACGCAAGAACGCCAAGGGCGACCCGCGTGCGGAGATCATGATCCCGCTGGTGGGCACGGTCCAGGAGCTGGAGATCGTTCGCGAGGAGGCCGACCGGGTCATCGCCGAGGTGGAGGCGGCGACGGGCACCAGCCTCAAACTCTCGATCGGTACGATGATCGAACTCCCGCGTGCCGCCCTGACGGCGGGCCAGATCGCCGAGGCCGCGGAGTTCTTCTCCTTCGGCACCAACGACCTCACCCAGACCGTCTGGGGCTTCAGCCGCGACGACGTCGAAGCCTCCTTCTTCACCGCCTACCTGGAGAAGGGCATCTTCGGAGTCTCCCCCTTCGAGACGATCGACCGGGACGGCGTCGGCTCCCTGGTGGCAGCGGCGGCGAAGGCCGGCCGCGCGACCCGCCCGGACCTCAAACTGGGCGTCTGTGGCGAGCACGGCGGCGACCCGGAGTCCGTCCACTTCTTCCACGAGGTGGGCCTGGACTACGTCTCCTGCTCCCCGTTCCGTATCCCGGTGGCCCGTCTGGAGGCGGGCCGGGCGGCGACGCAGTCGGCAGGCAGCGACCACCGCTGAGGCGTTGCCGACGCGGAGGCCGGTGAGATGACCGGCCTCCCCTGAACCCCGGGTCCGCCGTCCGTCCCCGACCCTCAAGACCGATGGACGGCGGCCCCGGCACGCAAGAGAGGGGCGGCACCCTGTGCGGGGGTGCCGCCCCTTCGTGCATGAGCGGCGGAGGTTGTCAGGCTAGACCGCTGACCAGGCGAAATGGCCTTTGCTCGCGTTGGCTGTCGTTGAACCCGCGCGAGGCCGTTGTGCCCTCGTCGTGCCCTCCTGATGCGGCTGCGTCCTGCGACCGATTCCCTTTAGGGGACCGCAGTTGTATGCCAACGTGCATGTCACCGGTTGATGTCAGTACTCCAGCCGTAGACCGTGATCTTGCTGGCTGGGGCTGAGCACCTCCGGCATCGCGCTCAGCCAGCCGCTCCGGCTACCCTCGGCCCATGGAGCAGGACCACCCTCTCATTCGCGACGTCTTCCCGGATCTCATCGCCGAGCTGACTGCCCTCCTGGAGGATGAAGGAGAACGGGAGCTGGCTATCTGCGCGTGGGATCTGCGTCTGGTTGACGAGTGCGGCTGCGGCGATGACTTTTGCCAGAGCATCCGGACGGCAGATCATCCGCAGGGGGAGCCGTACGGCCCGGGCCATCGGTGCGTACCTCTCTTGCCCTCGAAAGGCATGCTGATCCTGGACGTCGTGTGCGGCCGGATCATGTACATCGAGATACTCGATCGGCCGCCCATGCACCGTCAGGGCGCACAGCCGTGACGTTCGCCCGAGCGGAACGCGAAGTGCGGGCTCGGACTCGCCAACTCGGTGCCCAGGCCTACTGGTGGGGCCTGGTGCGGGTGCGGGCACGGCCACCGGTGATGCTCGTGCTCGTTTCACAGCCAGCCGCGTCGGGTGGCGGTGATGCCCGCCTGGAAGCGGGTGGAGGCGCCGAGTTGGCACATGAGCTGGTGGACGCGACGCTGCGTGGTCCGCTCGCTCCAGCCCTGGGCGCGCGCGATGGCCGTGTCGGTGAGGCCGGAGGCGAGCAGGGCGAGCAGGGACCGTGTCTCCTCATCAGGCTCTGCGTTCTCGGATTCGGCCGCGGTGGTGGCGTCGCCGGGTGGCGTGGCGGTGTCCGACAGCGGCACGGCGCGCTCCCATTGCGCCTCGAAGAGCGATTCCAGGGCTACGAGCACGGGGGAGCGGTGGACCAGGTAGGCGACTGACTGACCCCCAGGCCCGAGGCTGAAGGGGAGGATGGCCGCCCGGTCGTCGCTGATGACGAGTTTGAGGGGCAGCTCAGGGTGTACCCGTGCCTGCTCGCCTGCCTTCATGCTGGGCACGATGTCGTTGTTCAGCCTGCCGGGCCAGGCCACCGCTTCGCGGTCGTAGATCACCCGGAAGACCACGCCGCGCCGCTGCTGCTGGAGCTGGCTGTCGAGGTTGCTGCCGGGGCCGTCGAAATAGGGCGGCCGGTCGCACACACGCACCTCGTGGCGGGCGTCGACAGTCAGTCGGAGTACCGTGGCGTTGATGTGCTCACGGCTGGTGAGCAGTTCGACGGCCATGTCGCGTTGGCTGATCCGGGCCGCCTCCCGGTGGGTCTCGGTCAACCGCCGTACCAGGGCTCGTGCTTCCTTGAGCTGGTGCTCGCGCTGGTCGATCAGCGCGGTGACGGCGACATCCGGGGGAGTGGCGGTGAAGCGTGGCGGGCGTCCGGCGTCCTGCACGGCGAGCCCGATCTTGACGAGTTTGGACAGCAGTCTTCCCACGGTGGTCGCAGGCATGTCGCAGACGCCGGCCAACTCCGAAGAGGTGCAGTGAGGCTGCCGGACCAGTGCCACGTAGACGTGTTCTGTTTCTTCCGCAAGCCCGAGCACGTCAAATTCCATACCGTCCGCCACTTTTCCGTGGCGGATTCCGCCACCTGGCAGGGATCCGCCAGCCTCTTAACCTTGTGTTTCGTTGGTCGCGGTTGACATCTTTCACGCTGAAGTCGGCGCTGTCCTGACCATGTTCGAGCGGGCAGAGCCTTCCGGTGCGGATCCGTGCTCGCGGATTCGCTCCCTGAGAAAGGTGTCCCATGACGTATGCCCACACGCGCGGCAGACGGCTTGGTGCCGTCGGTGTCGCGCTCGTGGCCATCACCGCGGCCGTAACGATACCCGCGGCCGCGGTTCCCTCAAGCTCCCCCGGGTCCGGCTCCGCGGCCACCGATTCCGGCCGGTCGTCGGCCGTCAAGACCCCGCTCGGCACCAGCTCATCAGCGGCACAGCCCGGTGCGGGGGCCGCGCTGCCCTCCCCGCCCGGATCCTCGGCGCTCGGTCCATGGCGCTCGTTCCTGAAGCCCACGCCCGTGCAGTCGTCGAAGAACAGCCCCCACCAGGTCCTTGTGGTACTCGGCTCGGCCACCCAGGTGACGGGCACGTCGCTGGGCAAGCAGCGCAATCTGCGGGCCCGTACCCCGATGACCTCGGACACCGCGGTCAACACCGCGCTCCGGCGGGCCCACGCGGTCTCCATGCGGCCCCTGGTGCCGGAACTGTCGGCCGCCCAGGCGAAGCAGTTGCGCTCGGCCGCCCAGGCGAAGCTGGGCTCGGGGGCGATCGACCTGTCCAAGGTCCAGGTCGTCCAGCTCGCCGGTGGCGACGCCTCGGCGGCCGCCCGGGCGCTGGCCGCCACACCCGGAGTCGTCTACGCGGAGCCCGACCAGACCGTCTCCCCCATGAACACCGGCTCCGTGCCGCTGCCGTCCTCGGTGAGCGCGGCGGCGGGGAAGGCCGGCTCGTCGGAGAAGGGGCAGGACGGCGGTGCGACCGGCTCCGACGGCGTGCCCGGCAACGCGGCTCTCGGCACCTCGGCGCAGAGCTTCCTCAACGCCGGCGGCGTCAACGCGACGGGCGCCTTCAGTGTGCTGAAGCAGAAGTTCGGCCAGCTGCCGGGCGCCGGTGAGACCATCACGAACGTCTCGGTCGGCGACCTCACCGACGCGGGGACGCCCGACCTCGCCCCGAGCGGGCCGACGACCGTCGTCCGGAACGGCCGGCGGTACCTGGACATCCCCACGATGCCCTTGATCCCCACCTATACCGCGGACGCGACCGGCGCACTCGACCCGACCGGATCGACCCAGGGGCAGGACCCCGCGCTGGGCGAGGTGCTGCTGGACTTCTCCGTGATGGCGCCGCTTCCGCACGAGCTGCAGCGCCCGGGCATGCGGGGCAGCGGGTCCTCCGATCTCCTGGGCATCGCCCCGGGCGCGAACTACCGGCTCGTCGTCCCGCAGCAGCCGACGTTCAGCCAGATCGCGGTGGCGCTGCTGGCCGCGGCCCGGCAGCAGCCGCGACCCGACGTGATCACCGCCAGCCTCGGCTACGGCACCGACGCCCAGGGGCTCCCCGGCCGCTACCTGGAGGACGACCCGGTCCAGCAGGCCGTGATCGCGTCGATCGTGCAGCAGTACGGCATCACCGTGGTGGTCTCGTCGAACGACGGGACCAGGCTGTACACCAACGCGGCCGTCGGACCCGACGGAGGCAGCACCGCGACCGACGTCACGCACAAGGCCGCCGACACCACCCGGATCGACGACGACCAGCTGTCGACCACGCCCAGCAAGGTGCTGGACTCCGGCGCGATCGCCGCGGGCGGCACCACGACCGACGACACGCTGTCCGTTCCTCCGCAGAACGGCGGCGCCGCGTCGGCCAACGGCACCTGGGCGACCACCAGGCTCAACGGTTCCGAGGTCTTCTCCTCGGGATTCGGCACCCGCGTGAACGTCTCGGCACCCAGCGACGGCATCCTCGCCTACGAACACCAGGGCCAGACCGCGCAGTCGGTGACGGAGGTCCTCAACGGAGGCACGTCGGCGTCCGCGCCGGAGATCGCGGCCGCCGCCGCAGTCGTACTCCAGGCCTCCCGGCTGACCGGACAGCACCCGTCGCCCGATGACGTCCGTTCGCTGCTGGAGCGCACCGGCCGGGCCGTGCCCACGCCGCCGCAGATCGACCAGACACTGCACGTGGGCCCGCAACTCGACGTCACCGCCGCGCTGCAAGCGGTCCTGGCCAAGGCGCACGGCAGCCACGCCCACACCGGCACGCCCCGTATCGTCCGGCTCTCCGTGGCGCATCGCCAGACCACGGGCGGACTCGGTGGCGCGTACACCGAAGGCACCGACCCCGGCCACATCGACCTGGCCGGACCGGGCACGGGCGCCGGCGCCACCGGGGAGGGCCTGGTGGGACCGGTGACCATCGGCGCCGACGTGACCGGCCTGTCCGACCGGCAAGGCGTCGGCTACGCGCTGCGCATCGGGAGTCACGAGTTCACCTCGGATGTGCCGGCGATCCGGCTGACCCCCACGCAGATGCTGACCGCGGCCGGACTGCCGGTCGTCTCCACGACGGACCGTCAGGTGGCGCTCACCTTCGAGGTGCGCCACGGCCGCCACGTGCTGGCCTCGGCCACTCACGAGCTGACCTTCGGCCCCACCGACGGGGGCTACGCCGAGTCGCTCGCCCCGGTGGTCCGGCCCGTCGTCGGCGCGGGACACTCCGTGCGGGTGAGCTACGACCTCACCGGAGTGCGGAACGTCAGCTCGCCGAAGTTGGTCGTGTCGGGAGTCGGCCACTGGAGCCCCGCGGCGGCGCCCATCTTCTCCGCCTCCTACACCGCCCCGCTGACGGATCTTCGCGGCACGGTCACCGTCCCGGCCGGAGCCTTCTCCGCAGGCGGCGGCATCTACGGGATCGGCATCCTCCAGAACCCCACCGCCGGCTCCAAGGGCGGCCCGGCGTACGGCGAGTTCGCCTCGATCCGGGTCGACGGCGGCGACCCCTCGCAACGCCCGGCAGCGCCGACCCTGGCCGCGAAGGCAGCCGGAGACTTCGGTCACCTGCTGGAGATCAACCGGGCCGCACCACGGTTCTCGGTGCACTACGACGTTTCGGGCATCAAGGGCGCCACCGGCACCCTGCTGGAGTTCTCCGCGCCCGGACCGAACCTGTACCACTCGTACAACCTGGTCAGCAACCAGAACGGCACCACCCGCGACCACAACGGGGTGGACAGCCCGGCCACGCTCGACCGCTCGCTGACGGGCACGCGAGGCACGGCGGCACTCGACGCCCTCGCGCTCAAGCTGCCCTCGTCGATCGCCTACGACCTGCGCGTGTTCGCCGTCGACCGGCACGGCCGGACAGTCGGGCAGGCCTCGCCGACGTCGCTGCTGGCTTACGACGACGGACCGACGCCCGAGGGCACCAACCTGACCGACTTCGCGGTCGTCCCCGGCGGCACGTCCGTCGCGGCGGTCGAAAGCCCCACCGGTGAAGGCTCGGTGTACGCCTACGACGCCGCCACCGGAACCTATGGGCGCAAGTTGACGAGCGACCCCGCGTACGGCTCCATCTACGAGGTGTTCGGCGTCGACTCAGCCCACCACACGCTGGTCCTGCACAAGCAGACCACCACCGGTGAGCAGTGGCTCGAGACCTACGACACGAGCACCGGCGACGCGGTCGGCAGCCCCGTCCGCGTCGACGACCAGTACGTCGTGACGGGTGGGCGGGTGGACGCCAAGCGCCACCGTGCGGCGGTGCTCGCCTACCGTTCGAGTGACCGTGCGGGCTTCGTGCTCCCCGTGGACACGGCGACGGGCGCCCAGGGGACGCCGCTCCAGCTCGAACCCACCCCGGACGGGAGAACCTCCTACGGTCTGCTGGACGTGGACGAGTCGACCGGCGTCTTCTCCGCGCAGAAGTCCGGGTCCACCATCAACTGCCTGGCGTCGGTCGGGTCCGGCACCCTGGCCTCGATCGACCTGGACCGCGCGACGGTCACCAACAGCCAGGGGGGCGCCCCTTGCGCCACGGATCTCGCCTCCGACCAGAAGGGCAACCTCTACGAAACCTGGTACCACTCCTTCAGCGTCAACTTCGCCGGCACCGGGTACTTCGCGCAGTTGCCCGCCGGGGACCAGGTGAATCTCGGCATGGCGCAAGCGCCCCTCGCGCTCGCCGTCGACGGCGTGCACCAGCTGGCGCTGTTCGCCTTCCGGGTCCCGGACCTGAAGCCGACGGGAGGCTTCCAGCAGTACGGCTTCGGTGACAACAACGCCACCGGCCGCATCGCCGTCGTCGACCTGAAGACGGGCCGGACGGTGCGCACCGTGACCGGCGTCGAGTACCCGCTGTTCGGGTCCTACAACGGCCGGCTCGAAACCCATCGCGAGCGCGTCATGCAGCTCGACCCGGCAACCCGGACCGGCTGGACGTACGCGGGCGACGGCAGCCAGATCCAGCAGTTCTCCTACTGACCCGACCCGCTGCTCGACCACCCGGGTCCGCGGGCGCCACGGCGCCCGCGGACCCGCGGTGTTTCCGGAGGACCGAGACGACGTGCCGTCAGAGCAGGCCGAGGTCGCCGAGTTGCTTGTACAGGTCGGCGCGTGGCTGCGAGGCGTCGCCGGTCACCGCTCGCGGGGTTTTCTCGAGTTCGGCCCAGGAGGCGCGCGGGCGCAGTTGCAGGGCGTTGATCAGCGCCAGCTCGTCCTCGCTCAACAAGGAGGGGACAGCATCCTGCGTCAGCGCGCCCCTGGTGCGAGAATCCTGCGTTTCAGGGCTATGCCGCGTCAGTCATTGTGGACCCGAGGGCCCGCATTCGGCGGGCGGGGGCGTGAAGGAGCTCTGGATCATGGCTTTCGCCGACTACCAGAACGAGATCTACCTCGACGGGCTGCGCGGGGTGACGCCGCGGTTCCCGATGACGTACGACGAGCTGGAACCGTTGGCCCAGGCCGCGATGCCCACCTCGGTTCGGTCGTATGTCGCGGGCGGCGCGGGCGACGAGCGGACCCAGCGGGCCAACGTCAGCGCGTTCGAGGGCTGGGGGCTGATGCCTCGCATGCTGGTGGGGGCGAGCGAGCGGGACCTGTCCGTCGAGTTGTTCGGGATGCGGCTGGCCGCGCCGCTGTTCATGGCGCCGATCGGGGTGATCGGGCTGTGCGCGCAGGACGGCCACGGTGATCTCGCCGTCGCGCGCGCCGCCGCCCGTACCGGCGTGCCGATGGTCGCCTCCACGCTGACGGTCGATCCGCTGGAGCAGGTCGCCGCCGAGTTCGGCGACACTCCGGGCTTCTTCCAGCTCTACACCCCCACCGACCGTGGACTGGCCGAGAGCCTGGTGCACCGGGCCGAGCAGGCCGGGTTCAAGGGGATCGTGGTCACGCTGGACACCTGGATCACCGGCTGGCGGCCACGGGACCTCGGCACCAGCAACTTCCCGCAGCTGCGCGGGAACTGCCTGGCCAACTACACCAGCGACCCCGTCTTCCGCTCCCTGCTCGGCGGCCGGACTCCGGAGGAGGACCCGCAGGGCACGGTCGCCCTGTGGGCGGGCATCTTCGGCAACCCGCTCACCTGGGACGACCTGCCCTGGCTGCGGTCGATCACCGATCTGCCGTTGATCCTCAAGGGCATCTGCCACCCCGAGGACGTCCGCCGGGCCAAGGACGCCGGCGTGGACGGCGTCTACTGCTCCAACCACGGCGGCCGCCAGGCCAACGGCGGCCTGCCCGCCCTCGACGCGCTGCCCGGCGTGGTCGAGGCGGCCGACGGCCTGCCCGTCCTGTTCGACTCCGGGGTGCGGACGGGAGCCGACATCATCAAGGCCGTGGCGCTGGGCGCGACCGCCGTGGGCGTCGGCCGGCCCTGTGCGTACGGTCTCGCGTACGGCGGTGAAGCCGGCCTCGTCCATGTACTGCGGGCCCTCCTGGCCGAGGCGGACCTGATCATGGCCGTCGACGGGTATCCGACGCTCGCCGATCTCACGCCCGAGGCCCTGCGGCGCGTCGCCTGACCCGTCGGGCCGGGGCGCGGTCGTCAGCCGCTGGCGCGCCCTCGGCCTCGGCCCTGGGGACGGTCGTCAGTCGGTGGCGCCCTCGGCCTCGGCCCTGGGGACGGTCGTCAGTCGGTGGCGGCCGTGACCGACTCCCAGCGGGCGTACTCGTCCAGCAGCTCGGCGAAGTGGCCGCGCACCATCTCCAGGCCGGCGGTGGCCACCGCCAGGTGCACCGGGGGCTCCTCGACGCCGGTGATGTCGGCCACGGCCGCCATGGACCTGGTGAGGTTGCCCCGTACCGCCTGCTTGGCGAACTCGGCCATGGTGGCGTAGGAGTCCGCGTAGTCCGGGACGGACCTGGCCGGGAGCTTGGAGCTGGTCCCGAAGTTGGTGTCGAAGCCGGCCGGCTCGACCAGGGTGACGCGGATGCCCAGCGGGTCGAGCTCCTTGGCCAGTCCCTCGGTCAGGTTCTGTACGGCGCTCTTGGAGGCGCAGTACACGGCCATGGTGGGCAGGCTGACGTGGCCGCCCATGGAGCCGATGTTGAGGATGTGGCCGGATCCGCGTTCCCGCATGTGCGGGAGGACGGCGTGGACCACCTGGACGATGCCCACCACGTTGGTCTCGAACTGGTCCCGCACCTGGGCGGCGCTGACCTCCTCGACGGCACCGAGCTGGCCGTAGCCGGCGGCGTTGACGACCGCGTCGACGGCGCCGAAGCGCTCGACGGTCTCCCGCACGGCCTGCTCGATGCTCGCGGCGTCGGTGACGTCGAGGCGCGTGACCAGGACGTTGTCGAGGCCGGCGAAGGCCGGGTTGGCCCTGGCGGGGTCGCGCATGGTGGCGGCGACGTTCCAGCCGCGCGCCGCGTACTCGAAGGTGAGGGCTTCGCCCATGCCGGTCGAGGCGCCGGCGATCAGAACGGTCTTGCTCATGATGTGCTCTCTCGCTCTCACTCCACTAAACAGAATCTACAAAACATGTATAGCACGCCCAGTCGGTATGGTGTGCCTATGACCGTGACCCGAGGGGACATCCAGCGCCGTGAGCAGGTGCTCGCGGCCGCGCTGAGCGTTTTCGCCACGTTCGGCTACCGCAAGACGTCGATGGACGCGGTGGCCCGGGCCGCGGACATCTCCCGCCCCGGCCTGTACTTCCTCTTCTCCGGCAAGGAGGAGCTGTTCCGCGAGACCATGCGGCAGGAGCTGGACCGGGCTCTGGACGACGTCCGTACGGCGCTGGCCGCGCCCGGCGCGGATCTCGACGCGCGTCTCGTGGCCGCGCTCGACGCGAACCTGGGCCGGTACGTCGGCACGCACCTCAACGTGGGCGTCGACGACCTGCTGGAGCACAGCACCGCCCAGCTGCACGGCATGTACGACGACCACCGGAACGCCTTCCTGGACACACTCGCCACGGCGATCGCCGACTCCGGCGGGGAGACGGGAAGCGTCACATCCCGCCAGATCGCGGAGGTTCTGCAGGCGGCCGGCGAGGGCTGGAAGCACCGGGTCGCGGACCGGGGGGAGTTCGTGGAGAGACTCCGGGTGGCGGTGGCTGTGGTGTTGCGGCCGTAGCCGCCGTGGCGGCTGGTGGCCGGGGTGTGGCTGTGCGGGTGTCGGGGTGTGGCTGTCGGGTGACTGCCACCACCGGTCAGAGCGAGGTTCGGACTGTCGGCGTGATCGTGAGCAGATCGGTGGAGAGCTGCCAGAGGCGGGTCGCGTGCTCGGGGTTCAGGGCGTGGGCGGCGACGCCGCGGCGGATGCCGGACCGGTGCGGGCCGGCCTCGTTGACATCCTCGAAGTAGCGTCCGGTCACGCCCTCGACCAGCGGGGAGGCGGCGAGCAGGACCGAGGTCGCGGCTCCCTGCTCGATGCTCTTCCAGGACACGTCGGTGCTGGTGGGGTCGAAGGCGGACGGGCTGTTGGAGATGTCGCCGATGTGGCGGCCGAGCCGGGTGCTGGTGATACGGCCGGGGTTGAGGGCGTTGACGGCGATCAGGTCGGCGGCCCAGCGGCGGGCGGCCTCGACGGCGAACAGGACGTTGGCGGTCTTGGACTGGCTGTAGGCCGCCCACGGGTCGTAGGGGTGCCGCTCGAAGTGGGGGTCGTCGAAGAGGACGTCCCCGTTGACGTGTCCGACCGAGCTGACCGCGACCACGCGTGCGCCCCGGGCCGCCGTCAGGGCGCCGTGCAGGCCGGTCGCGAGGGCGAAGTGGCCGAGGTGGTTGGTGGCGAACTGCATCTCCCAGCCCTCCTTCGTCCGCTGGAGCGGGGTGGCCATGACACCGGCGTTGAGAACGAGGGCGTGCAGAGGGCCGTGCCAGGCGTTCACGAAGGCGCGTACGGAGGGCTGGTCGGCGAGGTCGAGCAGGGCGGCGCGGACCGTGCCGGGGCCGTCGGCCGGGGTGATCTCCTCGGCGGCCTGTGCGCCTGCCGCCAGGTCGCGGACGCCGATGACGACCTCGGCGCCGGCGGCGGCGAGGGCGCGCGCGGTCTCCCGCCCGATACCGGAGGCTCCGCCGGTGACGACGGCACGCTTGCCGCCGAGGTCGAGACCGAGGAGTACCTCGGCGGCGGTGGTCTGTGCTCCGAAGGGGGTGGTGACGAGGCTGTGGGACATGGCGCTCTCCAGGCAGTGAGGGGGGAATCGGCTGGGCTGGTACGGGGAAGCCCGATGCCGCGGCATGGCGGCATGGCGGCACGGCGGCTCGGCGGCACCGGCCATGGCATGGCATGGCGTGGCGTGGCGGCAGGGGGCGTCGTACGCTCTTATCCGGAACTGGTTCCGGTTCGCCCCTCGAAGGTAAGCGGAACTGGTTCCGCTTGCAAGTCGTGTGGTGAAGGGGAGCCGAGGGTGACCGGAATCGACGGAGGCGGGGCGACGTCCCGCAAGCCGTTGCGTGCGGATGCGCAGCGCAACGAGGACCGGCTGCTGGAGGCGGCGGCCGAGGCGTTCGCCCGTGAGGGGTCGGGTGCCTCGGTGAAGGACATCGCCCGGCAGGCCGGCGTGGGTGTCGGCACCCTCTATCGCCGGTTTCCCTCCAAGGAGCTGCTGATCGAGGCGGTGTACCGGCACGAGGTGCAGCGTCTGTGCGAGGCGGCGGAGGAGCTGGCGGCGACGCTGCCGGCGGTGGAGGCGCTGCGGACGTGGATGGAGCGGTTCATCGACTTCATGGCGGCGAAGCAGGGGATGGCCGACGCGCTGCGCGTGATCCTGACGGACGACAGCGAGAAGCTGCACACCCGGACACTGCTGGTCGACGCCATCGCCTGGCTGCTGGACGCCGGGGAGGGGGCGTCGCCGGTGGCGCGGCCGGGGGTCGATGCGCGTGATGTCCTGATGGCGCTCGGGGGGATCAGTCTGATGGCGGCGAGCGAGGAACAGCGCGAACTGGCGAGCCGGCTCATCGACCTGCTGCTGTGCGGGGTGGTGGAGGGGTGACGGTGGACGGTGCCCGGTATCCCTGCGGGGGCCTTCTGCGGACACCGTTCGCGGTGTGGAAGGGTCCTCGGCCATGGAGTTCTTCTGTTACCACCGTGACCGGGCCGATTCCCTGGCGTTGCGCCGGGAGCTGGTGGAGGAGCACTGGTCCTACATGGACCGGTACGAGGCGGAGCTGATCGCCCGCGGGCCGGCCTTCGGCGACGGCGGGACGCTCACCGGCAGTGTGCACATCGTGGGTCTCCCGGATCCCGCCGCTGCCCGCGCGTTCGCCTTCGACGAGCCCAACTACCAGGCCGGCGTCTACCGGGACGTGCTGCTGCGCCGGTGGCGCAACCTGCTGGGCCGCACCATGTGGGGGTTCCCCGGCGGCCGGGCCGGCGGCAACCGGTACCTGGTGCTCGGTCTGGGGCCGCAGCGGGCCGACGCCGACGCCGGCATCGACCCCGGCCTGCCGCCCGGCGTCGACCGCGACGATCTGATCGCCTTCGGCCCGCTGCTGTCCGACGACGCGGTCACCTGGCTGGGCACGGCGGCACTGGTCCGGGCGCCGGACCCGGAGGGGGCGCGGGCCGTCCTGGCTCCGCACCGGTACGCGGAGACAGAGGTGCACGAGTGGGAGTTCGGCGGACGGCGCTGACGAGCCGGGGCGCCCCCCTATACGGCCAGCAACTCCGCCAGCACGTCGGCGAACCGGGTGATGCGGTCCAGCTGGGGGCCGGTGCGCGCGATGCGGAAGCCGTGCCGGCGGCCCCCGAACGCCGCCTGCACGGCGTGGACTGCGCCCAGCGTCCTACGCGTGCGCGGTCGAGTTCCGCCGCCTCGGCGAAGACGTCGAGGAGGCGGTGGACCGTCTTCGGCAGATCGTCGGCGGTCCGGCTCGTGGACGTTGCCGGGATGCGGGAAGGACACCTTAAGGACAAGCTGCCCGCCGGTGGACCGCTGCCGTACCGGGACGATCACTCCGACGCCCCCGTGCGTCACCGCACCGTCGGGTACGCACTCCCAACACTCCAGCAGGTCCTCGACGATCGCCGGGAGCCCGGCGATCCAGGCCGCCCCGCGCTCACCCTCACGGTCGATCGTGCCGCCCGCCAGCGCCTCCGGAATGCCGATCATCCCGGCACCCTACGCTCCGGTGAGAGGCGCGTACGGCCGCGTCCGGTGTCCTGTCGTGCCCCGTCCTAGGCTTGCCCGCGACACGGACCCCCACCTGTGGAGGGCGCCCTCATGCGCAGCAGTGGCTGGAGAAGCGGCGACATCCCGGATCTCACCGGTCGCGTCGCCGTCGTCACCGGGGCCAACAGCGGGCTCGGGTACGTCACCGCGCGGGAGCTGGCCCGCAAGGGCGCCCAGGTCGTGCTCGCCTGCCGGAGCGAGGCGCGCGGACACGAGGCCGGGGACCGGATGGCCGCCGAAGTACCCGACGCGCACATCGAGTTCGGGCGGCTCGATCTCGGGGACCTGGCTTCGGTACGGGACTTCGCCGGTTCGTTCCCGTACGGCCGCCTCGATCTCCTCGTCAACAACGCCGGGGTGATGGCGCCGCCGTACGGGACCACCGCGGACGGCTTCGAGACGCAGTTCGGGGTCAATCACCTCGGGCACTTCGCCCTCACCGGGCTGCTCATGCCGGTCCTGCTGGGCACCCCCGCGGCCCGGGTCGTCACCGTCTCCAGCATGATGCACGTCCTCGCCAACATCGACCTCGACGACCTCAACAGTGCCCGCCGCTACCGCCGTTGGGTCGCCTACGGCCGGTCCAAGACCGCCAACCTGCTCTTCGTCCACGAGCTGGCCCGGCGCGTCGACGCCCACGGCGGCGACCTCGTCGCGGCCGCCGCCCATCCCGGGTACGCGTCCACCAACCTGCAGACCGCCGGTCCCCGTGCCGAAGGACGGCGCGGGGCCGAGCGGGTGATGGCGGCCGCGAACGTCGTCTTCGCGCAGTCCGCCGAGGCCGGGGCGCTGCCCACGCTGTACGCGGCCACCGCCCCCGGCGTACGGCCCGACTCGTTCACCGGGCCCTCGATCGCGATGTGGCGCGGCACCCCGGCCCCCTCCCGGCGCGCACCCTGGACCCGCGACGACACCATGGCGCAACGCCTCTGGGACGCGTCGGAGCGACTCACCGGAGTCTCCTACGCCACCACCCTGAAGGAACTCTGACCGGGGTCTCCAAGGCCACCACCCTGAAGGAACTCTGACCGGGGTCTCCAACGCCGCCACCCTGACGGAACTCTGAACTCCTAGGAGCACCGACGCCGCGTCCCCCCCCGGGGCCGGCACAGTCGCCACGCCGTGCCGCGCCCCGCTCCTGGAGGACAGCGCGAGCGTGGTCTTCAGGAGCTGCTCAAGGCGGTCCGTACCGCGTAGGCGGCCACCCGCACCCCCTCGTCGTCCAGGCACTGGCCGGTCACCAGGTCGAAGCGCTGCTTGAGCAGGGGCGAGGCGACGAACGGGCGGCCCTGGTGGGTGCCGGTCAGGCCGCGGGAGAGGACCGCCGCGCCGCCGAAGGGGTCGCGGTTGTCGATCGCGTAAAGACGGTCCGCGCGGTCACGGAAGACGGCGACCTGGCGGCCGTCCGGCAGCAGCGCGGCCACCCCCCGCCCCGGGGTCAGCCGGCTCAGGTCGCAGACCGTGAACCAGTCGTCGTCCAGTCGGAGTTGGACCGTCAGCTCGGTGGTCTCGGGTGCCAGGGTCATCGCTGGGCACTTCCTTCCAGAACGTCTTCGGCGGGGCGCAGGCCGATCGAGAGCAGGGGCAGGTCGGGCTTCGTCTGGTCGCGCTCGGGCACGAAGCCGACGACCGGGTCGGGGGTGTCGGGGGCGTTGACGAAGGACACGAACCGGGCGAGCTTGTCCGGGTCGGCGATGGTCGACGCCCATTCGTCCGCGTAGTGGGCGACGTGCGCCGCCATCAGGGACTCCAGCTCCTCGCAGATGCCGAGGGAGTCCTCGACCACCACGTCACGGACATGGTCCAGGCCGCCCGGGATCCGCTCCAGCCAGGTCGACGTGCGCTCCAGGCGGTCCGCCGTACGGATGTAGAACATCAGGAAGCGGTCGATCAGCCGGACCAGTTCGGCGTCGGTCAGGTCCTGGGCGAGCAGGTCGGCGTGGCGCGGAGTGGCGCCGCCGTTGCCGCCGACGTAGAGGTTCCAGCCGTTGGCCGTGGCGATGACACCGAAGTCCTTCGACTGGGCCTCCGCGCACTCGCGGGCGCACCCGGAGACCGCCGACTTGAGCTTGTGCGGCGAACGCAGGCCCCGGTAGCGCAGCTCCAGGTCGATCGCCATGCGGACCGAGTCCTGGACGCCGTAACGGCACCAGGTCTGTCCGACGCACGACTTCACCGTGCGCAGCGCCTTGCCGTACGCGTGGCCGGACTCGAAGCCGGCGTCCACCAACCGAGTCCAGATCAGCGGGAGTTGCTCGACCCGCGCGCCGAACATGTCGATCCGCTGGCCGCCGGTGATCTTCGTGTAGAGGCCGAAGTCCCGGGCGATCTCACCGATCACGATCAGGCCCTCGGGGGTGATCTCGCCGCCGGGGATGCGCGGGACGACCGAATACGAGCCGTTCTTCTGGAGGTTGGCGAGGAAGTGGTCGTTGCTGTCCTGGAGCGCCGCCTGCTCGCCGTCCAGGACGTAACCGCTCGCACCGATCGTCGGGGCGAGGGAGGCGATGATCGACGCCACCGCCGGCTTGCAGACCTCGCAGCCGTCGCCGCCCCGGGCACCCTCCCGGCCGTAACGATCGAGCAGCTCCCGGTAGGTGTTGACGCGCAGCGCGAGGACGATCTCGTACAGCTCCTCGCGGGTCTGCGCGAAGCAGCCGCACAGGCCCTTGTCGACCTCGACGCCGGACGCCTCCAGCTCGGCCGTGACCAGCTGGCCGAGGACCTTGACGCAACTGCCGCAGCCGGTACCGGCCTTGGTGCACTTCTTCACCTCCGGCACGGTGGTGCAGGAGTGCTCGGTCACCGCGCCCCGGATGGTGCCCTTGCTGACGTTGTGGCAGGAGCAGACGACCGCTTCGTCGGGGAGCGCGGACGGGCCGAGCTGGGCGCCGCCGCTCGCACCGGCCGGCAGCACCAGGGACTCCGGGGAGAGGGGCGGCACCGAGCCGGTGAGGGCGCGCAGGGTGCCGTACGCGTCCGCGTCGCCGACCAGGATGCCGCCGAGCAGCGTGCCGTCCCGGCCGATGACCAGCTTCTTGTACAGGCCCGAGCGGGCGTCGGAGTAGACGACGTCCAGGCAGCCCTCGGTCGTGCCGTGCGCGTCGCCGAAGGAGGCCACGTCCACGCCGAGCAGCTTGAGCTTGGTGGACAGGTCGGCGCCGGTGAAGGCGGATTCGTCCCGCGCGATGGTGGCCGCGGCCGTCGCCGCCTGCTCGTACCCGGGCGCCACCAGGCCGTACACCCGGCCGTCCGCCGCCAGCGCGCACTCGCCGATCGCGAACACCCGGGGGTCGTCCACCGTACGGCACTGCTCGTCGACGGCGATGCCACCGCGCTCGCCGACGGACAGTCCGCAGTCCCGGGCGAGTTGGTCCCTCGGCCGCACCCCGGCGCTGAACACCACCATGTCGGTGGCGAGTTCGGTCCCGTCGGACAGCTTCATGCCGACGACGGCGCCCGCGTCGTCCGTCACGATCTCCTGGGTGCCCACGCCCGTGTGCACGGTCAGGCCCGTCTCCTCGATGGTGCGCAGCAGGGCCGCGCCACCGCCCGCGTCCACCTGCACCGGCATCAGCCGGGGCGCGAACTCCACGATGTGCGCGGTGAGTCCGAGCCCCTTCAGCGCGCCCGCCGCCTCGAGTCCGAGCAGACCGCCGCCGACCACGGCACCCACGGTCGCCCTCGACTTCGCGTACGCCTCGATCGCCAGCAGGTCCTCGATCGTGCGGTAGACGAAGCAGCCGTCGGCGTCCTTGTGGGGGACCGGCGGCACGAACGGGTACGAGCCGGTGGCCAGCACGAGCGTGTCGTAGCCGAAGACCCGGCCGGACCTGGCCGTCACCTTCCGCGCCGCGCGGTCGACCGACTCCGCCGGGTCGCCGAGGTACAGCTCGATGCCGTGGGTGTCGATGAACTCCATGTCGGTCATGGACAGTTCGTCGGCGGAGGTGCCCGTGAAGTACGAGGTGAGGGCGACCCGGTCGTACGCGGGACGCGGCTCCTCGCACAGCACGACCACGCGGTGCGTGGCGGTCAGGCCGCGCTCGGCCAGCGCTTCGAGGAAACGCTGCCCGACCATCCCGTGGCCGACGAGCACGATCGTGGGGGTGGCCCCCGGGGTGGCGGTCATCAGGAGCCTCCATCGTGGGTGAACGCGCCCGGGGCGGCGACGGCGAGCGGTACGGCGTCGCGGCCGGGGCGTGCCTCGGCCTCGCCGGTCGCGTGGCTGTGGTGCGGGCCGCGGGAGCGCGGTGCGCCCACGTCCCGTCCTCGGCCGTCGGGGTGCGTCTCGAGGCCGGCGCCGATCACCGCCACACGTGTATGCGAGGTCATGTCAGGAGCGTGCGCGGCGGACGTTACCCGGCCGCATCCCCCCTGTTTCCCGCACGGAACGCTGCCCTCTTCGGGGGTGGGGGTGGGATGTGAGGGGTCTGGGGCCGGGCCGGCGACCGCTGTGAGGTGGGGAAACGCGGGGGGAGCGGGCGGCGCGCCCCGGCGTCCTGCGGGGCGCGCGCAGGCGGCGGACGGCCGGGTATACGGCCGGTGGCGCGGCGGGGTGTACGGCGAGGGGTACGGCCGGGCGGCCGGGGGCGCGACGGGGTGTGCGGCCTGGGGTACGGCCGGGCGGCCGGGGGCGCGGCGGGGTGTACGGCCGGGGGGTACGGCCGGGCGGCCGGGGGCGCGGCGGGGTGTACGGCCGGGGGTACGCGGGGTGTACGGCCTGGGGTACGGCCTTGGGCGGACGTTCGTCAGCGGCTTCCCGTCAGGTGGGCGAAGACGACGACGTTTCCCTGGTAGCCGGTGGTCCGGGAGTAGCCGCCGCCGCAGGTGATCACCCTGAGCTCGGGGCGTCGGGCGGCTCCGTAGACCTTCTCGTCGGGGAAGTTCCTGGCCTGGTACACCTCCACCGCGTCGACAGTGAAGACCGCGACGGTCTTGTCCTGCCGGTCCACCTCGATGGTCGCGCCGCGCTTGAGGGCGCCGAGGTCGTAGAAGACGGCAGGGCCCTCGGTGTTGTCCACGTGGCCGGCGACGATCGCGGTCCCGGTCTCGCCGGGTGCGGTGCCCGACTCGTACCAGCCGGCGAGGTTCTTGTTGCCGGCGGGCGGGACGTCGAGGCTGCCGGCGGGGGTGAGGGCGAGGCCCATGAGGGGGGCGTTCACCCGGATCTCGGGGATGCGGATACGGGTGGGCGGGGACGGGGGGAGTGCCGGGGCTTCGAGGCGTTCCTCGCCGGGGTCGGGGCGGCCCTCGGCGGCGGACGGCTGGGGTGGCGCGGTGTGCGGACCAAAACCGGGGCCGAGCAGCCAGACGCCCGAGCCGAGCGCTACGACCGTTACAGCGGCTATCGCGGTGTCCCCGATCTTGCGCATGCGAACCCCTTGTTCGGAGGTCAGAGCTTCTGACGCGGGGGTGAGGGGGTAGCGGAAGCGTCCCGGTGCAGCAGGGGCGCCACCTCCAACAACACTGGGAGGTCTCGCGAAAGTGACAGCCTCTAACCAACCTGACCCCCTACCCCCTCCGGGCCGCGAGGGGCGTCGGACCCGGAGGGGGTGGGATGTGCGGTACCGGCGGACGGACAGCGGAGGGTGTCCGTCAGATCCCGTCGCCTCTCGCCCGGCGATGCAGGAGCCAGGTACCGCCCGCGGCGGCGACGGCCAGAGCCGTCACACCCGCCGCGGTCTGCACGGGGTCGGTGCCCAGAGCACCACCGACCCCCGTCTTCACGCTGCCGTGGGGCTGCACTTGCCCGCCGGCGGCCGGCATCAGTGCCACCACCAGGTCGCCGGTCACCTGCCGGGTCCCCTCGGCGCACTTCGCGACGATCTCATACGTCCCCGGTTGCGCGCTGGGCGGCACCTGGAACTGGCCGATCGCCTCGTCCTCGTGGGCGCTGGGCGCGAGCGTGAACGTCCCGGCGCCGACCGAACTGGCGTCGCCGACAGCAGACGACTTCTCCCCGCAGGCGGCCGTGTTCACCGAGACCTGGGCGCCCGCCGCCGCGGTCGACGGGTAGACGTCCAGGCTGCCGGTACTGCCGCCGTACGCCGGCGCGGCGCCGAGACCGGCCGCGGCCACGGCGAGCGCGGCCCCGGCCAGCGGACGGACAGTGCGTCGCATGGTGCTCCCTCGTCGAGCTCGTCCCACTCACTCCCTTGCTCTTCCGAGGTAAAAGCCAACGGGCCGGGCCCGCTTCCTGAGATTCCGTCAGGTGTGGGTTGAATGGGTGTCACGAAGAGGGGCCGAGGTAGCAGTCGCGAGGGAATTCCAGCAGGTCAAGGGCCCTACGAAGACTCCAGTATGAAAAACACACGAACGGCGGGTCCTGCCGGGGGTGAACGGGTGACCCCCGTCGTGGGGACCTTCCGGCGGGCCTGCCGGTGGACCGCCGCGGTCCACGGAAGCGGCAGGAGCAGGCCGTCCGGAATCGCCTGGACGGTATGGTCCAGGACTCCCGCCCGACCACATCACCGCTCGGCGCCCGATGCTCTGAGCCTGTTCGAGCATGTGGTGGCGACTGCTCCAGGCTCGTACGCCCTCCGTCATGTCCGGGCCGACGGGGATCCGGGCCATGAGAACGAGGTACGCGTGTTCAGGGGCGCCGGGGGTGCGGTCCGCGCGGCGCACGGGGCCGTTGCTGTCTCCGTGCATCCACACCCTTGAAGGGCCTTCCAGCGGCCAGGACCGGCCTTGGGCGGGCACCCTGCCGCACGGCCCGCGTCGGGGGAGTTCGACGTCAGCCCCCTTCGGGGGTCATCCGGATCGCCGCGATGTCGAACTGCAGCCGCACCGTCTCGCTCACCATCGCGCCACCCTCCGCCAGGCGGGAGTTGTAGGACAGGCCCCAGTCCATGCGGTTGATGGTGGTCGTGCCGTCGAAGCCGACGCGCTGGTAGCCGAAGGGGTCCGTGACGTTGCCTATGTAGGTCAGCTCCAAGTCCACCGGGCGCGTCGTGTTCTTGATGGTCAGGTCCCCGGTCATGACGTAGACGTCGGGGGATTTGAGACGGACCGCCGTGCTGGCGAAGCGCATGCGCGGGTGGGTCGCCGCGTCCAGGAAGTCGCGGCCGATCAGATGGGCGTCGCGTTGTTCCACGCCCGTGTCGACACTCCCCGTGGAGATGATCAGCTCCGCCTGGGAGCGGGACGGGTCGCGGCCGTCGAAGTAGAGGCGGCTCTTGTACTCGGCGAAGGCCCCGCGGACCGTCGTCACCATCGCGTGCCGGACCGAGAAACCGATTCTGCTGTGGGCCGGGTCGATGATCCATTCGCCGGTGAGGGCGGCGAGGGCGGGGTCGAGGAGGACGGGGGCGGAGGTGGGGGAGGCCGACGCGGCCGTCGGGCGTGGGGGGACCGTGGGGGTGCGGCGGGACGTGTGGGGGCGGCTGAACAAGTTCATGATTTATCTAGTTAGTCGACTCGGCGAATAGTCGCAAGTGGGTGCCGGGGCAAAGGAGTTCGAGAATTCCGTATACGGTCACCGAAACTGCACATCATCGCCATGGGATCCACCCAGGAAGTGCTCGGTATTCCCGGATCACGTGTTTCCTTGAATGGTGCTATTCCCCTTTGTCTGGGGTGTATGTGACGGCCGCCCCGGTTCGTTCGCCGGGGCGGCCGTCCCGAACCGCAGGTCAGCTCACGTTCACCGCGCTCCAGGCCGCGGCCACCGCGTTGTACTCGGTGCTCCCCGTCCCGTACAGGTCCTTCGCCGCGTTCAGGGTCGCCGTCCGCGCGCCCGCGTAGTTCGTCGAGGACGTCATGTAGACCGTCAGGGCGCGGTACCAGATGGCCCCCAGCTTGTCCCGCCCGATCCCCGTCACCGTCGAGCCGTTGTACGTCGGTGAGTTGTAGCTGACGCCGTTGATGGTCTTCGCGCCGCTGCCTTCCGCCAGCAAATAGGCGAAGTGGTTCGCGACGCCGGAGGAGTAGTGGACGTCGAGATTGCCGACCGACGAACTCCAGTAGTCGGCCGAGTTCCCGTCCTTCGACGGCTGGTCCATGAACCGCAGCGCCGCCTTGCCGAATCCGGAGCGGACGATCTCCTCGCCGATCAGGTAGTCGCCCGGGTCGGAGGGGTTGTTCGCGTACCACTCCACCAGTGTGCCGAGGATGTCGGAGGTCGCCTCGTTCAGGCCGCCGGACTCGCCCGAGTAGGTCAGCGCCGCGGTCTTGGAGGTGACGCCGTGGGTCATCTCGTGGCCCGCCACGTCCAGCGCCACCAGCGGGCCGAAGGTGGTCCCGTCACCGTCGCCGTACGTCATGCAGAAGCAGCTGTCGTCCCAGAAGGCGTTGTTGTAGCTGTTGCCGTAGTGGACGCGGTTGTACGAGCCCTTGCCGTCGCCGGCGATGCCGGTGCGGCCGTGGACGTTCTTGTAGTAGTCCCAGGTCTCGTTGGTGCCGTACTGGGCGTCGACGGCCGCCGAGGAACGGTCCGAAGTCGCCCCGGTGCCCCAGTGGTTGTCGGCGTCGGTGAACACCGTCGACGGCGCCCGGACGATGCAGATGCCGAAGATGCACAGGTCCGTCTTGTTGGCCGCGTCGCCCGTGTACGTGTTGCCGCGCGTCGGGTCGGTGAGGTTGTACGTCGATCCGGAGAGCGTCGTCTCCAGCGGAACCGTGCCGCTGTACAGCGACTTGCCGTCGCCCGTCGCCGTCTCGATGCTGTCCCAGGCGTCGATCTGGGCGCCGGTGCGGGCGTTGGTCAGCACCGTGCGGGCGACCGGGTTGCCGAGCGAGTCCTTGCCGACCGCGTTGGTGCGCCAGGCCAGCTTCGGGGTGCCGTGCAGGGCGTCGACGACCAGCTCCGGCCTGGCCTTCACCTGCTTCAGCGCGTCGCCGAGGTTCGCCGCCCGCAGCGCGTTCACCGCGAGGTCGGCGGCCTTCGGGGCGGATATGTCCGGGACGATCGAGGCGAGGGATATCTTGCCCCGGGTCGCCCGGTCGGCGCCGCGGTAGGCGCCGTCCGCCTTGAGGTGGACGACGAAGTCGCCGCCCAGTACCGGGAGCTGACGGTAGGTGCGGTCGTAACGGACGTGCTGGGTGCCGTTCTTGTCGACGACCACGTCGCGGACCTTGGTGCCCTCGGTGGAGGTGAGTCCGAGGGTGCCGGCGTACTGGACGAGCGCCTGCGCCGCGTTCTCGATCGCGGTGGCCCGGGTCGGTCTCGCGTCGGCGTGGGCGGCGGGGGAGAGTGCGGCGGCCAGCAGGGTCGCGGTGGTGGCGGCGACGCCGGCCGTGGCGAGACGGGAAACTCGGGTGTTCCGTGTCCGGCTCATCGATCTCCTTGGAGACGCGCCTCAAAGGCGTGGGGGTGGCGCTGATGACTTCAGCGATTTAAGAGGCCATGACAATCCATGTCCATAGCGCCTCCATGGAGATGTGTGTGGGGGTGGAGGGGGTGGAGAATCCTTTCTGTGACCGCCCGGAACCCCCGCCACCTCCCTTTCTTCGTCTACGGCACGCTCCGCCCCGGCGAGGTCAACCACGACCTGTTCCTGCGGGGCCGGACCGTGTCCGAGGAACCCGGCCGGCTCCCGGGCGCGGTGCTGTACGACGGGCCCGGCTATCCCTACGCCGTCGAGGAACCCGGCGCGGACGTGCGCGGCGAACTCGTCACCGCGCGCCCCGAGTCGTACGACCGACTCCTCCTGGAACTCGACGAGTTGGAGGAGTGCGTGCCGGGGGATCCGCACGGTCTGTACGTGCGCGTGGAGCGGGACGTCGTACGACGGCGGGACGGGGCCGCCGTCCGGGCCTGGGTGTACCTCGCGGGGGCCGCCGTGGCCGCGGGGCTGCGTGCGGAGGGCCGTCGTATCGAGGGCGGTGACTGGCTGGCCCGCGGGCTGAGCGGGCCCACCGCGTCGTAGCCGTGGCCGCGGCGACCTGGTACGGCCCATGTGGCTTGTTCCGTGCCGGGGTTGGCCGATCGGCCACCGTTGAGACTTCAAGGGGCCGGACTACAGTCGTGCACCTGTTCGCGAAGCTCCGCGCACCACGCCCCATCCCGTACGACGTTCGGCATCACGCTCCACGGCCCGGTCCGGGCCCCCGCCGCACCCGGACCCGGCCTCCCCCCACGTACACGCATGCAGCCAGGAGGTCTCCGAGTCATGCCTCTGCGTCACCTCACCCCCCGCGACCAGCACCTCTTCTGGCAGTACGGCCGCGGCCCCAGCGCACCCGTCCACGAACCGCTCGTCCACCGCGCGATCGAACGGCACGCGATCGCCCACCCCCACGCCGTCGCCGCCGAACACCACGGCGCGACCCTCACCTACGGCGAACTCGACCGCTACGCCGGTGCCCTCGCCGCCCAGCTGGTCCGCGAGGGCGTCCGGCCCGGCGACCATGTCGGCCTCTTCGCCCGCCGCTCCATCCCGATGCTGGTCGGCCTGCTCGCCGTCCTCAAGGCGGGCGCCGCCTACGTCCCCCAGGACATCGGCCGCACGCCCCCGGAGCGGCTCGGCCCCGTCATCCGCACCGCCCGCACCCGGGTGATCCTCACCCAGAAGGAACACGCCCCGCGCATCCCGCTCCCCGGCGGCCACCGGCTCATCGCCCTCGACGACCCCGTGCCGTACCAGCGGGCCGCCATGGTCGTGCCCCCGCACCCCGACGACGGCTGCCACGTCCTCTTCGCCGCCGGCCGCCCCGAAGGCGTGAAGGTCACCCACCGCAACGTCACCAACCTGCTGCTCACCCAACCCGGCGGCCTCGGCATCCGCCCCGGCGACCGGGTGGCCCAACTCCTCGGTATCGCCTCCGGCCTGGCCGCCTGGGAGATCCTCGGCTGCCTCACCCGCGGCGCCACCCTGGTCATCCGCGGCACGGACCCCGCCGGCGCGGCCGGCACCGCGACCGTCCTGATCGCCACCCCGGCCGTGCTGTCCGGCATCGACCCAGCCGCCTGCCCGCGGGTGCGCACGGTCGCCGTAGCCGGGGAGCCGGGCCCGCCGCGTCCGCTGGCCGACCGCTGGTCGCGACAGGCCGCCCTCTTCGACTGCCGCGGTCCGGCCGAGGCGACCGTCGTCAGCACCATGGGCCGCCACGACCCGGCCGCCGGGCGACCGGCCGCCGGCCGCCCCGTCGCCAACACCACGGTGTACGTCCTGGACGCCGACCGCCGGCCGCTGCCCGTCGGCGAGACCGGCGAGGTGTGGGCGGGCGGCGACTGCGTGCCGGCGGGGCACCTCGGCGACGGCGGGCCGAGCGCCGGGCGGTACGCGCCCGATCCGTTCCTCGGGGAGGGCCGCGCCATGCTCCGCACCGGGACGCTCGGCCGCTGGACCTCCGACGGCGGCCTCGAACACCTCGGCCGCGCCGCCGAAGACCGACCCGAGCCCCACGCGTCCCGCCCCCACACCACCGGCAGCCACCCACACCAACCGGCCACGACCTCGACCACGGCCACGGCTACGACCTCGGCCACGGCCACGGCCACGGCCACGGCCAGGGCTGCGGCCGCGTACGCCGAGGCTGCCCAGCGCTCCTGACTGGGCCGGTGGGCCCCGACGATCTGGTCGGCGTGACCGGCGTGACCGGCGTGACCGGACTAACCAGACCGGCGGGTCTGGCCGGTCGCCGCGGCCAAGGCCTTCGTGACCCCCGGTTCCTTCCTGCCGAGGAACTGGGGGTTCGGCTCGAAGAGCACGTCCAGGGCCGCCTTGCCCGCCGCGAGGACCTCCCGCGTCCCGCCGTAGTACCAGGTCGCGTCGTGCTTGTCCTCGACCCCGACCCCGTACGACTCGACCCCCGCCGCCTCGCACAGCGCCACCGCGCGCCGGATGTGGAAACCCTGGCTGATCAGTACCGCCCGGTCCACGCCGAAGATCTTCTTCGCGCGGACGCAGGAGTCCCAGGTGTCGAAGCCGGCGTAGTCGCTGACGATGCGCTTGGCCGGTACCCCGTGCTCGGTGAGGTACGTGCGCATGGCGTCCGGCTCGTCGTAGTCCTTCCGGCTGTTGTCGCCGGTGACGAGGACGACCTTGATACGGCCCTCCCGGTACAGCTTCGCCGCCGCGTCCAGGCGGTGGGCGAGGTACGGCGACGGCTCGCCGTCCCACAGGCCCGCGCCGAAGACGACCGCGACGTCGGTGCGGGGTACGTCCGCCGCCGTGCGCAGCCGGTCGGCCGTCGACACGTACAGCCAGGTGACCGGCAGCAGTGCCAGCACGCAGCCGGCCATCACGCCCTGCACCAGGCGCCGTCTGCCGGTACGGGTGCGCGGCAGACGCGGTCGGCGGATCTTCATACGGTTGCTCCCCCTCGACTTCTCCTCGGCTTCCCCGTGGCCGTCCCCCGGCGGCTCCGACCTTGGAGGACGCGGGCCGAGGCGTTCCGGTTCGCTCACAGCGGCCGGACTCGTGCCGTGAAGCGTACGAAAACTCCCGTGACCGTCAGGCAACGGGGGTGCAATCCCGTCCGGCGAGGATCCCCCTATGACCGTGTCCGAACTCCCTCCGCGCCCCGGCCCGCCCGCCCTGGTCCTGGTGGCCCACGGCAGCCGTGACCCGCGTGCGCTCAGCACCGTACGGGCCCTGATGGACCGGGTGCGCGAGCTGCGCCCCGAGCTGTCCGTGCACCTCGGGCACATCGAGCTGAACGAGCCGCTGCTCCCGGACACCCTCGCGGCCCTCGGTGACACCCCGGCCGTCCTGGTCCCACTCCTCCTCGGTCGTGGCTACCACGTCAAGCGGGACATCCCCGAGATGGCGGCGGCAGCGCAGGCGCCCACGCGCATCGCCGGCCCCCTCGGCCCGCACCCCCTGCTCGTCGACACCCTGCACGCCCGCCTGCTGGAGGCCGGCTGGCGCCAGCGCCCCGCGAGCGCCGTCGTGCTGGCGGCGGCGGGTTCCCGCGACCCCGAGTCCAGGCTCGACACGCAGCGGACGGCCCGCCTCCTGTCGGCCCGCCTGGGCGTCCCGGTCCTCCCCGGCTACGCCTCCGCGGCCAGCCCCACGGTCGCGGACGCGGTGCACGCCCTGCGTGCGAGGGGCCGCCGCCACATCGCCGTGGCGTCCTGTTTCACGGCCCCCGGCCGCTTCGCCGCAGAGTGCGCGGCCCAGGCGCCATGGCTGGCATCGGCCCCACTGGGAGCCCACGACGCGATGGCCGGCCTGATCCTGCACCGGTACGAGCGGGCACGGGAAACGCAGCCGGTGACCGCGGCCGCGTAAGGGGGGCCGCGCCCGGCAGACGCGGGTGTGTGACGCGCCCCTTCAGGGGCGCGGGCCGTGCCGATATGCGGCTCCACCGCGCCGGCGCGACCAGCCCCCCCACACACACCCGCACTCGCGCACCGGACCCGACCGACCCGACCCCCCCATGCTGGGCGCACCAAGCACCCGTTTGTCACTATCGCCCCGTACTGTCGAACCATGGCAGTCCCCGCACCCGCACCCGCCTCGGCCTACGACCCGGCGTCAGCCGACCGTTGGGCTCCCGAACCCGACAAGCGCCCCGGCCGCACCGCCTTCCAGCGGGACCGCGCCCGCGTCCTGCACAGCGGGGCGCTCCGCAGGCTCGCCGGCAAGACCCAGGTCGTCACCCCCGGCAACCCCAGCCAGATGTGGGACGCCAGCCCCCGCACCCGCCTCACCCACTCCCTCGAATGCGCCCAGGTCGGCCGGGAGCTGGGCGCCGCCCTCGGCTGCGACCCCGACCTCGTCGAGGCCGCCTGTCTCTCCCACGACCTCGGCCACCCGCCCTTCGGTCACAACGGCGAACAGGCGTTGAACGAGTTCGCGGACGACTGCGGCGGTTTCGAGGGCAACGCCCAGTCCCTGCGCCTGCTCACCCGCATCGAGCCCAAACGGTTCACTCCCGAGGGCTCCGTCGGCCTCAACCTCACCCGCGCCGCCCTGGACGCGGCCACCAAGTACCCGTGGCCGCGCGGCGCGCACCCCACCGACCCGGCGTCCCCGAAGTTCGGTGTGTACGAGGACGACCGCCCGGTCTTCGACTGGGTCCGCAAGGAGGCCCCCGGCACCCGCACCTGCTTCGAGGCGCAGGTCATGGACTGGTCCGACGACGTCGCCTACTCCGTGCACGACGTCGAGGACGGCCTGCACGCCGGCCACATCGACCCCAACTGCCTGCACGCCGAGCCGGAACGGCAGGAGGTCTACGCGGTCGCCGTCGGCAGATACGTGCCGGCCGGCACCGACCCCGCCGAACTCGCCGCCGCCCTCGACCGGCTCCAGGACGAGGAGTGGTGGCCGCACGGCTACGACGGCACCGCGGTGGCCCAGGCCCGCCTCAAGGACGCCACCAGCCAGCTCATCGGCCGCTTCTGCCTGGCCGCGGAGGCCGCCACCCGCGAGAGGTACGGCACCGCCCGGCTCACCCGCTACGGCGCCGAACTCGTCGTACCGCGCGAGGCCCGGATGGAGTGTGCGGTGCTGAAGGCGATCGCGCACCGTTACGTCATGCAGCGTGCCGAACAGGAGCGGATCCGCGCCGATCAGCGGGTCGTAGTCGCCGAACTCGCCGAGGCGCTGACCCGGCGCGCCCCCGACGGCCTCGACCCGCAGTTCCGGGCGCTGTTCGACGCGGCGGACGACGACCACGCCCGCAAACGCGTGATCGTCGACCAGATCGCCTCGCTCACCGACGCCTCCGCGCGGTCGTCGCATGCGAGGCTGACGGGGCGTACGTGAACACTTTGTGACCCTCTGTGACTCCTCGTGGCCTGAACGAGTCATGATCGTGTCAGCGGGGGGCACTCCCTCTTCCCGCATCACGCTGCGTGCGGGAGGCTCACAGTGCGGCGCATGTGGGTGGCATATGTGGCGGCACCCTTACGAGGAGGCATCAAGTGGTCGACGCGGACCAGACATTCGTCATCGTCGGTGGCGGACTCGCCGGCGCGAAGGCGGCCGAGACGCTCCGAGCCGAGGGCTTCACCGGCCGGGTGATACTGATCTGCGACGAACGCGACCACCCGTACGAGCGGCCGCCGCTCTCCAAGGGCTATCTGCTCGGCAAGGAGGAGCGCGACAGCGTCTTCGTGCACGAGCCCGCCTGGTACGCGCGGAACGACATCGAGCTGCACCTCGGCCAGACCGTGGACCGGATCGACCGCGCCGCCAGGACCGTCCGCTTCGGCGACGACGGCACGATCGTCCGCTACGACAAGCTGCTGCTCGTCACCGGCGCCGAGCCCCGCCGCCTCGACGTTCCCGGCACCGACCTGGCCGGCGTCCACCACCTGCGCCGCCTCGCGCACGCGGAGCGCCTCAAGGGCGTCCTCGCCGCCCTCGGCCGGGACAACGGGCACCTCGTCATCGCGGGTGCCGGCTGGATCGGGCTGGAGGTCGCGGCGGCGGCCCGGACGTACGGCGCCGAGGTCACCGTCATCGAGCACGGGCCGACCCCGCTGCACGGCGTGCTCGGGCCCGAGCTGGGCAACGTCTTCGCCCAGCTGCACCAGGAGCACGGGGTCCGTTTCCGCTTCGGCGTACAGCTCACCGAGATCGTCGGGCAGGACGGCATGGTGCTCGCCGCCCGCACCGACGACGGCGAGGAGCACCCGGCGCACGACGTGCTCGCGGCGATCGGCGCGGCGCCGCGGGTCGGGCTCGCCGAGGCGGCCGGGCTGGAGATCGCCGACCGGGCGCACGGCGGGGGCATCGTCGTCGACGAACGGCTGCGGACGTCCGACCCCGACATCTACGCGGCCGGTGACGTGGCCTCCTTCCCGCACGCCCGGTTCGGCACCCGGCTGCGGGTGGAGCACTGGGCCAACGCGCTGAACGGCGGTCCGGCGGCGGCGCGCTCGATGCTGGGGCATGACGTGCCCTACGACCGGGTGCCCTACTTCTTCTCCGACCAGTACGACCTCGGGATGGAGTACAGCGGATGGGCGCCGGCCGGGTCGTACGACGAGGTCGTCATCCGGGGGGACGCGGGCAAGCGGGAGTTCATCGCGTTCTGGCTGAAGGAGGGGCGGGTGCTGGCCGGGATGAACGTGAACGTGTGGGATGTCACAGAGCCGATCCAGAAGCTGGTCGTTTCGGGGGTCGTGGTGGACACCGATGCGCTGGCGAATCCTCATGTGCCGTTGGAATCGCTCGCCTAGGGGGCTGCCGGGATCCGTCGGGTCGCGGGTGCGGGTGCGTGGGGGTTGCTCGCGCAGTTCCCCGCGCCCCTTAAGGGGCGCTCCAGCTCGACGGAGTTGTCATGGGACCCCCGTAGAATTCATCCGTGGCAGGACGGATCAATGACGAGGATGTGAAGGCGGTCCGGGACGCGGTCCCGATCGACGCCGTCGTGTCCGAGTACCTCCAGCTGCGCAACGCGGGCGGCGGGAACCTCAAGGGACTCTGCCCGTTCCACGACGAGAAGTCGCCGTCCTTCCAGGTCAGCCCGAGCAAGGGACTCTTCCACTGCTTCGGCTGCCAGGAGGGCGGCGACACCATCACCTTCGTGATGAAGGTGGACCACCTCTCCTTCTCGGAGGCGGTCGAGCGGCTGGCCGGGCTGGCCGGCATCACCCTGCGGTACGAGGAGGGCGGGTACAACCCCTCCCACCAGCGCGGTGAGCGGATCCGGCTGGTCGAGGCGCACAAGATCGCCGCCGTCTGGTACGCGGAACAGCTCGCCACCAGCCCCGAGGCCGAGACCGGCCGCCTCTTCCTCGCCGAGCGCGGCTTCGACCAGGCCGCCGCCGTCCACTTCGGTGTCGGCTACAGCCCCCAGGGCTGGGACCACCTCACCCGCTATCTGCGCGGCCAGGGCTTCACCGACAAGGAACTGCTGCTGTCGGGGCTGTCGCAGGAGGGGCGGCGCGGGCCCATCGACCGGTTCCGGGGACGGCTGATGTGGCCGATCCGGGACATCGGCGGCGAGGTCGTCGGCTTCGGCGCCCGCAAGCTGTACGAGGCGGACAACGGGCCCAAGTACCTCAACACGCCCGACACCGCGATCTACAAGAAGTCCCAGGTCCTGTACGGCATCGACCTCGCCAAGCAGAGCATCGCCAAGTCCAGCCGCGCGGTCGTGGTCGAGGGGTACACGGATGTCATGGCCTGCCATCTGGCCGGGGTGACCACCGCGATCGCGACCTGCGGCACGGCCTTCGGCGGCGAGCACATCAAGATCCTCCGCCGGCTGCTGATGGACAACGGCAGCGCCCGCGTGATCTTCACCTTCGACGGTGACGCGGCCGGTCAGAAGGCCGCCCTGCGCGCCTTCGAGGACGACCAGAAGTTCGCCGCCGAGACGTACATCGCCATCGCGCCGGACGGCATGGACCCCTGCGAGCTGCGCCTCGCCAAGGGTGACGAGGCGGTCGCCGACCTGGCCGAACCCCGCACCCCGCTCTTCGAGTTCGCACTCCGCCAGATCGTGGCCCGCTACGACCTGGACACCCCGGCGGGCCGCGCGGCCGCCCTGGACGAGGCCGCACCGATCGTCGCCCGGATCAAGAACAGCGGCGCCCAGCACGAGGTCGCCGTCGAACTGGCCGGCATGCTCGGCATCCTCGACACCCAGTTCGTGGTCAAGAGGGTGGCCCAGCTGGCCCGTTGGGCACGTGACAAGGGCGGCAGGGGGCCCGCCCCGGCGCGCGGCCCGCAGCAGCCGTCGTACGACACCGGCGGCTCGCGCCCGGCCGTCTCGGGACCCGCCCTCAATCTGCGCAACGCCGTCTACGCCACCGAGCGCGAGCTGCTGAAACTCGCCCTCCAGCGGCCCGACTTGGTCTCCCCGGCGTTCGACGCGTACGGCGTCGACGAGTTCACCGCCGCGCCGTACGCGGCCGTACGCCAGACCATCATGGAGGCGGGCGGCTCCGAGTGGGGTGTGCAGGACCCGCAGGAGTACCTGGTCCGGGTGCGTGAGGCGGCCCCCGACGACACGGTCCGCGCGATGGTCACCGAACTCGCCGTCGAGGCGATCATGCGCCGCACGGTCGACGAGAACTACGCGGGCGAGCAACTCGTGACCGTCCGCCGCCGGGCCGTGGACCGCCGTATCCACGAGATCCAGATCACCCTCACCCGCCTCGGCAGCGGTGGCGACCCGGCCCAACTCGCCGCCGTGCAGAACGAGTTGTGGGTTCTCCAGCAGTACGGTCAGGCGCTGCGCGAGCGCGGCGTCGCCGCTCTGTGAGCTTCGAGCGGCCGACAGGATAACCACGCGGTCACGGACCGGACGCAAAAAGTCACCGCACGCCCCTCGTGGCGGCGATGTGTCTTACCCCACACTGGGGGCGGTGCCTGAGTCCTCGGAGCGCGGCCGGCCTGTCCCGGACGGGTCCCACACCCCCGCCGTTCCACTCATCGCGTACGGGACGGACAGCGGCGAGGCCGTCGTCTCCGTCCCCGAAGTACCGCTGCCGTACCCCCTGGCAGCGATCATCCTGGAGGTCGCCCCCGTGCAGACCCAGACCCTGACCCAGACCGACAGCACGCTCACGGACGAGCCGGAGGCCGACGCCGACGTCTACGCCGGCGTACCACCGCAGAGCCGTGTCGCGCTCCACCCCGAGACGGAGACGGAGCGGCCGGCGGAGGCCGAGGGCCCGGCCGTGGAGGACCTCGCGGCCGACGCCCCGGAGTCCGAGCCCGAGACCGAGCCGGAGCCCGAGCCGGCCGCCGTCGCCCGCGTCGACAACGGCAGCCCCTCCTCCGACCTGTTCCGGCAGTACCTGCGCGAGATCGGCCGTATCCCGCTGCTCACCGCCGCCGAGGAGGTCGAACTCGCCCGCCGAGTCGAGGCCGGCCTGTTCGCCGAGGAGAAGCTGGGCAGCGCCCCGGACCTCGACAGCGAGCTGGCCCTCGACCTCGACCGGCTGGTCGTCATGGGCCGCATGGCCAAGCGCCGCCTCATCGAGGCCAACCTGCGGCTTGTCGTGTCGGTGGCCAAGCGGTACGTCGGCCGCGGCCTGACCATGCTCGACCTGGTCCAGGAGGGAAATCTGGGCCTGATCCGCGCCGTCGAGAAGTTCGACTACGCGCGCGGCTACAAGTTCTCGACCTACGCGACCTGGTGGATCCGCCAGGCCATGTCCCGCGCCCTGGCCGACCAGGCCCGCACCATCCGGGTCCCGGTGCACGTCGTGGAACTCATCAACCGGGTCGTGCGCGTCCAGCGCCGGATGCTCCAGGAACGGGGCTACGAGCCGACGCCCGAGGAGGTCGCCGCCCACCTCGACCTGGCGCCGGAGCGGGTCGGCGAGGTGCTCCGCCTCGCCCAGGAACCGGTCTCCCTGCACGCCCCCGTCGGCGAGGAGGACGAGGTGGCCCTCGGCGACCTCATCGAGGACGGCGACGCCGCGAGCCCGGTGGAGTCGGCCGCGTTCCTGCTGCTGCGCGAGCACCTGGAGGCGGTGCTGTCGACGCTGGGGGAGCGGGAGCGGAAGGTCGTACAACTGCGGTACGGCCTGGCCGACGGCCGCCCGCGGACGCTGGAGGAGATAGGGCGCATCTTCGGCGTGACACGGGAACGGATCCGCCAGATCGAGTCGAAGACCCTCAACAAGCTCCGGGACCACGCCTTCGCGGACCAGCTGAGGGGCTACCTGGACTGAGCCCCGCCACCTCGCCGCCCTTCAGCCACCCCGCCGCCCCCGGCAGCGGTCCCAGACCCCACCCGTCCGGGTGGGGTCTTCCCGTCCGTGGTGTCACGCGGCATCACGCTTGCGCAAAAAATCAAATTCCTGAACAGGGCGGTTATAAGCGTCACATAATGAAATCCGGCGCTGTGTCCGAAAACGAACGGCAATTCGAGGGGGGCTCGATTATGGCGTCTGGGGCTGCGCGCAGTGCATCCGCCCTGAGGGCGGAGAGGAATCCCTGGCCGGCCAGCAGCCTGCTGGGCGAACTCTCGGCACCGACGCGCGACCATCTGATCTCCTTGGGACGGCCGACGCGCTTCACCGGCGGCGAACGGCTGATGCGCGAGGGGGAATCGGGCTCGCATATGTTCCTGCTGCTCAGCGGCTGGTTCAAGGTGCTGGCCATGACGGAGGACAACCGGGAGGCGCTGCTGGCGGTCCGGGCCGGCGGCGACATCGTCGGCGAACTCGCCTGCTTCGACGACCAGCCCAGGGTCGCCACCGTCGTGGCGTCCGGCACGGGCGTCGCCAACCGGATCAGCAGCCAGGAGTTCCTCGCCTTCCTGGCGCTCTACGACGACGCCGCCCAGGCCGTGATGCGGGCCGTGGCGGGGAAGCTCCGCTGGGCGACCCGACGCCGCCAGGAGTTCGGCAGCTGCGCGGTCGCGACGCGGGTGGCCCGGGTGCTGGGGGAACTCGCCCGGATCTACGGCCGGGCCGGGGACACCGGCATCTCCATAGGCGTGGCACTGACCCAGCCCGAACTGGCGGAGCTGGTCGGCGCCTCCGAGCCGAGCGTGCACCGGGTGTTACGGTCCCTGCGCCAGCAGTCGGTCATAGAGACGGGCTACCGGCGGATCCTGGTACGGGACGTGTCCGAACTCAGCCGGATCGCCGGCACGGTCTGGGGCACCTCGCCGCTCACCGTGTCGCCCCTGCCAGGACCAGCCAGGAAGCCGCCGCCAGCACCATCGCGGAGACCCAGATGACGGCGCGGGCCGCATAACGGTTCTTCAGCTCGGCGATCCGGGCGATGGCGTTGGCCGTCTCCCACAGCTCGGTCCCCGGCTGCCGATCCGGGTCGGCCCCGCCGCCCTCGGCCGCGTCCAGCGAGAACCGGTTGGACGCGGCCAGCCCGGCCTTGCGCGGCCGGATCACCTGCACCAGCAGATAGCCGGACATGACGAAGGCGAGCCCGTAGCCGAGGGTGGCCAGCCAGAAGAGCACGGCCAGCGGTGCGGTCGGGGCCGGGGTGCCGAGGTCCCCGATCCGGGTGGCGATGACGGCGGCGAGCCCGACATGCACCGTCACCATCGTGCCCGCCTTCGCGTCCGCCTGCTGCGTGACCAGCTGGAAGGAGGTCAGCGCCGCGACCGCCGCGGTCAGGTCCTGCGCCGTTCGCTCGTGTTCGGTCATCGCTCAGTGCCCACCGTGAGGGAAGTCGGGCAGATGGAAGTGGTGATGGCCCCCCGTGGCGTCCGTGGCGTCCGTGGCGTCCGTGGCGTCCGTGGCATGGGGGTGGAACGGATCACCCAGAGGATGTCCGGGGTCGGAGTGGCCCGGGTCGTGGTGGTAGGGGTCCGGGTGGTGCGGATCGGGGAGACGGGGATCCGGGTGGTACGGATCCGGGTGGTGCCCGTCGTGCGGGTCGTAGGGGTCGGAGTGGTGCCCGTCGTACGGGTCGTAGGGGTCGGAGTGGTGCCCGTCGTGCGGGTCGTAGGGGTCGGAGTGGTGCCCGTCGTGCGGGTCTGTGTGGTGCGGGTCCGCGTGCTGCCCGGCATGTCCGCCCCCGTGGTCCCGCTGGTCGCCGTGGTCCGCATGGTGCCCGGCCCCCTGGTACGGCTCCCCCTGCCGTTCCTCGTCCGGGCCGTCGAAGTCGGGGTCGGTGGCCGCCGACATGGTCGCCGGGGCTGACATGGTCGCCGGGGCTGCGGTGTGGTCGCCCGGCAGCACCCACTCGCGCAGCGTCCTGCTCTGCGAGACCACCGTCGCCGCGAGATGTGCCGCGCCCAGCGCCGGGACCACGAACTCCCGCAGGGCGGTACGGCCCGGCGAGTGACCCCAGATCACCTGCTCCGCCCCCAGGTCCCGGGCCGGAGCCGACCTCGGCACGTGCAGCCAGGCACTCGACGTGAAGTCCTTGTCCTGGAGGACCACGTCGACACGGCGGAACTCGTCCGCCGACAGCCCGTTGGCCTGGGGCAGGATCACGTCCCGGTAGATGCCGTCCGAGACGGCGAGCGCCAGGTCGCTGGCGGGGTCCGCTTCCAGCGCGTGCCGCACCGGACCGGAGTCGACCAGCCGGTTCACCAGCACCACGCAGTCACCCAGGTAACCCCGGTCGGCCCGGGAGATCGCCCCCTGGCCGATACTGGCCCGCATCCGCAGCCGGCCGAACAGCCCGGGCGCCCGGTTCGCCTGGAAGAGGCCGTCGCGCAGCCCGAGGACCAGCGCGGGGACCGCGCGTACGACGTCGACCCCCGCCGGGAAGACGACCAGCTGGCCGTCGCCCTGGAGCTGCTGCTGCGCCCGCACCCGCAGGACCCGGGCCCGGCGCAGCGCGTGCTCGACCACGAGCCGGAGCCGGTACTGGGCGTCCTGCTGCTCGGGGTAGGTGTGGCGGCTGTAGTGGCGCAGGTCCACCGCCAGGCACAGCCGTCTGCGGTAACGGGCCATCACATCCTCACCAGGTCGTCCACCACGTCGTCGAGTTCCACCCCGGTGCGGCGCAGCTGCTCCTCCAGCTGCTTGAGTTCGGTGCGGCGCTGTTCGACCGCCTCCGCGCCCTGTTCCCGGGTCTCCTGGGCCGTCGCCACACTGCGGGTCAGTTCCTCGATCCGGGAGGACAGCCCGCTGTTGACGGCCTCCGTGATGGGCCGCATGGTCGTGTCCACGAAGGACTTGGCGGCGATGCGGGCCTGCTTGGGCGCCTCCAGCCGGATCTGGGTGGCCATCTCCCGGCCCACGGCCTCCCGCATCCTGGTCTCCAGCCGGCCGCCCGCCATGTTGCTCTGCACGATGCCCTGGATGACCAGCCCGGCGATCAGCGTGGGGAGCCCGAACGGGGTGAACAGCCACACCATGGCGATGGCCATGGTCGGCAGCAGCGCGCGCAGCGCCTCCTTGACGCCGAACTGCGCGCCCATCATGCCGCCGGCCACCCCGCCCAGGACGAAGCCGCCCACCCCGGCCAGGAACCGGGTCAGCGGCGGCTCCTGCTGACGCTCACCGGCCGCGGCGGCACCGGTCACCCCGGTGAGGTCGACCCGCAGCCGGTCCAGACGCGCCTCGAAGGAACCCAGTTCGGTGTTCATCCGCTCGGCGAGCTTCTCCAGGTCCTGGGCGATCACCGGTTCCAGGGAGCCCGCCACCCACTGGGCCACCTTCTCCTCGATCCGCTTGGCGGTGCCCGCGGCGATCTCCCCGGCGATCTGCTCGACACGCTCCTTGAGCTTGAGCGGGTTCATCCCGAGCTTGGTGGTGAGGGGGACGTCGGCCGCGACGACCGGGGCCTCGTCCGCGACCGCCGCCAGGAAGCCGCCGAGCAGGTTCTCCACCCGTTCCTGGAGCTGCCGGGTCTGGTTCTCGGTCTCCATGGTGATCTGCCGGGCCTGGGCCTGGAGTTCGCGCAGCGGCTGCTGGGCGCCCTCCCAGCGGCGCTCCAGCTCCCCGCTCCGCGAGTCCAGCATCGCCAGCTCGTGCGGGATGTTGCGGTCCAGTTCACGGGCGAGGCCGCTCAGCGCACGGGCCGGGGCGAGGATCTTGACCTTGTGGCGTTCGGTGGCCAGATAGTGTTCGAGCGCCGTCTCCAGCGCGGCCACCCCGGAGGACCGGAAGGCGGCCGGGTCCTCGGCGATCCTGGCCCGCAGCGCCGTCTTGCCGTCCACGAAGAAGAACCGGCCCTGGTCCCGCTCGTCGCCGCGCAGGGCGGTGATGCGGTGGCGGGCCGCCGCCATGACGTCCTCCCGCTCGTGGTCGTCGATGGCGTCGAAGTAGGTGAAGACGAAGAACGGGTCGTGGGCGTCCAGATACGTCGTCAGGAACTGGGACTCGTCCATGCTCATCGGGGCGATGGCATGCTGGAGGAAGATCACCGCGTCGGCCTTGCGGAGGTAGCCGAGGGTGATCTCGTCACGGCTCTCGTGGTCGTTGAGGCCGGGTGAGTCGACCAGCACCACGTTGTTGCGGCACAGTTCCAGCGGCCAGGTGACCTCGGCCTTCACATAGGGGTTGCGCTGGTCGTGCGCCTTGTTGTTGACGGTGATGAGGTCGACGAGCCGCTCGGGGGCGACGGACTCCGGGGAGACGGAGTCCTCCTTCCACAGCTGGGCGGCCGGGGCCTCGCCGAACCTGACCTCGGTGATGACCGCGGTGGCGGGCACCGCCTTGACCGGCAGCACCTGGGCGCCCAGCAGGGCGTTGACGAAGGTGGACTTGCCGCGCTTGAAGTCGCCGACGACCATCACGTAGAAGGCGTCGGTGTCCATCCGCTCCAGGATGGCGGACACCATGCTCTGCGCCCCGCTGTCACCTATCTGTTCGGCGATCTTGCCGAGTTGGCGGCAGATGCCGGTCAGCCGCAGCCGCTGCGCCGCCGCGACGGCGTATCCGCCTTCTTCCGTGCTCATGGTCCGTTCGTCCTCTCTGTTCTGATCTGTTCTGATCCGTACCGATTCACTCTGATCAGCTCTGGTTCATTCGGATCCGGAGCTGGTGAGGGGTCCCGGCCCGCGGGTCAGGCCCGGAGTCCGGCACGGATGCGGGCGCCCAGGGCGGCGGCGGACCGGGCCAGGGACTCCCAGTCCTGGTCGCCTCCGGTCCGGGAGTCGGCCACCGTCCGCCAGGCGTCGTGCCAGGCGAGATGCGACTGCTGGAGCTGTTCGAACACGTCCCCGTAGACCTCGGAGAGCATCTCGACCGCCTGCCGCTGGAAGGCCGTCGTGGCCTCGTCGACGACCCGGACGAGCAGCGCGTCCACCTCACTGCGCTGGGCCTCGGTGGCGGCCCGGATGGACGCCTCGGCGAGCAACCCGCCGAGCAGGCTGAAACCGGCGCCGTAGATCATCGGCAGGGGCGCCGAGCGGGCGGCGGCGATCAGATAGCCGACGATGGCCCCGCCCTGGGCACCGAGGCGGGTGGCCAGCCGGACCCCGGACAGGTTGGAGACGTCGCCGGAGATCTCCGGCTCGACGGACAGCTTCAGCCTGCCCGCGGCCGGGATCCAGCTGGGCCGGGCGCCGGGCAGCCTGGCGGCCACCTCCTCGTCCAGCCAGCCGCTGTCGGCGGTGAGGGCCGGCAGCAGCACGGTCCGCTCGGACTCCTTGGCCAGCACGGACAGTTCGTGGCGCAGCCGGAACGGCAGATCGCGCTCCCACCAGCCGCGCGGGTCGCCGGTCCGGTCCAGTTCCCAGCGCAGCCGTTCGATCATTCCGTCGCGCTTGCTCTGCACGTACTCCCGCAGCCGGGTGGTGAGGGTGAGCCGGCGCGCGGTCAGATCGATACGCAGCTGCTCCCACTGGCGCTCCTCGTTCTCGCGCGCCGCCTGCGCCTTCTTCGCCGCTTCCGCGGCCTCGTCCGTGGTGAGCCGGTCCAGCGCCATCGTCCGGCTCGCGATCGCGGTCATCGCGTCGCAGTGGTCGGCGATCTGGGCGGCGATCCGCCGGTCGCGCCACACGGCACGGCCGTCCCGACGGGCGAACCCCTCGGTGAGCGCGTGCAGCGCGGCCACCTCGGCCTCGCCGCCGCCGGGCCGGGGGGCGGCCAGCACGCCCAGGTTCGACAGGCCGGCCAGCCGGCGCCCGAGGTCCTCCAGGGCCTCCGCCCGGTCCTCGGGATCGAGCAGGTCGAGCATCGTGACGACGACGGCGACGAAGGGGATGTGCCGGCGCAGCACCTCCTCCTCCAGCAGGCTGCGTTCCGTGATGCCCAGCGGGGACAGCGCGGAGACGACGAACAGCACGGCGTCGCAGCCGGCGGCGACCTCGCGCACCTGCTCCAGCTGCTCGTCGTTGCCGAAGTTGACCCCGGGGGTGTCCACCAGTTCGGCGTCCAGGCCGTCCAGCCACCCGTCGGCCACAGTGAGGGTCACGGAGGGTTCCGGGGCTCCGCCCGCGGCCCCGGAACCCTCCCCGGGTACGACCCCGGTCAGGCCGTCCCACGCGCCGTCACCGTCGAGACGGCGCAGCTCGCGGCGGCCGTCCGGCCAGCGGACCGTCAGCGTCTCGTCCTGGGCGGCACGCACCACCACCGGAACCCGGGTCACCGGCAGCGAGCCGGTCGGCAGCAGGTCCCGGCCGAGCAGCCGGTTGACCAGGGTGGACTTGCCGCGGTTGAACTCGCCCACCACGGCGACCCGGAACAGCCGCCGGCCCCGCCCGTCGGCCAGCGCCGCCAGGTCCGCCGCGATCCGGTCCAGCTGATACCGCTCCGCCAGCCCCTGCGCCTCCCGCAGCCAACCGGGCGCGTCCCCACCGACATCGGCGACATGCGAGGGAACGGGCAGAACACCACCGGCGGACCCGGAAGCCGAAGAAACGGCACTGCCGGCGGAGCCGGAGAGGGCCGATGGTTCGGCGACCGAGACGACCGGCTGTCCGGCGGCGGGTGCGGCTGGCTTGGTGGGGGTGGGGGTGGGGTCGGAAGCCGTCTGTTGGATGCCGGGTGGAGCGGCGGCGGTGGTGTCGGCGGTGGCCGGTGGTGGGGTGCGGGTGGTGGGTTGTTGGGGATCGGCCTGTATGTCCATGGCTTACGACTCCTTTGGTGCGTGCGCGGTGCCTGCGGTGCGCCGGCGCAGGACGGCGACCCGTTCACGCCGCTTCCGGGCGGTGGCCGCGGTGCCCTCGGCGGCCGCGACGGCGGCGTCCAACGCGACCCGCTGGCGTTGGTTGGCCAGGGCGAGCCGGGCGATCTCGTCGCTGAACTCGGCCTCGTACTTCTGCCGGAGCGCCGCGACACTGTCGTCCACCGCCTCGGCGATGCGCTGGAGCGAGACCGTGCGCAGGGCGTCGACCTCGGTGTACGCGGTGGCGATGATCGGGCGCGCCTTCTGCAGGAACTGGGTCCGCGCGGTGTCCCGGCCGCGGGTGCCCATCATGGCTCCGAGCGCGCCGCCGATGACGGTGCCGATCCCGGGGGCGATGAAGCTGCCGATGACCGCGCCGGCCGCCGCGCCGCCCCCGGTGCGCCAGTTGCCGACGCTGACCAGTTCGGCGCCCATCGCGGTCAGTGCCGCGTCCACATCGGACAGATCCGGTTCGGGCAGGTCCAGGTCCGTCACGGGGACCACCGGCGCGGTGGGTGTCTCGCCGGCCAGACCGGCGAGCGCGCCGTACTGCGCCGCGAAGTCCCGGGCGAGTTCGCCGGCTTCGGCGGCCAACAGCTCACCGGCCCGCCGGGCCGCGGCCCGGGCCGTCTTCCCGGCCTCCTTCTTGAGGTGGCGGCCGACGATCCCGGAGACCTCGGAGGCCGCCTCCCGAATGTTGTCGATCTTCTCGCCGGCGACCGCGGCGACCACCTTCGCGTCCAGCCCGGAGCGTCCCGAACCGACCGCGGCGTCCGTCGCGGCGTACCGCGTGCCGGTGTTCACCCGGTCGACGACGCGCCGGGTCCAGGCGTCCAGGAAGCCCGGGAAGTCCGGCAGCGACAGGGCGGCCAGTCCACGCCGCGCGCGGCGGTTCTCGGCGCGCTGGGCGTCGGCGGTCTCCTCCACGGCCGCGAGCAGCTGGGAGAGCAGGGTCAGTACGGTGGCCGCGATGGCGGACTCCCGCCGCTCCGCGGCGAGCCGCACCAGCCGCTGCTCCACGGCACGGAAACGGGCCAGATGACCGGAGTGGTCCACGACCGGCCGCGGACCGCCGTCCGCCGGGTCGGTCTCCAGCAGGGCCTTGCCCGGCGCGCAGGGCAGCAGCAGCGGCTCGGTGATGCCCATCGACCTGAGCCGGTCCGCGACGAACTCGACGGTGTCGTCCCGTTCGCCCTCGTCGACGAGATCGATCTTGGTGACCATGAAGACGCACCGGTCGTGGTGGTTGAGCAGCGGTCCGGTCAGGAAGTCCGCCAGGGTCATCGACATGGCCGCGACGGCCGGCACGACCACCACCGCCAGATCCGCCTGGCGCACGGCGGCCTCGGCCATCTCCCGGTGTCCCGGGTCGGTCACGCTGAACCCCGGGGTGTCCAGGACCGCCACGCCGTCGCCCAGCGGCCGGACCGGGGACCGTACCTCCAGATCCCGTACGCGCAGCGCCAGGTCGGTGGTGAGCACCCGGTCCAGCGCGGCTTCCAGACCGTCCGCGGTCGGCGTGCCCGGCCCGCCGGCCCACTTGTCGAAAGCCGCCGACGGCCAGTCCAGTTCGGTTCCGTCGGCCGTTCTCAGCCGCAGGCCCTCGGTGCCGTCGTGGTGCCGCAGCACCGTGGTGACGGTGGTGGTCACCCGCGCCGACGACGGCAGCAGCCGACGTCGCAGAAAGGCGTTGAGCAGGGTGCTCTTGCCGCTCGACGCCTCGCCGAAGACGGCGATGCGCAGTTCAGGGTCGTCGGCACGGGTCTGTACGGTCCGCAGTGCCGACCACAGCTTGTCGCGACGCGCCGCCGGGAGGTCGAGCTCTCCCAGGACCTCGCGGATCCATGTCAGGTGTTCGCCGACGGCGGGTGCCCATGCTCCGCCCGCCCCGTCGGCTACGGTTTTCCTCCCCACGTCGGCAGCGTAGGGAGACCGGGGGTGGCCGGTTCCCGTCAGGCGATGGGATCGCGGCAAGCAGGTATTCGGCCACTTGAGCGAGGGGCCGAAGGCAGCGGCCCCGCCCTCGGGGAGGGCGGGGCCGCCGTGCCGTGCGCTCGGGGCGCGGCCGGTCAGTCCACCTCGGCCACCGCCTGCGCGAACTGCGCCTTGTACAGCCGCGCGTACGCCCCGTCGGCCGCCAGCAGCTCGGTGTGCGCGCCCTGTTCGACGATCGAGCCGTTCTCCATCACCAGGATGGTGTCGGCGTCCCGGATCGTCGACAGCCGGTGGGCGATGACGAACGACGTGCGCCCGTGGGCCAGCTTGGCCATCGCCTTCTGGATCAGCACCTCGGTGCGGGTGTCGACCGAGGAGGTCGCCTCGTCGAGGACCAGGATCGTCGGGTCGGACAGGAACGCCCGCGCGATGGTGATGAGCTGCTTCTCACCGGCGCTGACGCCCGTGCCCTCGTCGTCGATGACGGTGTCGTAGCCGTCGGGCAGGGTACGGACGAACCGGTCGGCGTGGGCCGCCCGTGCCGCCTCCTCGATCTCGCCCCGGGTGACCTCGCGCGAGGCGCCGTACGCGATGTTCTCCGCGATGGAGCCGCCGAACAACCAGGTGTCCTGGAGCACCATGCCGATCCCGGCCCGGAGTTCGTCGCGGGTCATCCGCGTGATGTCGACGCCGTCGAGGGTGATCCGGCCGCCGGAGACGTCGTAGAACCGCATCAGCAGGTTCACCAGGGTGGTCTTGCCGGCGCCGGTCGGGCCGACGATCGCCACCGTGTGGCCCGGTTCCACCTTCAGCGAGAGGTCCTCGATGAGCGGCTTCTCCGGGTCGTACCGGAACGACACGTGCTCCAGCGCCACCCGCCCGCGCAGCTCCGCCGGACGCTCGCCCGGTACCGGGTCGGCCTCCTGCTCCTCGGCGTCGAGGAGTTCGAAGATCCGCTCGGCCGAGGCGACACCGGACTGCACCAGGTTGGCCATGGAGGCGACCTGGGTCAGCGGCATCGAGAACTGCCGGGAGTACTGGATGAACGCCTGGACGTCACCGATGGACAGGGCGCCCGAGGCCACCCGCAGACCGCCGACGACCGCCACCAGCACGTAGTTCAGGTTCGACACGAACATCATCAGCGGCTGCATCACACCGCTGTTGAACTGCGCCCGGAACCCGGCCTCGTACAGCGCCTCGTTCTGCTCGGCGAACTGCTGCGCCGATTCCTCCTGCCGGCCGAAGACCTTCACCAGGGTGTGTCCGGTGTACATCTCCTCCACATGGGCGTTGAGCTTGCCCGTGGTGCGCCACTGCTGCACGAAGTGCGGCTGCGAGCGCTTGCCGACCCGGGTGGCGATCAGGAACGACAGCGGCACGGTGGCCAGGGCGACCAGGGCGAGGATCCAGGACACCCAGAACATCACCGCGAGCACACCGATGATGGTGAGCAGCGAGTTGATGAGCTGCCCCATCGACTGCTGGAGCGTCTGCCCGATGTTGTCGATGTCGTTGGTCGCCCGGGAGAGCACCTCGCCGCGCTGCCGCTTGTCGAAGTACGACAGCGGGAGCCGGGACAGCTTCGCCTGGACGTCCTCGCGCAGCCGGTACATCGTGCGGTTGACGGACCGGTTGACCAGCCGGGTCGCCACCGCCATCAGCAGGCCGGCGACGACGTAGGTGCAGAGCGCGAACAGCAGGACGTCGCCGACCTGGCCGAAGTCGATGCCCTTGCCCGGGGTGAAGTCGGTGCTCCTGAGCATGTCGGCGACGGTGTCCTGGCCGCGCTCGTGCATGCCCTGCAGGACCTGGTCCTTGGTGGTTCCGGCCGGCATCTGCTTGCCGATGACACCGGCGAAGACCAGGTCGGTGGCGCGGCCGAGGATCTTGGGGCCGATCACGTTGAGGGTGACGCTCGCGACGACACAGAACAGCAGCACATAGATGGTGAACTGTTCGGGTTTGAACCGGGCGAGAAGCCGTTTGCCCGAGTTCTTGAAGTCCATCGAGCGCTGGTCGGGGCCGCCCCCGGCCATCATGCGTCCCATGGGCCCGGCCATCAGGCGGCCTCCGCTTCCGTCAGCTGGGAGAGCACGATCTCCCGGTAGGTCTCGTTGCCGGCCATGAGTTCGTGATGCCGGCCGGTGCCGACGACACGGCCCTCGTCGAGGACGACGATCCGGTCGGCGTCTCTGATGGTCGCCACCCGCTGGGCGACGATGACGACGGTCGCCTCGGCCGTCTCCTGGGCGAGCGCGGCGCGCAGGGCGGCGTCGGTCGCGTAGTCGAGGGCGGAGAAGGAGTCGTCGAAGAGGTAGATCTCCGGGCGCTGCACGAGCGTGCGGGCGATGGCGAGACGCTGGCGCTGGCCGCCCGAGACGTTCGTACCGCCCTGGGCGATGGGCGCGCCCAGCCCGCCCTCCAGCTTCTCCACGAAGCCCTTGGCCTGCGCCACCTCCAGCGCGTGCCACAACTCCTCGTCGGTGGCGTCCGGGTTGCCGTACCGCAGGTTGGTCGCGACCGTCCCGGCGAACAGGTACGGCTTCTGCGGCACCAGGCCCACCGTCTTGGCGAGCAGCTTCGGGTCGAGCCCGGAGACCTCCTCGCCGTCCACGAGGACAGAGCCGTCCGTGGCGTCGAAGAGACGCGACACCAGGCCGAGCAGGGTGGACTTGCCGCTGCCGGTGGAGCCGATCACGGCGGTCACCTCGCCGGGGCGGGCCACCAGGTCTACGGCCCTGAGTACCGGCTCCTCGGCACCCGGATAGCGGAAGCCCGCGCCCCGGATCTCCAGATGCCCGTGCCGGCGCAGCTCGACGACCGGCGCGATCGGCGGCACGACGCTGGACTCGGTGTCCAGGACCTCCTCGATGCGCTCGGCACAGACCTCGGCACGCGGCACCATCATGAACATGAAGGTGGCCATCATCACGGACATCACGATCTGCATCAGGTAGGCGAGGAACGCCGTCAGATCGCCGATCGCCATGTCACCGCTGTCGATGCGGTGGGCGCCGAACCACACCACCGCGATCGACGACACGTTCACCGTCGTCATGACGATGGGGAACATCAGCGCGAGCATGTTGCCGGTGGCCAGCTGCATGTCGGTCAGGTCCTTGTTGGCCTTCCCGAACCGGCCCCGCTCGTACTCGTCGCGGACGAACGCGCGGATCACCCGGTTGCCGGTGATCTGCTCGCGCAGCACCCGGTTCACCGTGTCCAGCCGCACCTGCATGGCCCGGAACAGCGGACGCAGCCGGCGCACGATCAGAGCCACCGAGACGGCCAGCACCGGAACGACGGCGACCAGCACCCCGGACAGCGGCACGTCCAGGCCGAGGGCGAGCACGATGCCGCCGACACACATGATGGGCGCCGACACCATCAGCGTGAACGTCATCAGGACCAGCATCTGGACCTGCTGTACGTCGTTGGTCGTACGGGTGATGAGGGAGGGCGCTCCGAAGTGACCCACCTCACGTGCGGAGAAGGACTGCACCCGGTCGAAGACGGCGGCCCGCACATCCCGGCCGAGCGCCGACGCGGTCCTGGCGCCGTAGTAGACGGCACCGATGTTGCACACCACCTGGGCCAGGGAGATGCCGATCATCAGGGCACCGAAGGACAGGATGTAGTCCGTGTCGCCCTTCACGACGCCGTTGTCGATGATGTGCGCGTTGAGCGTGGGCAGGTAGAGGGTGGCGCAGGTCTGCAGGAACTGCAGCAGCACCAGGATCGAGATGGGTTTCCTGTAGGGCCTGAGATAGGTCCGCAGAAGTCGTATGAGCACGCTACGTCTCTCGGAGTCGGCGGTGGGGGCGGGATCGCTTGCCCGAAGGGCGGTGTCGCTTGCCCTAGGCCCCTATCGTCCGACACTCCACCCGCGTTACCTCAACCGATTAACCCGACAGCGGACGCCCTACGGCACCGGGGGCGCGCGACTACGCCCGAAACGCCCCCGGATGGGTCTGTTCGCGCACCGACACGAACTGCTGCCGCACCGCCTGCCCGACGGCCATCTCGTCCCCTGGCTCCAGCACCTGCGCCGCCGCACCCTGCCAGACGGGCGGAGTACGCGGATCCAGGGCCCCCTGCGAGACCCCGAGCGCCCAGGCCGCCTGCCGGGCCGCCCCGATCGCCGCGTAGTCCGCCGGCTGCGGTACGACGACCTGCGCGCCGAACAGCATCGGCGCCGCCGCCTGTACGGCCGGCAGCTCGGCGGCCTGCCCCAGCAGGAAGATCCGCCGCACCTCCACACCCCGGCCGCGCAGCACGTCCAGCGCGTCGGCGAGCCCGCACAGCATGCCCTCGAAGGAGGCCCGCGCGAGATGCTCGGCCTTCATGGACTCCCGGCGCAGCCCGGCCAGCGTCCCGGCGGTGTGCGGCAGGTTCGGCGTCCGCTCACCCTCCAGGTACGGCAGCATGACCAGCCCGTGCGAGCCGGGCGTCGACTTCATCGCCAGGTCGGAGAGGCTCTCCAGATCCGCCAGCCCGAGCAGCTCGGCGGTCCCGCGCAGGGTCCGTACGGCGTTCAGGGTGGTCACGACCGGCAGATGCATCCCGGTGGCGTCGGCGAGCGAGGTGATCATCCCGGAGGTGTCGGCGAGCGCCTCCGGGTGCACGGCCATCACGGACCCGGACGCGCCCAGGGACACCACGGCGTCGCCGAACCCCAGCCCCAGCCCGAAGGCGGCGGCCATGGTCTCGCCGGTCCCGGCGGAGATCAGCAGCCCCTCCGGAGTCGTACCGGCCGCGTCCGAGGGCCCGATCACCTCGGGCAGCATGGCCTGGTGGCCCAGGGCCAGTTCGACGAGGTCGGACCGGTAGCCGCCGGTGGCGGCCGACCAGTACCCGGTGCCGGAGGCGCCGCCTCGGTCGGTGGTCCTTCGGACCGGCCGCCCGAGCAACTGCCACACCAACCAGTCGTGGGCCTGCAGCAGCGCGGCGGTCCGCCGGGCGTTCTCCGGCTCGGCCTTCGCCAGCCAGCGCAGCTTGGTCACCGGCTGCGCGGCCTGCGGCACGCACCCCACCGCCTGCGCCCAGGCCTCCCGGCCGCCGAGCGCGTCGATGAGATCGGCCGCCGCGACCTGCGCGCGCCGGTCGCCGCCGACGATCGCCGGGCGGACGGTGTTGCCCTGGGCGTCCAGCGGGATCAGCGCGTTCTGCTGCGCGGAGACGCCGATGGCCTGCACGCCCTCCAGGAGGCCGCCGCCGGCGGCCTCACCGAGCGAGAGCAGCCAGGCCTGCGGGTCGACGTCGCTGGGGCGCGCCGCGCCGTCCGGCGTGTCGACCGGGTGCGGTGCGTATCCCTGGCGGAGCACCGCGCCCGTGTCCGTGTCGCAGACCACGATGCGAGTGAAATCCGGTGAGCTGTCCAACCCGGCGACTATCCCCATGCCCGAAATTCTGCCGCACGCGCCGCTGTGGTTCGGCCGACGGGCGCCGTTGGGGTGAGGGCCGGCTGCCGGTGCGGACCCGTGGGGGCCGTTCGCGCCCGCGCGGCGGAGCCGCATATCGGACACCGACCCGCGCCCCCGGGGGTGTCGGGCGTGTCGAAAAGTGAGGGCCAGGTGGTGCAGGCCAGGTGGTGCCGGCCAGGTGGTGCCGGCTAGGGGGTGCTGGTGCCCCAGTCGTCCGCTCCGTCGGCCTGGCCGCGCTCGCGCAGGGAGCGGACCCGGGCCGCCACCGAGTCGGGCACCCGGTCGCCGACCTTCTCGCTGACCGTGTGGAAGGCCTTGCCGGCGTAGACCCGGCCCTGCTGGGCGGCGGTCTCGGCGGTGTTGCGAACGGCGGGGTTCTGGGCGACCTGGCGGGCGGACTTCTTCAGCTGTTCGTATCGCTCCCGTCCGGCCCTGGTACCGAGCACGTAACCCAGTGCGAGCCCGACGACGAACGTGAGCTTGTAGCGCATGGCGGCCACCCTTACCTCGTGGGGGAGTCTCGTGGGGAGTACCGATTGGCGGAGCACCCCCCTGCTTGCGCTAATGTATGTGTCGCAGCGAGCGGGCGCTTCCTGGCGGATACCCAGGTAGGTACGTTCGATGCAACGAGACCTTCCTCCGTAGCTCAATTGGCAGAGCAGCCGGCTGTTAACCGGCAGGTTACTGGTTCGAGTCCAGTCGGGGGAGCTCGGTCCTCCGTAGCTCAATTGGCAGAGCAGCCGGCTGTTAACCGGCAGGTTACTGGTTCGAGTCCAGTCGGGGGAGCATGCTGAACGAGGGCCCCTGAGGGGGTCCTTTTTCATGTCCGAGGCCCCTGACGGGGTCCTTTTTTCATGTCCGTTCCGTGTCCGCGGGAACCGCTGGGCCTGCGCCGATGTCCTGAAGGTCGTGAACGTCCGCGGAAGCCGACCATCCGAAGCAGGAGATCGTATGAGCGGCTATGCTGCGGCAGACGGCGCGCACACTTGTACGCGACACGCCGCTATGGGGCGGTAGCTCAGCCGGTTAGAGCAGCGGACTCATAATCCGTCGGCCGTGGGTTCGAGTCCCACCCGCCCCACCTGTGCAGGGCTGTGACCTGTGGAAACGCTCATTTTTGGGTGTCGGAGCGTCAACTTTGCCCGAGCGGACTCAATCCGCTGCTCGTGGGTTTGGAGTCCGGCGGTGGTCGGGGGAGCTCCAACCCATCTGACCTGCGGCGGAATCGGTGATCGAGGTTCTCGCTCGGCGTCCGGGCGCCTGTCCTGAGGGTGGGGGTGTGGACGCGACGCTCCGCAGCCTCGCACAGACACCGATGGGGCTGCGGCTCCTGATCGGCGTCGAGATCGGGCTCGTTCCCTTCGTGCCTACGCCCCGGCCCGTCGGTGCCGCCTGCGAAACGGTGACCCAGACCGGGGCGGCGAGGTTTCAGGACTTCTTTGCGGGCTATTCGTCGGACGTGTCCAGACGCTACGGCGGCAGCCCCGCGGGGACGGCATCCTCCGCATCGCGGACCGCACGGAACCACGCTGCCGAGATACCCGCCCCGGAGCATCTGACAGCGTCCCGGGCATACAGATGACTGATGGACATGCCTGCTTTGCCGGGCGCTGCCCGTGGGAGGGGCCATGAAGCTGGCCGACTGGCTGCTAGCGCCCGGCGAGCGAGGTAACCCCGCGACCCGTCTGGAGAGCCGCCGGCCCGGAGGAACGGCGTGGTCGACGGGCAACCAGGTACGTCCCCTCGTCCATGGCGCGGTGTACTTCGGTGAACTGCTCAAGGCCGTCCGCGCCCAACAGCCGGGCGACCTGCTGCTGTTCACCGACTGGCGCGGCGACCCCGACGAACGGCTCGACGGCCCCGGCAGCGAGATCGGACAGGTGCTGTGTGCGGCGGCCGAGCGCGGTGTCATCGTCAAGGGGCTGATCTGGCGTTCTCATCTGGACCGCTTCCAGTTCAGCGAACGCGAGAACCGTCACCTCGGTGAGGAGATCAGAGCGGCAGGCGGAGAGTGCCTGCTCGACATGCGGGTGCGCCCCGGCGGCTCGCACCACCAGAAGTTCGTCGTACTGCGCCACCCGGGACGGCCCGAGCGGGACGTCGCCTTCGTCGGCGGAATCGACCTGTGCCACAGCCGCCGCGACGACACCGCTCATCAGGGCGACCCGCTCAGCCAGCCGTTCGCCGCCGCCTACGGGTCGCGTCCGCCCTGGCACGACGTCCAGCTCGCGATCCACGGCCCCGCCGTCGGTGATGTCGAAGCCCACTTCCGCGAACGCTGGGAGGACCCGGCTCCGCTCAGCCGCAGCCCGCTGGGGCGGCTGCGAGAACTCCTGCACCATGAGGACACCACAGCGGACCCGCTGCCTCCGCAGCTGGACGACCCGGAGCCCTGCGGAACGCACACCGTGCAACTACTGCGCACCTATCCGGCCCGCGTCCACGGCTACGACTTCGCCCCGCACGGCGAGCGCAGCATCGCCCGCGGCTACCAAAAGGTCATGCGCCGGGCCCGCTCGCTGATCTACCTGGAGGACCAGTACCTGTGGTCCGCCCAGGTCGTCAGGTGCTTCGCCGAGGCACTGGCCGCCCACCCCGGGCTGCGCCTCATCGCGGTCATTCCCGCCCATCCCGACGAGGACGGGCGGGTGACGCAGGCGATGAACCTCGTCGGGCGGATCAGCGCCCTGAAGTCGCTGCGCCGCGCGGGCGGCGACCGTGTCGCCGTCTACGCGGTGGAGAACCACGCCGGGACTCCCGTGTACGTCCACGCGAAGGTCTGCGTCATCGACGACGTGTGGTCCTCAGTCGGATCGGACAACGTCAACCGCCGTTCCTGGACGCACGATTCCGAGTTGAGCTGCGCCGTCGTGGACGAGGCGATCGACCCCCGGGAGCCACGCGACCCCGGAGGTCTCGGCGACGGCGCCCGCGCCTACGCCCGCGACCTGCGACTCGAACTGGCCTGCGAGCACCTGGACCGCGCTGACCCGCAGGGACTGTGTGACCCGGTGAAGGCCTTCCGCGCCTTCGCGGAGTCCGCCGCGGCGTTGGACGCGTGGTACGACGGCGGGTGCCAGGGACCCCGGCCTCCCGGCCGCCTGCGGACCTACCGCACCCCGCGTCTGTCGCCCACTACGACGGCCCTGGTCACCCCGCTCTACCGACTGCTCGCCGACCCCGACGGCCGCCCTCTGGCCCTCCGCCGCACCAACGAGTACTGAAGCTCCCTAGGCGGACTCTTTCTGACCAGCCGCCACCCCAACGCGTTCACCGTGCTGGTGCCGGTCCGTCTTCTCGAGCGTCTCCGTCCTGGGGAAAGCCGGGCCCGCTTGGTGAAGACCCGACCGCTCATTCCGGGCGTGTTCACACATGCGCCGTTTCCGGTACACAAGGCGGGCCTCTGATGGGCCCGGCACCCGCAGCCCGCCCCGAACACCCGGGAGAGACCAGATGTCCAGACGCCACGTCAGGCCCGCAGCCGTCCTCGCCGCCGCCGGAGTGCTGACCGGGGTTACCGCCGCCCAGCCCGCCGCGTTCGCCGCCTCCCACCACCGTGCCGCCGCCCGGCACGTCCTGCTGGTCTCCGTCGACGGGCTGCACCAGTCGGACCTGGCCTGGTACATCGCCAGACATGCGGAGTCCGCGCTGGCCCGGCTGGTCGGCGGCGGCGTGCAGTACACCCACGCCAGGACCACCACGCCGTCCGACTCCTTCCCCGGCATGGTCGCCCAGGCGACCGGCGGCAGCCCCGGCACCACGGGCATCTACTACGACGACACCTACAACGCCGCGCTCCTCCCGGCGGGAACCACCAGTTGCAAGGGCGTCAAGCCCGGAGTCGAGGTGGACCTCACCGAAGACCTGGACAAGAACCAGGCCTCCATCGACGCCGGTCAGGGCCTCGCGGGCCTGCCGGACAGCATCCTGTCGATGACCGGCCACCCGCAGAGCCTGATCAACGCGTCGAAGCTGCCCGTCGACCCGAAGACCTGCAAGCCGGTCTACCCGCACTCGTACCTCAAGGTGAACACGGTCTTCGAGGTGGCCCGCCAGGCGGGTCTGCGTACCGCCTGGTCGGACAAGCACGCCGCCTACGAGATCCTCGACGGCCCCTCGGGCACCGGCGTCCAGGACCTGTTCACCCCGGAGATCAACAGCGACGCCCTCGGCTACGCCGCCGGCAACGACTGGACCACGGACAACAAGGCCACCGAGCAGTACGACGGCTACAAGGTGAAGGCCGTCGTCAACGAGATCGACGGCTACGACCACAGCCGCACCCACAAGGTCGGCACCCCGGCGATCTTCGGCCTCAACTTCCAGTCCGTCTCCACCGCGCAGAAGCTGCCCGCCTCCGACGGCCTCACCGGCGGCTACACCACCAAGAACGTCCCGGGCCCGCTGCTGGTGAAGAACCTGGACTTCGTCAACACGGAGATCGGCGCCCTGACCGCCGAGATCCGCAAGCGGCACCTGTCCGGCAGCACCGCCGTCATCCTCTCCGCCAAGCACGGCCAGTCGCCCACCGACCCCGCCGCGCTCACCCGCGTCGACGACGGCCCGCTGCTGGACGGCCTCAACGCCGCCTGGAAGAGGCTGCACCCCGGCGCCGCCGACCTGGTGACGCACGCGGTGGACGACGACGCCATGCTGCTCTGGCTCTCCGACCGCTCCGCGGCCGCCACCGCCTTCGCCAAGAGGTACCTGCTCGCACAGAGCGGCACCGGCACCGACATCAACGCCGCGCCCAAGGCCTACACCCACAGCGGGCTCCACAAGGTCTACGCCGGCCAGGCCGCCGCCGACTACTTCCACGTCAAGGCCGGCGACGCCCGGGTCCCTGACCTCCTCGGAGTCGCGCAGTACGGCGTCGTCTACACCGGCGGCACCAAGAAGATCGCCGAGCACGGCGGCAGCCACTCCGACGACCTCGACGTCCCCCTCGTCGTGTCCGGCGCCTCCGTCCCGGGCGGCGTGCGAGACTCCGCGAGCGTGCAGACCAAGCAGATCGCACCGACGATCCTGAGCCTGCTCGGTCTCGACCCGCGCTCCCTCAAGGCCGTGCGCGAGGAGCACACCGCCGTCCTGCCGATCCGCTGACCTGGTCGTTTACGACTGACCTTGAGGCCGCCCAGGTGATAGTCAGCCGGGTGGCCTCATGCATGGTGCTGTCTATGTAGATCGTCAGCTCGGCCGCTGCTCGGCCGAAGTGCAGGCGATCATGACATGGGTCGGCCCCGACCAGACGTACACGGCCGGGGCCTTGGTTCAGGCTCGCGCGGAAACGATCAGTGTTCCGACGATGCGCCGGCCGGGCGGCGCGGCCAGCACTTCGGCGCGCACATCGCCGAAGCCGTGCCCGGCAAGCAGCGCACGAGTGTGAAGAGAGACCGAGGAAAGGGCCATGGCCAAAGAGCGAGTGACGGTGTGCCTCCCCCCGTGCGACCTGGGGGACGTGGTGCAGGCCATCGGCGCGGCGATGGCGCCGTACGACTACAACCGTGATGTCGGAGTCGGCGATCCGGACGTCGAGACGTGGTGGGACTACTGGCAGGTCGACGGCGGGGGCTGCGAGTTCCTGGTCATCCCGGGGCACGAGGACGACCCGCGCCTCATTCGGGGCGCCGAAACCCTGTCCGGAGAGCCGCGCAACGTTCCGCCCTCACTGTGCGACGGCGGGCCACGCGCGCTGCTGGACCTCGAAACGCCACGCGCGCGGGCGGCTGCTCGGGCGCGGCGGGCCTTCGAAGCGTGGCAGGACTTCTCCGCCGCTTACCCGCCGACCCGGCCGACGAGCCACTTCTGGGCCAGGCACTTCGCCGACCCCGAGAACTACCCGCAGGCACAGGTCCTGGAGGACTACCGTACCCAGCCGGCCGTCGTGGCGCTCAGGAACAATCCCGAGCTCCGGGAGCTGATCGGCGGCGACCCGGCCGCCCGCCTGACCGGCGATCTCGAAGGGTACGCACGGGAAACCGCCGATAAGGCCCTGCCCACACACGCTCTGCTGACCCTGGACGGACGCTGGCTGGACGTCACGAACGCCGAGCGGCGCCGCTGCTTCAACGACTACCTCGACGCACTTCCGGCCGACGCCTACGCCGTGCGCGTGCTGTACCACGGATGAGGTGTGCGTCCGTCAACCAGTGGAGCACGTGCGAGTTCCAGCTGGACGTTTGAGAGCACTATCACTGCATACCGCCAGGTAGAAGCCAGGCTGCCTGGTCCTTGCTCGATCGTGTGAGGTTTCAGCAGTAACTCGCAGATTCTGTGTGTGGCTCTCGTAATTTGCTAGACGGGAAGTTCGGTGATGCCGAGGGCGAAGTCCACGTTCCCCACCCCGTGGTTGGCGAGGCCCACCGTGACCACGCCCGCTCCTTCCAGCCAGTGCGCCATTTTCAGGCCACCGACGTCCAGCGGGCGCAGCCCCAGGGTCTCGATGAACGCCTCCACACGTGCTTTGGCCTGCGCATCGTCGCCGGCGATGAAGACGTCGGGCCGCCCCTTCTCCAGGACATGGCGGAAGACGGTGTTGAATGCCTTCACCACGCTGGCGCCGGCCGGGGCCGCTTGGGCGACTCCCTGCGCGATCGAGGTCTCCTCGCGGTGGGCCAGGCCGTCGAACGTGGAGTTGAAGGGGTTGCTGATGTCGACGATGACCTTGCCCGCGAGAGCGTCTCCGTACTGGGTGACGGCCGGCACGACACCGTCGTACAACAGGGCCACGATGACGATGTCCCCGGCCGGGGCGGTGCCCCATTCTCCCGTCGTGGTGCCGCCGCCGAGAGTCTTGGCCAGGTCAGCGGCCTTGGACTGATCGCGGCCCATGACCTCGACGGTATTGCCGCCCGCTATCGCCCGCGCGCCGATGGTGCGGGCCATGTTCCCGGTGCCGATGATGCTGATGCTGCTCATGAGATGTCCTGCCCTGGTTGTGTGTTGTTCGGTTCAGATGGCGGTGGTGCCGCCGTCGGCGACGAGTTCCATGCCGTTGACGTAGCTGGAGTCGTCGGAGGCGAGGAAGAGGGCGGCGGTGGCGATCTCGTCGGGGCGGCCCATCTGGCCGCGGGGGATGAGGGACTCGAACTGGCGCTTGGTGGCCTCGTCGAAGAGTTCCTCCTGCTTGGCGGTGGCGACCTGGCCGGGGGTCAGGACGTTGACGCGGATGCGGCGGTCCTTGAGTTCGTTGAGCCAGATGCGGGCCCAGGCCTGCTGGACGGCCTTGCTGCCGGCGTAGACGCTCCAGCCGGGGAAGGCGCCGAGGGAGGCGTTGGAGCCGGTCATGAGGATGGAGCCGCCGTCGTTGAAGAGCGGAAGGGCCTTCTGCACGGTGAACAGGGTGCCGCGGGCGTTGAGCCCGAACCAGGTGTCGAACTGGGCCTCGGTGATCTCGCCGAGCGGGGCCGGTTCGCCGCCGCCGGCGCTGGCCCACAGCACGTCGAGGCTGCCCTTCTCCCGCTTGACGGTGTCGTACAGGCGGTCCAGGTCGTCCAGGTCGGCGGCGTCGCCCTGGACTCCGGTGACGTTGCGGCCGATCTGCTTCACGGCCTCGTCCAGGGCCTCCTGGCGGCGGCCGGTGATGAAGACGTGTGCTCCCTCGTCGACGAACAGCTTCGCACCGGCCAGCGCCATGCCGGTGGTGCCGCCGGTGATGACCGCGACCTTGCCGTCGAGCTTTCCCATAGTCGTTCCCTTGGATCGGTAATGCCGTGTGTGCCTGGGACGACGGCGTTATGTACACCGCCCTGTGTGCTTACGCTACGGGGCCGGTGGCTGGGACGCAACTATGTACACCGGTCGTTACCTAGCTGCGGTACGGTGGATCCATGACGGAGTTGGAGAAGGGCCCCACGGGCCGCCGCCGCGGCCGGGGCGCCCGCGAGCGCATCATCAGTGCGTCCCAGCAGCTGTTCCGCGAGCAGGGCATCAACCGCACCGGCATGGACCAGCTCTGCGCGGCGGCCCAGGTGTCCAAGCGCACGGCCTACCAGCACTTCGCCGGCAAGGACGAACTCGTCGCCGAGTACCTGCGCCGGTTCGACCCCTCCGTTCTGTCCGGCGTGTTCGACCGCACCGACCTCACGCCCCGCGAACGGCTCCTCGCCGCCTTCGACGTCCCCCCCACCACCCCCCTGTGTCCCTACATCGCCGCCGCCGTCGAACTCCACGACCCCCAGCACCCCGCATCCCAGTACGCGCGCGACTACAAGAAAGCCGTCGCCGCGCGGCTCGCCGAGACCGCCCGCGAAGCCGGCGCCGCCGACCCTGAACAGCTCGGCGAGCAACTCGCGCTGCTCATCGACGGCGCCGCGGCCCGCACCCGGGTCCTCAACGCCGACGCCTTCCCCGCCGCCGCCGCCATCGCCGCCGTCCTCATCGACAACGCCATCCCCGCCACAGCCGGCGATGACCGGCGGCGGGAGGACGTGTCAAGTTGACTTGGCACTCCGCGGCCGGGCTGGACGCGCCGCCCGTCGCGCGGCCGCACCCGCAGGTACGCGACACCAGCCGCCTGGCACCTGGCCCGGACCTGCCGACTTTTGCGGAACCGGCCGCCCGCCCACTGAGGGCCGCGGCGGAAGCCACCAGGGAGAGCGGCGACCCCCGAAGCCTTCAGGAGTTCGCGGGCCGTCATCCCGGCCCAGGGCGCTGACGCGCCGCCGGTTCGAGCAGACGGCTGATCACATAAGAAGATGCGGGTGGCCCGCCAGCGACGCTGGCGGGCCACCCGCATCCTCAGAACCTCTACGAGCCGGAGACTTGCGCCCCTCATCCACTCCATCGCGGCGCTCTCCTCGTGGTGCAGCACGCGGTCTCAGGCGCTTCGGAGCCCCCTCGGACAACTGCTGGCCGAAGAGCCGAAGAGCGGAACCGGCCCAGCGGTCAGCCGCAACAGCACCGCTCCCGCAGGCCATTTCACTCCGCAGCGCATGATGAACGGGGGCAGCCAAACTACTCAAGCGTGTCTTGAGACGGCTTCGCCGCCACGCTGCCACATCTCATAGTTGCCGCATTCTGCCGTGATCTCGGCCGTCGACTGAGCCGCGGTGAGGAAGTCGTCCACTACCGGCGAGGTGTGCGATGCCGCCACCGCGAGGCACACCTGGTCGGGCGCCAGTTCCGGGATGGGCACATAGACGACGTCCGGATGCGAGTAGAACACGGACGCCGAGCGGGCCAGGAAGGAGATGCCCCGTCCGGCCGCGACATGCTCGAGCGTCTCGTCCACCCCGCGCACCGGGTACCCGGCATTGGGGAGCGGGCGCCTGGTGGGCTGCGTGTTCGGGTCACCGTGCCAGCCAGCGTTTCGCCGGTCAGGTCGGCCTCGGTGACCTCCTCCTTGCCGGCCAACCGGTGTCCGGCGGGCAGCACCGCCACCCGCGGCTCGGTGTACAGCGGGGTGACGCGCAGGCCTGCTTCGTCGATGGGCAGCCGCACGTAGCCGACGTCGATGCGGCCGTCGAGCAGCATCGCAGCCTGGTCGTCCCCTTCGATCCGCTGCACGTCCACGACCACGTCCGGGTGCCGGTCCTCGAACGCACGGGCCGCCGGAATGACTGCAACGCCGGCCCGGAAACCGACCATCAGCCGCCGCTTGCCGTCGGCGGCCGCGGACACCCGGCGGCGGACCGCGTGGGTCGCGCGGCACTCGCCACCGCAACGCGGTAACCGCCCATTCACGCGGACCGTGAGGTGGTCCGACCGTGCCACGCCCCCGCCCGGGGATACCGGGCGGGGCTTGTTGCGCACGCAAAGGCGTCGCATCCAGCGACGGGTTGCCCCTGCGTCTTGGCGCGCGGAGTCAGGTTCGACGTCGCCGGGTCAGGTCGCGGACCGCTCCCGAGCGACGACGGAACCCGCGTCGAGTTGCGGACCGACGGCGACAACGCGGGCAACGCGGGGAACGCGGTCAACGAGGGCAACGCGGGCAACGCGGGCAACGACCAGGAGTACGCCGCGGACGGGAATTTCAAGCAGCCGGTGAAGTACGTACTGGGAATCGTTGGTGGGAAACGGTCCGCCTGGGAACGCCTCCATATCCCGCACGCTTCCTTTGAGCCTGGTCTCACACCGCCGCTGAGGTGCGCTCGGCCTCAGGTGCGACTGCGCTGCCCAGCAGGCGCAGAGCCGCCTCGGACGGTGAGCCCGGTTCGGCCGTGTAGGCGATCAGGCGCTGGCCGGACGAGCCTGGGAGCACGAGGTTCTCGAAGCTCAAGTCCATCGGGCCGACCAACGGGTGACGCAGCTGCTTCAGCCCCGAGGTGCAGGTGCGCACCGGATGGCGGACCCAGCGGGCGGCGAACTCGTCGCACTGCATGGTGAGTTGCCCGACCAGTTCGGTCAGCCGGCGGTCGTCGGGGTGCCGGCCGGCGATCAGCCGCAGCGAGGCGACCGCGAGCTGCGCCTCGTCGTGCCAGTCGGTGTACAGCGCGCGGTAGCGCTCATCCAGGAACAGCATGCGCGTCACATTGGGCCGGGTGCCCGGCGTCTCGGGGCTGTCCGCGGGCAGATGCGCGGCGAGCAGGGCGTGCCCCAGCCGGTTCCAGGCCAGTACGTCGTTGCGGCGGTCCAGGACCAGCGCCGGCACCTCCGACATGGCCGCCAGCAGCTGCCGTGCCGAGGGGCTGGCCTGCTCCGCGCGGGGCGCGGTGGGGCGGGCCGCGGCCGCGGTGGGGCGGGCCAGGTCTTTCAGATGCGCCATCTCGTCGTCGGTCAGCCGCAGGGTGCGGGCGATCGCGTCCAGTACGGAGTCCGAGGCGCTGAGGGCGCGGCCCTGTTCGAGACGGGTGTAGTGGGTGATGCTGACCCCGGCGAGCATGGCCAGTTCCTCCCGGCGCAGCCCGCTGACCCGGCGGCGGGTCGGATGCGGGGTGATGCCGACGTCCTCCGGGCGCAGTGCGGCACGGCGGGACCTGAGGAAGTCTCCCAGTTCGGACGGAGCGCCCATCGATACCCTCCTGATCACTCCCCCCCATGATGCCCGCCCAGCGCGCCGGTCGTGAGCCGTAAGGGTGGTCATGTGATGACCACCCTTGTGCCGGCTGTCCGAGACAGGGTGCTGGCTGGGGTCCCGGGCCGAAACGAGTCTCTTTCCCAGCGGTGCGCACGGCAGGCGCGCCGAAGGAGCTCGAACGAAAGGGACTCGACGTCATGTCCGTCACTGATTCGGCCCCGGCCGGTACGGCCGCGGGAACGGCCCCGGCCGTCCTCACTCCGCGGCTGCGCCTGGTGCTGGTGCTGCTGCTCGCGGCCCAGTTCATGCTGGCCGTGGACTTCTCCATCCTGAACGTGGCGCTGCCGGTGATCGGCGAGGGTCTCGGCTTCTCTCTCGCGCATCTGCAGTGGATCGGCACCGCGTTCGCCCTGTGCGCGGCGGGCTTCACCCTGCTGTTCGGCCGGGTCGCGGACCTCTTCGGTCGTCGCCGGCTCTTCCTCGGCGGTCTGGTGGTGCTGGGCGCGGCCTCGCTCGTGGGCGGTCTGGCACGGAACCCCGAGGTGCTGATCACGGCCCGGGTCTTCCAGGGGCTCGCGACCGCTGCGGTGACCCCGGCCGGGCTTTCGCTCATGACGACCTCGTTCCCGGAGGGCCCGCTGCGGGAGAAGGCCCTCGGTCTCAACGGGGCTCTGATGTCGGCCGGGTTCACCACCGGCGCGATCCTCGGCGGCCTGCTGACCGACCTGCTCTCCTGGCGCTGGGCGTTCTTCATCAACGTGCCCGTCGCCCTCGCCGTCCTGATCGTCGCCCCGACGGTCATCGAGGATTCCCGGCCCGACGAGCGCCCGAAGCTGGACGTGCCCGGCGCCGTCAGTGTCACCCTTGGTCTGCTGGCCGTCGTCCTCGGCCTCAACCAGGCCGGTGAGCACGGCTGGGGCTCCGCGAACGCCCTGCTGTCGCTGGCGGTCGGCGTGCTGTTGCTGATCGCGTTCTGGGCCGTCGAGCGCAGGGTGAGTGCCCCGCTGGTGCCGCTCGGCGTGCTCGGCAAACGTTCGGTGGCCTGGGGCAACGTCGCCGGTCTGATCGCCTTCCTCACCGAGACCTCCCTGGTCTTCCTGCTGACCCTCTATCTCCAGGAGGTGCTCGGCTTCTCCCCGCTGGCCGCCGGTCTGTCCTTCGGTGTGCTGGGCATCGGCACGGTCGTCGGCGGCTCGGTCGCCCCGAAGGTCATCGGGAAGACCGGCAGCAAGCAGACGCTGATCGCCGGCGGCGTCCTGCAGACCGTGTTCACGGCCGCCCTGCTCGGCCTCGGCGACGACCGCTCCTGGATGTGGCTGCTGCTGGTCGCCACCTTCGTCGGTGGTGTGGGCAACATGCTCGTCATCGTCGGATTCATGGTCACCGCCACCTCCGGTCTCGCCGACCACGAACAGGGCCTGGCCACCGGGCTCGCGACCATGACCCAGCAGGTCGGCATCACCATGGGCACGCCGATCATGAGCGCCATCGCCACCGCCGCGATGACCGGCACCGGAGCCTCGGCCGTCCTCGGCGGACTGAGGACGGCCATCGCGGTCAACGCCGCCCTCGTCCTCGTCGGAGCCCTCACCAGCGCCGCGTTCCTGCGTGGTGCGCGGTCGAGTGCGCGGTGACTCACGACGGCACGAACCGCGCGCCGCCGGCCTGGCCGCTCCGGACGAGGACAGGGCGGTACGCCCGGACGGCCGGCGGTCCGGTGAGACGCGGTGGCGGACGGTCCGGCTCGACGCGGGGACCCCATCGCATACCCGCACGGATCCACCGACCCGGACCGCGCCCGCACGGCCGGCTGCTCTGGGCGCACGGCGGGAGCCGGCCGCGCGGATCGCAGGTGAAACACCGTCAGAGGGGCAGTCGTCCGGTGTACCGTCCGCACCGCCGAAGAAGCCTCACATATGCCCCGTGCTGTGCGGGGGTGGCCGGCGGGTTGTCAATCGGCCTGCTCCCTGAGCAGTTCTGACGTCACCGCTCGCCGAACGGTAAAGAGCCGGGTTCTGTCACTGCGCCTGCCGGCGGTTGACCCGGCGCAACCGGACCGCGTCCACGATGGACGACTCGCTGTCATGGCGCTTTCGGGTTTGTCCCTGCCCTGCCGGGCGGTCACCGCGCATCACCGGGGAGTACAGAGGCAAGCGGATGTGTCCGGTGCGGCGGGATGGGGTGGCCGGGGCGGCCGGAGCCGGGACACCCCCGGGAGGAGGCGACAGATGTCCGGACGGAACGCCGAGGAGCAGGAACCCGGAGCCGGTCAGGTCGAGTATCAGGGTCAGTGTCGGCGGCGGGTGGTGCAGTCGCAGGGTTCCGCCGGCCTCGGTGGATTTCTGCGCGGCGTGAAGGAAGGTGTTGAGGCCGCTGCAGTCGCAGAAGGTGACGGGAATGAGGTCGATGTCGATGATGCGGATACCGTCGCTCAGGCACTGCGCCAGTGCCCTGCGCACCAGCGGGGCGGATTCCAGGTCGATCTCGCCGGCCAGGGTGATGAGTGCCCGTTTCCTTCGGTCATGACGGTAGACGGTGAGCTGGGGGAGGGGCATGACGCCTCGGTTCGGAGGACCGTACGGCAGCGGACGCGGTGAGGCCGGGGAATCCCGGCCTCCTTGGCGCGCTGCCGGCCAGGGCGTGGGTTCGGCGGAGGTGAAGCAACGGCTGGGTCCGCAACCTGTGTTACAGAAGAGCGGATCCACCCGGTTCCTTCCAGTGATGCGCCAGGTGGCGGACGAAGACTCCGCTTCCCGCGGCCATCTGTGTCGATCAACGACAAGTCGCCAGGGTCTGGGACGTCCGTACAGCAGCATAGTCCTCAACCCGGCCCGGCGGGCGGTTCGAAGCCGTCCGTTCCTCGTACCGGGGCGATGCCAGGAGACGCTGCCCCGCGGGTACGTCCCCTCCCCGGCACGGCACTTGGGCAGGCGGCGCGAAACGCGGTGACCGACGGCCGTCTGGAATGGCACGGTACAGACCGGTCTGCGCCTCCGGGTTCACCGGCATGTGCCAGGGGCTGACGCGTCAGAACCGGCGTGATCCGGTCGGAGGCGGCATCCTGTCGCCGCTCCCTGTCATCCCGTGAGCCGACGGTAGAATGAGGTTCTCTGAGACCTGTGGGTCGGAGTGGGCGCAGTGGTCGGAGTAGTTGGCGATGGATATGACGCTTCGAGCGATTTCCGCCGCGGATGCGGACCAGGGATTCCGGCATGTCGTATCCGGATTCTCGGGGGAACGCGGCGGTGTGGAGGACGAGTGCTTCCTCGGCCGTGAGTGGGAAGTCCTGGAGCAGATCCTGCTGGCTCAGGGGCCTGAGGAGATCAGCGAACTTCCCCTCACCATGGGCGACCTCCTCGGTGACGACGGCCTCGGCACCACCTGCTTCTACCTCCCGCCGGACGAGGTGGCGGTCGCGGCCCGTTTCCTGGTCTCCATAGACGCCGAACGGTCCGTCGCCGACCACGCCGACGAGATCGCGAGGACGTTTCGCCACGGCGACATCCCGGTCGGCTATCTGGAAGTCCTCGGTCGCCACCTGGAGAAGGTCCGTGATCTCTACACCGCGGCCGATCAGGCAGGCGAAGGCGTCGCGAAACTCCTCCAGGGCTGAGATCCGCCGCCCCGGGCGACGGCCGGTAAGGGCTGCGGCGGTGGTGACGGTGTCGGACGTGCCGTCAACTGGGCGGTGACAGTCCGGTGAGGAGGACTCCGGCCACGTTCTCCGCGCAGAGGCGCACGCGCGTTTCCTCCGTCGGCGTCAGCTTCGGGTTCATCATCGAGGCGAGCGCGATCTGGCCATGGAGTGCGCTCCCGCCCCGGCCCGGGTGGTCCGCGGGGCGGAGGCCCGCCGGGGGCGAGGTGGCCGACGAATTCCCGGGCCGCCGGGGAGGCGGGATTCCCCGGTGACGCGAAACGAGCTGACGATCATTACTGACGTGCAGTCAAATATTGCTGTAAGAACGGTCGTTGACGGCCTTATGGCGATATCGAAAGGGCGTACGCACGCCATCCACGCGGTGTAGCTTCTACCCGTCAGTAAAGGCCTGAGCAAGGGGGGACGCGTGGTTGCCTCTCCGCGGACCGAAAAGTTCGCCGCCCACCTGCGGATGCTGAAGGACCGCAGCGGCCGGGGGTACGACCGTCTCGGCAAGGAGGCGGGCGTCAGTGGTTCCAGCCTGCATCGGTACTGCTCCGGCCTCAGCGTCCCGACGGACTACCGGGTGGTGCACGCCTTTGCCAAGGTGTGCGGCGCCAGTGCGGAGGAGCTCCGCGAACTGCACCGGCTGTGGGCGCTGGCGGACACCGACCGGGACGTACCGGCCGCGACCGTCGAGGAGAACCCGGAGCGGGAACCGCGGGCGGAGAAGGACGAGCCCACCGTGCCCGCGCGGACGGGCGCCGGACCCGGCGACGGCACCGGGTCGGAGACCACCCCCGAAGAGACCGTGAAGCCGCGCCGGTCCCGGTGGGCCGTGCGGCTGTCCTCCCGTCCCGCGATCCTGGCCGCCGTGGTCGCGGTGGTGCTGGTGGCCGGCTTCGTGTGGCTGCCCGTCGGGAGCTCCGCCGGTGACGCGCCGGCGACCGGCGGCGGGCTGCTGTACTCACCCGCGTGCGGGTCGGTGAGCATGGGGCAGCACGACGAGTGCGTGCGCGAGGTCCAGACCCTGCTGACCCGGGCGAGGGGCACGCTCGCCGTCGACGGGGACTTCGGGCCGGAGACCCTGCGCAGGCTGACCGCGTTCCAGGTGCTGGCGGGGCTGCCGGCCACCAACGTGGTCGACGACGCCACCAAGAAGGCGCTCTACGCACAGCAGGTGAGCATGACGACCTGGTCGCCGGCGAAGGTGGCGCGGCGGATCCGTGAGGTGTTCGCCGAGGATCCCGACACCGCCGTGGCCGTCGCCCGCTGCGCGTCGTTCCTCGACCCGCTGTACGTACTGCCCAACACCAACGGCAGCCGCAACTGGGGCGTGTTCCAGATCTCCGACGCCCGCCTGCGGGACCTCGACGGCACCCCGCTGCGGGCGTTCGACCCGGACTGGAACATCAGGGCGGCCCACCGGCTGTGGAGCGTCCGGCACGACTTCCACGACTGGCCCTCCTGCGAGGCGGCGCTGAAGAGCACGCCGACGGGCACGCCGAAGAGCAGGCGCTGAGACGCCGAAGCCCGGAGCTCCGGGTACCGAAGCGGCGGTACCCGGAGCTCCGCTCCCCCGAGAGCGGCGTCAGACCGTGCCGTTCTCCCACCACCAGTCGCGGCCGAGGTCGGCCCTGCTGTCGACGTGCTGGTGGTCGACGGTGTACGTCTCCAGCCCGGAGAACCCGCAGGTCTCCGCCTTCTGGTAGACGGTCTTGGTGGCCACGCCCGGCACGTCGAGGTCGGCCGCCGTGCCGTACAGGTGCATGCTGTCGCTGGCCCCGCCGATCTCGGCGTTGTGCGCGATGCTGCGGAAGCCGGAGTTGACCGTGATCGGCTTGTCGCCCAGCTTCTTGCGCAGCGCCTCCAGCTTGTACATGCAGCGCCGGACGTTCTCCTTCACCTGCGACGCGCTCAGCTTGCCGCCGTTGAAGGTGCCGTCCGTCTGGTTGTAGAACTCGCTCCAGTTGAAGTGCAGCGTGGAGCCGTCCGACTGCTCCAGGGCGTTGAGCTTCGCCTGGGTGTTGGGCCCGACGCTGGCGTCGGCGGTGAGACCGTACGCCGCCTGGAACCGCTTCACGGCCGCGGCCGTACCGGGGCCGAAGTCGCCGTCGACGCCGACCCGGCTGTGGCTCGCGCTGTCCGCCGCCCAGCCCGCGATCCGGATCTGCAGTTCGGTCACGTCGGCGCCGGTGGCGCCCTGTTCCAGGGTGCGCGACCACGCGTAGGCCTGTGCGGTGCCCGAGAACAGCAGCTGGCCGAAGGCGATGCCGGCACCGGCGGCCAGCGTGCCGCGCAGCATGCTGCGGCGGTCGATGGGACGGAAGGAGGAGGTCATGGTCGTCCTTTCGGGAGAAGTCGGGAAGAAGAGGTCAGTAGGCGATCTGGAACGTCACGTTCTGCGCGTCGATGTCGTAGGCGTGCACGCGCAGGACGAAGTGGGTGCCGTCCAGGACGTCGGTGGCGACGGTCCCCCACTCGGTACCGTGGGTGGTGTACGCGTCGCCGTTGTTGCACTTGGTGGTGTGGTCGATGAACACCACACAGGCGTCCAGGTACACACCCGGCTCGTCCGTGATGAGCCGCAGGTTGATGTCGTTGCACCGCGAGGACGTGGTGTAGGTGCCGTACTCCTTGGCGGCCGCCTGGTAGTGGTACGTCAAGGTCTTCGCGCCGCCGTAGCAGCTGACGGCGGCGGCGGAGGCGGCCGAGGTCTGTGCGGAGGCGGGCGCGACGCCCACTGCCAGCAGGGCGGCCGCGGTGATCAGAGCCGCGGGGAGTGTCCTGATCCGGATCATGGTGGTGGTCTCCGTTCGGCGAGGGGGTGGGCGAGGGGTCAGAAGGCGATCTGCACGACGGCGTCGTCGCCCTCCAGGGGCACGCCGTTGGGCACCGTGAACCTGGTGCCGTCCAGGACGTCGGTGGCGATGGTCGTCCAGCTCCGGCCGACCTTGGTCCAGCGGTTGCAGACGCCGGTCTTCGCGAACTTCACGCAGGCGTTCACGTAGTCCGCGGTACCGCCGGTGACACGCATGTTGATGTCGTTGCAGCGGTCGGTGGTCCAGTAGGGGCCGAAGTCGAGCACGTCCCCGTAGCGCACCGTGACGGCCCCGCCGTAGCAGCTCGTGGCGGCGGTGGCGGCCGAGGCGCCGGACACCGAGGCGGGCGCCGGAGCGGTGGGACCGGAGGCGCGGTTGGCCAGCCGGTCCAGATCGGCCTGGGTGCCGTTGAACACGTCGGCGGTGGCCGGTGCCTGGATGCCCGGGAACAGCGCGGCGTCGGTGTACTGCCACATCGCCCAGGTCGTCGAGCCGTTCGGTACGGGTGGCTGGGTGATCGACTGGCGGTAGTCCGCGAGTTGCAGCGGATACCGGGCGAAGGCGGTGGTCGAACCCAGGCAGTCGTCCAGGAAGGACTTCTGGGTGTAGATGACCGGGGTGCGGCCGAAGGCCGCCTCCACCTTGTCGAGCCAGGCCCTGGCGTCGGCCACCGTGCCGTAGGTGGGGCAGCGTCCGGTGCCGTCGTCCATGCGCTCCAGGTCGAACACCGGCGGCAGGTCGCCCGCCCGCTGTCCGGTGTAGCCGGTCGCCCGTACGGCGGCGATGAACCGGTCGGCCTGCGCGGCACCCGTGCCGGGCGAGGTGCCCGTGTAGAAGTGGTACGGCGCGACGGCCAGCCCCGCCGCCCTGGCCGCCGGCAGGTCGGTGGCGAGGTATTCGTCGGTGACGTTCAGGCCCCGGGTGGCCTTGACCGTCGCGAACTCGACCCCCGAGGCCTTCACGGCCTTCCAGTCGATCGGCGCGCCGCCGGGGTGCTGGTACTTGGCGGTGTCCAGACCGTCGATGGAGTAGCCGGCCGGGCGCGGCGGCGTGCAGTACGTGTTACGGGCGGCCCAGTCCACCAGCTTCGCCCAGGTGTTGGGGCCCACGACGCCGTCGGCGCTGAGGTTGGCGCAGTGCTGGAACTCGATGACCCGGCCCTCGGTGCCGCCCCCGAAGTCGCCGTCGATCGTCAGCGGCGGGTAGTGGAACGGCTCCATGGCCAGATTCAGCCGGCACTGCACCTCCTCGACCTCGGTGCCCTTCGCGCCCTTCTGCAGGGTCGGCCGGGTGTCGGTGTGGCCGCACACGGTCGTCTGCGCCGTGCCCGACGTGCCCTGGGTGGCGCAGGTGTGCGGCTGGGCGGCCCAGGTGTTCAGTGCCGCCCAGGTCTGCGGGCCGAGCACACCGTCGGCGTCCAGCCCGGCGCACCGCTGGAACTCCTTGACCCGCGTCTCCGTCGCCGGCCCGAACGAGCCGTCCGCCGCGATCGGCGTGTACCGGCTCGGCTTCGTCGCCAGATCGAGCTCGCACTGTGCCTCGACGGTCGGGTCCCCCGTCGAGCCCCGCTGCAGTGTGGGCTGTGCGCTCGTGTGCCCGCAGACCGCGACCGCGGCGGCCGCGGCGGACTGCGCCGCCTGCACCGCCGTGGGCCCGTACAGAGGCAGGACCGCTGCCACGGCGAGGGTCAGACCCCGCAGAAGCGTCCTTCGTCCCATCTGGTGTTCCCCCTCAGATCGGTGACCGGGAGGCCCCGGCAGGGAACAGGCTGGCAGGGCTGGTCCCGCAGCGGCTCCGCTGCTCCCCGACAGGGACGCCGGGACAGTCGCAACGCCTGTGACCTGCGGGGACCGTTCACCGCTGGGACGCGGTCGGGACAGCAGACGGCGAGGTCCGTCGTGGCCGGGTCGGGCCGCTCGCCCGGCGGATGCGGACATCGGTCCGGAGAACGGGGCAACCCGGACCGACCCTCGCGGGTCTAGAGCTGTGACCGGAAGGGTTTGCCGGGAAGCTCGCGGCGTCCGGTGCGGTGCATCGGTGCGGTGCATCGCAAGGCGGAGCATCACCCGCGTACGGGATGTACTCGAGTGGTGCGACAACGCGGCGAGGTGCCGTGCCGGGCGTCGCGAGCCGGTGAACCTTTGCGGTCGCGGCACCAGCCACCGGTGACACACCATCAGGCCTCGCGTACGACGAGACGGCGAGGCCGACCATCCCGAAGGGGGACTCCATGCGCATCCGCCCGGCCGTCGCCGTCACGTCCCTGACGACCGCCCTTGCCGTGTCCGTGATTCCGGCGACCGCCCAGGCGGCGGACCGGGCCGCGTCCGGCGGTACGGCGTTCTCGGACGTCGTCGTCAACGGCGGCAAGGACGTCGTGCTCGGCCTGACCACCAGAAAGACCGTCACGATCACCTGGACGGCCGAGGACCCGGACGGCGTCGCCGCGTCCTGGGCCTACCTGTGGCACGGACCGAACACCGACGACGCCGACGGCATCCTGCCGCTGTACCCGCCGGCGGGTACGTGCACCGCGGCCTCCGCCGACCGCACCACCGTCACCTGCGAGGTGAGCTTCGCCGTGGACGCCGCACGGGACGTCCGCCACAACGGCCTCGCCGGCACCTGGAAGGTGCTCGCCGGAGCCCAGGACACCAACGACGACTGGACGGAGACCGACGTCGCCGGCACGGCCCGGATCCAGCGGCTGGCCAAGGTGACGGTGAACGCCTCGCCCGAGCCGGTGAAGAAGGGCGGGACCGTCACGGTCACCGGCAGGCTCACCCGCGCCAACTGGGAGAGCGGCGGCTACACCGGCTACCAGGGGCAGTCGGTACGGCTGCAGTTCCGCAAGAAGGGCAGTTCCGCGTACACCACCCTGAAGACCGTCACCAGCGGCAGCGGCGGCACGCTGAGGACCACGACCGGGGCGAAGACGGACGGCTACTTCCGCTTCCTCTTCCCCGGCACCGCCACCACCGGCCCGGCCACCGCCGCGGGCGACTTCGTCGACGTCAGGTGACGGACCGCCTCGTCCGGAGGAAAGGCCCGGCCCCGGGTCCGAAGGCAGGACTCGGGGCCGGGGCCGGGCCGGATGCGCCCGGTGCTGCAGGAGATGGGGTCAGCCGAGCAGCTTCGTGGCCAGGGTCGAGGCGTTGTACGAGCCCCAGCCGGTGGTGAAGTCCCAGCCGGAGGCCGCGGAGTAGGCGCCGTTGCTGCCGCTGGTGATGTCGTGGAAGCCGGTGCCGCTCGCCGTGTAGAGGGCGGGGTTGGCGAAGCCGAGGTTGGCCTTGCCCTTCGCCGCGGCCTGCTGGTTGTAGAGCGCCGCGAACGCCGCCCACTCGGGGGCCGCCGCGCTGGTGCCGCCGACCGAGGACCAGGAACCCTGCGAGTAGATGGAGACGCCGGGGCTGGGGTTGGCGTGCGCCGAGACGTCCGGGACCTGGCGGTAGCCGCCGCCCGCGCTCTTCTGGACGGCCGTCTGCCAGCTCGGGATCTTGAAGACGGAGGACTTGCCGCCACCGCCGCCGGACCAGGCCACCTCCTTGCTGAAGGCGTTGGCGGAGGTGACGGTCAGCTTGGTGCCGCCGACACCCGTGACGTACGGGTCGCTGGCCGGGTAGTCGACGGAGGTGCCGCCGTCGCCCGCGTCGTCGGAGCCGTCGTCACCGGAGGCCGCGTAGAAGCCGAGACCCTCGGCGGCGCCCGTCTTGAAGACGGCGTCCACGGCGTTGATGTTGGAGGTGGTGCGCTGGCTCTCGGCGGCGCCCCAGCTGATCGAGGTGGTGGGGATGCCGCTGTCGACGATGGCCTGGTACGTGTCGACCTCGCCGGCGTCGGAGTTGGGGCCCTCGAAGACCGTCACGTTCGCCTTCGGGGCGATCGCGTGCAGGACCTCGATGTCCAGCTCTACCTCGACCTGGCCGTCGCCGAGCGAGCCGGAGCCGCCGTCCACCTTGGACACGGTCGGGGTGGGCGACCCCAGGCTGTAGTTGGTGTCGTACTTGGTGATGTTGGACTGCTGGAAGCCGTCGAACTCCAGCAGCGCGATCTTCTGGCCGCTGCCGGTGTACGTGCTGGAGACGTTGTAGCCGCCCTTGAGCTGGGCGGGGGTGTAGCCGCCGCCGGGGCCGTCGTGCGGGGAGACGGTGTGCGGGGTCGCCTGGTGGTGCAGCTGGACACGGTTGTTGAGGCCCGCCACGTCGCTGACCAGGGAGGCGAGGGAGGACGGGAGGGTCGGCGCGCTGTCGTTGGCGTAGAAGGCGCGGCCCGAGGCGGCGTCCTTCCAGGTCGACAGCTCGGTGCCGAAGGCCTTCTGCAGCTGGGCGGCGGTGCCGCTGGCGTCGACCAGCAGGTTGCCCGAGTGCACCTTGCCGACGGTGACCCCCTGCGAGCGGAGGTAGTCCTTGACCTTCTTCACCTCGGCGTCGGTCCGGCCGAACCGGGCCGCGAACTGCTGCTTCGTCAGGTAGTGGCCGTACGAGGCCGAGTGCGGGTCGCTGACCTTGGCCACGAAGGTGTCAAGTGCCGTACCGCCGCGGGGGGTCAGGCTGATCGCCACCGATATCCGCTGGCCTGCGGCGACCTTGCCGGTGCGGGAGGCGTTGTGCTTGAGGCCGGGCAGGACGTCCCCGGCGACGGCGGCGCGGGCCGTGTGCGGGGCGTCGGACGCGTAGGCGGCGGGGACGACCGCCGTGACCAGGGCCGGCGCGGCGACCAGACCGAGCAGTTTCAGGCGTGACTTCACTGAAGTCCTCCGGTGGGGGGTGGGGGGTGGGGAGGTGTCCCGCGAACGGAATCCCGCGAGCGGAATCCCTCGACCGGAACGGGATCACCGTAGGAACTGCGGCCCTGCCCCCATAAGCGGGGTAACCCTTGCGTTGCGTGTTAACTGCGGGTGTCGAAGGTGCGGGGGACGCGGACGCGCGCGGGCTGACTGATCGTCATGGCCGCTGCCGTGGGGACGGGTTGGTCGTCGTCGACCGCGTCCACCGCCGCTCCGGACGCGATGACGGCGACCGCCATCGCGTGCGCCAGCGCGGTGCGCGAGCGGACGCCGAACTTGCGGTAGACCCGGGACAGCGCACCCTCCACCGTCTTGACACTGATGAACAGCTCCGCGGCGACCTCCCTGTTGGTCGCCCCGCCGCCGACCAGTTCGGCGATCCTCGCCTCCGCGGGCGTGAGTTCGGGCCCGCCGGCGCCCGCCTCGGCGCCGCGCTCCCCGGCCGCCAGCCGGGCGAGCTCGTCCCGGGCCCGGGACGCGAGCGGGGCCGCGCCGATCCGGGTCGCCGTCTCCAGGGCCTCGGCGAGCGCCTCGCGGGCCGCGTTGCGGCGGCGGGCCCGGCGCTCGACCGCGCCGAGTGCGATCAGGGTGCGTGCCAGCTCGACGGGGAGCGGGAGGTGACGGAGGCGTTCGACGGCGGTGCGCAGCCGTACCGCTCCCTCCTTCGCCCGGCCGAGGCCCGCCTCGCGCAGGCCCGCCGCCCGTTCCAGCGCCGCCAGTACGCTGCCGGGCGCGCCGTCCGGCAGCCGCGCGTGGGCGTCGTGGAGCACGGCACCGGCCGCGTCCGTCTCGCCCAGGACGACCAGGGCCTCGGCCAGGTCGGCGTACCAGTGCAACAGGGGAGGGTCGGCGGCGCACATGGCCTCGCCCAGCTCCTTGACGCGCTGCAGCGCCTCGACCGCGGCCGCCGCCCCGTGTGGATCGCCGCCGAGCAGTTCGGCCTGCCCGAGCACCGCAAGCGCGCGCAGCAGGAACAGCCGGTCGCCGTCGGCCTCCGAGGCCTGTACCGCTCGCGCGGCCAGCCGCCGTGCCTCGTCGGCGGCTCCGCCGGTGGTCGCGGCGAGCGCCGCCGCGTACAGCGCCGGAGCCGCCTGGGGCAGGGCGCGCGAGCAGCGGGCCGCGGTGCGCAGCGCCTCCCGGCAGTGCCCGGCGCGGACCTGGATCCGGGTCAGCGCCACCAGGGTCGCCGTCACCTCCTCGGCCCCGGCCGAGTCGCCGATCTCCTGGAGGAGCCGGACGACCTGCTCGCGGGCCTCGGTCACCTGGTCGGAGTCCAGGGCGAGGATCGCCCGCATCCGGATCAGCCGCCTGCTCTCCGGTCCGCCGCCGGCGCCGCCGACCAGGGCGAGCGCCTCTTCCAGCGCGGCGTCGGCGGCGACCGGCTCCCCGGCCAGGGACCGCACCCGGGCGAGGGTGGCGAGCGCCCCGATCCTGGTGTCCGTGTCGCCCGCCGCGGCCGCCTGCCGTGCCGCCCGCCGGGCCTGCCCGGCCGCCTCCGCCAACTCCCCGCAGAGCAGCCCCCGTACGGCGGCCCAGTGGTGCAGCCGTGCCTCGGAGCGCGGATCGCCGGCCGCGTCCCGGAGGCCCTCCGCGATCAGGTCCTCGGCGCTCTCCAGCGCCTGTCCGGCGCCGAGCAGCAGGACCAGGCGGGCCCGCACCCGCTGTGCCGCGGAGCCCGACCGGGCGAGGACGGTCCCGGCGGCCTCGCCCGCTTCCTCCGGGCGCCCGGCGTCGCACGCGTACTCGGCCGCGGCCAGCAGCCGTTCGGCACGTTCCGTCGGGCGGCCGGCGGGGGTGCGGCGGGCGGCGAGAGCGGCCAGTTCGAAGGCGGCGCCGGGGGAGCCGTCGCCGCGGGCGGACTCGGCCGCGGACATCAGGGTGCGGGCGGTGGCCTCGTCCTCGTACGGGCGGGCGAGCGCGAGGTGGCGGGCCCGCTCCACGGGCTCGGCCGCCGCGCGGGCCAGCAGGGCGTGCGCCTGCTGCCGGCCGTGCTCGGGGGCGTCGGCCTGCACGGCCGCGCGTAGTACGGGGTGCCGGAACCGTACGATCCCGTCGGCGTCGGCCGTCGCGACGCCGAGCCGTTCGGCCTCCGCGAGGTCCGCGGCGGGATCGGGGAGCCCCGCGGCACGCAGCAGGGTGAGGGTGGGGCGGGCGGCGGCGCTCGCGACGAGGAGGGTGTGCCGTACCGTCTCCGGCAGTGAACGGGCCTGCTCCAGAAGGAGGTTGCGCAGTCTCGGGGGTACGGGCGGGGTCGCGCCGAAACCGAGGGTCGCCGGGGCGTGCCGGGCGGCCCGTCCCAGCTCCCGCGCGTACCAGGGGTTGCCCGCGGCGGTCTCCTGGACCGCCCGCAGCAGTGCCGGCGGCAGGTCGGTACCGAGGTCGGCGCGGACGAGGTGGGCCGTCTCGCCGTCGGTGAGGGGCGGCACGGGGAGTTCGACGGTGCCGGGCGGGCAGCAGTGCAGCCGTTCGGGCTGTCCGCCGTCCGCCACCCGTTCGGCGGCGAGCATCCGGATGCCGGGACCTTCGAGACGGCGTACGGCGAAGGCGAGGACCTCGGCGGTCGGCTCGTCGAGCCACTGCAGACCGTCGACGACGAGCAGGACGGGGCCGGTGGCGGCCAGGGCGCGCAACGCGTCGAGGACGGCGACGCGTACCGCGAGACGGCCCCGGTCGTCCGCCGGCTCCGGGCCGCGCAGCAGGGCCGCCCGCAGCGCTGTCCGGGGCTCGGGCGGCAGGGTGTCCAGGCAGCTGTCCGGGACCCGTGCGAACAGGCCGATGAGCCCCGCGAACGGGAGCCGGGTCTCCTCCTCGGCGGGCGAGCAGTGCAGTACGGTGCCGGCCGGCGGGACGTCGGCGGCCAGGGCCCCGGCGAGAGCCGTCACCAGCGTGGACTTACCGATGCCGGCCGGACCGTGGAGGAGCACTCCGGGCCGTGCCGCCGCCTGGACTCGGGCGGCGTCGAGCAGCGCACGGCGCCCGGTCAGAAGCATGTGTTCATGACAACCGTCGATGATCGGCTTGTCAATGACATCGGTCACCTCCCCGACCCGCCCCCGCCCCCGTCCACGTCCGAGCCCGGTCGGTGAGCGAGCCGCCGGTTCACATGGCGCGGGACCGCGGTCCGACGGGGACCGTCACGGTGGCCTTGCCTCCGTCGCCTTCGGTGACGGTGAGCACCGGGCGGTGGCCGCCCGGCCTCCGGTAGTGCCGGAGGCGTCGGGGATGGTGGCGGCGGCTCCGGGGGCCGCGTCGAGGGGAATCAGAGGGCGAGGCCGTCGGTGTGGGGCGGTGGCCCGGACCGCCGCCGGTGCGGGGAGGGCGGGGCCTTGGAGGGCGAGGAGCGCCGAGGCGGCGGTCAGCCCGGCGAGCCGCGCCGTCCGGCGTCTCGCGCGGCCGGGCGGGCCTGCGGTGTGCGTCATGTGCGCCTGCCTGCCAAGTCCCTTGTCGTTGCGTGGAGATGACGTCACGTTGCGAGAGTGTCAAACGAAGAGCATGGCAGCGGTAAGAGATTTCGAGCGATGCCCGACAGACCGAACGGGATGAGGGCGAGGGGAGCGGCGGTTTGCCAACTCGCGGCGCTCATGAGGCTTGGAGGTGCCGGTCGCGGGGCATGGCCCTCCTACCGGACGGCAGGCCCGGTCAGGGCTCGGCAAGAGGAGGGCGTCATGGACGGTCGGATTCGCGTGCGCGTTGTTCGTCGGCCCGCTCCCCGGGGACAGGAGATCGACCGCAGGACGCCTTCCGGGCGCATCCTGCCGTACTAGGAACCCCCGCACCGGCTGCTTCCGCACCGGCTGCTTCCGCACTGGCTGCTCCTGCACTGGCTGCTCCTGCACCTGCTGCTTCCGCACCTGCTGCTTCCGCACCGGCTGCTCCCGCACCGGTCGGTCCCGTGGCGGGCGGGACGGTTTGCGGCCGGTGTTCACGGGGCAGCCGTACGAACCGGTAGCAGGGAGGCGCCGTGACCAACCCACCGGCACCGCACGAGGTGCCCTCCTCATGAACGACGCACCGTCCGGCCCCTTCGTCCACTCCGCCCTGTTCTACGGCGACGAGGACGAGTACCTGGCCGGGACGGTGCCCTTCGTCCACGACGCGCTGGCCGCCGGGGAACCGGTCGCCGTCGCCGTACCCGGGGAGAACCTCCGGCTGCTCCGTGACGCGCTGGGCGCCGACACCGGACCCGTGCGTCTCCTCGACATGCGGCAGGCCGGCCGCAACCCCGGCCGGATCCTCCCCGGCGTAGTGCACGCCTTCGCCGACGCCCAGCCGCCCGGGCGCCGGGTCCGTGTCGTCGGCGAGCCGGTCTGGCCCGGCCGTACGGCCGCCGAGTACCCGGCCTGCGTCCAGTACGAGGCCGTGATCAACACGGCGCTCCGGGGCCGCGAGATCACCGTCCTGTGCCCGTACGACACCGCCCGCCTGGACCCGCGTACCGTGGCCGACGCCCAGGCCACCCACCCGCTGTACCGCATCCCCGGCGTGCCCGAGCCGCACACCAGCGTCGCCTACGCCCCCGAGGCCGTCTTCGCCCGCTACAACCGGCCGCTGCCACCGGCCCCTTCCGTGGCCTTCGCCTTCGACGCCGGTTCCCTCCCCACCGCCCGGCACTTCGCGACCGCTGAGGCGGCCCGCCTCGGCCTGACCGGCGTCCGTCTGCACGACCTCGCCCTGATCACCGCCGAACTGACCACCAACAGCGTGGTGCACGGCGGCGGTTCGGGCACGCTGTGGGTGTGGGGGGAGGGGGAGTACGTGGTGTGCGAGGTGGCGGACAAAGGGCATCTGACGGACCCGCTGGCGGGGCGCCGTCCCGCGGCCCGGGACCAGCCGGGCGGGCGGGGTCTGCTGCTGGTGAACCTGGTGGCGGACCTGGTGCGCGTGCACACGGGGACGGCCGGCACGACGATCAGATGCCTGGTGGGGCGGGGCAGTTGACGACCGGCCCCGGGCCTGCCCGTCAGGCGGCCAGCGGGTCCAGCACCAGCGGTTCGATGCGGCCCTCCAGCATCGCGCCGATGCCCTGGACGACACACACGTCAGGACGTTCCGCGATGTGCACCGGCATACCGGTGGCCTGCCGCAGCAACTGGTCGAAACCGGGGAGCAGCGCCGAGCCGCCGACCATCATGATCCCGCGGTCGGCGAGATCGGCGACCAGGTCGGGCGGGCAGTCCCGCAGCACCTTGCCGATCCCGTCCAGCACCCCGGTGAGCGGCGTCTGGATGGCATCGCGTACGGCGGCGGTGTCGACCCGCACGCTGCGGGCGAGACCGGTGGCCACGTCCCGGCCGTGGATCTCGGTGGAGGCCGGGCCGTGCGGGGTGAGGCCGTTCCCGGACAGGGCGAGCTGCAGGGGCCGTACCGACTGGCTCGGCAGCATCAGCTCGTGCTCGTGCCGCAGGTGCTGCACGATCGCGTGGTCCACGGCCTCACCGCCGACCGGCATCCGCTCGGCGCACACGATCGACCCGAGGGAGAGCACCGCGACCTGGGTCGCGGCGGCCCCGCAGACCAGGATCATGGTCGCTTCAGGGCGCTCCACCGGCATCCCGCACCCCACGGCGGCGGCGATCAGCGTGTCGACCAGCTCCACCCGCCGCGCCCCCAGCCCCACCAGCGTCTCGATGGTCGCGCGCTGGGCCAGCGGGTCGGCGTCGTGCGGGGTGCAGGCCGCCGCCCGCAGCCGGGGCTTGCGGCGCAGCGAACGGCGGATCTTGTCGCCGAGCAGATGACGCAGCATCCGCTGGGCGATCTCGATGTCGACGACGCTACCGCCCGAGATGGGGCGCACGACGCGGATGTAGTCGGGCGTCCGGCCCGTCATCTTCTCCGCGAACTCACCGACGGCGATCAGGGCGCCGGTCCGGGTGTTCACGGCGGCCACGGAAGGCTGGTCGACGACCAGGCCCATGCCCTTCACGTACACCCGGGTGCGGGCGGCCCCCAGATCGACGGCGAAATGGCAACGGCGCAACTGCTCCAGACTGACGGTCACGGCAGATCCTCCCGAGTGCGCGGGCCGTACGGGGTGGCACCGCCGGTCGGCGGCCTGCTTCGCATCCTCCGGGGGATCCGGACGGCGCGCCTTCGGGGGAGGGCCGGGCGGGGCGCGGCTGAATGGGGGGTTTCCCGACTACAGGGTGCGGGCGGCTGCCAGGAGGGGACGCAGGCCCGGTTCGCCGCCGACGTGGAAGAGGGGAACGTCGGCCTGCCGGGCCGCCTGCCGTTCGGCTTCGGTGGCGCCGACCATCAGACACTTCGAGGGACGGACGCCGAGGTGCACAGGGCCCGCGACACCACGTGCCGGTCGGGCATCAGCGGTGAGTGCGGCCCGTCCCGGCCCGTGGACGCCTCCGTGCAGACGGCCGGGTCATGTCGTTTCGGCAGCCCCTGAGGCCCAGCTCAGCCGTACCACCAACTGCCCCTCGGCCGCGCCCTTGGCGATCACGGCACCCGCCTCCGCGGTCAGCTTCACCCCGAACTCCAGCTCCACCGAGTCGGGCCGCAGCGCGCCGTCCCGGAAGACCCGCAGCGCGGACTGGGCCGCCGCCCGCACCCCGTCCAGGGCCCCCTCGAAGGAACGGGCCGCCTGCGCCGCCGGTCCCGTACCGCCGTCGCGGGACACCGGACGGCTGCCGGCGACGCCCTCGGCCGACTCCACGAGGACGACGGCACCGTCCTCGGTCCTGAACTCCATCATTCTCGCCATGGCGCCCTGGCTCCCCCGTGTCCTCGACCCCGTAACCGGTCCATTGTGTCCGGAGGCGACGCCCCTTGTCCCGGCGCTGTGGCGGAAACCCGCCCGGGCACCTTCCCGCCAGCACCGCTCAACACCCGTGCGGCACCGGCGCCGTGACACTCTTCCCAGCGCTCGACGCACCTGATCGCGTCCTTCGAGAAGAGGCGTGGATGAGAGACGACCAACCATCGGGCGTGGGGCGGCCCTCCTGTCCGCGGGTCGCGTACGTCTCGCTGCGCGCCTCGGCGAGCGACGACCGGGGCGGCTCGGTCATCCAGGAGATCGTCCGGGCGGTGGGGGTGCGGTGACCCGGTTCCGGGGGTGACCCACGATGCCCCGGATCACCCCCAGCTCCACCAGGTCCTGCGGCCGGATCCGCAGCTGGCCGGCGGTGGCCTCGACCTCCTCCGGGGGGCGCTTGAGGATCGCCGCCGCCAGTTCCGGGGCGATGACCGAGAAGTAACTGTCGGGCGTGGCCCAGGTGTTGCCGGGTGCGGCCAGCGCCAGCGCGCCGCCCGAGCCGCCCTCGCCGATGACCAGGGTGGTGATCGGCGTACGGGCGGAAGCCACCGCGCCGAACAGCTCCGCGATCGCCGCGCCCACGCCCTGCCGTTCCGCCTCGGCGTCGTTGGCGGCGCCCGGGGTGTCGACGAGGGTGAGCACGGGGATCCCGAGGCGGTCGGCGAGCCGTATCAGACGGGTCGCGGTCCGGTAGCCGGCGGGCCGGGTCGCCGTGCCGGTCTGCGCGGCGAAGGCGACGGTACGGCCGTCCCGCTCGCCGAACCCGCACAGCATCCCGCCCGGATCCGCGCCGCCGCACCGGTCGCCGACGAGGGCGCCCCGGCGGTCACCGAACCAGGCGTCCAAGTAGGCCAGGGCACGCGGCCGCCGCGAAGACCGGGCCCGCTGGACGGCCTGCCATCCGGTGGCGGGCAGGCCGGTGCTGGGCAGCCCGGTGTCACCCAGGCCGGTGTCGCCCAGGCCGGTGTCACCCAGGCCGGTGTCGCCCAGGCCGGTGTCGCCCAGGCCGGTGTCACCCAGGCCGGTGTCACCCAGCCCGGTGTCGCCCAGGCCGGAGTCACCCAGGCCGGAGTCACCCAGCCCGGTATCGCCCAGGCCGGAGTCACCCAGCCCGGTGTCGCCCAGGCCGGTGTCACCCAGGGCGTCCGGCGGGTCCGCGGGGGCCGTGGCCGGGTTCGTGAGGAGGTGCAGCCACAGCCCGAGCGTCGCCTTCAGCTCTTCCAGCGGCACCACGGCGTCCGCCGACCCCGCCGCGAGCTGCGCCTGGGCCGTGTACGCCGCCGGGTCCGCGTCCGGCGGGCGGACCCGGGAGCCCGCGAAGCCCACCTGCGCCCCGGGCAGTGCCAGGATCACATCGGCACCGGCGCCCAGGGTGGCCCAGCCGCCGCCGGTCGTCGGATCGCGCAGGACCGCGATCTGCGGCAGCCCGGCCTCCCGGGTGAGCGCCGACTGCCGGGCCACCCGCTGGAGTTGGGACAGGGCGAGCATGCCCTCCTGCATCCGGCTGCCGCCGGTGGCTACCAGCGGGACGACCGGGAGCCGGTGCCCGCGGGCATGCGCGTACGCCGCCTCCAGCCGGTCCCCGGTCCGCTCGCCCAGCGAGCCACCGAGGAACCCGAACTCGAACACGATCAGCACGGCCGCCGTGCCCTCGACGCGCGCGGTGCCGACGACGACGGACTCCGCCTCGCCGGTGCGCCCGGCGGCACGGGCGCGCGAGGCGTCGTACCCCTGCCAGCCGAGGGGTCCGTCGGGCCGGGACTCCCGTGCCGGGTGCGGGAGTTCGGCGAAGGTGCCGGGGTCGGCGACGAGGTCGAGGAACTGCCGGGCGGAGAGCCGGTGCGGCCGGTTCTCAGACACCCAGGGACCGCTTCATGATCTTCCCCATGTCGTTGCGGGGGAGCGCGTCCAGGTAGCGGACGACACGCGGGCGCTTGTGCGGGGCGAGCCGGCCGGCCACATGGTCCGCCAACTCACGCTCCCCGGGCGGGGACTGCGGATCCGCCGGGACGATCCAGGCGACGATCCGCTCGCCCAGATCCGTGTCCGGCTCCCCGGTGACGGCGGCCTCCCGCACCCCCGGATACTCCAGGAGCGCGTTCTCGATCTCACCGGCCCCGATCTTGTAACCGCCGCTCTTGATCAGGTCGGTGGCCTTGCGGCCGACGATCCGCACATAGCCGTCGGGCTCGCGCACGGCCATGTCGCCGGTCCGGAACCAGCCGTCGGCGGTGAAGGCGGCGGCGGTGGCGTCGGGCCGGTTGAGGTACTCGGTGAACAGGTTCGGACCGCGCACCTGGATCTCCCCGACGGTCTCCCCGTCGAACGTGGCGATCGCGGTCCCGTCCTCTTCCACCAGCCGCAGCTCCACCCCCGGCAGCGGCACCCCGACGGTCCCCGCCCGCGCCTCCCCATCGGCCCTGACGCTGGTGTTCATCAGGGTTTCCGTCATGCCGTACCGCTCCACGACCCGCCGCCCGGTCGCGGCCGCGATCCGCTCGTGGTCGTGGACGGGCAGCGCGGCCGAGCCGGAGACCAGCAGCCGGGCCCGGCCGAGGGCCTTCGCCAGCGCGGGGTCGTCGGGCAGGGCCTCGGCGATCCGGTGGTACATGGTGGGGACGCCGAACAGCATGGTCGCGCCCTCGGTCAGTTCGCGGGTCACCCCGTCGGTGTCGAACCGCCCGAGGTGCCGCACGGAACCACCGCGCCGCAACGGCCCGAGAATCCCCAGCACCAGCCCGTGCACATGGAACAACGGCAGCCCGTGCACCAGGACGTCGTCGCCGGTCCACTGCCAGGCGTCGGCGAGCGCGTCCAGGGTGGCGGCGAGCGCCCGGCGCGGGATGACGGCGCCCTTGGGCGGGCCGGTGGTGCCGGAGGTGTAGACGACGAGGGCGGGGTCGGTCTCGGTGGTGTGGTCCTCGGGGACCGGGCCGACGGCCCGCACGTCGACGTCGATACGCGGCAGGGCGGCGACGGCTGCCGGGAGTTCGGCCCCCGGTGCGGCCAGCACCACGGCTGGCGCGCTGTCGGAGAGGATGTGCGTGAGTTCCTTGTCGCCGGACTTGGGGTTGAGCGGCACGGCGGCCCGGCCGGCGAGCAGGGTGCCGACGACGGCGACGGCCGTCTCCAGCTCCGGGGTCGCCCAGACGGCGACCCGGCCGGCGTCCCGGACCTGGCCGGCGAGGGCGCCCGCGGCGGCGGCGAGCTGCCCGTACGTCAGCGACCGAGCGCCGAACCGCAGGGCGACCTTCCCCCGGACTTCGTCCGGGGGAACCCCCGTCTCGCTGCGCTCGCCCGGACCGTCCACCAGGGCCGGAAACAGAAGGGACACGCGACGACTCCTCACCGGTCGGAACCTCGACAACCCCTTCCTACACCAGCCACCCCCTCCGGAACCGCCCCACCCGCACTCCGGCCCTCGGCCTTGATCACACTGTCCGGTCGCCCACTCACCGGCCGACAAGCCCCCATGAAGCGACGACACGCGCCGCCCTCTCCGGTTTCAGCAGCCGTTCCCGCCGGGGCCGCCGAAGAACAGGTAGGTGCCCCAGTCGGACGCCGTGTTGTTGGTGATCTGGACCGAGTAGCAGGGGCCAAAGACCGATCCGGCCTCCGACAGGGTCGCGTACACCGCGCCGCCGGTCACGGGGTTGACGGCTGCCGCCCGTTGGTACGCGGCCTTGCGGAAGCCCTCCCTGGCGTGCAGCCCGGAACCCATCGGGGGCCACGTGGACAGAATGGATCCGGCCTCGCCGCCGAACTTGGCGCGGGTGGCTCCGGTGGTCAGCGGCCCGTTGTTGAACCACGAGACCGGGTAGCAGCCGATCGGATGGTCGTCGAAATAGAACCACCACGCGTTGTTGGTGAGATAGAAACCCATCTTGTACTCGACCTGGGTTCCGCCCTGCTGCGAGACCAGCAGGGGGGCTCCCGGAGTCACATAGGGGTTGGCGACAGGAAGGAACGCGCCGCCCTCCAGGTTGTAGAAGGAATGGCCGGTGTGGTAGCTCTCCCGGGTCGCGAAGACGAAAAGGTGGGGTGTGGCGTTGCCGTACCGGGAGATGTCGATATGCCAACCGCATTCCACTGTCTGCAGGAGGGTGCCTTCCTGTCCTGCGTAGTACCACTGCTGGCTGAAGGTCGACTGCCCGCCGCCGGCGAATGGGCTCCACACATTGACCTTGCTCGACCCGCCCAGGGATTTGATGTTCTGCTCACCGGTTGCGTATCGCTTCGGGTATGGTTCCCCGCCCAGCTCGACCGTGTCGGGTGCAGTGCGCTCGATGAGGTGGTTCTTCCCCGAGAAGGCCGCCAGGTTCGGGAATTGACACAGTCGCGACAGGGTGGTGCGGTACAGCGGCGTGGTGCCGGCGGGAAAGGCCCGAGCGGTCTCGGGATCCTGCGGGCGCGGGTGCACGATCTCCCGCGATCTGGGGTCCGGTGGCGTCGGCTCGCCGGCTTCGGCCACCTGAGGCGGACCTTCGGCGGGTGCGGCGGCGAGACCGCCCCAGCGCTGCGCGGCAGGGTGCCGGTCCTCAGGGACGCAGTCGATGACCTGGCCGTCGGTTTCGACGAAACTTTCGACGGCGTTCACGCCCCTGTACAGATCGATGACATACGCCTTCATCTCCTCGAAGGCGGATGCGCTTTCGACGGCGGCGCCGGGAAATTGGCGCACTTCTTCATATCTGGCCGACGCGACGGATTCGAGGAATTCATTGAAGGGGTGCGGGGAAACAGTAGCGGTCATGGGGTGACGCTCCCGTGTAGGAATGTGGTGGCCGAGTGATCGGCGGCCGGATCGTCGGAATTGCGTACCGGCGGCACGTCGGTGACGACTCACTTGTCCTCAAGGTAATCTGGCCGCCTATTCCCCGCATACGTCCATTCGAGTGGTTCCAGGGGGTGTTTCAAGTGGTTGCTGAGGCATTTTCGTAATAGAGGTGAGAGGGAGGCGGCGCCGGCCATTCGGCGGCCCGAAGAAAGCCCGACGTCCGTGCTGCCCTCCGCCACGGCCCGCACGGCCTCGTCCGCGGAACGCACCGCGTCCTCCAGGAGGTTCAGCACGTTCCCCGCCGAAAGCTTCTCGGCGGTGTAGTACCGGTAGCCGGTAGCCGGTGTCCGGGTCGACCCGGGCGGGCCGCAGCAGATCCGGCTCGTCGTACCGGCGCAGCGCCTTCGGCGACAGCCGGCAGGCCTTCGCGAAGGCGTCGATGGTCAGCCACTCCATGCCGTACCTCGGGTTCCTCGGCGTCTGCCACCGATGCCGGGGCTTCACCGAAGGTGAAGGTCAACGGGGCGGCCGCGGTTGCGGTACGGCAGGCAGGAGTGGTTAGCCTGCGGCGGAACGGAAAACCGCCCGTCAACAGGACAAGGGAGCCCCCGCCGTGCCCCGAATAGCCCTCGCCACCTACGATCCCGGCGCGGAGCCGAGCAAGGACCAGGATCTGCCGGTGCTGCTGCGCGCGCTGACCGCCGCGGGGGCGGACGCCGTCGCCCGGCCCTGGGACGACCCCGACGTGGAGTGGGGCGCCTTCGACCTGGTCGTCATCCGCTCCACCTGGGACTACAGCTGGCGCACGGAGGAGTTCCTGCCGTGGGTGGAGCGGGTGGGGAAGGCGACCCGGATCGCGAATCCGGCCGCCGTGGTCCGCTGGAACAGCGACAAGCGGTATCTCGGTGATCTCGCGGCGGCCGGTGTGCCCGTCGTGCCGACCCGGTATCTCGCCCCGGGCGACCCGGTCGAGCTGCCGTCCGACCGCGACTTCGTCGTCAAGCCCACCTTCGGCGCCGGCGCCCGGTTCGCCGCCCGCTACACGCCCGGCGAGCACGGGACGGCCGTACGGCACCTGGCCCGGATGCGTGACGAGGGGCTGACCGCGATGGTCCAGCCGTACGTCGCCGGGATCGACGTCGGCGGCGAACGGGCGCTGCAGTTCTTCGGCGGGCGGCTGCTGCACGCCAGCCGCAAGCGGGCCGTCCTCACCCCGGGCACGGCGTACGACGCGGACAAGGTCGCCCACCCCGAGCTGGAGCGGTGGAACCCGACCCCGGCCGAACTCACGGTCGCCGAGCGCGCGTTGGCCGCCGTACCGGAGGCGCCGGAGCTGTTGTGCGCCCGGGTGGACCTGGTCGACGGGGCGGACGGGCAGCCGCAGGTGATGGAGCTGGAACTGGTCGAGCCGAACCTGTTCCTGTTCCTGCACCCGGGGTCGGTGGACGTGGTGGCGGAGGCGATCCTCAGCGCGGCTCGTCGATGACCGCGGTGCGCTGGAGCAGGCCCCAGGTGAACTCCGCGACCACCTGACGGCCGTCCGGCACTGTGAAGGTGAGGCCCCAGCGGGTGGGGGCCGTGCCCTCCAGGGGGCGGGCGGGGGCGAAGGCGCGGGCGGCCTCGTCGACCGTGCAGGACCAGGGGGTGAGGTCCTCGAGGGTCTCCAGCTTCGGGGCGGGGGCGCCGGGGGCGCGGACCAGCCATTCGTTCCAGACCGTGCCGCCGGGGCCGACCATGACCTCGAAGCGGAGGGTGGGCCACAGGGGGAGCGGCCACTGCCAGGCCAGGCACTCCAGGTCGCCGACGGTACGTCTGGTCTCGGAGCCGGGCGGGCCGAGGACCGAGCGGTAGCGAGACGCCGCGGCGCGGGAGCGGGGTGAGCGGGCCATCGCCTGCCACCGCTTGTTGGCCTCGCGCATGTCCGCGATCGACGCGCCCAGTTCACGCCGGGCGCCCTCGACCAGGTCCGGGTTGTGGTCGGCCATACGGCGCAGCAGCACCAGCTGGAAGTCCAGTCGCATGCCACCCATGGTGCACATACCGGCCCACGGCTGGTTCCCGGCCATTGCCCGGGCAATCCTCGGTGGCTAGCCTGTGTTCGTCATGCCGATCGCCTGTTGATATCTCGAACGTTCCCGCAGCTTTGACGATTTTGACGATATCTGGCGCTTAGACCCAAGGGAGGGGGCCGGACGTGGGACGCCTTGTGCCTGCCGTGACCCGGGCTCTCGACATTCTTGAGCTCTTCCTCGACGGGGACGGGACTCTCTCCGCCCCCGACATAGTGCGCAGACTCCAGCTGCCGCGCACCACCGTGCACGAGCTGGTGACCACGCTCTCCGCCCGGTCGTACATCGTGCCCGTACCCGGACAGCCCGGACGATACCGGCTCGGCGTCCGCCCGTACCAGCTCGGCAGCCGGTACGCCGAGCAGCTCGACCTCGCCGCCGAGGGCCAGCAGGTCGCCCGGTCCGTCGCCGAGACCTGTGACGAGACCGTCCATGTGGCGATCCTCGAAGGCACCGACGTCATCTACATCGCCAAGGTCGACTCCACGCACGCCGTCCGCATGGTCTCCGCCGCCGGCCGCCGCCTCCCCGCCCACTGCACCTCGGTCGGCAAGATGCTGCTGGCCTCGCTGTCGCAGCAGGAGCTGTCCGCGCGCATCCCCGACGACGCCGAACTCGTCGCGATGACCCCGAACAGCATCACCGAGCCGGACGCGCTGCGCGAGGCCCTCACGGAGATCCGCGCCCGCGGTATCGCCGTGGAGAGCCGGGAGTCCAATCCCGACGTCTCCTGTGTCGCCGCGCCGGTCCGCGACCGTACCGGCCAGGTCGTCGCGGCGATGTCCATCTCCGTCCCGATGATCCGCTGGAGCGACGAGCGCCGCGTCGAGCTGGAGCAGCTCGCGGCCAAGGGCGCCGCCGAGCTCTCCGAGCGCCTCGGTCACCGGAGCGTGGCATGACGACGGCGCACACGCCGCACACGCCGCACACGGCGTACGAGGTCGCGGTGGCGGCGGAGGCGACGCTCGGCGAGGGCCCGACGTGGGACGCGACGACCGGCCGCCTCCTCTGGATCGACGTCCTGGGGGCGCGGATCCACACGTACGACCCGGCCACCGGCCGCCGTACGATCCGTACCGCCGAGCAGCACATCGGTGCGGTCAAGCCCCGCGCGAACGGCGGCCTGGTCCTCAACCTCCGCGACGGCGTCGGGCTCCTCGACCCCGACGACACGTTCCGCTGGCTCCACCGCGAGCCGGTTCCCGGCCGCCGCGCCAACGACGCGGCGGTGGCGCCGGACGGCTCCCTGTGGGCGGGCACGATGCGCTACGACGAGACGGTGGGCGGTGGCACGCTGTCCCGGGTGACCGGCGACGGCTCGGTCACGACCCTGCTGCCCGATGTCACGGTCAGCAACGGAACGGGCTGGAGCCCGGACGGCAGCCGCGTGTACTACGTCGACACGCCGACGCGCCGGGTGGACGTCTTCGACTACGACGGCGAACTCCCCGCCAACCGGCGCCCGTTGGTGACCATCGAGGAGGGTGCCGGGTTCCCCGACGGGCTGACGGTCGACGCGGAGGGCTGTGTGTGGGTGGCGCTGTGGGGCGGGGGAGCGGTGCGCCGCTACACGCCTGACGGCGACCTGGACCGGATGATCAGCCTGCCGGCGTCGCTGACGACGGCCTGTGCGTTCGGCGGCGCCGACCTGACGGACCTGTACGTCACGACGGCACGGGTGGGACTGGAGCGGCCGCATCCGACGGCGGGTTCCCTGCTGGTGATTCCGGGGGCCGGGAAGGGAGTCGCCCAACCGGCGTTCCAGGGCTAGCGGTTGCCTCGACCGTCCATGCGGCTGCGGGTGCGGCTGCGGGTGCGTGGGGGCTGATCGCGCAGTTCCCCGCGCCCCTTGCGGGGCGCTGCACAGCCGCGTCTACAGAACCCCCGCCGCCTTCAGCTCCTCCGCGGTCAGCGGGGGGCGGGTCAGCTGCGGTCTCAGCGGGCCCACCAGCGCGCCCAGCACCACACCCGGCGCCAGCAGCACCTCCGCGCCCCGCTCCAGTGCCGTCACGTCCGTCACCCGGCGGGCGATGCGCCCGTTCCCCGTGGCCGTGTACATGAGTCGGGACACGTACGCGGCCAGGACCCGGTCCCGGGCCGTCGGCCCGTGCTCCGTCGCCCCCGGATAGAACACGTCCTGTCCGACGGCGAGGTCCCAGGCCGCCCCGACCGGCCGGGCGGCCGCCTTCTGGACGCGACGGGACAGGCCGGGTGTGCCGAGGCCGTGGCGCCGTGTCGACTCCCGCAGGAGCAGTGCGCTCTGCGCGCCCACGGCCAGTCCGTGACCGTAGACGGGGTTGTACGCGGCCAGGGCGTCGCCGAGGACCGTGAAGTTGTCTGGCCAGGCCGGCATCCGTTCGTAGAAGTACCGGCGGTTGACGGTGGCGCGGGTGAAGGCGACGTCGGACAGCGGCTCGGCCCGCCCGAGCAGGTCGCCGATGAGCGGGTGCCGCAGCCGCTCGCGGGCGAACGGGATGAAGTCGTCGGCGGAGGAGGTCGGTTCGCCCCCGCGGGTGCCGTTGAGGGTGACGATCCAGCGGCCGTTCTCGATGGGCAGCAGGAAGCCCGCCCGGCCGGGACCGCCGTCCCGCGGGTCCGGCTGCACGTTGACCACCGGGAAGCCGGCGCGGGCCTGCTCGGGTGCGAGGTAGAGCCGGCTGGCGTAGGCGACACCGGTGTCGACCTCGCGGCGCTCCGGCGCGGGCAGTCCGAGGGCCGCGAGCCAGCGGGGGGCGCCGGAACCCCGGCCGGTGGCGTCGACGACCAGGTCCGCCTCGACGGTCCGCTCCCGCCCGTCGCGGTCCCGCACCCGGACCCCGGTGACCGCCGCCGCGTCGCCCGTGAGCCCGAGCACCTCCGTGCCCCCGACCACCTCGACGTGCCCGTCCGCGAGGACCCGCGCCCGGACCGTCGCGTCCAGCAGGTCACGCCCGGCCAGGAGCACGTGGTGGGACTCGGGCCAGCGCCGGAACCAGCCGTGCGCCGAGAGGACGACCATGTCCGTGGTGACCGGGGCACGGCGCGCCCCGGCGTCCAGGAGTGCCGCGGTGATGCCCGGCAGCAGTTCCTCCATCGCCCGTACCCCGCCGGACCAGAGCATGTGGGCGTGCCGGGCCTGCGGAAGTCCCTTGCGGGGCGCGGGCGTCTCGGGCAGTTCGTCGCGTTCCACGACGACGACCCGGTCGGCGAGGCCGGCCAGGGCCCGGGCCGCGAGCATGCCGGTGTGGGATCCCCCCAGGACGACGGCGGCTCTGGCGGGGGAGGGACGTTCACTCATGCGTGGACATGCTCTCTGCCTGGACGGCCGCGCGGGTGCGTACCGCCGTGATCTCGTCGGGGTGGCGCAGAACCTCGGAAACGGCCTGGATCTCCTGGAGCAGATACGAGGTGTCGGTCTCGCCGGTGCCGCCGTCGGCCGGGGCGTGCCGTCCGTTCTCGACGGCCTCCAGGATCGTCACGGCGGCGGCGAGGGACTGTGCCCGGCCGGGCTCGTGGCCGAGGGCGAGAGCGGCGTCGTAGGCCCGGCCGCGCAGGTTCTCGTCGAGGAACCGGGACTGTTGCAGGAGCGTGTCGCGGATGTACGTCTCGCGGCGGATCAGGCGCATCTCGGCGGTGGCGCGCAGGGCGAGCGGTTCGCGACCGCCCGCGACGGTCCGCATCAGCTGGGCGAGCGGCTTCAGCCCGCGGTGCTGGCGGCGCACCAGCCAGCGGTCGTGGAAGTACTGGCCGGCGTGCGGGACGATGAAGCCGATCGCGACGAACGTGGCGGCGATGCAGGCGGCCGACGGTGCGATGTTGGCGTTCAGCCAGTCCAGGTCGTGGCCGGTCCAGCGGGCCACCACGGCCGTCAACTTGGCCGCGCTGAAGAGCAGGTTCGTCGCGTAGCCGATAGCCAGGAACCTGAGCCCCCAGCGCAGCCAGGCGTCGAGGCCTTCGGTGCGGATCCAGTTCCACACGAGCCGGGTCGTGATCGTGCAGGCCACGGTGTGCGCGAGGAGGTAGAGCAGGATCTCCTCGCGCATGAACGGCGTGCTCGCGTAGTAGGTGTCCAGGTTCCGGACCTGTTCCACGGGCACGTCGGCGAGCGCGAACAGCACCCACAGGGCGACGACCACGGCCGCGTAGACGGAGACCACCCGGCGGGTCGCGCGCCGTGTCTGCTCCCGGCGGTCGGTGTGGCCGTTGCGCCAGTGCACGACCAGCAGCAGCCAGGACGCGGACAGCGCGGTGATCAGGGAGTACACCAGGGGTGCCGCGATGTTCGGCACGCCGGTGACCCGGTTCGTCCAGGCGATGGTGCCCGGAGCGGCGAAGGCGAACACCGCGCAGGCGAACAGCAGCAGGCCGCCGACGGCACGCAGCAGCGGGTCCCGCCACAGTTTGAGGATGCTGGGCAGCTTGATCACCAGGGCCGCGGTCAGCACGATGCCCGGGAGCCAGAAGGAGATGTACATCCCGGTGAAGAACGCGGCCGGGCCCTCGGCCAGTCGGGAGGACGTCACCGCGCTCCGCCTTCACGCCTGCGGTAGCCGAGGGACCGCTGGACCGGATTGGGCGGAGCCTCGCCGCCCCGTCCGGGCAGGAAGGACCGGAGCGCGGCCGCGAGCCGGTGCCCGAAGTCGTCGGCCTCGGCCTCGTCGGCTTCCCGGGAGCCGTTGCGGGCGGCCACGGTCAGGGCGACGGAGTCCCAGCCCGGCCGCCCGGCGAGAGCGTTCGCCGCGGCCGCGTGATGATGCGTGTGACGTGCGTGCATGTGCCACAACTCATGTCCCAGGATGACCAGTTGTTGTACGGTCTCGGCCCGCTCCTCGACGATCACCAGGTCGAAGTCCCGGAACTCCACCCACAGTCCGGTGACCTCGATCTCGTCGGGGAACCGTTCGAAACGCAGCTCTACGGGCCGGCCCTCGCGTCTGAGGCTCATCTCCGCGCACAGCGCCCGGCACAACTCCCGTACGTCGGCGGGGGTCCGCGGTCTGGCGCCGACGGCGGCGGTGAGGCCGGCGGCGAGCCGGCGCATCTCCGCGGTCGTCCGGGAGCGCCGTGCCGCCGTGTTCGGCCGGGGGTGCCGCAGCCCGGCGGCGATCCGGGCCCACCGGTGCCACGCGCCGGCCAAGTCCATCGCTCCCCCTTCGTACCGCCCCGACGGCGGTCACCGCGCTGCGTCGGCCCGTCCGAGATTACGCGTCCGGATGTGTCCGCGTCATGCCTTCCGGTACCGGTGGTTCACCCGACAACGACCTTCGGCCGCAGGAATATCGGGCCGGACCCATTGACGCGGAAGCGCTTCGATTTTACGGTCCGTTCGAAGTTACGGGCGTGAGTCGATATCTCGAACAAGACGGCAGATCCTCGAAGGTAAGGGCAGGCAATGGGACGACCTGGCCTCAGTCGCAGGCACCTACTGGGCACGGCAGGCGGATTGGCGGCGGCGGCGAGCTTCGGCTTCGCGGCCCTCGGCACCGGAGCCGACGCACTCACCTCCACCGCGCGCACCCGCGTCCGCTACTGGAACCTCTTCAGCGGCGGCGACGGCTACAACATGATCGCGATGCTGGACGCCTTCCGTAAGGCGCACCCGGACATCGCGGTGAAGGACTCCACGCTCCAGTGGGGCAACCCCTTCTACACCAAGCTCGCCATGGCGGCCGCCGGCAACCGCGCCCCGGACCTCGGCGTCATGCACATCGGCCGGGTCGCCGGCTTCGCACCCGGCCGCCTCCTGGACGCCTGGGACGTCGGCCTGCTCGCCGAGTACGGCCTGCGGGAACAGGACTACAACCCCAAGCTGTGGCAGCGCGGCCTCATCGACGGCAAGCTCTACGCCCTCCCGCTCGACGTCCACGTCCAGCTCTGCTTCTACCGCAAGGACGTACTGAAGAAGGCCGGCCTGCTCGGCGCCGACGACCGGATCGTCCCGGTCACGTCCGTCGACGACTGGTTCGGGGTGCTCAAGGAGGCCAAGAAGGCCACCAGGAAGGGCCTGCAGACCATCGGCCTGTGGATCAACGACCAGAACTTCCAGTGGTGGTTCTTCGTCGCCTTCTACACCCAGCTCGGCGGCACCTGGTTCGACGACACCGACACCGAGGTCACCTTCGACACCGACAAGGCCACCCAGGTCCTGGAGTTCCTGCGCCGGCACGTCACCGAGGGATACGCCGACCCGACCATGGGGTCCGTCGGCGCCGAACAGTTCATCAACGGCGCCCCCTTCGCCTGGGAGGGCAACTGGTCGGTGCCCGTCTACAACGCGGCGAAGCTCGACTACGGCGCGATCCCGCTGCCGCCCGTCTTCGGCGGGCAGGCCACCCACGCCGAGTCGCACTCCTTCGTCCTGCCGCACCAGTCCGACCGCGGCGGCGCCACCGACGAGGCCGCCCACCGACTCGCCGCGTACGTGGTCACCCACGCCCGGCAGTGGGCGGCCGGCGGCCACATCCCGGCGTACACGCCGACCCTGTCGACGGCCGCGTACCAGAAGCTGTACCCGCAGAACGAGTACGTGTCGGCCATGGACCACCAGGCCAACGAGCCCAAGGTGTGGTTCGCGGGCTCCACCGGCATCCTCGCCCAGCGCGTCGGCCCGATCGTCGTCTCCTCGACGCTCGGCTCCGCCAGGCCCGACGCGGCGGCCGGCCGGATGAAGGCCGAGCTCGCCAAGCTGCTCGCGATGAAGAACCCCATGGACGGCAGGACCGCCGCGCAGGGAGGTACGACCGCATGACGACCGCCGAGACCGTTCTCGCCCCGGCACGCGCCAGGACCGCCGCCGACAGCGCCACCGTCCGCCGCCGGCAGGGTTTCCAGCACGGCGGCTGGTTCGTGGCGCCCTTCCTCCTCCTCTTCGCCCTCTTCGTGATCTGGCCGCTGCTGCGCGGTGTCTACCTCAGCCTCACGGATGCCAACATCACCGGCGCGGACGAGAGCTTCATCGGCCTCGACAACTACCGCGAGGCCCTCAAGGACCCGCTGATGTGGGACGCCCTCGGCCACAGCGCCTACTTCACGCTGCTGGTCGTGCCCTGCATCACGGTCCTCGCCTTCCTCCTCGCGATGCTCGCCCACCACATCGAGCGCGGGAAGTGGCTGTGGCGCCTGTGCTTCTTCGTGCCCTTCCTCCTCCCCTCCACCGTCGCCGGCAACCTCTGGCAGTGGCTGTTCAACCCCGGCACGGGAATGATCAACTATGTGTTCGGCATCGACACACCGTGGCTCACCGACAAGTCGTACGCGATGCTCGCCATCGTCCTCGAGACCCTCTGGTGGACGGCCGGCTTCAGCTTCCTGCTCTACCTCGCCGCGCTCCAGTCCATCCCCGCCCACCTCTACGAGGCGGCGAAGCTGGACGGCGCGGGCGCCTGGCACCGCGCGGTCCACATCACGCTCCCCATGCTGCGCAACATCACCGGCCTGGTCGTCGCCCTGCAGGTCCTCGCCTCGCTCCAGGTCTTCGACCAGGCCGTGGTCATGATGGACTTCGGCCCCGGCCCGGAGAACTCGACCCGCACCTTCGTGCAGTACACCCTCGAAGAGGGCTTCACCAGCTACCGCGTGGGCTACGCCTCCGCGATCTCCGTCATCTTCTTCGTGATCATCGCCGCCGTCGCCCTCGCGAGGATGTGGCTGCTGCGCAACCGCACCGAGGAGGCCACCCGATGACCACGGCCGTACAGCGCCGCAAGTCCACCTGGACGCCCAGCCAGATCGTCCTCACCCTCCTCGGCACGGCCGTCTCCGTCGTCTTCCTCGCCCCGCTCGCCTGGGGGCTGTTCACCTCCCTCAAGTCGGAGACCGAGGCCGTCGAGGTGCCGCCGCACTGGCTGCCCGAGCACTGGACGGGCCAGGCGTGGCGGGCCCTCTTCGACACCGGCAACATCACCGACTGGTTCGTGAACTCCCTGGTCGTCTCGGTCTGCGTGACGTCCGTCGTCCTGCTGGTGAGCGCGCTCGCCGGATACGGCTTCGCCCGCACCGAGTTCCGCGGCAAGGGCCCGCTGCTGGCCCTGGTCATGTCCGGCCTCATGGTCTCCCCGGCCGTCCTCGGTGTCCCCCTCTTCACCACCGTCCAGCAGATGGGGATGGTCGACACCTACTGGGGCATGATCCTTCCCCAGTGCGCCCCCGCCGCCATGGTCTACATCCTCTACAAGTTCTTCCAGGGCGTCCCGCGCGAACTGGAGGAGGCCGCCTTCATCGACGGCGCGGGCCGCTGGCGGGTCTTCTTCACGATCGTCCTCCCGCTCTCCCGCCCCTCCCTCGCCGCGGTCGGCATCTTCACCTTCATCGCCTCGTGGAACAACTTCCTGTGGCCCTACATGGTGACCAACAACCCCGACCTGATGACCATGCCGAACGGCATCGCGACCGTCATGAACTCCTACGGCATCCAGTGGGCCCAGCTCATGGCCGGCGGCCTCATGGCGGGCCTGCCGCTGATCGTCGTCTTCGTCTTCTTCCAGCGCCAGATCGTGGCGGGCGTCGCCCACACGGGCCTGGCCGGCCAGTGAGGAGCCCGAGTTGAAGCGCTTCCCCCGACTCGCCGCCCTGCTCGCGGCGACCGCGATCGCCCTCCTCCCCACCACCGCCTCCGCCGAGGTCACCTACCCCGACCCGCTCCCCCTGACCGGCCGGCAGATCATCCACGACCCCACCGTCCACCGGCTCGGCGACGGCCGGTACGTCGCCTACTCCACCGGCGGCATCATCGGCGCCCGCCTCTCCACGGACCTCCACGACTGGACCGACGCGGGCAACGCCTTCACCACGCCACCGAGCTGGTGGTACGACTACAACTCCACCGCCGACCCCTGGGCCCCCGACCTCTCCTACCGCGACGGCCGGTACTGGCTCTACTACGCGGTCTCCTCCTGGGGCACCAACCACTCCGCGATCGGCCTGGCCACCTCCCCGTCCGGCCTCCCCGGCACCTGGACCGACCACGGCCCCGCGTTCGCCTCCGGGACCACCGACTCCTGGAACGCCATCGACCCGGCACTCGTCCGCGCCGACGGCGGACTCTGGATGGCCTTCGGTTCGTACTGGACGGGCATCCGCATGGTCCAGCTCGACCCCGGAACCGGCAAGGCGATCCCCGGCGCCCCGGTCGCCCACCTCGCCACCCGCCCCGACGCCCCCTACGCCGTCGAAGGCGCCTCGATCCTCCACCACGGCCGCTACTACTACCTCTTCGCGTCCTACGACGCCTGCTGCGCGGGCGTGAACTCGACCTACAAGATCAGGGTCGGCCGCTCGACGTCGGTGACGGGCCCGTACGTGGACAGCACGGGGACACCGATGCTGGAGGGCGGCGGCGACCTGCTGCTGGCGAGCCACGGCCGCTACATCGGCCCGGGCGGCGAATCGACGTTCCGCACCCATGGCAAGACCTGGCTGGCGTACCACTACTACGACGCCGACGACAACGGCACGCCAAAGCTGGGGCTCAACCCCCTGAACTGGACAAATGACGGCTGGCCCAGCTTGCGTTAGGGGCGCGGGGTGGTGTCCATTCGCGGCTCCGCCGCGTGGGCGCGACCAGCCACAGACCACCTGTACCCGCCCACGATTCAGCACCCACCCACCCCCGAAAGGCGAACATTGCGCACCGCCCGCTTCACCCTCGACCCGGCCTTCAGCATCGGCGAAGTCAACCCCCGCCTCTTCGGCTCCTTCGTCGAGCACCTGGGCCGCTGCGTCTACACCGGCATCTTCGAGCCGACCCACCCCACGGCCGACGCCGAAGGCCTCCGCACCGACGTCCTCGACCTGGTCCGCGAACTCGGCGTCACCACCCTCCGCTACCCCGGCGGCAACTTCGTCTCCGGCTACAAGTGGGAGGACTCGGTCGGTCCGGTGGAGGAGCGCCCCCGCCGCCTCGACCTCGCCTGGCGGTCGACGGAGACCAACCGCTTCGGGCTCGGCGAGTACATCGCCTTCCTGAAGAAGGTCGGCCCGCAGGCCGAGCCCATGATGGCGATCAACCTCGGCACGCGGGGCGTGGCGGAGGCCCTGGAACTCCAGGAGTACGCCAACCAGCCCTCCGGAACCGCCCTGTCGGACCTCCGCGCCGCCCACGGCGACAAGGACCCCTTCGGCATCAGGCTCTGGTGTCTGGGCAACGAGATGGACGGCCCCTGGCAGACCGGCCACAAGACCGCCGGGGAATACGGCCGCGTCGCCGCCGAGACCGCCCGTGCCATGCGCCAGATGGACCCGTCCGTGGAACTGGTCGCCTGCGGTTCCTCCAGCCAGTCCATGCCGACCTTCGCCGAGTGGGAGGCGACGGTCCTCGCGGAGACGTACGACCTGGTCGACTACATCTCCCTGCACGCCTACTACGAGCCCCAGGACGGCGACGTCGACTCCTTCCTGGCGTCCGCCGTCGACATGGAGTCCTTCATCGAGAACGTCGTCGCCACCTGTGACCACGTGGGCGCCAGGCTGAAGTCCAAGAAGAAGATCAACCTCTCCTTCGACGAGTGGAACGTCTGGTACACCTCGAAGTGGCACGCGATCGAGAACTCCGACGCGCGGGACTGGCCCGAGGCCCCCCGCCTGCTGGAGGACAACTACAGCGTCCTGGACGCCGTGGTCTTCGGCTCCCTCCTCATCGCCCTGCTCCGCCACGCCGACCGCGTCACGGTGGCCTGCCTGGCCCAGCTGGTCAACGTCATCGCCCCGATCATGACCGAGCCCGGCGGCCCCGCCTGGCGCCAGACGACGTTCTTCCCCTTCGCCCAGGCGTCCCGGTACGGCAGGGGCCAGGTCCTGGACGTCCGCGTGGACTCACCGACGTACGACACGAAGAAGTACGGCGAGACGAGCCTGCTGCACGCGACAGCGGTCAGGGCCGACGACGGCACGGTGACCGTCTTCGCCGTCAACCGCAGCCGGACGGAGACCCTGCCCCTGGAGATCGCCCTGAGCGGCCTGGGCCTGACCCAGGTGGCCGAACACAGCGTCCTGGCGGACCCCGACCCGGACGCCCGCAACACACTGGAGGACCCGGAGCGGGTGGCGCCGCACCAGGCCGACGGCACGACTCTGCGGGACGGCGTCCTCACCGCTGCTCTGGAACCCCTGTCCTGGAATGTGATCCGCCTGGCGTAAAGGGCCCCGTAAGGGGCGCGGGGCCGTATCAATGTGCGGCTCCGCCGCGTGGGCGCGAGCAACCTCCCACAACCCGCACTCAACGGCCGGGGGAGTCCACCGAAGTCACCGGTACTCCTCCGGCCGCACTCCCCAGCAACTCCAGCCGCACAACCCCCGGCCCGAACTCGCTCGTACCGTCCGAAAGCACGGCCAGGGCCAGCGTATTGGCCCCCCGGGTCCGCAGAATCCCGTTCGGCAGCACGAACGTGTGCTGCGGGCCCACATCGTTGATGTACTGCCCGAGGTTCCACCCGTTCAGAAAGATCTGCACCCGATAGGCCCGCGCCGGATCGTCCTCAAGGACCAGCCCCACCGACGCGTCGACCCCGGCCGGCACGGCCAGCTTGAAGCCGGTGCGGTACCACGTGACGCCCATTCCCTTGTCCGCGCGCGGAAGTTCGGCTGGCTCCCACCCGCCGTCGGCGAACCCGGGCAGATGCCACCCCTGCCGCTCCCCGTAGAGGCCGCCGTTGTTCAGCGGCCCCCGCACCGGGTCGGGCGCGGTCTCGCCCTGGATCCGCCAACTCACCTTCGGCGCGGCGCCCTTGAAGGTCACGGCGGTCAGGCCGCGGGCCACCTTGTGGGTGTCCAGGGAGCGGCCGTCCATGTCGTGCTGCATCCGCCGCACCAGCACGGACAGCACATGCCGCCGCTGCTCGCGCCGTTCCTTCTGCGACGCGTTCTGCGACGCCTCCTCCGACTCCTTCTTCCACTTCTTCCGCAGCCCGGCGACGGAGAACTCGGCCGTGGCCGCCCAACTGCCCTGCCGGACCGTCTTCGTGTCCGGCACCGGCATCCGGTGCGAACCGAGCGGCTCCCCGTCCAGCCAGGCCATCAGCATGCCCTGGGTGCCCGTGCTGTAGGCGAGGGAGAGGGACTCCAGGTCCGCGAGGTCGCCGTCCACCCAGCCCCGGTACCAGACGTCCCCGTAGTGGAAGCCGTAGTCGTCGGCGAACAGCACCGGCTGACCGTCCGGGACGGGCGTCGTACTGAACGACGTCTTCTTGTCCGCGACCACCCACGACGAGTCGTCGAAGGCCATCGCCGACTCGGGGTTCTCGGCCTTCCGGCGCCAGCCGGACAGGACCGGCAGCGCCGGCTTCGGCGCCCCCGCCAGATCCGACGTGGCGACCAGGCTCTCCGAGAGGCCCACCCGGGTCTGTACCGGCCGCCCGTTCCAGGTGACCGAGGTGATCCCGCGCGGCCCCCACACCTCCACGCCGCTCGGCCCGACCGTGTCCCCGGTGAGCTGCACGGTCCCCCCGCTGAGCTTCGCGTGCCGCAGCAGCGCCGGGCCGTAGACCAGCAGGGTGCCGGACGGGGTGTCGTACGGGAACAGCCGTAGCGAGGTCGCCTCGTCGGCGAAGAGCAGCAGCAGCGGGGTGTCGCTCTCGCCGCGCTGCACCAGGACCCGGGTGAGGCCGCCCTGGCCGAGCGGCGCGGTGACGTGCAGGACGCCCTGGTCGTACACCCAGGCCGCTTCGGCGTCCAGGCGCTGGACGAAGGGCTCGGACGGGCACTCCAGGACCAGGTGTGCCATCTCGCCGTACCGGCCGGTGAACAGGGCGATGTCCTGCCGGCCGGCGGTGAACACGGCCATCGGCTGGGCGGTGGCGTACCGCAGCTTCCGCTTGCCGAGGGAGAGCCCGGTGGTGATGAGCCGGGCGTCCTTGGCCGGGACGGTGACCTCGATCTCGTCACCCCCGTCCCGCTTGTGGGTCTTGAGGGTGGACGTCACCTCGCTCGCACCGTCGTTGCGCAGCACGTACACATGCGCCTGGGTGTCCGGGTTGGTGAGGTGGTACGTCTTCAGCCCGTCCGCGTGGACGTCCGCCGCGCGCTCCAGCTTGGCGAAGTCCGGGACGCGTTGCAGGAGGTGGCCGAGCTGGTGCATCGGCGTGATCTTCGGGGTGACGTTGCGGGCCTCGTCGATGGCCGCCCCGTAGTCGTACGACGTGTAGACGACCGGCGCCGGCAGCCAGCCCCAGTTCGTGCCGCCGTAGGTCATGTAGACGTTGTGCAGGGTGATGCCGTTGGCGAGGTTGGTGAGGTAGAAGCGGCGTTCGTAGGCCGCGTCCCGGGTGCGCCGGGACTCGGCGTACCCCTTGCCGCCGAACTCGACCCCGCCCCACGGGTCGAACCAGCCGCCCCCGAACTCCGGTACGAACCCGGGCGTACGCGGGCTGGCGGTCGCGCCGCCCTTGAGGCCGCCGATCCCGAAGTCGCCCCAGTCCGGCGGGGTCTGGGTGGGGGCGGGGTAGCCGTCGAAGCCGTACAGCCACTTCCCGGTCTCGCCGCCGGTGTCGAAGGAGCCGGGGATCCAGTAGCCGTTGCGGCCCTTGTCGTTGTGGAAGAGGGGGACGTCGATGCCGTCCGCCCGGACCTTCTTGTACAGGTGGGACATGTAGGCGGGGCCGGACGGGTCGGCGACGTGGCCGTCGTACTCGTTCTCGATCTGGTACAGCAGGACGGTCCCGCCGCCGTCCGTGTGCTGGTGGCGGCGCACGATGCGGTTGACGGCCGTCAGCCACGCGTCGACGTGCCCGAGGTAGGTCGGGTCGGTGGTGCGGGCCGAGCCCTCCGTGGCGGTGAGCCAGCCGGGGAAGCCGCCGGCGTCGACCTCGGCGTTGATGTAGGGGCCGGGGCGGAGGATGACGTACAGCCCGGTCTCGGCGGCCGTGCGCAGGAACAGGTCCAGGTCGCGGACGCCGGTGAAGTCGTATTTCCCGGGCGCGGGGGAGTGGTAGTTCCACGCCACGTAGACGCTGACGGTGTTGTAGCCGTGCGCCCGCATCTTCTCCAGCACGTCCCGCCACAGGGACGGGCTCGGGAGCCGGAAGGGATGCAGTTCACCGGACCACACCACCAGCCGCCGGCCGTCGACGACCAGGGAGTACTGGTCGTGGCCGATGGCGTGCCGCCGTCCGTCGGCGCGCGGCGGGGCCGGGGCCGGGCCGGTCGGCACGGTGCGTGCCGCGTAGGCCGCGGGCGCCCCGGGGCCGCCACTGCCGCCCAGGGCGAAACCGAGCGCGGCCGAGCCGGCGAGGGCACTGAAGGTACGTCTGCTGAGCGCCAAGGGATCCTCCCGGGCGATCTTACGGGGCGCGGGTGCGCCCATTGTCCATGGGAGTACGCCCCACAATGGACGCATGAGGATCTCGGCACGAGCGGATTACGCGGTACGGGCGGTACTGGAGCTCGCCGTACGGCAGGACGACGGCCCGGTGAAGGCCGAGGAGATCGCCGGGGCGCAGGACATCCCGCACAAATTCCTGGAGGGCATTCTGGGTGACCTCCGGCGCGCCGGGATCGTCGACAGCCGGCGTGGCGGGGGCGGCGGCTACCGGCTGGCGCGGGACGCGTCCGCCATCACCGTGGCGGACCTCATCCGGGCGGTGGACGGCCCGATCGTCTCGGTACGCGGCGAACGCCCGACGGGTCTGGCCTACAGCGGCACCGCGCAGCCCCTCCTGCCCCTGTGGATCGCGCTGCGCGCGAACGTCCGCCGGATCCTCGAAGGAGTCACCGTGGCGGACATCGCGGCGGACGCCCTGCCGGAGCCGGTCCGGGCACTGGCCGCGGAACCGGCCGCCTGGGAGAACCCCTAGGTGTGGGGCGGGAGGCCACGGCGGCTGTGAAATCCGGTGGTGTGAATGGCCGGAGTTCGCCCTGACCGGTCGGCGTGGGGATTCCTACGATGCGAGCGCCCCGTTCTTCACAGGAAACTCACAGGTTCTTCAAAGGTGAACCATATCGAGCCTTGAGGGGCGTGAGGGTCCTGTGGTCCGCGGGTGTCACCCCCCACCCGATCACCGAACCGGAGAAACCATGAAACCCATGAGGCATGGACTCCTGCTCGGCGGAGCGCTCGCCGCGCTGCTCACCGCCGGGTTGCCCGCTCAGGCCAAGGCCTCGTCGTCGGCGGTCTTCGACGACCCGCCGCCGGACAAGATCGTGATCAACGTCGCCACGGTGAACGGCTCCGGCTGCCCGCAGGGCACCACCGCCGTCGCCGTCTCCGAGGACAACGAGGCCTTCACCGTCACCTACAGCGACTACCTCGCCCAGGCCGGCGGCAACTCCGACCCCACCGCCTTCCGGCGCAACTGTCAGCTCAACCTGGTCGTTCACGTGCCGGGCGGCTTCACCTACGCCATCGCCAGCGCCGACTACCGCGGCTTCGCCTCGCTCCAGCAGGGCGCCACCGGTACCCAGCGTGCCTCGTACTACTTCCAGGGCTCGTCCAACACGGCCTCCGCGAACCACCCCTTCCGGGGACCCTACGACGACAACTGGCAGGCCACCGACACCACCGACTGGGCCCAGCTGGTGTGGGCGCCCTGCGGGGTCCAGCGCAACTTCAACATCAACACGGAGCTGCGGGTGACCGCCGGGAGCGCGAACCCCGGCAAGGTCAGCTTCATGACCATGGACTCGACCGACGGTGAGATCAGCACCGTCTACCACCTGGCCTGGAAGCAGTGCCCCGCCAAGTAGGCCCCGTGAAGTCGTCCTGCGCCGCTCACAGGCTCCCCGGGCGGACCAGCCCGGTCCGCTTGATCCCCGTCAGGATGGGCGTGACCTCGATCGTCGTGACGTGTTCGAGGGCGCCGACGGTGTCGCTCAGGAAGAGGTAGAGCGCGTCGAGGTCGGCCGCGGCGACCGCCACCAGCAGGTTGGCCGAGCCGGTGGTCGCCGAGGCGAACCGCACCTGTGGATGGCGGCTGAGCCGCCGGCCGGTCTCCTCCAGGCCGCCGGGGGCCACCGTCATCCACATCAGCGCCTCGGTACGGATGCCCAGCCGGGCGAGATCGACCTCGGTCGCGAGCCGGACGACCATGCCGTGCGCCAGCGCCTCCAGGCGTCGGCGCGCGGTCAGCGCGGAGGTGTCGGCGCGGCGGGCGAGCTCCGTGCAGGAGGGCCCCGTAAGGGGCACGGGGAACTGCGCGACCAGCCCCGACGGCGCCGCAGTCGATAGGCGGCATATCGCGGCACTTCCAGCGGAGTGCTCAGTGCCCTGACCGGGAAGGCGGTTCCACTTGGCCGGTTGCTCCGGCGGGCGGTTCGTCCACGGCCGGCGTCTCCAGGGTGGTGGGCCATCGGCTCACCAGGAAGGGCGGATCGGTCCCGGCGGCGCGAGTCGTGTCAGGTCGGCGACGAGTTCGCTGAAGCGGGCCTCGCCCAGTGCCTGTCGCCACGGTGCGACGGCGGCCCGGGCAGCCTGGTCGGCGGCGCGCGTGGCGGCCCAGCCGGTCTCGGTCAGTCCCAGGAGGCGGGCGCGAGCATCGTACGGGTGTGGATGCCGCTCCACGTATCCCTTTCGGACCAGCTCCTCGACCAGCTGGGCGGCGGCCTGCTTGGTCACCCCCAGGTGCTCGGCCAGGTCGGCCGTGGTGGCGCCGCCTGCCGAGATGCGGACGAAGGCGAAGCCGTGTGCGGGTCGCAGATCCTCGAATCCCTGCCGGGACACCCTGGTGTGGATTTCCTGCACCAGCTGTCCGGAGAGTGCCAGCACACATGCGGAGAAGGCCACGGCGTCGTCCATGGGCTTGACTATAACTCGTCAATCCGCTTGTCTATCTAGACAAGTTACTTGTCTAGATAGGGGGCTGGCATGTCGTTCATCCGCAGTGACGAGGCCGTCGTACACGAGATCCACGGTGGCCGTTTCGTTTCCTACGTCCGTCCGGACACCGGCAGCCGGGACCTTGCCGCCTGGCGCGTCGAGATCCCGGCCGCAATGGCGGGGCCGGCCCACACGATCAGCGAGGAGGAGACGTTCTACGTCCTCTCCGGTCGCCTCCGGCTCACCATCGACGGTGAGAGCGCCGAGCTCCGCGCAGGTGACGCGGCAGTGGCACCTGCGGGTTCCGAACTGGCGATCGCCAACACCGACGACCAGACCGCCCGCATGTGGGTCACCACACGGGTCGGGCTCACCGCCGACATGGCTGACGGCAGCACCGTCACACCGCCCTGGGCGCACTAGGGTGCTGGCGGCGCAGGTTCGCCGGGTCGGCGCTCAGACCCTGCCCGCCACCGATGTCCGGAACGTGTTCCGGTACGTCTGGGGGGAGACGCCGATCGCCGCGTGCAGGTGCTGCCGCAGTGAGGTGCCCGTGGCGAAGCCGACCTCGGCCGCGATCCGGTCGACCGGCAGTTCGCTGGTCTCCAGGAGATGGCGGGCCCGGTGTACCCGCTGCTGAATCAGCCAGCGACCCGGGCTCGTCCCCGTCTCCTCCTGGAACCGGCGCGCGAAGGTGCGCTGACTCATCCGGGCATGCGCGGCCAACTCCCGCAGCGCGAGAGGCCGTTCCAGGTTCTCCAGGGCCCACGCCCGGGTGGCCGCCGTACCGGTGGCGCCCTCGTCCGGCACCGGCAGCTCGATGTACTGGGCCTGGCCGCCGTCCCGCCACGGCGGTACGACACACTGCCGGGCCACACTGTTGGCGACCGCGCTGCCGTGGTCGGAGCGCACGATGTGCAGGCACACGTCGACGCCGGAGGCCGCCCCGGCCGAGGTCAGGACGTCCCCGTCGTCGATGAACAGCACGTCCGGATCCAGTGCCACGTGCGGGAACATCCGCCGGAACCGCGGCGCGAGCGCCCAGTGCGTCGTCGCCGGCCGCCCGTCCAGCATCCCGGCCGCCGCGAGCGCGAAGGCGCCCGTGCAGATGGAGACGATCCGGGTACCGGGCCGGATCCGGGCCAGCGCGGCGGCAACGGGCTCGGGCAGCTCATCGGTGATCCGCGCCATGTCGTACGGCGGCACGACCACGGTGTCCGCACTCTCCAGCGCCTCGGGCCCGTGCCCGACGGTGACCGTGAAGTCGGCGTTGGTCGCCACCGTACGGTCGTCCGTCGCCGCGCAGGTCACCACGTCGTAGGCACCGGGAACACAGGTGAAGACCCGGTTCGGGATGCCCAGCTCGAACGGGTAGACCCCGTCGAGGGCGAGCACGACGACCCGGTGGGGGCGGGCGGGCAGGAAGCTGACGGCGACGGACATGGCACGATTCTATCGCTTGCCGCCCATCCGGCCATCGTGCGTGGCGGCGCAGCCGTACCGGCGTCCGCCGGGACGTCCCGACGGTGACCCCTCCGGAGTCCGGGTGACGCGGCGTTCTTGTCGCAGTGACAAGGGGAACCAGCGGACAGGGGTGTCTCTTCGGTTCGACGATCGGTGCACCCCGACCCTGTCGGCCGGGGTGGCGCAGGGACGCCACGTGCTGTGGAGCGAGCACTCCGACCGCGACCGGCTCCTGACACTCACTGCTCGACGTGCGTGAGGAAGCCGGCCCAGGCGGTGGGGGAGAGGGCGAGCGCGGGGCCCTGGCGGTTCTTGGAGTCGCGGATGTGGATGGTGGTGGGGCAGGTGGCTACTTCGACGCAGTCGCCGGAACCGCCGCTGCTGTAGGTCGACTTGTGCCACTGGAGGGCGACCTCGACGCAGTCGCCCTCGCTGCCGCTGCTGTAGCTGCTCTTGAACCAGGTCAGTTCGGACGTGCTCATAGCGCTCCTCGCATCCGCTCCAACAGGGCCCTGGAGTCCCGGAGGCTGAGGGCCTGCGAGCGCAGTTTTCCATACCGCTGGTGGAGGACGCTGATCTCTTTCGGATCGGCGATGAGGCGGCCGTTCTTCTGGCCTTCCGAATAAGCGAACCACTGATTCTCGGGGGTCTCAAGCAGTTGCAACGGGCCATCCAGGCCGGCGTGCACGGGCTGCTGAAGAGGCATGATCTGGACCTCTACGTTCCGGTGGCGCTCGACCATCTCCAGTAGATGGTCGAGCAGCTCTCGGGTCACGTCGTCGCCGCCCGTTCGCCGCTCCAGCAGGGCCTGTTCGATGATGAAGCTGAACGCGCACGGTCGCTCCCGCCGGGTGGACAGCAGTTCCTGCCGGGCGATGCGTGCGGCCACCCGGTCGTCCAGTTCCTGGTCGTTGGGAATCGGCGGCACGCTCAATGACACCGCACGCGTGTACTGCTCTGTCTGCAACAGACCCGGCACGACTCGGCATTCGTAGGTGTAGAGGTTGATCGCCGTCGCCTCCATCCGAGCCCACCGCCGGAACCACGCCGCCAACCCCGGCTGCCGAGCGAGATGTCCCGCCGCCCGCCGCAAGGCCCCCGTATTCCCCAGCACCCCCTCCGACGCCTCCACCAACGACTCGTCCGGCATCCGCCTCCCCAACTCCACCGATGCCACCGTGTGTTTCGAGAACCGCACCTGTTCCGCGAACTCCTCCCTGCTCAACCCCGCGTGCTCGCGCAACGCCTGGAGCACCGCTCCGAAGGTCCGCAGACTGTCCGACGACTCCGGCTCCACTCCATCGCCCACGTAGGCCACCTCCCACCCCCATGGTCACGGCTAGTGACCGGTACGGTCCAGTGCGTCACCGCGTACGCGGGCCCAGCGTACGCGGCTCTCAGCTGGATAACCGCTGGTCCGGAGCGGCAGATTGGGCGCATGGACGCTCCCCCCACCACCGTCACCGTGAGTCGAGCACTCGCCCAGCGGCTCAGTGCCACCCCGCGTGGCGCCCGTCTCGCCCGTCATCTCGCCGTCGCCCAACTCCACGCGTGGGGAGGGCCGTTCGCCGCCGTGGAGCTGATCGACAAGGTCTCGGTGATCGTCGCGGAGCTGGCGGCCAACGCCGTGACGCACGGGCGGGTGCCGGGGCGGGACTTCGAGCTGCGGGTGTCGCTGGTGACGGGGAGCGTGCGGGTCGAGGTCACGGACACCCTGGCCGAACGGCGGCCGCCCGCACCCGGCGCCGTACGGCCGGGCGGGCCGCTGGACGACGGCGGCCGGGGGCTCGTGCTGGTGGACGCGCTGGCCGATCGGTGGGAGGTGCTGAGCAGGGACTGCGCCGACGCACCGGGCAAGACCGTACGGGCCGAGGTGGACCTGCCGTTCCGGCGCAGACCCTGAGCGGGGCCCCGGGGGACGTGCCTCCGGGGCCCGGGCGTCAGCTGGAGACGCCGAGGGTGAGCGTGCCGGTGTAGCCGGCGGTGGTGGAGCCGGTGACGGTCATCAGGCCGGAGGTGGCGCCGCCGTCGTCGTAGATGGAGTCCTGGGCGAGGGTGGTGCGGGGGGTCGTGTTGGTCGAGTACGGCGAGACCTTGGCGACGGCCGTGGTGATGGTCTCGTCGATGAAGAGCTGGCCCGTGTGCACGGTCCTGCCGCCGGTGAAGGAGCCGTCGGAGGTCAGGGTGACACCCGTGTGGACCTTCACGTGGATGTGGATGCAGCGGCCCCGGTACCAGCCCGGGTAGATGGTGGTGATGTTGGCGACGCCGCTGGAGTTGGTGAGCACGCCACCGCGCAGGAAGGTGCCGTCGTCGGCCTCGTTGTGGCCGTTGTTGCCGACGTACCCGGAGTACTCGCCGAGCGCGTCGGTGTGCCAGACCTCCACGAGGGCGTTGGGGACGACGGTGCAGGCGGAGTTGACGACGGTCAGGGCGAGCTTGAACGTGATGCCGGGCTTGCCCTCCGTGATGTCGGTGCGGACCAGCGCGCCGTCGAGGTAGTAGGGGCCTTCGGTCATCTCCTCCGTGAGCGTGCAGACCGCCGCGGCGGCGGCCGGCTTGAGGTCGGGGGCGGCGGCTGCCGCGGGGGCCTCGGTCGAGACCGCTGCACCTACGGCCAGGGCAGCGGCGGTCGTCCCGGTGGCGACGAGTACGGTACGGCGCCCGACGGAGCGGGCACCTTCTGAGGTGTCTGTCATGGACACGGCACCGTAGGAATGGTTGCTGTCGGAAAGCTGTCAGTTCAGCAAAGTGAACAACCGTCAAGTCCTGAGTTGAGACAGCCGGACGGACGATCACGGTCCGGCGCCACGGAACGCGCGGTACCGGGCACGAAGGGGCCATTAGGGTCGTTCGCCGCGACGAGGGCACTCCTGGAACGGCGAGGGCTCGCGGGAATCAGCGTGGGATCCGGGTCTAATCGCCCCAGAGAACCGTGCTGGAGGAGGATTTCCATGGGTGCCACCCCGCTTCTGCCCACACCGTCCGGTCCCTACCTGGGCGCAGGGCGGCTGCCCGCCGATTTCTACTCCTTCGAGGAACTGCTGACGGACGGCGAGCGGGAGAAGATCGAGCGCGTCCGCGAGTTCCTCGACACGCAGGCCGCTCCCCTCGTCGACGACTACTGGGCGCGGGCCGAGTTCCCCTTCCAGCTGGTGGAGGGATTCGGCAGGCTCGGACTTGTGGACTGGGCGGACCCGGACTCCGCGGAATCCAGGCCGAGCAATCTCCTCTCGGGATTCCTCGCGCTGGAATTCGCCCATGCCGACGCGTCCTTGGCGACCTTCTCCGGCGTGCACACGGGGCTCGCCATGGGCTCGATCCTGGCCTGTGGCTCCGAGGAGCAGAAGCAGCGGTGGCTGCCGGCGATGAGCCGCTTCGAGAAGATCGGCGCCTTCGGGCTGACCGAGCCGCACGGGGGTTCCGACGTGGCCGGCGGCCTGCGGACGACCGCGCGCCGCGACGGCGACGGCTGGATCCTCGACGGGGCCAAACGGTGGATCGGCAACGCGACCTTCGCCGACCTGGTCGTCATCTGGGCGCGGGACACCGAGACGAACCACGTGCTGGGCTTCGTCGTGGAGAAGGACACCCCCGGGTTCACGGCGACGAAGATCGAGAACAAGATGGCGCTGCGGATCGTGCAGAACGCCGACATCGTGCTCGAAGGGTGTCGCGTTCCGGAGGCCAACCGGCTGCAGAACGCGAACTCGTTCAAGGACACCGCCGGCATCCTGCGCCAGACCCGCAGCGGGGTGGCCTGGCAGGCCGTGGGGACGATGTTCGGCGCCTACGAGATCGCGTTGCAGTACGCGAAGGAACGCGAGCAGTTCGGGCGCCCGATCGGCGGCTTCCAGCTCGTCCAGGACCTGCTGGTGAAGATGCTCGGCAATGCCACCGCCTCGTGCGGAATGGTGGTGCGTCTGGCCCAGTTGCAGGACGCCGGGATCTACCAGGACGAGCACTCCGCCCTGGCGAAGGCGTACTGCACCGTGCGGATGCGGGAGAGCGTCGGGTGGGCCCGGGAGCTGCTGGCCGGCAACGGCATCGTCCTCGACTACAAGGTCGGCCGCTTCGTCGCCGACGCCGAGGCCCTCTACTCGTACGAGGGCACCCGGGAGATCCAGACCCTGATCGTGGGACGCGCCGTCACCGGCGGCCTGAGCGCCTTCGTGAAGTGACGGCGATGACCACCGAACCCATGACCACCGAATCCGTCTTCACCGGCCTGAAGGTCCTCGACGCGTCCTCGTTCATCGCGGGACCGGCCGCGGCCACCGTGCTCTCCGACTTCGGAGCGGACGTCATCAAGATCGAGCCGCCGGGGGCGGGTGACCCCCAGCGGCGGCTGAGTTCCGTGCCGCCCAGTCCGCGGGCGAAGGCGAACTACAGCTGGCACCTCGCCAACCGCAACAAACGGGGCATGGTGCTGGACCTGAAGTCGCCGACGGCCGTCGAGGTCCTCAAGCGGCTCGTCGAGTGGGCCGACGTGGTGATCACCAACTTCCCGCACGGCACCCGCGAGAAGCTGCACCTCGGCTACGAGGAGGTCTCGGGCTGGAACCCGAGGGTCGTCTACGCCGATCTCACCGGCTTCGGGGACACCGGCCCCGACGCCCGGCTGCCGGGCTTCGACCTGACCGCCTTCTGGTCGCGCAGCGGCCTGCTGGCCTCCACCCGGGACGCGGGCGCCCCGCCGACCGTCCCGGTGTGGGGCAGCGGCGACTACACGACGGCGATCGCCATCTACGCGGCGATCACGACCGCCCTCTACCGCCGCGAGCGGACCGGACAGGGGGCCAACGTCGGGACGTCACTGCTCGCCACCGGCGTCTGGGCCACCGGAACCCTGGTGGCCGGCGCCCTCGCCGACGGCACCCCCTTCGAGCTGCACAACCGGAAGTCCCCGGCGAACCCGCTGAACAACCCCTACCGGACCGCGGACGGCGAGTGGCTCATGCTGGTCGCCTCACCCGCGCGCTGGCAGGGACTCGCGCGCGCCGTCGGACACCCCGAACTGCTGGAGGACCCCCGCTTCGCCGACCTGGAGGGTCTGATCCGGCACGCCCCCGCACTGGCCGAGCTGCTCGACACCGCCTTCCGCTCGCGGCCCTTCGCCCACTGGAAGGACGCGCTGGACCGGGAACGCATCACCTACAGCCTCATCCAGACACCGGAAGAGGCCGCGCGGGACCCGCAGCTGCGCGAGAACGACATCGTCGTCCCGCTGGCGGGGGTTAGCGGGCTGACCGAGACCGTCAGCAGCCCGGTCAACCTCCGAGGGGTGCCGAAGGTGCCGGCGAGACGGGCGCCGGACCTGGGCGAGCACAGCGACGAGATCCTCGCCGAGCTGGGCTTCGGCCCCGCCGAGATCGCCGAACTGCGCGCCCAGGGGACGGTCCCCGCGACGGAGACGGAGCCGCCGCGATGAGAACGGCGCCGGAGGGTTCCGCGGACCGGGACGCCTCTCCCCGTTCATCTCGGCTTCTCCCGGAAATCGCCCGGACGACGGACTCCGGCCGGTCGGCGTTCACCGGGTGACCCGGCGCCCGTTGATAGCGTCGGCGTACCCGTGCCGTCCGACCGAGAGAGACCTGATGCCCCCGACGATCCGCAGGGCCGTGATCCCCGCCGCCGGACTCGGCTCCCGTCTGCTGCCGCTGACGAAGGCCACTCCGAAGGAGATGCTCCCGGTCGGCGACAAACCGGTGATCGAGCACACCGTGCGGGAGCTGGTGGACTCCGGCATCACCGACATCACCATCGTCGTCTCGGGCGGCAAGAGCCTCATCCAGGACCACTTCCGGCCCAACCCCGGGCTCGTGGAGCAGTTGCGCGCCGACGGGAAGACCGCCTACGCCGACGCCGTCGAGGAGGTCGCCGAGCTGGCCCGCCGCGGTCACATCACCTACCTCGACCAGTACGGCCCGTACGGCAACGGCACGCCTGTGCTGAACGCCGCCCGCTCCTTCGGCGACGAGCCCGTCCTGGTGCTCTGGCCGGACGACGTGTTCGTCGCCGACGTCCCCCGCTCCCAGCAGCTGATCCGCGCCTACGAGCAGACCGGCTGCCCGGTGCTGGCCCTGCTGCCGATGGACCCCGCCGACTCGCAGCGCTACGGCGTGCCCATAGTCAAGGAGGACCTCGGCGACGGCCAGCTGCGCATCACCGGCCTGGTGGAGAAGCCCGCGCCGGCCGACGCTCCGTCCCCGTACGCGGCCATCGGCGGTTACGTCATCACCCCCGGCATCGTCGACGAACTGCGCGAACAGACCCGCCGCTGGTACGAGCACCGCACCGGCGAGGTCTACCTGACCGACGCCATCAACGCCTACGCCGCCAGCCGGGCCGTGTACGGGCAGGTCATCCAGGGCCGCTGGTACGACACCGGCAACCCGGCCGACTACCTCGTCGCCCAGATGGCCTTCGCCCTCTCCCACCCCGAGTACGGGCCCGTCCTGCGCGGCCTGGTCCGGGGACTCGACGAGGAGCTGGAGGACGTGCCGGATACGGTATGATCGTCTCAGAGCTGGTCGCCGCAAAACCCGGTGGCTGGTGATGCGTTGGTGGTCCAAGGAAAGACGCCCCGCTTCCTGCGGGGAAATGCAGGTGCAAGGCCTGCCCGGCGCTCCATCCGGTGCCCGTCCGCCTCATGCGGACGGGCACCGCGGCGTTTGGCCCCCACCTTCTTGGCTCTCGTTGCCCATGGCAACCCTTTCGGGCTAATCATCCCGCTTCACCCCCCTTTGGCCGCCTGTATCCAGAATCCGGCTGATATGAAACCTCCTGGCAAGAAGGAGACTTCGGGGGCGGGTATGACAACAGCACAGGTCGGTGTGGTGATCGTCGGCGCTGGACCGGCAGGGCTCGTGCTGGGGAACCTGCTCCTGGACCGCGGCGTCGACTGCGTGATCCTGGAGCGGCGCGGCCGGGACGCGGTGGAGGGCCGGGCCCGGGCCGGTTTCCTCGCCCCCCACTCGGTGCGGGTCCTGACGGAGAACGGCCTGGGGGCCGGCCTGCTCGCCCGCGGGCAGACCCACACGACCTGCCTGTTCCGCAGCGAGCGGGGCGAATTCACCCTGGACTACGGAAAACTGGGCCCCGGCGAGCCGCACACCGTCTACCCCCAGCAGGAACTCGTACGGGACCTGGTCGCCGCCTACCTGCGGCGCGGCGGGGAGATCCGGTTCGGCGCCGAGGCCGAGGAGGTGACCGGCGGCCGGGTGCGGGTGCGCGGCGGCACGGACGTCACCGGACGGTACGTCGCCGGATGCGACGGACACCGGGGGATCGGCCGCGCCGCGCTGACGGCCCACGGCAACCGGACCGCCCGCTGGGACCACGGCGTGTCCTGGCTGGCCGTGCTGGTCGCGGCCCCGCCCAGCCTGTCGGCCGTCGGATACGCCCTGCACCAGCGGGGGTTCGCCGGCCACATGGCCCGCACCGCCTCCGTCACCCGGTACTACCTGCAGTGCCCGCGCGGCACCGACCCCGCCGAGTGGAGCGAGGACCGGATCTGGACGGAGCTGGCGACCCGGATGCGGACGGCCGAGTTCGGACCGCTGCGCGAGGGCGCCGTACTGGAGAAGACGCTCGTCGACCTGCGCTCCGACGTACTGGAGACCTTGGGCGCCGGACGGCTGTGGCTGGCCGGCGACTCCGCCGGGCTCATCAGCCCCTCGGCGGCCAAGGGGGCCAACCTCGCGATCCTGCAGGCCGAGTCGCTCGCCCGGGCCCTGGAGGCGGCGCTGCTGCGCGGCGACGGCACCCGCCTCGCCCGGTACGCCGGCGACTGCCTGCGCCGCATCTGGCACGCCCACGAGTTCTCGCACTGGATGAGCGGCCTGCTGCACGGCCCCGACGGCGACGACGACACGGCCCGCTACGAGCGGGCGCTGCAGTACGCCCGCCTGGAGAGCCTCCGCACCTCCCGCTCCCACCAGGACTTCTTCGCCGAGAACTACACCGGCATCTGACCCCCGGGACCCACAACCCCCGGTTCTCCCCACCCCACGATCAACGGGAACCCTTCATGAACCTCTCCGTCGTTCAAGCATGTCTGACGGAAACCGACCTGGAACGGATCCGGCACGCGGCCGGCCATGTCCGCGACCATGACACCGACCGGGTCCTCGCCGACCTGCTGCCCGACCTGACCGCCGAGGAGCGGGCCGACGTCTCCCGCCATCTCGTCTACGACCACACCGCCGTGCTGGTCTTCCCCGCCTCCCTGGACGCCCTCCCCGGCGAACTGCGGCGCGCCGGGCTGGAACCGGGACCCCTCACACCGAGCGTGGTGGTACGCGGACGCCTCGCCCGGCGGTACGGCGCGGTCCTCGCCGAAAGCCCGGTCGGAATCGTGCACGTGCCCGTCGCCGAGCGGACCGTGGAGATCTTCGCGCTGCCCGTGCCGCCCGGCTCCCCGCTGGAGGCCGTCGCCGCCGACGAACGCGCCGCCGGCCACGAGTCCCACCACGCGTTCGCCGTGACCGCACCGGGACGGGTGATCCCGGCCGGACTGCGCACCCTGCTGGCCGAACGCGCGGGCGCCGTCCCGGACGGCGGCGGCTACAACGAACACGAGAACGTCACCGTCCTCTACTTCCGCACCGCCCACCACCGCCGCTTCGAGCTGCGCCTCCCCGGTCGCCACGAACCGGTGCCGGACCCGACCCGCTCCCTCCTCGGCGTCATGACCGGCGCCTGGGCCACCCAGGCCGTCCGCACCATGGCCGAACTCCGCATCGCCGACCACCTCGCCGCCCGGCCGGGCCTCGACGCCGACACCCTCGCGGACCGGACCGGCAGCGACCCCGACGCCCTGCGCCGGCTCCTGCGCTACCTGGCGACCCTGGGCCTGCTGACCGCATCGGCCGGCGGCACCTACCACCTCACCGCCCTCGGCGAGCCCCTGCACACCGGCACCGAGTTCTCCCTGCACCCCCTCGCGCTGCTGTACGGCGGCCCGTCTACGACTCCTTCGCGGGCCTGACGTACGCCGTACGCACCGGGCAGGAAGCTTTCGCCCACCGCTACGGACAGCACCACTTCACCTACTTCGCCGAACACCCCGAACTCGGCGGCCGCTTCCACCGGGCGATGGCCGCGAGCGCGGAGATGTTCACGCCGGTGCCCGACCTGGTCGACTTCTCCGGCGTACGGCGCGTGGTGGACGTGGGCGGCGGCAACGGGGCGCTGCTCGGCCGGGTACTGCGGTCCCACGGCCACGTCGAGGGCGTCCTCCTGGAGCGACCGGAGGCCCTGGAGGCGGCGCGGTCGGAACTGGCCGACCTGACCGGCCGGTGCACCTTCGCCGCCGGCGACTTCACCGAGTCCGTCCCGGAGGGCGGCGACGTCTACCTCCTGTCCCGCGTCCTGCACGACTGGGACGACGAACGCTGCGTGACCATCCTGCAGCGGTGCGCCGAGGCGATGCGCGAGGGCAGCCAACTGCTCGTTGTGGAACGCCTGTTGCCCGGCAACACAGCGGCAGCCTGGGACGTCCACATGCTGTGCAACGTGGGCGGCCGGGAGAGGGAAGAGGCCCATTACGGGCGCCTGCTGGAGGGGGCGGGCTTCAAGCCGACGGCCTGCCACGCGCTTCCCCTCGGAGCGTCGCTGTTGCACGCCGTGCGGGGCTGAGCACTCCGCTGGTTGCGCGGTCCGTCCACCGCGGGCCGGTGGGGGCTGGCCGCGCAGTTCCCTCCCCCAGCCTTCGGCCGGGGGGACCCCCAGCGCCCCTCACGGGGCACGGTTCCACCAGCCATGGCGACTTGTGACCCCGCCCGGATCAGGCGCCCCGCAAGGGGCGCGGGGAACTGCGCGAGCAACCACGATGGCGCCGCACCCGCCCCGCAGCCCTAGGGCGCCTGATACTCCAGCTGCAGATCGTGATCTTCATGTCTGGGATACGGGTTGCCGCCGGTAGTGACTGGTGCGTGATCGTGCCTGGTGGCGGCGGCGCCAGTCGGACCAGGCAAGCTGGTGGGCTGCGTCGCGGACGGGCAGGACGACGAGCGTGATGAACAGGCGGCAGATCTCGTAGCGGGACAGCGGGATCAGGTCGTCCGGCGTGGGGCGGTGTGCGTGTTCGTCGGCGCGGACGACGGCGAGGAAGGCGTGGGCCAGCATCGCGAGGGTGACCCAGCGGGCCCATGAGGGGTAGCGGCGGAGGCCGTACCCGTCCACGCACCGGCTCTCACCAGTAAGAACCCGACCAGCAGCTGGAGTTCTAGGCGGTTTCGAGTAGCCGCTTCCGCAGCAGGATTGTGCCGGATTCAGCGAGCCAGTCTGCGAGCGTACGCAGTCCGGGATGGATGACGCGCAGCGCCTCGAGGTCGGCGTGCCAGCGCGATCCGGCTGCCCAGCGTTCCCGCGCCTGGGCGATCTCGGGGTTGAGTGCGGTTGCCTCGGCGTGACTGATCTGCTCGTAGCGAATTGCGGCACCGGTGGCCTCGCTGATCACGGCGACCGCCTCGGCCGGGGTGGGGGCGTCCCCAGCCAGTTCCAGACTCCGTCCCGCGAACCGGTCCGGCTGGTCGAAGGCCAGCGCGGCGAACTCGGCGATGTCCTCCACCGCGATGATCTGGACAGGCTCGTCCGGCGGGAAGATGTGCCGGTGCACGCCGTGGACGATGCCGTCGAGGCCGATGGGCGTCGAACCAAGATAGTTCGACATGAACCGCACCGGACGCAGCACGGTCACCGACCTGATCCGCTCACGCAGGTAGTCCTCGATGCGTTTCTTCCCCTCGGAGCCACCCGGGCGACCCGGCGTGGACGCGACGCCCGTGAACACGACGTGCTCAACTCCCACCGCGGCCGCGGCATCGATCAGTGCCCGGCCCCGGGCGAACTCCCGCTCCACGTCGGAGCCGGCCGGGCCGAACGCCACGGGCGGTACAGCGAACAGTGCCGCCGCTCCCTCCAGCGCAGCGGGCAGACTCGACGGGTCGTCGAAGTCGCCGCGCACGAGCTGCGCTCCCTTGGTTTCAAGCGATTTGGCGGCGGGCGCGGTCGTGTCCCGCACGAGCGCGCGCACCGGCCTTCCGGCCGCCAGGAGCCGGTGTGCGGTGGCTCCGCCCTGCCGACCGGTCGCACCGGTCACGACAACCAAGCGGTCAGTGGTCATGTCGTCCTCCACCCCGGGATGGTCGGTGGGTAGGTCTGGTTGGCCCCGGGGTCGATGTGGAATGCTCCACCCGGTTGAGTCGAACGGACAAGGGATTACGTGACATGACCGCAGATCCCCAGGACGTCGGCCGGGCCGATGCCCGCCGTAACCGCAGGAAGGTGCTCGCCGCCGCTTCGCAGGCGTTCGACGAGCACGGCCTGGACGTCTCGCTCGGCGCGATCGCACGGCAGGCGGGGGTCGGCGCCGGCACCGTGTACCGGCACTTCCCCAGCAAGGAGATCCTGCTGGAGGCCGTACTCGTCCAGCAGCTCGACGACCTGGTGGAGACCGCTCGACAGTGGGCGGCCCGCAACGACCCTGCCGAAGCATTCTTCGGCTTCCTCCTGGAGGTCGTCGAAACGTCCCACGTGCGCAAGCACGCATGCGACGCCTTAACCACGCAAACGAGCTGGCCACGGCCAATCCTCGCCGCGTCGGCGCGACGGTTCAGCCAGGCACTTGACCAACTGCTCCGCGCGGCCCAGCACGCCGGCGGCGTCCGTACCGACGTCAACACGGACGATGTCACAGCCCTCACCGTCGGGTGCGCCACGATACGGGCCGCCCACCACGACCGGAACGGCGGCACCCGCATGGTGCGGCTGGCACTGGAGAGCCTGCGGGCTCCCTCATTCGTCACGCAAGGGCCGGTCTTTCGTGACTCTCCCGGCACGCTTCACGCAGCGTCGCGGTGCGAGGAATGCGGGGCCCAGCTCGAGGCCCGTTCCACTGGCCGCCCAGCGCGCTACTGTGGAGCGACCTGCCGGCAGCGAGCACATCGCCGCCGCCTCGGTACCGCAACGGTTTCCCAGCGGAAACGTATCCCTGAAATCGGACGCGCCAAGTAGGACGGTGCCCACGACCAAGGTTGCTGTTTCGATCCCGTCCCAGCCATTACCGGCGGCAAGCCGCATCCCAGACATGAAGATCACGATCTGCAGCTTGAGTATCAGTACTCCAGGCGTAGATCGTGACCTGATGCTGCTCACGCGCCCCGTCGCCCGCAGCTGACCGCCTAGCGAGGTCAGTTGACCTGGCCGGCAGGCCGTACGACGAGGTGGTTGACGTCCACGCCTTCGGGTTGACTGACGGCGAACAGGATTGTCTCGGCGATCTGCTCGGCGGTCAGTATCGGTGCCGCCGCGGGAGATCCACCGCGCTCGTCCCAGAATGGGGTGTCCACGACCCCTGGGGCGACAAGAGTGACGCGAACGTGGTCCCTGGCCACCAGGAGCCGGACGTTTTCGGCCAGGGCGTGCGCAGCCCACTTGGTGACGGAGTACAGGTTGCCGGGCGTGTTCCTGGTGCCCGCGACCGAACCGACGATCACGATCCGGCCCTTGGACTTCCTCAGGTGTGGCAGTGCCTCGCGTACCAGCAGGGCCGGCCCGAGGATGTTGGTGAGCACCATGGCACGCATGGCCGGAGGGTCGTGGTCCTCCAGCGTGCCGGGCAGGGAGAACCCGGCGTTCGCGATCACTGTGTCCAATCGGCCCCACAAGCCCGCGACTTGACGCACGGCAGCGGCGACATGGCTCTCGTCACCGGCGTCACCGCTGATGGTCAGCACCCGCTCGCCCGCTCCGGTGGACGTGGCGCACGCGGCCAGCCGATCGGCATCGCGGCCGGTGATCGCCACGCGGTGACCCTGCTTGAGCAGGACACGGGCAGTCGCCGCACCGATTCCACTCGAACCTCCGGTGATCAACGTGACGGCTTCCATGGCACGGCCTCCTTGGTGATGGCGCTATCGGTGACGCGCCAGGGCTCCAGGTGTCGATGAATGCAGGCTGGGGGGTGCCGACCTCGGGTGGGATCACCCAGAGCCCGCCGGCGGCTGGTCGAGGAGCCGTTGCGGCCCTCCGCTACTGATCATTGACCGGCTCGCCTAGCCGATCTGAAGGTCGGGGTGCCCCTCACCCGGCCGAGGCGAGGTGAGGAGCGCCCTCACGACGTGCGCCGCCCGGCTCCCTCAGGTTGAGTTCATTACCGGGCCCCGCGCCAGACATCCCCGTCACGGTCCCGTCAGTTACAGCCGCGCGGCAGCATGAGGGCAGCTGCCGTGGTGGCTATCAGCATCACAGCCGCGACGCACAAGGCGACCCGCAGACCCACAATGAACTCACCCCGGTCCGCGACCAAGGCTCCGAAGACCGCCACGGCGAGCGCGCCGCCCGTCTGCCGGAAGGAGTTCAGGATCCCGGCGGCCATTCCGGCCCGATCTGCGGCGATGTCGTTCAGCAGGATGGCGGTCAGGGAAGGTACGAAGAAACCTAGGCCGAGGCCGACCGGGATGAGCATCGCCGCGATCACTGGTCTGCTGGTGCCCTCGTCGATCCAGAGCAGACCGAACATCGCCAGCGCGAAGATCGCCTGTCCCATGACGATCGGCATCCGCGGCCCAAAGCGTGCCGCAGTCCTGGCCGAGGCCAGGTTGGCTCCGGCGATCACGGCCATCATCGGTAGGAACATCAGCCCCGCGGCCATGACGGACAGATTCAGAACATCCTGAAAGAACAGGCTCAGCACGAACACCAGCCCGTAGAACGCGGCATTGATGACGAAGCCGATCGCGACCGAAACCGTCACCGTGCGCGAACGGAAGAGGTCGAGCGGGACCAACGGCGCGGCGGTACGTGTCTCGATCATGATGAACGCGGCCGTCGCCACTGCGGCGAGTCCCAGGCAGCCCAGCACCACGGGTTCGCCGAAGCCGTTCTCCCCTCCGTCGATCACCGCGAAGGTGAGCGCCGCGAGCGCGGCGATCGCCGTGAGCTGGCCGTACGGATCGAGCGGCGTGGCACGGCGCGGCGAGCGCTCCGCGCGGGTCAACACCGCGAGGGTGGCGATGCCGACGGGCAGGTTGACCACGAAGATCGCCCGCCAGCTCAGAGTGCTGGACAGCACCCCGCCGGCCACCGGGCCGGCGGCAACCGCGACGGCTCCGCAGGTGGTCCACAGCGCGATGGCCCGTGCCCGTTAGGCCGCGTCCGGGAAGGCCTGCCGGACGAGGGCCAGCGAGGAGGGCAGCATGATCGCCGCCGCGCTCCCCTGGATCAGGCGGGCGGCGATCAGCTCGCCCAGCCCCGGCGCCAGTCCGCAGGCCGCCGAGGCGACCGTGAAGACCGCGACACCGGCGCCGAACGCGCGGCTCGCCCCGATGCGGTCGGAGAGCGTGCCCGCGGAAAGCAGGAGTGCGGCGAACATCAGCGTGTAGGCGTCCACGATCCATTGCAGTCCCGCCGTGTTGCCGCCGAAGGTCCGCCCGATCCCGGGCAGCGCCACGTTCATCGCCATGGTGTTGAGGTTGAGCAGAAAGATGCCCATGAACGTGGTCGCCAGGGTCAGCTTCGGTGCGGCCGTGCGTTGCCGGGCATCCTGTGAGGCGCGGACTGGTTCAAGAGTGGTCATCCGTCCAGGCTGGTGAGGCTCGCGAGGGCGAGGCAGACCGTGATCTTCCGGGGTGCGCCAGAGGTGGGTGCAACAGGGCCAGGCTCCGGGCTGGACCCGTGATCACACGCTGGCAGAATGACGACATGACCGAGTTCGGGAAATTCCTGCGGGCTCGCCGTGGCGACGTACGCCCGGCAGACGCCGGGCTGCCCGCCGGAACCGGCACGCGCCGTACGCCGGGTCTGCGCCGGGAGGAGGTGGCGGCGCTGGCCGGTGTGAGCATCGACTACTACATACGTCTGGAACGCGGCAAGGAGACCCATCCGAGCCCCTCCGTGGTCGCGGCGCTGGCCGACGCGCTCCGCCTCAGCCAGGAGGAGAGCAGCTTCCTGCACGAGCTGGCGGCGCGCGCGGCGCGGCGTGCGCCCGAGCCCCGTCCCCTGCCGTCACGGCGGGTCCGTCCGACCGTCACGCAGCTTCTGGAGACGCTCCGGCCCAACCCGGCGTATGTCGTGAGCCGCACCAACGACCTGCTGGCGGCCAATCCCGGCGGGCTGCGGCTGCTGCACGGCATCGCCGACTGGCCGGAGCGGCAGCGGAACACTGTACGGTACATCTTCCTGCACCCAGCTGCCCGCGAGCTGTGGGCGGACTGGGAACAGAAGGCCAAGGGGTGCGTCGCCCAGTTGCGGGCGATCGCCGGCAGCGATCCGGATGCCCCGGATCTCGCCGCACTCGTAGGTGAGCTAATCGTCAAGAGCCCCGACTTCAACCGGCTCTGGGAACGGTACGAGGTGCACACGATCGGCGACGGCGAGAAGACGCTCCGACACCCGGAGGTCGGCACGATGACGCTCTCACACGAAGGGCTGTCCCTCAACCGCGCACAAGGCCAGCGCCTCATCATCTACATGGCGCCGCCGGACAGCCCGGACCACGACAAGATGACGCTCCTCGACCTCGCCACCGGCCCGTCCGTCGGATCCGGCGAGACGGCGCCCGTCTCACCCTCTCGGAGACAGAACAGCTAGGTGTTCCAGGTGATCGAGAGGTCGTCGAACTTTGCGTGGTTGATCTCAACCTGTTCTCCGGTCAGGTCGAGCAGGACTGGGCAGTCGGAGAACCACTCGCTGTCCTGCACGTCCCAGACCAGCCAGGCATGAGTCAAGGCCCGCATCCGCCGTCGCAGATCCACCCGCCCGAAGCGGTGACCGATCCGCACCAGCAGCTCTTCCAGTTCCGCCGGCCAGACATCGGACCGCACATCGTCTTGCACGACAGACACAACGTCCCGCCGCACCTGAAGTCACGAACTCCCGCCACCTGACGGAACATCAGCCAAGTACACTCACGAATACACCCCTGACCAGCAGGAATAGCGAACTGCAACTGGAATACTAACCGGCCTGCCCCATACCCGCCGCGTTGGGCCAGCTCTGCGCGTTCGGCCACCCCGTGGCCGGCGCCGGGGCCAGTCCGGGTGGCGGAGGCGCCGGTGCCGTCATCCCCCGTACCTGCGCGGCGGTCAGCCCACCCCGCGCCGGAACCCCGGTCGGGGTGGGCCCGGCCGGAGCAGGCGCCGGCACGGGAACCGGGGCCTGCTGCATGGGCATCTGCATCGGCGGCGGCTGCACCGGTGCCTGCATCGGCGGCGCCTGCATAGGCGCCTGCATGGGCGCCTGCATCTGGGCCACCATCGGCTGAGGCTGCTGCATCGCCGCCGCCGGCATCGGCATCGGCATCCCGGCCGGCGGACCGGCGACGGGGAGCGGCATGCCGACACCGGCGGCGGGAGCGGCGGCGAGACCCGGCCCCATGGCCGGCGCCGCGGTGAGACCGGGGCCGGGCCCCATGCCGACGGCCTGCGCGAGCTGCATGCCCGCCCCGTTGGTCTCGCTCACCAGCCGGTCGACCGCCGCCGTACCCGAGCTGTAGCTGGTCCCATTGCCCAGCTCGGGCACGGCGGCTCCCCTCCTGGACCCGTAGAGCACCTGCTCCATGGCGGACACCAGGCGACGCACGTCCACCTCGGGGCGCACCACGAGCCTCAGGAAGCGGCTGGATGAACCGATCTTGTTTCCGCACTCGCGGACCAGGATGCGGTGCTCGGTGAGCATCCGGTCCCGGACCACCGTGCCCTCGGCGCCGACGGGAAGGCGCACGAAGAGGAAGTTGCCCTGCGAGGGATAGACGGTCAGACCGGGCAGGACGGAGAGCTGGCTGGCCATCTCCAGCCGGTCCTTGCGGACCTGGAGCAGGCTCTGCGCGTACTCGGCGCCGTGCTCCTTGAGCATGAAGACGACGTACTCGGCGAACGCGTTGAGGTTCCACTTCGGCAGCATCGAGCGGACCTTGCCGGCCAGCGAGGGGTTGGCGACCATGTAGCCGAACCGGATGCCGTGCAGACCGAAGTTCTTGCCGAGGCTGCGCAGCACGATGACGTTCGGCCGGAGCATCGCCTCCTGGACGACGCTGGGCTCGGCCTCGGCGTCGGCGAACTCCAGGAACGACTCGTCGATGACGATCAGGTCCAGGTCGGCCATGGCGTCCATGAACTGCACCAGCGCCTGCTTGTGCAGGAAGCCGCCGTCGGGGTTGTTGGGGTTGCAGATGACGGCGACCCGGGTGGCCCGCTTGCGGATGAACTCGGCGTACTGCGCGAGGTCGAGGGCGAAGCCGTTGGACTCCTGGAGCGGGAACATGTCGACGCGTTTGCCGGTCTCCATCGGCTGGTCGGTCCAGCGGCCGAAGGTGGGGACGGGGATGGCGAGGGACTCGCGGACCAGCAGGTGGTCGATCCAGGTGATCAGCTCGGTGGAGCCGTTGCCCATGGCGACGGCCTGCGGCGGGAGCTGGAGGAGCTGGCACAGCTCGGCGGTGATGGTGTCGGCGCTGCTCGGGTAGAACGTGATGATGTCCTTGAGTCTGGACGCCATCGTTTCCATCATCGCCGGGGTGGGAAAGTACGGATTGCAGGGAATGCAGAAGTCAACGGGACCGGCACCCTCGCCTCCCTCACGGGTCAGCGCCGCCATCGACGGGCTGTGCGCGCCGCTGCGGAACAACGAGGTGACGTTGCCGGCCATTGAACCTCCGTATGAGGCGGGCCCGGTGGGGACGACCGGGCCCGTCGTCTGGGTGGCCCGCGCGGGGGAGCACGGGCCACCCGTGAGTACGGAGGCGGGTGTTGCCCTGTTCAAGCGGTGTGAAAAAAGTGTGAGTTTACGTTTCTTCTTGGAACCGGGTGGTGCGGCGCCCCGACAGGGGCGCGGGGCTGTGCCGATATGCGGCTCCGCCGCGTGGGCGCGACCGGCCCCTTACCGGCCGCGCCCACGCTCTCTCAGGCCCCGAACGAATGAACCGTCCGTGTCCTGTAGACCTGCCCCGGCCGAAGCACCGTCGACGGGAAGTTCGCGTGGTTCGGCGAGTCAGGGAAGTGCTGGGTCTCCAGGCACAGCGCGTCCCCCTGCCGGTACGTCCGCCCACCCGTCCCCGTCAGCGTCCCGTCCAGGAAGTTCCCGGAGTAGAACTGCAGCCCCGGCTGGTCGGTGGCGATCTTCAGGGTGCGGCCCGACCGGGGGTCCCGCAGCGTCGCGATGTGCTCCGGCTTCGCGGTGATCCCCTTGTCGAGGACCCAGTTGTGGTCGTACCCCTTGGCCTGCACCTGCTGCGCGTGCCCGGCCCGGATGTCCCGCCCGATCGTCTTCGTCTCGCGGAAGTCGAAGGGCGTGCCGTGGACGGTCGCCAGCTCACCGGTCGGGATCAGCCCCGAGTCGGTCGGCGTGTACCGCCCCGCCGCGATCGTCAGTTCGTGGTCCTCGATCGTGCCGCTGCCCTCGCCGGCGAGGTTCCAGTAGACGTGGCTGGTGAGGTTGACGACCGTGGCCTTGTCGGTGGTGGCCCGGTAGTCGATGATCCACTCACCGTGCTTGGTGAGGGTGTACGTCACGGTCGCCTTGAGCGTGCCCGGGTAGCCCATCTCCCCGTCGACGCTGGTGTAGTGCAGGACGAGGCCGACGTCCGAGCCCTTGGTGAACGGCTCGACGTCCCAGACGTGCTTGTCGAAGCCCTGGGTGCCGCCATGCAGGCTGTTCACACCGTCGTTGACGGAGAGCTGGTAGCTCTTGCCGTCCAGGGTGAACTGCCCCTTGCCGATCCGGTTGCCGTAGCGGCCGATCAGCGCGCCGAAGTACGGCGATCCGGCAACGTAGTCGGCGATGTTGTCGAAGCCGTTGACCACGTTGGCGTAGTGGCCGCGCCGGTCCGGGACCTCCAGGGTCTGGACGACACCGCCCCAGTTGAGGACCTTCAGCCGGGTGCCGCCGTTCTCCAGCGACCAGCGGTAGATCTTGGTGCCGTCGGCGAGCTTCCCGAAGGACTCCTTCACCGGCTTCCTGCCTCCCGAGGCGGCCTCGGCAGTGCCTGTGCCGAGGGTGGTGGCGGCGATGCCCGCCGCCGCGGCTCCTGCGATGACCGTGCGTCTGTTCAGTTCCATGTGCGGCTCCCACAAAGGAGGGGCCCCGCCTTCCGGCGGGGCCCGAGCTGACTTACGAACCGGACTTGCGCTTGTTCCACACGTCGAAGCCGACCGCCGCGAGGAGGGCGAGGCCCTTGATGACCTGCTGCCAGTCGGTGCCGACGCTGAGGAGGTTCATGCCGTTGTTCAGCACGCCGAGGACGAGACCGCCGATGATGGCGCCGAGGATGGTGCCCACACCGCCGCTCATGGAAGCGCCGCCGATGAACGAGGAGGCGATAGCCTCCAGTTCGAAGCCGTCGCCCGCCTTCGGCGAGGCCGCGTTCAGCCGGGCGGCGACCACCAGACCGGCCAGGGCCGCGAGCACGCCCATGTTCAGGAAGACGTAGAAGGTGACCTTCTTGTCCTTGACGCCGGACAGCTTGGCCGCCGGCAGGTTGCCGCCGATCGCGTAGATGTGCCGGCCGAAGACCGCGTTGCGCATCACGTAGCCGTAGCCGACGACCAGCGCACCCAGGACGATCAGGACGATCGGGGCGCCCTTGTAGCTGGCGAGCAGCATGGTGAGGACCAGGATCGCGGCGATCAGCGCGGTCAGCTTCAGCAGGAACAGCCGGGTGGGCGGCACGTCCAGGGCGAACTCCTGCTGGCGGCGCCGGTCGCGGAACTCCTGCCAGACCACGGCGGCGATCAGCACGATGCCCAGCAGCAGCGTGATGTTGTGGTAGTTGGTGTGCGGGCCCACTTCGGGGAGGAAGCCGTTGCCCAGGTTCTGCAGGCCGTCCGGGAACGGGCCGATGGTCTGGCCCTGGAGCAGGATCTCGGTGAGACCGCGGAAGAGCAGCATCCCGGCGAGGGTGACGATGAACGACGGTATGCCCAAGTAGGCGATCAGCACACCCTGCAGCGCACCGGCCACGGCACCCATCGCCAGGCACAGGATCAACGCGAGCGGCCAGGCCACTCCGTGATTGACCGTCAGCACCGCCGCGAAGGCGCCCACGAACGCCGTCAACGATCCGACGGACAGGTCGATGTGCCCGGCGATGATCACCATCATCATGCCGATGGCCAGGATCAGGATGTAGCTGTTCTGCAGCACCAGGTTGGAGACGTTGCGCGGCAGCAGCAGGTCCCCGTCGGTCCACACGGCGAACAGGGCGACGATCAGGCCGAGCGCGATCAGCATGCCGTACTGGCGCATGTTGCGGCGCAGCCCGTCGAGGACCATCCGGAGCAGGTTCCCGTCGGCGGCCGATCCGCTCCTGCCCGGCGGCGCGGGCGCCGGGCTCTTGGCGGTGACATCCGTGCTCATCGCGTTACCTCTTTGTCCTTCGTCATATGGCGCATCAGCACTTCCTGCGTGGCCTCGGCCCGGGGCACCTCACCGGTCAGCCGGCCCGCGGCCATGGTGTAGATGCGGTCGCACATGCCGAGCAGTTCGGGCAGCTCGGAGGAGATGAAGACGACCGCCTTGCCCTGGGCGGCGAGCTGGTCGATGACCGTGTAGATCTCGTACTTGGCGCCGACGTCGATCCCGCGGGTCGGCTCGTCCAGGATCAGCACGTCCGGGCCCGCGAAGATCCACTTGCTGAGGACGACCTTCTGCTGGTTGCCGCCGGACAGCTTGCCCACCGGCTCGAAGACGGTCGGCGCCTTGATGTTCATGGACTTGCGGTAGCCCTCGGAGACCTGCCGCTCCTCGTGCTCGTCCACGATTCCGCGCTTGGCGACCTTGTTCAGCGCGGTCAGCGAGATGTTGCGGTTGATGGTGTCGATGAGGTTGAGGCCGTAGTGCTTGCGGTCCTCGGTGACATAGGCGATGCCGTGCCCGACCGCCTCGGCCACCGACTTGGTACGGATCTCCGTGCCGTCCTTGAGGACCGAGCCGCCCGCGTAACGGCCGTAGGCCCGCCCGAAGACGCTCATCGCCAGTTCGGTGCGGCCCGCGCCCATCAGGCCCGCGATACCGACGATCTCGCCGCGCCGGACATGGATCGACACGTCGTCGACGACCTTGCGCTCCTGGTCGATCGGGTGCAGCACGGTCCAGTCGCGGATCTCCAGGGCCGGTGCCGCGTCCTCCTCGCCCTCGTAGGAGGTGCGTTCGGGGAAGCGGTGGTCCAGGTCGCGGCCCACCATGCCCGCGATGATCCGCTCCTCCGTCGTCTCCTTCGACTTCACGTCGAGGGTCTCGATGGTGTGGCCGTCCCGCAGGATCGTCACCGAGTCGGCGACCCGGCGGATCTCGTTGAGCTTGTGCGAGATGATGATCGAGGTGATGCCCTGGTTCTTCAACTCCAGGATGAGGTCCAGGAGTTTGCCGCTGTCCTCGTCGTTCAGAGCCGCGGTCGGCTCGTCGAGGATGAGCAGCTTCACCTTCTTCGACAGCGCCTTGGCGATCTCCACCAGCTGCTGCTTGCCCACGCCGATGTCGGTGACGCGGGTCTCCGGGTGGTCGTCGAGACCGACCCGGCGCAGCAGTTGGGTGGCGTGCCGCAGGGTCTCCCGCCAGTCGATGAACCCGCCCTTGGCGTGTTCGTTGCCGAGGAAGATGTTCTCCGCCAGCGAGAGGTACGGCGACAGCGCCAGCTCCTGGTGGATGATGACGATGCCACGGTGCTCGCTCGCCCGGATGTCACCGAACTTGCAGAGCTCACCCTCGAAGAGGATCTCCCCCTCGTACGTGCCGTGCGGGTGGACGCCGGAGAGGACCTTCATCAGGGTCGACTTGCCGGCGCCGTTCTCCCCGCAGATGGCGTGGACCTCGCCCTGACGGACGGTCAGGGTGACGTCCGAGAGCGCCTTGACACCGGGAAAGGTCTTGACGATCGAGCGCATTTCCAGGACGGGTCCCGCCATGGTCGTGCCTTCCAATCAGTAGGACAACTAGTGGGGGACGGGGGTCACTTGAGCTCGGCGTCGGTGTAGTAACCACCCTTGACCAGGACGTCCTCGTAGTTGGACTTGTCGACGCTCACCGGCTGCAGCAGGTAGGCGGGGACGACCTTGGACCCGTTGTCGTACGTCTTGGTGTCGTTGACCTGCGGGGTCTTCTTGTTCAGCACGTCGTCGACCATGGTCGCGGCGACCTTGGCGAGCTGCCGGGTGTCCTTGTAGACGGTCTGCGTCTGCTCACCCGCGATGATCGACTTCACCGAGGCCAGCTCGGCGTCCTGGCCGGTGATGACGGGCAGCGGCTGGCTCTTGGAGCCGTAGCCGTCCGACTTCAGCGCGGCGAGGATGCCGATGGAGATGCCGTCGTAGGGCGAGAGCACCGCGTCGACGTTGGCGGACTTGTAGGAGGAGGTGAGGATGTCCTCCATGCGCGACTGCGCGGTCGCACCGTCCCAGCGCAGGGTGGTGACCTTGTTCAGGGCGGTCTGCCCGGACTTGACCACCAGCTCCTTCTTGTCGATGTACGGCTGGAGCACGCTCATCGCGCCGTTGAAGAAGTACTTGGTGTTGTTGTCGTCGTTGGAGCCGGCGAACAGCTCGATGTTGAACGGGCCCTTCTTGCCGCTGTCCAGGCCCAGCTTGTGCACGATGTACGTGCCCTGCTCGACACCGACCTTCTCGTTGTCGAAGGACGCGTAGTAGTCGACGTTCTTGGTGCCGAGGATGAGGCGGTCGTAGGCGATGACCGGGATGTTGGCGTCCGCGGCCTCCTGGAGCACGTTGTTCAGGGACTTGTTGTCGATGGCCGCGATGATCAGGCCCTTGACGCCCTGCGTGATCAGGTTCTCGATCTGCGAGACCTGGGTCTCCGGGTTGTCCTCGCCGTAGACCAGCTGGGTCTTGTAGCCCTTGGACTTCAGGTTCTTGACGACGTTGTTGCCGTCGGCGATCCAGCGTTCGGAGGACTTGGTCGGCATCGCGATGCCGATCGTGCCGCCCTTGGCGCTGCCGCTGTCCTCCTTGCTGCCGCCTTCACCGCTCTGGCCGCAGGCGGACAGGGTCAGGGCGAGGGAGGCGGCCCCGGCTATGAGAGTGAGGGCGCTTCTACGAGTGCGCATGTGATCGGTCCCTGTTCTTCTCGTCGTTGAGAGGTGGAAGCGCCCCGAAGGGGCGCGGGGAACTGCGCGACCAGCCACGACGGACCCGCAGTCCCCAACGTTCGTCAGGCAGAACCCTCGGTGGGGAACCGGTTGAGAACCCCCGGCAGCCGCGACCCCAGCGGCGCCATCGCCCCGTCCGCCCCGTGCCGGGCCAGCAGGTCCAGGGCGAGCCGCCCCCTCCGCACCCGCTCCTTGGCGGTGCTGAGAGTCACGTCCCGCAGGTGGTTGCCCCACGGGTAGATGCCGGGGGCCCTGGACAGGCCGAACTTGAGGTACACCGGCGCCCCGCGCCGGATCAGCTCGGCGACCTCGTACATCCGGACGTAGCCGCCGAGGTCGTCGGGGGCCTCGATGTACATGTCCATGGGAGCGCCGGACACCCGGCGGATCTCGGTGAGGTGATCGAGCGTCAGGTCGCTCGGCACGTTGACGGAGTCCGCGCCGAGGTGCTCGAAGACGGCGTACGAGGCCGGGTTGACCGGCCCGACGAGCGCGGACACCTTCAGCGTGGTGTCGGCCGGGATGATCCCCGCCTGCCGGGCCCGGTGCAGCGTCCAGAGCACGCCCTCGTCGGCGACGAGCAGGCACTTGACGCCCAACTCCGTCGCCCGCACCGCGTCTTCGACGCACCCTGCGACGGCGTCGTGGCCGCGTGCGCGCAGTCCGGCGCCCCGCGAGTCGGAGCGCACCGAGCCGCCGATGTCCCAGGTGCCGCGCGGGCCGGTGAACAGGCACAGCTCGATGTCCCGCTCGTTGGTCGCCTCGACCATCTCGGTGATCTCGGCGTCGGTGAGCATCCACACGCCGCTGCCCTGGCTGATCCGGTGGATCGGCACGTCCAGGCGCGAGGATTCCTTGAGTACGACGGCAAGCGCCTCGGGGCCCTCGCAGGAGGGGATCTCGGTGCGCCACTTGCCGCCGCCCGGGAAGCTGTGGGCGGAGGCATCGGCGGGGTCGAGGGCGGGCGCGCCCAGGCCGAGGGCGTTGAGTGCCTGCTCACCCGGTCGGCGGGCCGCCGTAACGGAAGCGTCGGTCGTCACAAGCTGTCCTTCACGTTCGGTATTTCGGACAAGGTTCGCGGCTCTGGGTATGGAAAACGGCTTGGTGGTACGCCGGTCACGGCGAGGTCAGGGCACGCCGCGACCGGCGTACGACTCAGGGGCGGAGCAGCACCTTGCCCACCTTCGGATCACCGGCCCCCACCAGCTCGATGGCCTGCGGGAACCCGGTCAGCGGCAGCTCGTGCGTGACCAGCGGCAGCGGGTCGAGGAGTCCGGCCCCGAAGACCCGTACCGTGTGCGCCCAGGCGTCCGGCGGTGCCCCGAAGACGGTGTGCACCTCCAGCTGCCGTACGACTAGGTCGGTCGGGTCCAGACCCTCGGCACCGGCGGCCGGGATACCGGTCAGGACCAGGCGTCCGCCACGCCGGAGCAGGGCGGCGGCGGTGCGCGCGGCGGACGCGGACCCGGCGGTCTCGATGACCACGTCGAAGTCGTCGGGGAGATCCTGGTCCCTGGTCCGGAAGTCGGTCGCCCCGAACTGCCGGGAGAGGGCCTCCCGGTCGTTCCGGGTCCCGACCACCAGCAGTTCGCCAGGCGAGATCGCCTTCAGGAACTGCACGGCGAACATCCCGAGCGTCCCGGTGCCGACCACCGCGACCCGCTCACCCGGCCGCGCGTTGCCCTTCAGCGCGGCCGCCGCGATACAGGCGGCGGGTTCGAGGAGGGCGGCGGCGGTCAGGTCCGCGTCGTCCGGCAGGGGGTGCAGCAGCCGGGCCGGCAGGGTGAGGGTGGCGGCCATGGCGCCCGGCTGGGTGAACCCGGTCTCCTCGTACCCGTCCGTGCACAGCGTGGTCTCGCCGGCGTGGCACCGGTCGCACACCTGGCAGTTCCGGAACCCCTCGCCGACGACCTTGCGCCCGACGAGCGAGGCAGGCACCCCGGCCCCCACCCGGGAGACGGTCCCCGACCACTCGTGGCCGGGCGTCAGCGGGTAACGGACGTACCCCTCAGGCCGGTTCCCCTGGTACACCTCGCGGTCGCTCCCGCAAATCCCGACCGCGTGCACGGCGACCAGCGCCTCGCCGGGACCGGGCTCGCGGGGCGTGTGCTCCTCGACCCGGTGGACGCCCGGCGCCTCGACGACGACCTGGGAGCTCACTTGGTCCCCTTGGGCTTGCGCTGTTCCCAGCCGTCGGCCCAGAGGTCGAAGCGGGCCTGCTGCTGCGGGAACTCGGCGGCGGCGTCGGCGTCGAACTCGACCCCGAGGCCGGGCGCGTCGGACAGCTGGAAGTACCCGTCGACGACCTCCGGCGCGCCCTTGACCACCTTCTTGATCTCGGCGTCGGCGAAGTCGTTGAAGTGCTCCAGGATCTTGAAGTTCGGGGAGGTGAACCCGACCTGGAGGGAGGCGGCGGTCAGCACGGACCCGCCGACGTTGTGCGGCGCGACCAGCACGTAGTGCGTCTCGGCGGTGGCGGCCAGCTTCCGCGTCTCCCAGATTCCACCGATATGGCCGACGTCCGGCTGGATGACGTCCACGGCCTGGCTCTCGAAGAGCTCGCGGAACTCGATGCGGTCGTGGATGCGCTCACCGGTGGCGACCGGGATGTCCACCTTGGCGGCGACCTTCTCCAGCGCCTTCAGGTTCTCCGGCGGGCAGGGCTCCTCCAGCCAGGCCGGCTTGAAGGGCGCCAGCTCGCGCGCGAGCCGGACCGCCGTCGCCGGCGAGAACCGCCCGTGCATCTCCAGCATCAGCTCGGCGTCCGGCCCGATGGCGTCCCGCACGGCCTCGATCAGCGACACGGAGTACAGCGTCTGCTCGTGGTCCAGCTCGAAGTGCCCGGTCCCGAACGGGTCGATTTTCAGCGCCTTGTACCCGCGCTCGATCACCCCCTGGGCGGCCTTGTGGTACGCCTCCGGCGTTCGCTCGGTCGTGTACCAGCCGTTGGCGTACGCCTTGACCTTGTCGGTGACCTTCCCGCCGAGCAGCTGCCACACCGGCACGCCCAGCGCCTTGCCCTTGATGTCCCAGCAGGCCATCTCCACCACGGCGATGCCGGACATGACGATCTCGCCCGCCCGGCCGTAGTCGCCGTACTTCATCCGGCGTACGAGGTCTTCCACTGCGAACGGGTCCGAACCGAGAATGTGGTTGGCCTCGGCCTCCCGCAGGTAGCCGATCAGCGCGTCGGTGTGACCGAGCATCCGGGTCTCGCCGACACCCGTGATCCCCTCGTCGGTGTGCACCTGGACGTACGTCAGGTTGCGCCACGGCGTCCCGACCACGTGCGTGCTGATTCCGGTGATGCGCACGGCAGTTGCCCCTCAGCTGTTCGAGATTTCGTCACACGTTCGAAATGCTGGCGTGACAGTAAGGATGGGACGGTCGGGGTGTCAATGGGTCGAACAGGTAACGGTTTCGGCAAGGCTTTCGACAGTTTTTCGGTCCCCCACAGAACCTTCACAGGGCCGGGTGGTTAAGTGACCGGTGGGGAACTTAGTCTTCCCGCGTCATGGACTACTGCCACCCGTGCCGACGGCACCTCAATGGCGCCCTCGCCTGCCCGGGATGCGGCGCTCCGGCCGAAACGCCACGCGCGGCCGCGCGGGAAGCGGCCGCCCCTGACCCGGCCGCGACCGGTGAAGCCCCCTACCCGGAGACGGAGTTCCGCGAGGACGTACCCGCGGCCGACCACGGTTACGACGGCGAGGGCGACGAGCCCCTGACGGGTGGCCGGGCGGACCGGCGGCGGGCGGCCCGCGGGCGCGGCGGCCGGAGCCGGGAACGAGCCGCCGAGAATCTTCCCGAGGCCACCGAGAATCTCGCCGAAGCCGGCGAGGAGCCTTCCGCGGCCGACGGGAGCCGTCGCGACCGCAAGGCCGCGGCCCATCGCCGACGACGCCGCAGGGTCCTGCTCGTGAGCGTGGCGTGTGTCCTGGCGGCGGGTGGCCTGAGCCTCGCCGAACTCGGCACGGACGCCATGCCGTTCACGAGCCCGGGCCCGGCCTCGGCGGGCGGCGACACCGCCGACGGCGGTACGTCGACGTCGTCCCCGGGTGCGACGGCCCAGCCCCTGGACGACGCGTCCGGCGCGTCCGGCCCGGCGGGCTCCGCCTCGGCCGACCCGTCCGCCTCCGCGTCCCCCTCCGCGTCGAAGGACAAGGAGTCGCAGTCGCCGTCGGCGTCCCCGAAGGACGCGTCGGCACAGTCGGCGACGACGGGCACGGCGACGAGGACACCGACGGCGGCACCGACCTCCGCGGCGGCATCGACCCCGGCCTCGAACCCGACGACGTCGACCCCGACTCCGACCCCGTCCCAGAGCCACTCGTGCACGCGGTTCCTGTGGTGGTGCAGCTGAAGAAGCGCCCACTGAAGCGCGCCCGAAGGTCTGCCGAAGCAAACCCGGCAAATCTTCGGGCGCCGTGTCACATCCGCAGGACCCGTTCCGTCATAGGTGTGTATCCCGCTGAACCCAACGGAGGAACACACCATGGAAGCCCGTCTGAACCTCTTCGCCAGCCCCACCGCCAACAAGCTGATCAAGGCGTTCAACGGCGCGGGCAAGGCCGCCGAGGGGACGTCGATCCCCGCCGCCACCCTGGAGCTGGTCAAGATCCGCGCCAGCCAGATCAACGGGTGCGGCTTCTGCCTCGACATGCACACCAAGGACGCGGCCGCCGCCGGCGAGACCCAGCAGCGCCTCCTCATGGTCGGCGCCTGGCGCGAGGCGACCGTGTTCACCGACGCCGAGCGCGCGGCGCTGGAGCTGGCCGAACAGGGCACCCGGATCGCCGACGCGGCGGGCGGGGTCCCCGACGAGGTGTGGCAGAACGCGGCCAAGCACTACACCGAGGAGGAACTCGTCGCGCTGGTGGCGACGATCGCCCTGATCAACGCCTACAACCGGCTGAACGTCATCTTCCAGCAGCCGGCCGGCGACTACCGCCCCGGCCAGTTCGCGTAACGAGCCCGCTCCAGGGGGGTGCCACCGTCCGGCCTCGGCGGCGCCCCCCTACGCGTCCAGCATCCGCCGCAGCAGATCCCGCAGCGACAGCCGTTCCGCGTCGGACAGCCCCGCCAGCGGCTCCCGCGCGAAGCGCAACCCGTCGCGCAGCTCGCGGGCGACCCGCAGGCCCTCGTCCGTCGCCGCGGCCAGCTTCACCCGGCGGTCGGCCGGGTCGGGCCGCCGCTCCGCGAGCCCCCGCGCCTCCAGCCGGTCCACGATCCCCGTCACGTTCGACGGCTCACACTTCAGCTTCTGCGCCAGTTTCCGCATCGGCAGCGGCTCCAGCGAGAGCAGGCTGAGCAGGCGCGCCTGCGCCCCGGTGAGCGCGTGCTCGCCCGCCGCCTCCTCGTAGTCCGCGTAGAAACGCGCCACGACATCCCCGATCAGCTCGACGACCTCGAAGGTCAGGGCGTCGGGGCGCCGGGGCTTCGCTGGGCTGGACGGTGAGGACGACATGCGCTCAGAGTACCCCGTTACTTGACATCATGAAATATTCAGGAGCATGGTTGTTTCAGATGCTGAAGTAATTAGGAAAGGCGCATGTCATGATCAACCGCGAGTGGCACCTGGCAAGCCGTCCCGTCGGCTGGCCGAAGCCGGAGGACTTCGCCCTGGTCGAGGCGGAGGTCCCGACCCCGGGTGAGGGACAGGTGCTGGTACGGAACGAGTACCTCTCCGTCGACCCGTACATGCGCGGCCGGATGAGTGCCGCCAAGTCCTACGTCGCCCCCTTCGAGCTGGGCAAGGTCATGCAGGGCGGGGCGGTCGGCGAGGTCGTCGAGTCCAACGCCGAGGGCATCGCGGTCGGCGACCACGTCCTGCACTTCCTCGGCTGGCGCGAGTACGCCGTCGTGGACGCGAAGAACGCCGTCAAGGTCGACGCGGCGGCCGCGCCCCTGTCGACCTACCTCGGCGTCCTCGGCATGACCGGCCTCACCGCTTACGCGGGCCTGCTGCGCACCGCCTCCTTCAAGGAGGGCGACTCCGTCTTCGTCTCCGGCGCGGCCGGCGCGGTCGGCAGCCAGGTCGGCCAGATCGCGAAGCTCAAGGGCGCCTCGCGGGTGATCGGCTCGGCCGGCTCCGACGAGAAGGTCAAGCTGCTGGTCGAGGAGTACGGCTTCGACGCCGCCTTCAACTACAAGAACGGCCCGGTCGCCGAGCAGCTCCGCGCCGCCGCGCCGGACGGCGTGGACGTCTACTTCGACAACGTCGGCGGCGACCACCTGGAGGCCGCCATCGGCCAGCTGAACCGGGACGGCCGGATCGCCGTCTGCGGCATGATCTCCGTCTACAACAGCACCGAGCCCGTCCCCGGCCCGAAGAACCTCGCCCGTCTCATCCAGACCCGCGGCCGGATCGAGGGCTTCCTGGTCGGCGACCACTACGACCTGCAGCCGCAGTTCGTCGCCGAGGTCGGCCCGTGGGTGGCCGCCGGGCAGCTGAAGTACCGCGAGACGGTCGTCGAGGGCATCGAGAACAACCTGGAGGCGTTCCTCGGGGTCCTGCGCGGCGACAACACCGGGAAGATGATCGTCAAGCTCTGACGCGACCGCGTGACGCCGGTACGACGGCTGTCGTTGTGTACGGCGGAGGCCGCACCCTTGGACGTGGGGTGCGGCCTCTCGTCTGCCGGGTGCGGAATCAGCGCCGGGTGCGGGTAGTCGTGGGCTGGTCGCGCCCACGCGGCGGAGCCGCGCATTCATACAGCCCCGCGCCCCCAAGGGGCGCGTTTCAGTCGGCCAGAGCTGCCACGTGCACCGCCTTCGCCAGCCGGTCGTTCTCCGGTGCCGCTCCTCCCGGGAACGCGAACCTCCGCCGCGTGTAGCCGTAGGCGACCCCGCTCCGGGGATCCGCGAACGCCTGCGACCCCGCCGCGCCGCTGTGGCCGATCGTGCCCGCGCCCAGGAACGGGTGCCAGGTGTCCGCCGTCGCCTGGAAACCCAGGCCGTACGACTTGTGGGTGCGCGCCACCAGGTCGTAGCCCACCGCGTGGAACTGGCCGAACTCCGCCACCGTGTCCTCCTTCAGCAGCGGGGCCTTGCCGTCGATCTCGCTGAGCAGCGCCGCGTACATCCCGGCCAGGCCGCGCGCCGACGCCACCCCGCCCATCGACGCCGGGCCCCTGGCGCGGACCCGCGGGTCGTTGGGCAGGGCCGCCAGGTCCATGGGCTCGGCCGCGTGCTTGTTGAAGGCGATCCCGGCGAGCGTCCGCGGGCCGGACGGGAGGGCGTCGAGCAGCGCCTGCTGCTCGGCCGTCGGCAGCATCGGCTGCGTCGTGCGGAAACGCGGCTCGTGCGCGGCCGGCAGGCCCAGGAAGAAGCCCAGGCCGTAGGGCGCCCGGACCCGCTCCTCGTACACGTCCTGGAGGGTACGGCCGGTCGCCCGCCGTACCACCTCGCCGGTGAGCGCGCCGATGACGAGGGCGTGGTAGCCGAAGGCCGTGCCCGGCCGCCAGAACGGCCGCTGGTCGGCAAGGCGTTCGGCCATCGCCCGGTCGTCCGCCAGCTCCTGCGGGCTGAACCCGGTGTCGGTGCCGATCAGACCCGCCTGGTGCGCGACCAGCTCCCGCAGGGTGAGCGTGCCCTTGCCCTCCGCGGCGAACTCCGGCCAGTAGTAGGTGACTTTACGGTCCAGTTCCAGCGTGCCGTCCTGCACCAGCATCGCCACGACCAGGTGCGCGGCGCCCTTGGTGGACGAGAACGCGCCATAGAGGGAGTCCCCGTCGGCCCCCTCGCCCGCCCACAGGTCGACAACCCGACGGCCGTGGACGTACGCACACAACTGTCCCTCGTAGTCGGCCCGTTCGCCGGCGACGAAGGCGGCGAATTCCTCGCGCACCGCTTCGAAGCCCTCCGCGACCGTGCCCCGGACGGTGATCTCCTGCGTCATCCGCTCTCCTCAACCGAGCCGCCGCGGGCAGCTCCCATGGTGAACAACGCCTGCTGGTTCCTGAGATCGGTACGGCGGGACGCACCCGTTCGACTCAACGGTGACCAGGAGGTCTTGGTGCCACCGCCTCCCGGTGGGTTCATGCCCCACTGTGCCCCGGGACCACGCCGGTAAAGTCTTCGCCATGCGTGATCTCGGGGTGGGCTTCGGATATCTGCTCAAGGGCCAGCGGTGGGTCGGCCGGCACGGCAAGCAGTACGGCTTCGGTCTGCTGCCCGGCCTGATCACCCTCGTCCTCTACGCGGCGGCGCTGGCCGCCCTCGCGATATGGGGAGAGGACTTCGTCGCCTGGGCCACCCCGTTCGCCGACGACTGGGCCGGCCCCTGGCAGGGCCTCTTCCGTGGCTTCCTCACCGCCGTCCTGTTCGCCCTCGGTCTTCTCGGCGCCGTCCTCACCTTCACCGCCGTGACCCTGCTGATCGGCCAGCCCTTCTACGAGAACCTCTCCGAGAAGGTCGACGCGGACGTCTCGCCCGACGGCACCGCGCCCGAGTCCGGGCTGCCGTTCTGGCGCGAGCTGTGGATCTCGGCCCGCGACAGCCTGCGCGTCCTGGTCCGGGCCGGCCTCTGGGGCCTGCTGCTCTTCGCCCTCGGCTTCCTCCCGCTCGTCGGGCAGACCGTCGTACCGGTCGTCGGGTTCTTCGTGACCGGCTTCTTCCTCACCGAGGAACTCGCCGCCGTCGCCCTCCAGCGCCGGGGCGTCGACCTGCGCGCCCGGCTCGCCCTGCTGCGCTCCCGCAAGACCCTGGTGTGGGGCTTCGGCACCCCGCTGGGCCTCGCCTTCCTGGTCCCCTTCGTCGCGGTGTTCCTGATGCCGGGCGCGGTCGCCGGCGCCACCCTCCTCGCCCGCGACCTGCTGGGCGAGGAGACGGCGCAGGAGGACCCGGATCAGGACCGGGACCGGCGGGTCACTTCCTGAAGCTCGCGTCCGCCGCCACGGTCACGATCGCCCGCACCTGGTCGATGATGTCCACCCGGTTCCGCACGAACTCCGGGTCGGTCACCTCGGTGGTGTTCCCGGCCCCGAACTGCAGCACCGGCGTGTGCACATGCCCGCCGGGCAGGCTGTCGTGCAGCCCCAGCCGGTCGCGCAGCAGCGTGGCCCGGTAGGCGATCTCGTTGGACAGATAGTCCCCGCCGCCCCCGGCCCGTGCCGTGGACCCGGGAGTGGGCCCGTCCGCCCGTACGACGGCCTCCGTGCCCCCCGCCGGGATCTCGGTCACCTCGGTGTGGTCGTACACCGGGAAACGCCCGGTCGGCGCCGCCACGATCGCCGCGTACGGCAGGGTCGTGGTCGTCCACTGCGGCTGCGAGGCCGGGTCGGCGACCGGGACGGTCTCCCTCCGGCTCACGTTGTCGTTGTCGGGGAACCCGCCCCGCCAGGCCCCGTTGGTGCGCTCCACGTCGAACCGCCCGACCCGCCCCTGACTCACGGTCGTGAACAGGTCCACCTTCGGCAGATACGGCCGCAGCGTCCGCTCCACCGTCCCCTGCGCGAAGTCGTCCCACCGCACCGGGAAGACGGCCGTCTCCACCCGCGCGGGCCCCTGCGCCGTCCGGACGACCGTGCCGTCGAGGGCCAGCGCGCTCGCCCCGGAGGGGTTGGAGATCCGGATGTCCCGGTCGAGCGTGAACGGGTCGAACCCGGTGACCAGGATCCGCCGCACGCCCTTGCCGGGATACCGGATGTCGGTCTGCCCGCGCGAGGTCCGCTCCAGCACGTCGAGCAGCGCCGCCCGCTGCCGCTCGCTCAGCCCGAACCCCGGCTCCCAGGTGCGCACGTCCCGGGTCATCCCGAGCCGCGCCCAGTACAGCGGCCGGTCGTCGTCCCGGCTGATGTCACCGGAGACCGGCCCCCGCCCCTGCGCCCGGTCCACGGCACGCCGCCACAACGCGGACCCGTCCCGCACGACGATCCGCCGGGCCTGCGCGTACGAGTGCGCGCCGCCGAGCGCCCGCGCGAACTCCGGCGCCACGGCGTCGAACCCGGACCGCCGGAGTATCTCCTGCGGTGCGGCCCGGTCGAGCCGCTGTTCCTCGGCGGTGGGGGAGGGCGCGGTGGCCGCGTGTGCGGCGCCCGGGGCGAGCGCCCCGGCCAGCAGGGCGATTCCAAGAACACCGATCCGAACGCGCAGCGATGTCACGGGAGTTGGCCTTCCGTCGCAGTGGGGTGCGTGGTGCCGTTCGGGCCGCAGTATCGCGTGCGGGGCGCGGTGTGGTCCACGCCGGGGGGAGCGACCGCGCCGTCTCCCGGTGTCTTCGGGCGGTGCGGCGGATCCCGGGGGTTTGTGAAGGGTTCGTACGGGATAGCTGTGAGGAGGGCGATCACCGGCCGTCGTCTCACAGGCGCGGCTAAGGTCTGGTGCGGGACCAGTCCCCCTTGAGCAGCCCCGGTCCGGGACCTGACCCCTGGACCGGGGCTTGCGGCTGGTCCGTCAGTCCCGCACCCCGAAGCCGTACACCGTCTCCGAGCGGTACACCGCGCCCGGGTCGAGGCGGGTGCTCGGGAACTCCGGGCGGTTGGGGGAGTCCGGGAAGTGCTGGGTCTCCAGGGCGACGCCGTCGCCCGGGGCGAAGGGGCCGGTCAGGTGCTCGGCCGTGTACAGCTGGACGCCGGGCTCGGTGGTGGCCACGGTGAGGGTGCGGCCGGAGGCCGGATCGTACAGCTCGGCGATCTCGGCGGGGGAGTCCGTGACCCCCTTGTCGAGGACCAGGTTGTGGTCGTAGCCGGAGCCCACCTTGCGGGCCGTACGGAAGTCGAAACGGGAGCCGGAGACGTCCGCCGGCGCCCCGGTCGGGATCAGGTCGCCGTCGACGGGGGTGTACCGGGAGGCGGCGATCCGGAGTTCATGGCCGCCCGCGTTCCCCGAGCCCGCGAGGTTGAAGTAGCTGTGGTTGGTGAGGTTCACCACGGTCGGCGCGTCGGTGACCGCCTCGTAGGAGACGCGCAGCGCGCCGGACGCGTCCAGCGTGTACGTCACCGTGAGCTCCAGCCGCCCCGGGAAGCCCTCCTCGCCGTGCGGGCTCACCCGCGTCAGCCGCACCCCGTGCTCGAGGCCCTCGACCTCCCACACCCGCTTGTCGAAGCCGCGGGCGCCGCCGTGCAGGGAGTTGGGCCCGTTGTTCGGCTCCAGGGCGTAGGTCACGCCGTCCAGCGGGAAGCGGGCGTGTGCGATCCGGTTGGCGTACCGGCCGACCAGCGCGCCGAAGTACGGACCCGGATGCTCCAGATAGCCGTCCAGGCCGGCGAACCCCAGCACCACGTCCGCCGTCCGGCCGTCCCGGTCCGGGACCTCGACCGACTGCACGATGCCGCCGTACGACAGGACCCGCACCCGGGTCCCCGCGCGCTCCAGCGTCCAGCGGTGCACCTCGGTGCCGTCGGAAAGTGTGCCGAAAAGTTCGCTCATGAGGGAAACCCTAAGCCAAGGGTCTAGTCCACCGGATCCTTCGCGGTGATGGTCCGGTAGGCGATCGAGGCGAGCTTCGACTGGCCGTCGGTGCTCGGATGGAACCAGTCCCAGTGACTCAGCTGATCCGTGCCGAAGCGGTACTCGTACACCGCCCCGCCGTCGAAACGGCACCGGCGGTCCTTGGCGCAGACCTGCGCCAGCACCTTGTTGTAGTCCTCGACCCGCTGTTGCACCCGGTCCCGGCGCACGGTCGCCGCACTGGTCAGGTTGTCCGCGTCGGCCAGCATCGACGGGCAGATGCCCAGCTTCCAGATCTGCTTGCCCAGCGGACTGGTCCGCCCCTGCGACCACAGCCGCTTCAGATTCGGCACGCTCGACACGTACACCTGCGTCTTCGGCAGCGACTTCCGCAGGATGCCCAGGGCGTCCTCGAACTGGGTGCGGAAGGCCGCCACCGAGGTCATCGCCCGTACCGACGTACGGCAGGCGTCGTTCGCCCCCGCCATCACCGTCACCAACTGCGGCCTGCGCACCACCGCGTCGGCCATCTGCCCCGACAGGTCGGCCATCCGGGCGCCGGTCACCGCGTAGTTCCAGCTGTGGTCAGCCGCCTTCGCCCGCCCCAGCAGCCGTACCGCCAGGCTGTCCACCCGCTCGCTGGTGCCGGTCGCCCAGGACACCTCAGGGCAGTCCGAGAGCACCGTGCACGCGTCGAAGCCGCGGGTGATGGAGTCGCCGACGGCCGCGATCGAGGCCGGGCTGCGGTCCCACACCGGCATGGTCCGCGAGGCACGCGTACGGGCGCTGTCGCCCCCCGAGGAGGAACCGCCGAACACGTCGCATCCGGCCAGCCCCAGTGCGGTGGTCGCGGCGACGACACCGACCAGGGCACGCGCACGCCGGCGTCGCTGCTTCCGCATACCCCGCTGGTCCTCTCCGTCGACTGGTTCGTCCCCCTTCATAACAACGCACGGGAGTTCCCACCCCCCGCCCTGCAACGGTCCACCCCCGTACAAGCGTCCCCCTGGGTGAATGGCAGGGGTTTCCTGGCAGTGGGACCGACGGTACGTCACACTCCTTGCGCCGCCGCACGGTAGCCTCGCCATCAACGCGGCCTTCGTGCCGCTGCCGCCAGCCAGCCAGCCAGATGTCCCGCTCTGCCCGGAGGTTCCGGTGACGACACGTGGAGTTCTGTACGTGCACTCCGCGCCGCGCGCGCTGTGCCCGCACGTCGAGTGGGCCGTCGCCGGGGTGCTAGGCACGCGCGTCAACCTCGACTGGATCCGGCAGCCGGCCGCCCCCGGCACCTGGCGCTCCGAGTTCTCCTGGCAGGGCGAGGTCGGCACGGCCTCCAAACTGGCCTCCGCACTGCGCGGCTGGCACCTGCTGCGCTTCGAGGTCACGGCCGAGCCCTGCGCGAAGGCCGAGGGCGAGCGCTACAGCTGCACCCCCGACCTCGGCATCTTCCACGCGGTCACCGGAATCCACGGAGACATCCTGATCCCGGAGGACCGCCTGAGGGCCGCGATGACCCGCTCACAGCGCGGCGAGACCGACCTTGAGGCCGAGATCTCCAAACTCCTGGGCAAGCCCTGGGACGACGAACTGGAGCCGTTCCGCTACGCGGGCGAGGGCGCCCCGGTCCGCTGGCTCCACCAGGTGGTGTGACGCCGGATGCCGTCCGCGGCGCCGTCGTGGCTTGGCGCGCCCACGCGGCGGTAGCCGCAGGTCACATACAGCCCCGCGCCCCTTACGGGGCGCTCTGCAGCGCCCTTCCTTCAGGGGCGCGGGGAACTGCGCGAACAACCCCCACCGGGCGGTCAGCCGACGACGAAACGCACTGTGGCCCGCACTCCGTCCAACGGAGTCCGGGCCACAAGCCTCAGCGCAGCGTCTCTCACACGGTCCTGAACGCCAGCACCACGTTGTGCCCACCGAACCCGAACGAGTCGTTGAGCACGGCGATCCGCCCCTCGGGCAGCGCACGCGCCTCACCCCGCACCACATCCGCGGTGACCTCGGGGTCGAGGTTGTCCAGGTTGATGGTCGGCGGTGCCGTACGGTTCACCAGCGCCAGGATCGACGCGACGGTCTCGATACCACCCGCACCGCCCAGCAGGTGCCCCGTCATCGACTTGGTCGCCGAGATGGCCATGTGGTCGACGTCGTCGCCGAACACCTTCCGCAGGGCCTTGACCTCGGCCACGTCACCCTGCGGCGTCGACGTCGCGTGCGCGTTGACGTGCACGATGTCGGCCGGCTTGAGATCCGTGTTGTCGAGCAGGTTCTGCAGCGCGTGCGCGATGCCGTTGCCCGACGGCTCCGGCTGTGTGATGTGGTGCGCGTCGGCGGAGATGCCCTGCCCGACCGCCTCGACGTAGATCCGCGCCCCGCGCGCCTTCGCGTGCTCCTCGGACTCCAGGACGATCACGCCCGCGCCCTCACCGAGGACGAAGCCGTCACGGCCGGAGTCGTAGGGACGCGACGCACCCTCGGGGTCGTCGTTGTTCTTGGACATCGCCATCATGTTGCCGAACGCGACGATCGGCAGCGGGTGGATCGCCGCCTCCGTGCCGCCGGCCACGACGATGTCCGCACGCCCGGTGCGGATCATCTCGATGGCGTACCCGATGGCCTCGGCGCCGGAGGCGCAGGCCGACACGGGCGTGTGCACACCGGCCCGCGCACCCAGTTCGATACCGACGTTGGCGGCCGGCGAGTTGGGCATCAGCATCGGCACGGTGTGCGGGGAGACGCGGCGTACGCCCTTCTCCTTGAGCACGTCGTACTGGTCGAGCAGGGTCGTCACACCACCGATGCCGGAGGCGATGACGGCGCCGACCCGGTCGGGGTTGGCGGACGAGTCCTCACCGGCCCTGGCGGTGAAACCGGCGTCCTTCCAGGCCTCCTGGGCGGCGATCAGCGCGAACTGCGCGGACCGGTCCAGCTTGCGGGCCTGCGGGCGCGGGATGATCTCGCCCGGTTCGACGGCGATCTGTGCCGCGATACGGACGGGCAGCTCGGCCGCCCAGTCCTGCTCCAGGAGGCGGACACCGGACTTGCCGGCGGTCAGGGCCTCCCAGAACGAAGCTGCGTCGCCACCCAGCGGTGTGGTTGCGCCGATACCGGTGACGACCACGGTGCGATTGGTCGGGCTCACGGGAATTCTTTCTCCAACGGATACGGGATTCGACGGCGCCACCGCCGGGTGGCGGGGCCTCGCAGACCGGGAACCTGCCGGGTACCCGGGCACGCGGCCCGGGACCCGGCGGGAACTCAGTCCTGGTGCTTGAGGATGTAGTTGGTGGCGTCCCCGACGGTCTTCAGGTTCTTGACGTCCTCGTCCGGGATCTTGACGTCGAAGCGCTCTTCGGCGGCGACGACGACCTCGACCATGGACAGCGAGTCGACGTCCAGGTCGTCGGTGAAGGACTTGTCCAGCTGGACGTCCTCCACGGGGATCCCGGCGATCTCGTTCACGATCTCGGCGAGACCGTCGACGATCTCCTTCTCAGTGGCGGCCATGTCAGGCGCTCCTTCTTAGATGTTCCAGACGGTTGCTGCGGTGTTGCTGGCGTTTCCGGTACCGGATGCATGATCCGGCACGGAGTGCCTAGGGGAGGGTAACGACAGTGGCGGCGTAGACGAGACCCGCCCCGAACCCGATGACGAGCGCGGTGTCGCCGCTCTTCGCCTCGCCGGTCGCCAGGAGCCGCTCCATCGCGAGCGGGATCGAGGCGGCCGAGGTGTTGCCGGTGGTGCGGATGTCACGGGCGACCGTGACGTGCTCCGGCAGCTTGAGAGTCTTCACCATCGAGTCGATGATCCGCACATTGGCCTGGTGCGGGATGAAGACGTCCAGGTCGTCCGCGCTGATCCCGGCCGCGTCCAGCGCCTGCTGAGCGACCTTCGCCATCTCGAACACGGCCCAGCGGAACACCGCCTGGCCCTCCTGCGTGATCGCGGGGAACTTGATGTTGCCCTGGCTGTCCACCGGCAGCCCGGACCTGTCACCGAAGTGAAGACGGTCCCAGGGAATCGTCTGCTTGATGGTCTCCGACTTGTCGCCCTCGGAGCCCCACACCGTCGGGCCGATCGCCGGCTCCTGCGAGGGGCCGACCACGACCGCGCCCGCGCCGTCGCCGAACAGGAAGGCCGTGGCCCGGTCCTCCAGGTCGGTCAGGTCGCTGAGCCGCTCCACGCCGATCACGAGCACGTACTCGGCGGAACCTTCCACCACCATGCCCTTGGCGAGCGTCAGGCCGTAGCCGAAGCCCGCGCAGCCGGCCGAGATGTCGAAGGCGGCGGCCTTGTTCGTGCCCAGCTTGTCGGCGATCTCGGTCGCCACGGCCGGGGTCTGGCTGAAGTGCGAGACCGTCGAGACGACCACGGCGCCGATCTGCTCGGCGGAGACGCCCGCGTCCGCGATCGCCTTGCCGGAGGCCTCGATCGACATCGCGGCCACGGTCTCGTCCGGGCCCGCCCAGTGCCGGGTCTCGATGCCGGAGCGCGACCGGATCCACTCGTCGGACGAGTCGATCGTCTCCAGGATCACCTCGTTGGGCACCACGCGGGTCGGGCGGTAGCCGCCGACGCCGAGGATGCGCGCGTACGGGGCACCCTTGCTGGGCTTGATCTTCGACATCGCAGTGGGCTCCTAATTCAGCTGTGCTCGGCGATGAGCTCGCGGGCCGCGTCGAGGTCGTCGGGGGTCTTCAGGGCCAGCGTCTTCACGCCGGGCAGCGCGCGCTTGGCCAGGCCGGTCAGGGTGCCCCCGGGGCACACCTCCAGCAGAGCGGTCACGCCGAGCTCCTTGAAGGTCTCCATGCACAAATCCCAGCGGACCGGGTTGGCGACCTGTCCGACCAGCCGCTCCACGATCCTGTCACCGGAGGTGACCGCCCGTCCGTCCCGGTTGGAGACGTAGGTGAGCTTCGGATCGGCGGGCGCGAGCTCCTTGGCGGCCTCGGCCAGCTTGTCGACCGCGGGAGCCATGTGATGCGTGTGGAAGGCACCGGCGACCTTGAGGGCGACGACCTTGCGGACGCCCTCGGGCTTGTCCTCGCTCAGCGCGGCGAGCTGCTCCAGGGTGCCCGCGGCGACGATCTGGCCTGCGCCGTTGATGTTCGCCGGGGTCAGGCCCAGCTTCTCCAGGTGCGCGACCGAGACGTCCGGGTCGCCGCCGAGCAGCGCCGACATGCCGGTCTCGGTGATCGCGGCGGCCTCGGCCATCGCCACACCCCGCTTGCGGACCAGGCGCAGCGCGTCGGTGTCGTCCAGGACGCCCGCGAAGGCGGCGGCGGTGATCTCACCGACGCTGTGTCCCGCGACCGCGCCCGGGGCGATGTCCGTCATGGCACCGAGTGCCGCGCCGGACAGGATCCCGGCGGCGACGAGCAGCGGCTGCGCGATCGCGGTGTCACGGATCTCGTCCGCGTCGGCGTTCGTGCCGTAGTGCACCAGATCGAGCCCGATGAGCTCGGACCATTCACGCAAGCGGTCCTGGGCACCGGGGAGTTCGAGCCAGGGGGTCAGGAAGCCGGGCGTCTGGGCGCCCTGGCCGGGAGCGACGAGTACGAGCACTCTCACACTCTCTCTTGGGGAACCCCACGGCCGCCCGTGGGGACAGGGACGAAGAACACGAGGGGGTTTTGTGGACCCCCGACAAAATCCTACGGCTGGGGATCTCCATCAACCAGACGCCCCAGGATCAGTGCGATCCGCAGCGTGAAGGCGGATCGTACATCGGACGGCGACCATCCGGTGACGTCAGTCACACGTCGAAGCCGGTAGCGCACGGTGTTCGGGTGAACGAAGAGCATTCGGGCCGCGCCCTCCAGGCTGCTCGCCTGTTCCAGATAGACGCTCAGCGTTTCCAGGAGCGCCGAGCCCGCTTCTTCCAGCGGTCTGTAGATCTCCTCCACCAACTGCTCGCGCGCGCCTGGATCACCCGCCATGGCGCGCTCCGGAAGCAGATCGTCCGCCAGTACCGGCCGCGGTGCGTCCTGCCAGGCGGAACAGGCCTTGAGCCCCGCGGCGGCGGCCTGCGCGGACCGGGTGGCGGCCAGCAGATCGGGTACCACGGGCCCCGCGACCACCGGCCCGGCGGCATAGGGTCCGATCAGCGACTTGGCGACGGCCAGCGGGTTGTCGTTGCCACCCGCGATGACCACCAGCCGGTCCCCGAGCACCCCGGTGAGCACCTGCAACTTGGCATGCCGGGCGGCCCGCCGGATGGCCTCGACGGTCAGCTCACTGTCCCCGTCGGGCGCGGTACCGAGCACGACGCACACATGCTCGGGCGAGTTCCAGCCCAGTGCGGCGGCCCGGCTCACCGCCCCCTCGTCGGCCTCCCCGCTCAGCACCGCGTTGACGACCAGCGACTCCAGCCGGGCGTCCCAGGCACCCCGTGCCTCGGCGGCCTGCGCGTACACCTGGGCGGTGGCGAAGGCGATCTCCCGGGCGTAGACCAGCAGCGCCTCCCGCAGCACGCTCTCGTCGCCGGGGGCCGCCACCTCGTCGATGGCGCTCTCCATGACCTCGATGGTCGTGCGCACCATCTCCACGGTCTGCCGCAGTGTGATCGCCCGGGTCAGCTCACGCGGGGCGGTCCCGAAGACGTCGGTGGAGATGGCCTGCGGTGCGTCGGGGTGCCGGAACCACTCGGTGAAGGCCGCGATACCCGCCTGGGCGACGAGCCCGATCCAGGAACGGTTCTCCGGTGGCATGGCCCGGTACCACGGCAGGGTCTCGTCCATCCGCGCGATGGCCTGGGCGGCGAGGCTGCCGGACGACTTCTCCAGCCGCTTCAGGGTCGCGGAGTGCTGGTGGACTGCATGAGCCGAGGGGTCGGACTTGCGGGTTACGGGTTCGGGCACGGGGACAAGACTGCCTTATCCGGACGGGAGCATGCGCCGCCGGGTGCCGACTCCGGTCTACGGTGGTTCCGTGATGGACGTACGGCGCGCGGCTGAGCGCTACCCCGGAGGGGACCCGGCAGCCGGAATCGAGTCCCGCCACGCCTTCTCCTTCGGGCCGCACTACGACCCCGACAACCTCCGCTTCGGCGCGATCATCGCCTGCAACGAGGAGCGCCTGGCGCCGGGCGCCGGCTTCGACGAGCATCCGCACAGCCACACCGAGATCGTGACCTGGGTGGTCGAGGGCGAGCTGACCCACCGCGACTCGGAGGGCAACGAGACGGTGGTGCGCCGGGGGGACGTGCAGCGGCTCAGCTCGGCGGGGGGCGTCCGCCACGTGGAGCGCAACGACGGGGAGCTGCCCCTGACCTTCGTCCAGATGTGGCTGGCCCCGGTACGGCCCGGCGGCGAGCCGTCGTACGAGATCGTCCGCGGCATCGCCGACTCGACGCCGTACGCCGTCCCGGAGGCCGCGGCGATGCTGCACGTGCGCCGGCTGGTGGCGGGGGAGCGGACGGCGGTCCCGGACGGGGCGTACGTGTATGTGCATGTGGTGCGGGGGGAAGTGCGGGTGGGTGGGGAGCCGTTGGGGGCGGGGGATTCGGTTCGGGTGGTGGGGGCGAAGGACTTGGCGGCGGAGGGGCTGACGCCGGCCGAGGTGTTGGTGTGGGAGATGGCGGGGTAGCTGCGGCCGTCCCCTGCCTGCGGGGCGGTGGGGGTTGCCCGCGCAGTTCCCCGCGCCCCTTACAGGGCGCTTCCCAGCCGTGTCCCACATAGCTGCGGGCAGGCGTGCCTCCCCCGGAGCCCGAAAGGCCTGGGGCCCCCAGGCGGCACGGGTGGGCGCGGCGGCACCCCGCAAGCGCCGGTAAGCGTCCCCACCCGCCCCCGGCCGACCTCAGCCGCGCAGCTCCGTCAGCAGCGAGTCCGTGAACGGCGGCCACGCGTCGACCGCCCAGGGGCCGAACGCCCGGTCCGTGAGGGCCACGGACGCCACCCCCGCGTCGGGGTCCACCCACAGGAACGTTCCCGACTGGCCGAAGTGGCCGAAGGTTCGGGCGGAGGACGAACTGCCCGTCCAGTGCGGGGACTTGCCGTCCCGGATCTCGAACCCCAGGCCCCAGTCGTTCGGGTTCTGGTGGCCGTACCCGGGCAACACGCCCTTCGTCCCGGGGTATTGGACGGTCAGCGTCGCCTCCGCCACCGTCCGCGGGTCCAGCAGCCTCGGCGCCTGCAACTCCGCCGCGAAGCGGAGCAGGTCGGCGACCGAGGAGACGCCGTCCTTCGCCGGTGACCCTTCGAGAGACGTCGACGTCATGTCCAGCGGCTCAAGCACCGCCTGCCGCAGATACTCGCCGAACGGAATCTCCGTCGCCTTGGCGACATGGTCCCCGAGCACCTCGAACCCGGCGTTGGAGTACAGCCGTCGCTCCCCGGGCGGTGCCGTCACCCGGTGTTCGTCGAAGGCCAGCCCCGAGGTGTGCGCGAGCAGATGCCGTACCGTCGCCCCCTGCGGCCCGGCGGGCTCGTCGAGCTCGACCGCCCCCTCCTCGTACGCGACGAGCACCGCGTACGCGGCGAGCGGCTTGGTCACGGAGGCCAGCGGGAAGCGCTGCCCAGCCGGACCGTGGGTGCCCAGGACCGTCCCGTCGGCCCGTACGGCACCCGCCGCGGCGGTGGGAACCGGCCAGTTCTCGATCAACGCAAGGCTCTGCAAGGACATGCCGACGAGCCTAAGCGGATCAGAGCGTCAGGGTCATCGTGGGGTCCGGCTTGTGGACGAAGCCGAGCGCGGCGTAGAGGGGCTCGGCCTCGGGCGACGCGGTCAGCATGACCTGCCCGGCGCCCCGCTGGCGGAACCAGGCCAGCAGTTCCGCCATGCACGCGCGCGCGTACCCGCGACGGCGCGCGTCCGGGTCGGTGGCCACGCTGAAGACGTAGCCGGAGCGCCCGTGCGGACTGGACGCCTTGCCGATGCGGTAGTCGATGGTCCCGACGACCAGCGCGGCCAGCGCCCCCGGCCGGTCCGGGTGGTCGACGACGAACGCGGCGAAGTCCCCGTCCGGCTCGCCCAGCCGCTGCCGGAGTCCCGGCAGCGCCGGGGCGTGCCAGTGGGTGGAGGCGTCCCCACCGGGCAGTGCGTCGATCATGATCTGGCGCAGACGCAGCACTTCGGGTGCGTCCTCGGGCCCGGCACGGCGTACGAGACTCATACCCGCGCACGGTAGTCAGCGGCCGTCCCCGGCGTCGCGCGGATTTCTTACCGTCTTACCGGGTTCTGCTTGCTTCGAGCGCACTCGAAGGTCATAGCGTGGGGTCATGACGGTGATGCAGACCTCGACCGCGGCCCCCACTCGGCAGTCCGACCGCGCACCCGCCGACATCTGTTCCGCCCCACCCCGCCGGCATCCGCGCCCCGAGGGCCAGGACCACTACACGATCAGCGAGGTCGTCGCCTTCACCGGACTGACCGCCCACACCCTGCGCTGGTACGAGCGGATCGGCCTGATGTCCCACATCGACCGCTCCCACACCGGCCAGCGCCGCTACAGCAACAGCGATCTGGACTGGCTGGACTTCGTGACCAAGCTCCGGCTGACCGGGATGCCGGTGGCGGACATGGTCCGGTACGCGGAGCTGGTGCGGGAGGGCGACGGCACCTACCAGGAGCGCCGGGAGCTGCTGGAGCAGACGCGCAGGGACGTCCTGTCCCGCATCGCCGAGCTGCACGACACGCTGTCGGTGCTGGACCGGAAGATCAGTTTCTACGGGACGGGCGGGAGCTGAGGCGCCCTCACAGCTCCGCCAGCAGCTCCGCCTTCTTCGCGGCGAACTCCTCGTCGGTGACCAGCCCCGCCTGGTGCAGTTCTCCCAGATGGCGAATCCGCTCCGCGATGTCGGCGGGGTCCCGCCGCCCCGCCGACGAGGGCAGCGCGGCCCCGCCCTTGGCCCGTACCGCCTCCAGGACCGCCGCGGCGAACGGCAGCGACTCGTGCACCGGACCGTATCCGAGCCCGAACACCACGGTCGCCGGATCCTGGTCGGCCGGGACCGCCGGCGCCGCCCCGGTGAGGTCCCCGCGGCGCAGCAGTCGTAGATGTCCCTCGAAGACCTCCGGGGACCGCCACTCCACACCCCCCAGGTCGGCCACCGCGAAGCGCTGGTCGCCGGCCTTCCACTTGGCCGTCGACGCGCCCGTCCACGACCAGCGGAAGTGCACGGCCTTGCCGTCGAAGCTCGCCTTGCCGTCGTACGCCTTGAACTGCCGGGGCGTCTCGGGCGCGGCCACCAGAAACCTCTCGGCCGGCTCGGACCCGGACTCGGTGAGCAGCGGCCGCAGTTCGTCGGCGTAGTACTCCGCGAGAGTCTCCCGCTCGGCGGGGAGGACGAGCCGGTAGGGGTCGCTGCCGTCCTTCAGCTGCCCGGCGGCCGCCTCCATCAGGGGATCGGCGCCCGGGCGCGGCTCGGCCCGCAGGACCACTGTGCCCCGTTTGCCAGGGGTGAGGGTCACCCCCGCGAGCGCGGCGAACGGCACCCGGCGTTCACCCAGCGTCTGGAAGAGCTTGGGTGTTCGAATCCCCCGTTCGTAGCGGATGAGCACGGAGTCGGACTCGAACTCCCAGGCGGCATGAAATCCGGCCAGTACGTCACCCATGCGGCTCATCGTATGCGGCACGTGCTTCTCAGTCCCATCCCCGCGCATACCGCACTTCCTGCTGTCTCTACGCGCGTCCGGCCATCGACGTGCCGGACAGATTCGCCCGGCACCCGTCATCGTCGTGGGCGCACGTCACCGCACCGTACGCGCCAACCCCGACGTCGGCGAGGTTGCGCAGGCTGTCCGTGCCCGGCTCGAAGTAGCCGGCGTGTCCCTGGGCGTCGTGCGCCGACAGCACCCGCGCCCCGAAGGAGGAGGAGACGGGGTCGGCGCCGTGGCCGAGTCCGCCGAACTCCATGTAGGGGACGTCCTGGATCCAGTCGGTGGCGTCCCGCATCGCCCACACCCGGGCGGAGGTACCCAGGTGCGAGGCGCTTTCGACCCGCATTCCGGGGCTGGCGGCCACGGCTATGTCGGACACCCGGCCGGGCATCTCGTGCGCGGCCACCCCGCAGACCACCGAGCCGTAACTGTGGCAGAACAACGACACCGGTGCCGTGCCGGGCAGCGCGCGCAGCAGCGCGTTGAGGCGTACGGCGCCCCGCGCGGCGGCCGTGCCGGTCGCCGCGCCCACGCCGAGCCCGTCGGGCGCGGTGTAGTCGGCCCAGGCGATCACCGCCGTACGGGTCGCGGGGCTCGCCGTGCGCTCCGCCCTGTACAGCGCCCTGGCCATGCCGACCGGGGCGGTGTACTGACGGTTCGTCCGCTGGAAGGTGAGCAGGTCGGTGTCGACGCCGGGGACGACGACGGAGACCCGCTCGGCCCTGCTGAGGTCGCCGAACACCTCGGCGACCCGGCCGCTGCCGTCCGGGTCGAAGGCGAGGATCTGCCGGCCCTTGGCCATCAGCGCCTCGTAGCGGTGCATCCGGCGGCCCGCGTCCTGTTGTCCGGCCGCGGTGAGCCGTGGGTCGTGCATACGTTTCTTCTCGATGGCGCGCTGCTGGTCGAGGGCGATGTGGTTGGCCCGGTAGCGCAGGCCTGCCGGGGCGCCGTTCATGTTGCCGACCGCGAGTGGGTAGCGGTGCACGAGCCGGTCGCGCTCCTGCCCGGTGAGCGCGGCGAAGAAGCGGGTGAGCCGTGCGGGGGACGCCTCCGGGTCCGGCAGGTGGAGACCGTGCAGGCTGCCGTGCTCCCACTTGTCGAGGGAGGTCTGCAGGGCGGTGGTCTCGCGGTGCGCGCGCATGGCCGTCCAACCGGTGGTCGCGAGCATCACGAACACCACGGCCAGGGCGAGCAGGGCGCGCCAGACGTTGAGCGGCGGGGAGGTGTCGAAGGAAGTCACTGGGAGGACACACTAGGAGAACGAAGGGGTCTCGCGGTAACCGAGTGACGGTTATCACGTTTCGGCAAACGCGTGGCGGATCTCGGCTCGTGCGGTCCGTCCCGGCTCTCTCAGCTCTCGCGGCTCTCACGCCAGTTGCCGGTGAGCGCCGGACCCACCTGGTCGAGGTAGGACGCGGTCAATTCGCGGATCGCCGTGACGCTGAAGTCCTCGCCGACGGACCAGTGCCGCTCGGTCACCCGGATGACCGCGCCGAACACGGCGACCACGAGCCGGGGCCGGGGGTCGGTGTTCGGGTCGACGCCCTCGCGCTCGGCGACGATCCGCGCGATCTCCTCCTCCGTCTCCGACTGGCGCCGCAGATGGGCGGCGAACAGGACCGGGGTCGCCTCGATCATCTTGTACGTGCGCATCAGCAGTTCCACCGGGACGTACCGCTCGATGGCCTCCTCGATGCTGTCCCAGCTGTCCATGACGGACCCGCGCAGCGCCTCCAGCGGGGTCTCCTCGGCCGGCCGCCGGCGCACCGCCTCGACGTAGTGCGCCTCGGTGAGCCGTGGCACGAAGAAGGCCACGTCCTCCTTGCTGGCGAAGTAGCGGAAGAAGGTGCGCTGCGAGACGTCGACGGACTCGGCGATCTCGTCGATGGTGGTGTGCTCGTAGCCCCGGGTCACGAACAGCTCCAGCGCGTTGCGCAGCAGCGCGTCCCGGGTGCGCTGTTTCTTGCGTTCGCGCAGCGTTTCCATGTCTGACAGTTACTGACTAGTGATTTCGTTTGTCAACTGTCAGCGGCTGTCACTAGCCTCGATCGTATGACTAGTCAGACCACGATCGACACGGCGGGGTCGGGGGACGCGACACCTACAGCCCTGCCGGAACAGCCGCCGGCCTCCGGCCTGCGCGGCCACCCCTGGTTCACCCTGATCACCGTCGCCGTCGGGGTCATGATGGTCGCCCTCGACGGCACCATCGTGGCCATCGCCAACCCGGCGATCCAGAAGGACCTCGGCGCCACCTTCGCCCAGGTGCAGTGGATCACCAACGGCTACTTCCTCGCCCTCGCGGTCTCCCTGATCACCGCGGGCAAGCTCGGTGACCGCTTCGGCCACCGGCAGACCTTCCTGATCGGCGTCGTCGGCTTCGCCGCCGCCTCGGGCGCCATCGGCCTGTCCGACAGCATCGGCCTGGTCGTCACCTTCCGCGTCTTCCAGGGCCTGTTCGGCGCGCTGCTGATGCCGGCCGCGCTCGGCCTGCTGCGGGCCACCTTCCCGGCCGAGAAGCTCAACATGGCGATCGGCATCTGGGGCATGGTCATCGGCGCCTCCACCGCGGGCGGCCCGATCCTCGGCGGTGTGCTGGTGCAGCACGTCAGCTGGCAGTCGGTGTTCTTCATCAACGTGCCGGTCGGCCTGCTCGCCCTCGTCCTGGGCGTCCTGATCCTGCGCGACCACCGCGCGGAGAACGCGCCGCGCTCCTTCGACCTGCTCGGCATCGCCCTGCTCTCCGGCGCGATGTTCTGCCTGGTCTGGGCGCTCATCAAGGCGCCGAGCTGGGGCTGGGGCGCCGGCCTGACGTGGACGTTCATCGCCGTGTCCGTGCTGGGCTTCGCCCTCTTCTCCTTCTGGGAGACCAGGGTCAAGGAGCCGCTGATCCCGCTCACCCTGTTCCGCTCGGTCCCGCTCTCCGCGGGCGTGGTCCTGATGGTCCTGATGGCCATCGCCTTCATGGGCGGCCTGTTCTTCGTGACGTTCTATTTGCAGAACGTGCATGGGATGGATCCGGTGGACGCCGGCCTCCATCTCCTGCCCCTCACCGGCATGATGATCGTCGGCTCGCCGCTGGCCGGTGCCGCGATCACCAAGCTCGGCCCGCGGATCCCGCTGGCCGGTGGCATGGCGGCCACCGCGATCGCCATGTACGGCATGTCCACCCTGAAGGCGGACACCGGCAGCGGCGTGATGTCCGTCTGGTTCGCCCTGCTCGGCCTCGGCCTCGCGCCGGTCATGGTCGGCGCCACCGAGGTCATCGTCGGCAACGCGGCGATGGAGCTGTCCGGTGTGGCCGGCGGTCTCCAGCAGGCCGCGATGCAGATCGGCGGCAGCCTCGGGACGGCCGTCCTGGGCGCCGTGATGGCCTCCAAGGTCGACAGCGACCTGCCGGGCAACTGGGCCGACGCGGGGCTGCCGAAGCTGACCGACGCGCAGCTGGCGCAGGCCTCCGAGGCGGTCCAGGTCGGTGTCGCGCCGGTCGCCAAGGGCACCCCCGCGGAGATCGCCGCGAAGATCTCCGACGTCGCCCACGACACGTTCATCTCCGGCATGAGCCTCGCCTCGTTGGTCGCGGCGGGCGTGGCGGCGGTCGCGATCCTGGTCGCGCTGCTCACCAAGCGCGGCGAGAACGCGGACGCCGGCGCGGGCGTCGGGCACGTCTGACGCGGGTTCAGCGCACCCCGTCGGCCGATATGTCCGGTTTCTTTGGGCGGAGTTCGCCTATCAGGGTGACTCCGCTAAAGATTTCTCGCCCTCGGCACGCGCCGCAGGTCACAGTGGGTCAAGTCCTCCGCAGGGCATGGGAGGACAGCCGGGCCGCGGCGCGCTGCTGGAGGGGGGCAGCGCGCGGGCAGGTCTGGGGACGCGGAACAGGGGTACCCGGTCATCGCACCCGAAGAGTCCATGGAGACGAGGGAGTTGATGATGGCGAGCTTCGGCCAACGAACACGCGGGTACCCCCGTTCAGGCGGCCGCACAGGTCCGCGGAGCGGGCTGGACCGTGGCACGCTCGGAATCATCGGCACGATATTCGCCGTGGTCGGCTTCTTCGCCCTCGGGATCGTGCTGGGGCCGGCGGCACTGGTGTGCGGCTGGCTCTCCATGGACCGCCGGTGGTCGCCGAACAGCTCGATTCCGGCGCTGGTGGCCGTGGTGCTGGGGGCGATCGATACGGTACTGGCGCTGTTCTGGCTGGCGGGCGTATCGGTCTAGCCGCGAGCCGGTGGGGGCTGGTCGCGCCCACCACGCGGCGGAGCCGCACCTCGACCCAGCCCCGCGCCCCTGAAGGGGCGCCCTAGCTGCGGGCGGTCGTGCCTCCCCCAGAGCCCGAAAGGCCTGGGGGGACCGCCGGGCGGCACGGGTGGGCGCAGCGGCACCCCGCCACCGGTGAGCGTCCCCCCGCGCCAGCCCCCACCCCCTCGCGCAAAGCGGTCACCTCGGCCCGCAACGCCCGCACCTCCTCGGTCAGCAGAGCGATCGCCTCCGTCTGCCGCCGCTCCTCCACGTCGTCCTTCTCGAACCGCGCGATGAACCACGTCGCGATGTTCGCCGTCACCACACCCAGCAGGGCGATCCCGGACAGCATCAGGCCGACCGCGATCATCCGGCCCAGCCCGGTCGTGGGCGCGTGGTCGCCGTATCCCACCGTCGTCATCGTCGTGAACGACCACCACAGCGCGTCACCCAGCGTCCGGATGTTCCCGTTCGGGGAGCCCCGTTCCACCGAGAGCACGGCCAGCGACCCGAACATCAGCAGTCCGACGACCGCGCCCACCACGTACGTCGTCAGCCGGATCTGCGAGGCCATCCGGGCCCGCCGCCCCACCAGCGTCAGCGTCGCGACGAGCCGTAGCAGCCGCAGCGGCTGGAGTATCGGCAACACCACCGCGCACAGGTCTATCCAGTGTGTCCGCACGAACTCCTTGCGCCGGGGCGCCAGAGCCAGCCGTACGAGGTAGTCGAGAGCGAACGAACCCCACACCACCCACTCCGCCACCGTGCACGCGGCGGTGAGGACATGGCCTGCGGAACTGTCCACGATCGGCAGCGCGTAGGCGACGGCGAAGGCCACCGCGAGCGCCAGCAACGGCCGTTGGGTCAGCTGCTCCCAACGCGCCTGCGCGGACTGTTCCTCCATGTGCGCATCGTAGGCATCATCCACGCCCCGAAGGGCGCGGGCCTGCGTCGAGCTGCGGCTCCGCCGCGTGGGCGCGATCGTCCCCCGGCGGACCCGCAGCTCCCCACCGGCCGCCCCGGCCGAAGCCGGACGCGGCGACTACGCGTCGCCGCCCGCCACGCCCGGGTGTGCCGCCGCCACGTCCAGCAGTTGGTACCGGTCGATGGCCTGCTTGAGCACCGAGCGGTCCAGCCTGCCCTCACGGGCCAGCTCGGTCAGCACCGCGACCACGATCGACTGGGCGTCGATGTGGAAGAACCGGCGTGCCGCGCCGCGCGTGTCGGCGAAGCCGAAGCCGTCGGCGCCCAGCGACTGGTACGTGCCCGGCACCCAGCGCGCGATCTGGTCCGGAACCGACCGCATCCAGTCGGACACGGCCACGAACGGACCCTCGGCGACGCTCAGCTTGCGCGTCACGTACGGGGTGCGCTGCTCCTCCTCCGGGTGCAGGAGGTTGTGCTCCTCGCAGGCCACGGCCTCCCGCCGGAGCTCGTTCCAGGAGGTGGCGGACCAGACGTCGGCCTTCACGTTCCAGTCCGCGGCGAGGATCCGCTGCGCCTCGATCGCCCACGGGACCGCGACACCGGACGCCATGATCTGCGCCGGGACGGTGCCGCCGGTGCCCGCGCTGATCCGGTGGATGCCCTTGAGGATGCCCTCGACGTCCACGTCGGCCGGCTCGGCCGGGTGCTGGATCGGCTCGTTGTAGACGGTCAGGTAGTAGAAGACGTCCTCGCCGTGCGGGTGCTCGGCGTCACCGCCGTACATCCGGCGCAGGCCGTCCTGGACGATGTGCGCGATCTCGTACGCGTACGCCGGGTCGTAGGCCACACAGCCCGGGTTCGTGGAGGCGAGCAGCTGGGAGTGGCCGTCGGCGTGCTGGAGGCCCTCGCCGGTCAGGGTCGTACGGCCGGCGGTCGCGCCCAGGACGAAACCGCGCGCCAACTGGTCGGCCATCTGCCAGAACTGGTCGCCGGTGCGCTGGAAACCGAACATCGAGTAGAAGACGTAGACCGGGATGAGCGGCTCGCCGTGGGTGGCGTAGGCCGAGCCCGCCGCGATCAGGGAGGCCGTGCAGCCTGCCTCGGAGATGCCGTCGTGCAGCATCTGGCCGGTCGGGGACTCCTTGTAGGCGAGCAGCAGGTCGCGGTCGACCGCCTCGTACTGCTGGCCGAGCGGGTTGTAGATCTTCGCGCTCGGGAAGAAGGAGTCCATGCCGAAGGTGCGGTACTCGTCCGGCGCGATCAGCACGAAGCGGCGGCCGAGCTCCTTGTCCCGCATGAGGTCCTTGAGGAGACGGACGAAGGCCATGGTGGTCGCGATGGACTGCTGGCCCGTGCCCTTCTTCACGGTCGCGTACGTCTTGTCGTCGGGAAGGGCGAGCGGCTTGGAGCGCACGACGCGGGTCGGGACGTAGCCGCCGAGCCCCTTGCGCCGGTCGTGCATGTACTGGATCTCCTCCGAGTTCCGGCCCGGGTGGTAGTACGGCGGCAGACCGGACTCCAGCTCCTGGTCGGAGATCGGCAGGTGCAGGCGGTCCCGGAAGCCCTTGAGGTCGGCGACCGTCAGCTTCTTCATCTGGTGCGTGGCGTTGCGGCCCTCGAAGTTCGGGCCCAGCGTCCAGCCCTTGATCGTCTTGGCCAGGATGACCGTCGGCTGGCCCCGGTGCTCGGTGGCCGCCTTGAACGCCGCGTAGATCTTGCGGTGGTCGTGTCCGCCGCGGCCCAGGTGCAGGATCTGGTCGTCGCTCATGTGCTCGACCATCGCGCGCAGCCGCTGGTCGTCGCCGAAGAAGTGGTCGCGGATGTACGCGCCGGACTCGGTGGCGTAGGTCTGGAACTGCCCGTCGGGGGTCGTGTTCATCTTGTTGACCAGGAGGCCGTCGCGGTCCTGGGCGAGCAGCGGGTCCCAGGTGCGGTCCCAGACCAGCTTGATCACGTTCCAGCCGGCGCCCCGGAAGACCGACTCCAGCTCCTGGATGATCTTGCCGTTGCCGCGCACCGGGCCGTCGAGCCGCTGGAGGTTGCAGTTGACGACGAAGGTCAGGTTGTCCAGGCCCTCGCGGGCGGCGATGGACAGCTGGCCGAGCGACTCCGGCTCGTCCATCTCGCCGTCACCGAGGAACGCCCAGACGTGCGAACCCGAGGTGTCGGCGATCCCGCGCGCGTGCATGTAGCGGTTCATCCGCGCCTGGTAGATCGCGCCGATCGGGCCGAGGCCCATGGACACCGTCGGGAACTCCCAGAAGTCCGGCATCGAGCGCGGGTGCGGGTAGCTGGAGAGGCCGTTCGGGTATTTCGACTTCTCCTGGCGGAAGCCGTCCAGCTGCTCCTCGCCGAGCCGGTCGAGCAGGAACGCGCGCGCGTAGATGCCGGGGGAGGCGTGGCCCTGGAAGAAGACCTGGTCGCCGCCGCGGCCGTCGTCCTTGCCGCGGAAGAAGTGGTTGAAGCCGACGTCGTAGAGGGACGCTGAGGAGGCGAAGGTGGCGATGTGGCCGCCGACGCCGATGCCAGGACGCTGCGCGCGGGAGACCATCACGGCCGCGTTCCAGCGGGTCGCGTTGAGGACCTTGCGCTCGATCTCCTCGTTGCCCGGGAAGAACGGCTCCGCGCGGGTGGGGATCGTGTTGACGTAGTCCGTGCTGCGCATCTCGGGTACGGCCACCCGCCGCTCGCGGGCGCGCTCGATCAGGCGGAGCATCAGATAACGGGCCCGTTCCCGGCCGCGCTCGTCCACGGCGGCGTCGAGCGAGTCGAGCCACTCCTGGGTTTCCTCGGGATCGAAGTCAGGAACCTGACTCGGAAGGCCGCCAATGATGATCGGATTGCGATCGGATCCGGAAGCCACGCTGTTCCTTACCTGTCAGAGGGGCACTGATTCCCTGCGTTTTCCTGCATATCCCTGCGTTTCCCTGCACCGCTGTCCATCGTCCACCTCGGGGCAGCGCACGTCATCTCTACCGTGAGGTAACTCGGGCCCGGCCAAAACGCAACGATACGCCCGGGGTGTGACGTGCTTGGCAAACTCGTTCGACCGTCGTATGTGAGGATGATTCCGAAAGGAACATAGCGGGCAAAAGGGAGTGGTGTGTGCCACACCCGTCTGCGATACGGTGCCGGGAGTTGCGGCGACACGGCCGGGATCGTCACCGTTTCGGCGGTCTGAACGGCCGGGTACTTGCGCGATCCGTCCCGCCCGTGTGGACTACGGCCAATGCTTCGCGCACGCGCGTGGCTGAGTTAATCAACAAGACATGATCAGGAGGCAACCCGTGAGCGCGACCGCGGACCACGCGGAGGAGCGGACCACCCCTGCCGTCAGGCTGGGGTTCCAGCCAGACCAGGTGGTCCAGGAGATCGGCTACGACGACGACGTCGACCAGGAACTCCGCGAGTCCATCGAAGACACCATCGGCACCGAGTTGGTGGACGAGGACTACGACGACGTGGCCGACGCCGTGGTGCTGTGGTTCCGTGAGGATGACGGCGACCTGACGGACGCGCTGGTGGATGCCGTCACGTACATGGAGGAAGGCGGCTGGATCCTGCTGCTGACTCCCAAGACGGGCCGTGACGGCTACGTCGAGCCGAGCGACATCGGCGAGGCGGCCACGACCGCCGGCCTCTCGCAGACCAAGGGTGTCAGCGTGGGCAAGGACTGGAACGGCAGCCGGCTGCTGACCCCGAAGGGCGCCGCCAAGAAGCGCTGAACTCCGCCCGACGGACGGACCGCGTCCCGGTCCGTCCGTCGGCCTGCCGTGATCGCCTCGTACGGGCCGCCGCATAGGGTGTCCTCACCCGAACAGCCCCTTACGAAGGGATGCAGCGATGGCGATCCAGGTCGGCGACAAGGCGCCCGACTTCGAGCTCAAGGACAACCACGGCAGGTCCGTGCGGCTGTCCGACTTCCGCGGCGAGAAGAACGTCGTGCTGCTCTTCTACCCGTTCGCCTTCACCGGCGTGTGCACCGGTGAGCTGTGCGAGCTGCGCGACCACCTGCCGCAGTTCGAGGACCGCGGCACCCAGCTGCTCGCCGTCTCCAACGACTCCATCCACACCCTGCGGGTCTTCGCCGAGCAGGAGGGCCTGGAGTACCCACTGCTCAGCGACTTCTGGCCGCACGGCGAGACCTCGCGCGCCTACGGCGTCTTCGACGAGGCCAAGGGCTGCGCGGTCCGCGGCACCTTCGTCATCGACAAGGAGGGCGTCGTGCGGTGGACCGTGGTCAACGGACTGCCGGACGCGCGCGACCTGAACGACTACGTGAAGGCGCTCGACGCCCTGTAGACCGCTTCAAGGACCGTTCGCCGATCCCCTAGGGGCCGACAGGGCCGACACCCGGTAATTCTCGGGGTCCAGGGCCTGCGGGGGGCGGGAACCCGTCACTAGGATCGAATCGTTGATCCGGTATCCGAAGCACGACGGGGGCTCCCCGCCCCTGGACACCACAAGGGAGGACTCGTGGGAGTCAGCCTCAGCAAGGGCGGCAACGTATCGCTGACGAAGGAGGCCCCGGGCCTGACCGCGGTCCTCGTCGGTCTGGGCTGGGACGTCCGGACCACCACCGGCACCGACTTCGACCTGGACGCCAGTGCGCTGCTGCTGAACCAGGAGGGCAAGGTCGGCAGCGACCAGAACTTCGTCTTCTTCAACAACCTCAAGAGCCCCGACGGCTCGGTCGAGCACACCGGCGACAACCTCACGGGTGAGGGCGAGGGCGACGACGAGGTGATCAAGGTCAACCTGGCCACGGTCCCCGCCGACGTGGACAAGATCGTCTTCCCGGTGTCGATCTACGACGCCGACAACCGCCAGCAGTCCTTCGGCCAGGTCCGCAACGCGTTCATCCGCGTGGTGAACCAGGCCGGCGGCGCCGAGATCGCCCGCTACGACCTGTCCGAGGACGCCTCGACCGAGACCGCCATGGTCTTCGGCGAGCTGTACCGCAACGGCGCGGAGTGGAAGTTCCGCGCCATCGGCCAGGGCTACGCCTCCGGCCTGCGCGGCATCGCCCAGGACTTCGGCGTCAACGTCTGAGCCCGTCCGGGCGCCCGCCGAGGGCGTTCGAAAGTCCGCACTGTCCGGCGTCGCACCGTTTACGGTCGGCGCCGGACGTGCAGGACAACCGGAGAAACACCGCTAGGGGAGGACCAGCACCATGGGCGTCACGCTCGCCAAGGGAGGCAATGTCTCCCTCTCCAAGGCCGCACCGAACCTCACCAACGTCATGATCGGACTCGGCTGGGACGCCCGCTCCACCACCGGCGCCCCCTTCGACCTGGACGCCAGCGCACTGCTGTGCAAGGACGGCCGGGTACTCGGCGACGAGTGGTTCGTCTTCTACAACCAGCTCAAGAGCCCCGACGGCTCCGTCGAGCACACCGGAGACAACCTCACCGGTGAGGGCGAGGGCGACGACGAATCGATTCTGGTCGATCTGCCCAAGGTGCCGACCCAGTGCGACAAGATCATCTTCCCGGTCTCCATCCACATGGCCGACGAGCGCGGCCAGACCTTCGGCCAGGTCTCCAACGCGTTCATCCGGGTCGTCAACCAGGCCGATGGCCAGGAGCTCGCCCGCTACGACCTCAGCGAGGACGCCTCCACCGAGACCGCCATGATCTTCGGCGAGCTCTACCGGTACCAGGGCGAATGGAAGTTCCGGGCCGTCGGCCAGGGGTACGCGTCAGGGCTGCGGGGTATCGCGCTCGACTTCGGTGTGAACGTCTCGTAGCACCCGTCACAGCCGGATGTCGGGCCCGCGCGAGCCGTAGGACACCGATGCCCTCTAGACTCCGTGGTCAACAGTGAGTAAAGCCGCGTACGGCGCGGGAGAGACCCGTACCACACCATGATGGGGTAGCCAGTGCTTCTGAAAACCTTCGGCTGGTCGTTCGCGATCACCGCGCTCGGCCTGGTCGCCGCGGTCTTCTACGGGGGGTGGGAGGCCTTCGGCATCGTCGCGATCCTCGCCGTCCTCGAGATCTCCCTGTCGTTCGACAACGCGGTCGTCAACGCCGGAATCCTGAAGAAGATGAGTGCCTTCTGGCAGAAGATCTTCCTCACGGTCGGCGTTCTCATCGCGGTCTTCGGCATGCGGCTGGTCTTCCCCGTCGTGATCGTCGCGGTCACCGCCAAGATGGGCCCCATCGAGGCCGTCGACCTCGCGCTCAACAACAAGGACCGCTACCAGGAACTGGTCACCGACGCCCACCCGGCGATCGCCGCCTTCGGCGGCATGTTCCTGCTGATGATCTTCCTCGACTTCATCTTCGAGGACCGGGACATCCAGTGGCTGCGCTGGATCGAGCGTCCGCTGGCCAAGCTCGGCAAGGTCGACATGCTCGCGGTCTGCATCGCCCTGATCGTCCTGCTGATCACCTCCTTCACCTTCGCCACCCACGCCCACCAGCACGGCGGCGGCCATGTCGACAAGGCGCAGACGGTCCTGATCGCCGGTATCGCCGGCCTGATCACCTACATGATCGTCGGCGGCCTCTCCGGCTTCTTCGAGGACCGGCTCGAAGCCGAGGAGGAGCGCGAGCACGAGGAGGAGGAAGAGGCCGAGCGCACCGGCAAGAAGAAGTCGGCGGTCGTACTGGCCGGTCAGGCCGCGTTCTTCATGTTCCTCTACCTGGAGGTCCTGGACGCGTCCTTCTCCTTCGACGGCGTCATCGGCGCCTTCGCCATCACCAACGACATCGTGCTGATGGCCCTCGGCCTCGGTATCGGCGCGATGTACGTCCGGTCGCTCACGGTCTACCTGGTCCGGCAGGGCACCCTGGACGACTACGTCTATCTGGAGCATGGCGCCCACTACGCGATCGGCGCGCTGGCGGTCATCCTGATGGTCACCATCCAGTACCAGATCAACGAGGTCATCACCGGTCTCGTCGGCGTCGTCCTGATCGGCTGGTCGTTCTGGTCCTCCGTGCGACGCAACCAGCGGTTGGCGGCGGCCGAGGGAAAAGCGGGGACGGACGAGAAGGCTGAGGTCTCGTCCGGCGTCTGAACCGGCTCGCCGGGCCGAAAACGGAGGGTGTGACACCCTTCTGGACGAGGAACGCTCTGTTCGGGGCGGCCGGCGCGGTCGGCCGCCCCGAGGCGTCGGCAGAAGTCTCTGGGGGCGGGAATGGGTTTCTTCGACGGGCTGCTGGGCGGAAGGGCGGCCGAGTTCGACTCGGGCAGCGCCGCGTCCAACTCCATCGAGCTCACCAAGCGGCACCAGCAGGTGTCCCTCACCAAGCAGGGCGCGGCCACCGGCAACCTGCGCATCAACCTGAGCTGGCGGATGCGGACGTCCGACTTCGACGGCGAACAGCGCACGAGCCTGTTCCGGCACCCCTTCAAGGCGCTCAGGCCGCCGGAGGTGATCGGGCACGGGCAGAGCATGGTCAACGTGGACCTCGACCTCGGGGCGCTGTACGAGCTGACCGACGGGAGCAAGGGTGTCGTACAGCCGCTCGGCGGCCTGCTCGGGGACGTGAACGCACCGCCGTACGTCAAGCTCAGCGGCGACGACCGGTTCGGGTCCGCGTCCGGGGAGACGATGTACGTCAACCTTGATCATCGCGACGACATCAAGCGGCTGCTGGTCTTCGTGTACATCTACGACCAGACGCCGGCGTTCGACCGCACCCACGCGATCGTGACGCTCTACCCCAGCAACGGGCCGCGGATCGAGATAGGCCTGGACGAACGGCATCCGCAGGCCCGGTCGTGTGCGGTGGTGATGATCGAGAACGTCAAGGGCGAACTGGTCGTCCGGCGCGAGGTGAAGTTCGTGTACGGGTTCCAGGGGGAGCTGGACCGGTTGTACGGGTGGGGGCTGCAGTGGGGGCGGGGTTACAAGACGAAGGTGGAGAAGTAGGGGGCCGCGCCCGCGCGGTCATCGTCCGATGAACTGCGGTCCCTGCGGCGGCAGCCGGAAGTCCGTGTTCGGGACCGTGGCCACCGGGATCGGGGCCGGCGGGGGGTAGCCGTAGCCCGACTGGGGCTGTTGCTGGGGGTAGCCGTGGGTCGGCGAGGCGGGCTGGGGGTAGCCGTACGTCGGCTGGGCCGGGACCGAGGTCGGCTGCTCGGGCGGCAGCGGCTGGGAGGCCGGGAGCTCCTCCAGCGACTCCGACTCGTCCACCGAGATGCCGAAGTCGGTCGCCAGGCCCTTGAGGCCGTTGCTGTAGCCCTCGCCCAGCGCGCGGAACTTCCAGCCCTCGCCCCTGCGGTACAGCTCGCCGCAGATCAGGGCGGTCTCGGCGCCGGTCTCCGGCTTGATGTCGAAGTGGGCCAGCGGCTCGGCGTCGGGAGCCGAGGCGTCGTACAACAGGATGCGCAGCGCGGGTACGTGTTCGAACGGGACGCCGTCCGCCGATGCGACCAGGAGGATTCGGCCGACATTCGGCTCGACACCGGGGAGATCTGTCTGGATCGTGTCGGTGAGGCCTTCCGCCATCCGTTTCTTGCCGATCCGCCAGACCTTCCCGGAGGGGTGCCGGGGCTGGTTGTAGAAGACGAAGTCCTCGTCGGAGCGCACACGTCCGTCGGGGCCGAGGAGCAGCGCCGAGGCATCGACGTCCGGGACTCCCTGCCCGGGGGTCCAGCGCAGTACCGCCCGGACCGTGGTGGCCTCCACGGGGACGTTCGACCCCTTCAGCATCGCGTGCGTCATGCGGTCATCCTGCCCTCTCGGTCCTGGTCACGACAACGCGGGGGGCTCCGCGACCGACACAGGCGGGTTACCTGGAATTCATGCCCGGCGGGAACCCTCGACATGGCTTTGTACGTACTATTACCGGCCACCCTTTACCCATTCCACAGGCCAGGCCCACGCCACGGGGGAGTTCTATGCGTCATTTCGGGCACATCGCACCTGAGGTGCGGCAGCGCCTCTTCCACCAGGAGCCGTGCGAGTTCACCGCCGACTCCCCGGCCCGGCTGCTCTCCGCGGCCCTGGGCGCCACGCTGTACAGCCCGGCCACCCGGGAGCGGCTCGCCGACGACATCGTCAAGCAGGCGGGACTCGGCGTGGTCTCGATGGTGCTGTGCCTGGAGGACTCCATCGGCGACGAGGACGTGGTGGCGGGCGAGGCGAACCTCGTCCGCCAGTTCGCCGACCTGGCCGCTCGGGTCCGGGCGGGCGTGGAGCTGCCGCTGCTCTTCATCCGGGTCCGCGAGCCCGAGCAGATCCCCGATCTGGTACGCCGGCTCGGCGGCGGCGTGTCGCTGCTGTCCGGGTTCGTGTTCCCGAAGTTCACCGAGGAGCGCGGCATCCCCTTCCTGGAGGCGCTGACCGGAGCGGAGGCGCGCAGCGGCCGCCGGCTCTTCGGCATGCCCGTCCTGGAGACGCCCGAGCTCATGTACCGGGAGACGCGCGTGGACGCCCTGGAGGGCATCGCCCGCGCCGTCGACAAGTACCGGAGCAGGGTGCTGGCGCTGAGGCTCGGGGTGACCGATTTCTGCTCCTCGTACGGGCTGCGGCGGGCGCCCGACATGACCGCCTACGACGTGCAGATCATCGCCTCCGTGATCGCGGACGTGGTGAACATGCTCGGCCGGGCCGACGGCACCGGATTCACGGTGACCGGGCCGGTCTGGGAGTACTTCCGGGTCCCCGAACGCATGTTCAAGCCGTTGCTGCGCTCCAGCCCCTTCCTGGAGGAGCAGGCCGTGGAACTGCGCGACCGCCTCATCGAGCACGCCATGGACGGCCTGCTCAGAGAGATCTCCCTGGACCACGCCAACGGCCTGCTCGGCAAGACCTGCATCCACCCCTCGCACGTCATCCCCGTACACGCGCTGTCGGTCGTCAGCCACGAGGAGTTCTCGGACGCCCAGGACATCCTGCGGCCGGAACGGGGCGGTGGGGGTGTACTTCGCTCGGCGTACACGAACAAGATGAACGAGGTGAAGCCGCACCGCGCCTGGGCCGAGCGGACCATGCTGCGGGCCGAGGTGTTCGGCGTGGCCAACGAGGACGTCGGCTTCGTGGAACTGCTCGCCGCCGGAATCCCCGGCTGACGGGCCCTAGGGGACGACACAGGAAGCACATGAACATCGCAGTGAACAACGGGGACTGGTCCGGCAGCTGGGTCGCCGAGCGGCTCGGCGTCGAACTCGTGGGCGACGACGGCCTGCGGGCCCTGCTCGGACTGGCCCTGCGCCGTAACCCCAAGCGGGCCCACCTGCTGGTCTCCAACGTGCTCGGCAAGCACGTGCCGCAGTCGCCCGCGGTGGTGTACGGCCACGGGTTCACCCTCGGCCGCCGGGTGCGTGACCTCCTCGGTGACGAGGAGGCGGCCCGGGCCGTGGTCCTGGGCTACGCCGAGACGGCCACCGGCCTCGGCCACTGCGTCGCGGACGGTATCGGCCTCGCCCCCTACCTGCACTCCACGCGGCGCCCGGTCCCGGGCATCACCCCGGCCGGAGGCTTCGAGGAGTCCCACTCCCACGCGACCTCGCATCTGCTGCTCCCCGAGGACCCGGGGCTGCTGGCCGGGGACGGCCCGCTGGTCCTGGTGGACGACGAGTTCTCCACGGGCAACACGGTCCTGAACACGATCAGGGATCTGCACGCCCGTTATCCGCGGAAACGTTACGTCGTGGTGGCTCTGGTCGATATGCGGTCACCCGCGGATGCGGGTCGCCTCGCGGATTTCGCCGGTGAGATCGGCGCCAGGGTGGACCTGGTGGCCGGCGCGTCGGGGACGGTACGGCTGCCGGAGGGGGTGCTGGAGAAGGGGCAGGAGTTGGTGGCGCGGTACGAGGAGAGTGCCGCGCCAGGTGGTCGGCCGGGTGCGGCGCCGTCCGGGCTGAGCGCGCCCCGCGGCGGAGCCGCACATGGACACGGCCCCGCGCCCCTTCAGGGCGTTGTCCCTGAAGCCGACGCCAAGGGCAATCCCCCAGGGACGCGGGGAACTGCGCGGCCGGCCCCCACCGCCCCGCAGGCGACCGAGGACCGCACCACCCCCCACGCCACCCGCATCGACCTGCACTGGCCGCACGGCCTTCCCGACGGCGGACGGCACGGATTCACCCCCGCACACCGAATACGCCTCGAAACGGCTCTCCCGGCCATGGCAGCACGCCTGGCCGAGGCGCTGCCCCTGGGCACCCGCCGCGTACTCACCCTCGGCTTCGAGGAGCTGATGTACGCCCCCCTCAGAGTCGCCCGTGAGCTGGAGGCCCTCGTCGCCGCCGAGGTGCGGTACTCCACCACCACCCGCTCTCCCGTCCTGGCCGTCGACGACCCCGGCTACGCCATCCGCAGCCGTCTCGTCTTCCCGGCCCACGACAACCCCGCCGACGGCCCCGGCGAGCGCTACGCGTACAACGTGGCCGGCGCCGGCTTCGACGCGGTGGTCGTCTTTGTCGACTCCACCGGCGACACCCCCGAACTGCACGCTCCGGACGGCCTGCTGGCCCGGCTCGGCGCGCATGCCCCGCATGTCCTGCTCGCGGTCGTACCCTCGTACGCCCCCGCGCCGACCGAAGAGAGCCCCGCCATGCTGCCCGAGCCCCTCCGCGGCCCCGCCTTCTCCTCGTACCCGCCGGAGGACGTCGGCTGGCTGCTCCAGGACCTCTCGGACGTCACGCTGGAGGCGCCGACGGAGGAGCGCGAGGAGGCCATCCAGGGCGGCGGCGCGCACTACGCCGAGTCGCTGCCGGTGGAGTACCAGCCGAGCGAGCAGTACCAGGCGTTGTTCCACGCGGCCCTGGAGACCTCGGCGGCCCGGCTCGCGCAGGCGGTCGGTGTCGTCACCGAGACCGTGATGGCCGAGCGGTCGCCGCGGCCGGTGCTGGTCTCGCTGGCGCGGGCCGGCACCCCGGTGGGCGTGCTGATGCGCCGCTGGGCGCGGTTCCGGTACGGCGCCGAGCTGCCGCACTACGCCGTGTCGATCGTGCGCGGCCGCGGTATCGACGCGAACGCGCTGCGCTGGCTGGCGGCCCACCACGATCCGCGGGACGTCGTGTTCGTGGACGGCTGGACCGGGAAGGGCGCGATCACCCGGGAACTCGCGGACGCGATCGCGGAGTTCGAGGAGCGGGCGGGCGTCTCCGGATTCGACCCGGAGATCGCGGTGCTCGCGGACCCCGGGTCGTGCGTGCGGACGTACGGCACCCGGGAGGACTTCCTGATCCCCTCCGCCTGCCTCAACTCGACGGTCTCCGGGCTGATCTCGCGGACCGTGCTGCGGGCCGACCTGGTGGGTCCCGACGACTTCCACGGCGCGAAGTTCTACCGCGAGCTGGCCGGGGCCGATGTGTCGGTGGCCTTCCTGGACGCGGTCGCGGCGCGGTTCGAGGAGGTCGTGGACGCGGTGGACGAGGCCGTGAAGGAGCTGGCCGTCGCGGACCGCACGCCGACCTGGGAGGGCTGGGCGGCCGTCGAGCGGATCAGCGAGGAGTACGGCATCCATGACGTGAACCTCGTCAAGCCGGGCGTGGGGGAGACCACCCGGGTGCTGCTGCGCCGGGTGCCCTGGAGGATCCTGGCGCGGGCCGGCGCGGGCGCCGACCTGGACCATGTGCGGCTGCTGGCCGAGCAGAGAGGTGTGCCGGTGGAGGAGGTCGGCGAACTGCCGTACACGTGTGTCGGGTTGATCCATCCCAAGTACACGCGCGGGGCGACCGGTGCCGACGGCAGGGCGGTGCACGTCTGATGGCGCTGCTGGTGGCGAGCGACCTCGACCGTACGCTGATCTACTCGGCGGGTGCCCTGGCGCTGACCATGCCGGACGCCCGGGCGCCCCGGCTGCTCTGTGTCGAGGTACACGAGAGCAGGCCGCTGTCGTACCTGACCGAGACGTCCGCGCGGTTGCTGACCGAGCTCGGCGACGCGGCCGTCTTCGTGCCGACGACCACCCGGACCCGTAAGCAGTACGAGCGGATCAACCTGCCGGGGCCCGCGCCGCGGTACGCCATCTGTGCCAACGGCGGCCATCTGCTGGTGGACGGGGTGTCCGACGGGGACTGGCACGGGCAGGTGCTGGCGCGGCTGGCCGACGAGTGCGCGCCGCTGGACGAGGTACAGGCGTATCTGGCCGAGCACGCCGACCCGGTGTGGCTGCGCAAGCTCCGGGTCGCCGAGGACCTGTTCGCCTACCTGGTGGTGGAGCGGGAGTTGCTGCCCGAGGAGTGGGTGAAGAGCCTCGCGGTGTGGGCGGAGAACCGCGGCTGGACGGTGTCGTTGCAGGGGCGGAAGATCTACGCGGTGCCGAAGCCGCTGACGAAGAGCGCGGCGATGCGGGAGGTCGCCCGGCGGACCGGCGCCGAACTGACGCTGGCCGCGGGGGACTCGCTGCTCGACGCCGACCTGTTGCTGGCCGCCGACCGCGGCTGGCGGCCGGGGCACGGCGAGTTGGTCGACGCCGGGTGGGCCGGGCCGGCCGTCGTCGCGTTGCCGGAGCGGGGGGTGCTCGCCGGAGAACGGATCCTGCGGGAATTCCTGAAGACGGTCCGTACGGAGGGCTAGCCGCAGCAGCCGCCGCCGCAACAACCGCCGGAGCTGGGGGCGGTGGCGGGTGTGGAAGCCGTACCGCCCACCGCCACCGTGGACAAGAGCTTTACAGTGTCTTCATGTCCTTGCGGGCATGCTGCCGGAGCGGACGACTCGGCCATGGGGCGGGACAGTTCGAAGGTGTCGCCGCAGGTGCGGCAGCGGTACTCGTATCGGGGCATGAGGACAGGCTAACGGGAGTACTGAGGAAGTGATGGGCATCACTTCACCTCAGAATTTCATGAGTGTTCCTTTCTGTCCGATACTTGTGCGGAGATTTTGAAAAGATCGCTGATAATTTAAGCTGGCCGCGAGGAGCCGAAAGACCGGGGGATGAGGGGGGCTCGCAGCGCCGCGCCCGCCGCGGCCCTGCCACCCGTCGTGTCTAACCACGCGCGCAAGACCGAGTGCGAGGGAGACGCAGTCGTGACGGACGCATCGGAGCGGACGGGCGACCCGGAGGGCGGCAATGACCAGGCCGGATCCCGGGATCGAAAGCCGTTCGAGCCGGACGCGACCCTGCATCTGAAGGTCGACGGCCTGCGTGCGGAGCATGCTCTGTGGCAGAAGGGCGACGACGCTCAGCGTGCGCAGGAGCTCGCACGGCAGAAGGCGGAGGCGCTGTGGAACGAGCTGCACGCCCTGCGGGCCGGGAAGGCCGACGCCGCGAAGGCGGAGAAGGGCGCGGGCGGCATCCTGGCACCCCGTGCGGGGGAGCGGCGGAAGAAGCCGGATCCGCCGAGGCATGACGAGACCCTGCATCTGAAGGTGGACGCCCTGCGGGCGGACGTCACGATGCAGATCCGGGTGCCCGGGCAGGGACAGCCCGAGCCGGAGTCGGCGGCCTCGGGCGGCCGTGCCGAGCGGCGCCGCAGCGCCCGCCCGTCGCCGCGTGAACGCGTGCTGGCGGCCGTGGCGGGACTCCGGGCCCACGTGGGGCCCCGACTGGCGCCACTGGCCCCGTACGCCCGGAAGGTGCGGCCGATGTACCCGCGGCCCGGCCGGACCGGCTGGCGGCGCTGGATACCGTCCTGGCGGCAGTGGCTGGGAGGCTTTTTCGGGAGCATCGGCCTGACCGGGCTGTTCCTCGTCGTCGCCTACGCGTCCACGGACATACCGTCCAACCTCAACACGTACGCCACCCAGCAGGACAATGTCTACTTCTGGTCCGACGGGACGCCGATGGCCCGGACCGGCTGGGTGCAGCGGCAGGACATGCCGCTCAAGGACATACCGGTGGACGTGCGCTGGGCGGTGCTCGCGGCGGAGAACGAGAGCTTCTACTCCGACCCCGGTATCTCCGTCAAAGGCATAGCCCGGGCCCTGTATCGCACGGTCGGTGAGGGGGACACCGAAGGCGGGTCCACTATTACCCAGCAATACGTGAAAAACGTCTATCTGACACAGAACCAGACGGTGAGCCGTAAATTCACCGAGGCGATGATCTCCCTCAAGCTCGACAACAAGATGAGCAAGGACCAGATTCTGGAGGGCTACCTCAACACCAGCTGGTTCGGCCGGGGGACGTACGGCATCCAGCGCGCCGCCCAGGCCTACTACGGCAAGGACGTCGGCCAGCTGAACGCCAGCCAGGCCGCCATGCTCGCCTCGCTGCTCAAGGGCGCCGGACTCTACGACCCGACGCTGAGCAAGGCCAACCACAAGCGGGCGGTGGAGCGCTGGTCCTGGATCCTGGACCGGATGGTCAAGATCGGCAAACTGTCGCCGGCCGAGCGGGCCAAGTACAAGACCTTCCCGGATCCGATCAAGAACAACAAGGTCTACGACACCGGTAACCAGAGCGACTATCTGGTCGAACTGGCCCAGCAGTACGCCAAGAAGTCCGCCCATATCTCGGACAAGCAGTTCGACCTCGGCGGATACCAGATCTACACGACCTTCGACCGGAAGAAGGAGGACACCCTCACCAAGGCGGTCAGCAAGGCCCGCAAGGCGGCCAAGGAGAGCGACCCCGACCTGGCGAAGGACGCTCACTACGGCGCCGCCTCGGTCGCCACCGACGGACGGATCGTCGCCGTGTACGGCGGACCCGACCACCGAACGCAGGGCTACAACGAGTCCAACGCGACCACCGTCCCGGCCGGCACCGCCTTCCTGCCCTTCGTCTACGCAGCCGGGCTCCAGAACGGCGTCCACAAGGAGCGCGGCGGGGCCGCCACCTCGGTCACCCCGGAGACCCTCTACGACGGGAACGACAAGATCCCCGTCACGACACCGGACGGGCCGTACTGGGACCGCAGCGGCAAGAAGGTCTACGCGAACAACGACGACGGGACGTCCTATGGACAGATCAGCCTGGCCCAGGCCCTCGCCCGGTCTGTGAACACACCGTTCATGCAACTCGGCATGGACACCGGGCTCGACAGGGTGCGGTCCACCGCGGTGGCCTCCGGGCTGCTCTCCGACAGCATCGGGGCACAGGTGCCGGCCCTGTCCATGGGCAGCTCCACACCCAGCGCGATCCGCATGGCGAGCGGCTACGCCACCTTCGCGGCCGGCGGCAACCACACCGAGCCGTACTCCGTCGCCAAGATCACCCGCAACGGCCACCGGGTCGCCCTCGACACCCCGCAGCCGACCCGCGCGGTCCGCGACGACGTGGCCGAGGACGTCGAGCAGGCACTCACCGAATCGTTCCGCCTCGCTCACCCGGGCGCCTCCACCAGTGCCGGCGCGGCGGGCAAGGCGGGTACCACCCATGCCACCGGCAAGGACACCGCCTCCTGGTACACCGGCACGGCCGCGTCCGTGACCACGTCCGTCGTCGTCTACCGCCTCGACCTGAGCAAATCCCTGGAGCCGCTCCCGCTCAAGGGACTCGCCGGCACCGGCGACGACAACGTCCCGTACGCGCTCTGGGCACAGGCCATGGGCCTTGACTGACCACCGAAGCCCGAAGCTCCCCACACCACCCGCAGAATGAGCCCCGCATGAAGCCCCGTACGAAGTCGACAACCGGCGGCCACCGCCGCAAGGCGCCCGCCCGTGACCGCCGTCCAGCCCGCCCGGAGTTCCTGACCCTGGCCGCCTTCCTCGTCGTCGCCTCCCTCGTCGCGGGCTATCTGGTGCTCACCCGACAGGACGACACGGCACCCACCGCAGCCGGCACCAGAAAGGCCTCCCCGTCGGCGTCGGCGAGCCCGAAGTGGGACGGCAAGACCAAGGTGCTGGGGGACGGCTCGACGTCATACACCGGCCCGCAGACCGGCCAGTTGAAGCCCGAGAAGCTCAAGCCGGGCGAGAAGCCGCCCCAGTTCGTCGTCTTCTCCTGGGACGGCGCCCTGGAGGGCGACGACCATCTCTTCTCGCACTACCGGGAGATGGCCAAGGAGTACAACGCCCACATGACCTTCTTCCTCACCGGCATCTACCTGCTGCCCAAGAGCAAGAAGGATCTCTACACCGGGCCCATGCACTCCCCGGGCGACGCCGCCATCGACTACGCCACCGACGAGCACATCCGCACCACCCTGGAGCAACTGCGCGAGGCCTACAACCAGGGCAACGAGATCGGCACCCACTTCAACGGCCACTTCTGCGAGAAGAAGGGCGGCGGCGAGTGGAGCGTCGCGCAGTGGAAGAGCGAGATCGACCAGTTCTACAAGTTCGTGGAGAACTGGAAGACCAACACCGGCTTCAAGGACATCCCCGCCCTGCCCTTCGACTTCAAGCAGGAGGTCGTCGGCGGCCGCGCCCCCTGCCTGGAGGGCCAGCCCAACCTGCTCAAGGCCCTGCAGAAGTACGGCTACAACTGGAAGTACGACGCCAGCTCCCCCGGTGACTACCAGATATGGCCGTCCAAGAAGAACGGCCTCTGGAACTTCCCGCTGGAACTGCTGCCCTACGGCGACAACATCCAGGCCCTGTCGATGGACTTCAACTTCCTCTACAACCAGTCCAACGGAGAGGTCGACGGCGACGCGTCCCAGTACGCCACCTGGGAGCAGGAAACCGTCAACTCCTACATGAACGGCTTCAACCGCGTCTACTACGGCAGCCGGGCCCCGCTGTTCATCGGCAACCACTTCGAGGACTGGAACGGCAGCATCTACATGAAGGCCATCGACCAGATCATCCCGAAGATCTGCACCAAGAAGGGCGTCAAGTGCGTCTCCTTCAAGGAACTCGCCGACTGGATGGACGCCCAGGACCCGGAGACCCTCGCCCGGCTGCGCTCCCTGGACCCGGCACAGGCCCCCGCCGACTGGTCGACCATCGTCAAGTGACCACGGCGCAGTGACCGCAGCGGGTGACACGGTTCAAGTACGGGGCACAGTAAGCGGATTCTCCAGATGCAACCCCCTTCACAGGAGCCGCACACGTCGTGCGAAGATGCCGTCGCCCGGTAGGTGTACCGGCGTAGAGGGGAAACACCATTGAAATCCAGAAAACTGAGCCGTAAGCGAAGCCGTGCGGCCATAGTCACGGCGGCGGCTGCCTCGGTCGTCGCCGGCGTCGCCCTCGTGCCCAACTGGAGCGCGGGCGCGGCCGTCGTCGACGACCCGACCGTGGACGCCGCGACCAAGGCGACCTTCCAGAAGCTGGCCGACGCGGTCTTCACCGACCGCACCCAGGCCCTCGTACGCGGGGCCACCACGAAGCAGAGCACGTCTCGCTTCTCCGGCGACGTCCGCCTGTCCAGCACCCAGTCGCGTGACGAGAACTCCGCGCTGACCCAGCTGCGCGGCCGCCAGGACAACCTCGCCAAGCTCGGCGAGACGTACAGCGCCGGCAACACCCGGGTCACGCTCGACGCGACCCGCGTCACCGGCCGTACCGCCAAGGCCGACGTCACCGAGACCACGACGCTGACCTACGCGAAGGCCACCGGCAACGCGCCGAAGACCACCGGCTTCCAGTCCCACCACGAGCTGACCTTCAAGGCCGACCAGCAGGGCACCTGGCAGCTCACCACCATCAAGGACACGGACGACGGCGGCCTCGCCGTCAACACCCTGTCCAAGCCCTCGGTCAAGGCGCCCGCCACCGGCGACGACGGCGACACCATGCCGAACGCCCCGCGCGCGGCGACCACCCGCAACCCGGCGGCCGTCCCGAAGACCAGCACCACGTACGACTACAAGGCCATGGCGGCCTACGCCGAGAAGTACTGGAACGTCTACAACAAGGACTACCCGGACTTCAACGGCCACGCGGACGGCGGCGACTGCACCAACTTCGTCAGCCAGTCCCTGAAGGCCGGCGGCTGGAAGCACGTCCCCGGCTACGTCTACGACTACACGAAGTGGTTCGGCACCGCCGACATCCAGTCCGACTCGTTCGTCGGCGTCAACGAGTGGTCCTGGTTCGCCCAGAACTCCAAGCGGACCACCCCGCTCGCCAACGTCTACCAGCTGGAGGTCGGCGACGTCCTCCAGATGGACTTCGACCGGGACGGGTCCAAGGACCACACGATGATCGTGACGTACAAGAGCAACGGCATCCCGTACGTCACGTACCACTCGAACAACACCCTGCGCAGGTCGGTGGCGAGCCTCGTCGCGTCGTACCCGAACGCGTACTACTACGCCTACCGCACCTGATCACCCGAGGTGACCGCCCGCTGCTCCGCTTCGGGGTGGCGGGCCCGCCAGTACGGGTTGTCGTGCGGCAGGTTCGTACTGACCCTGCCGTACATCCCGAACACCATCAGCACGATGCCCACCACGAAACTGAAGAGCACGTTCTGGATCCTGAAGGCCAGGAAGTTCGAATCCGTGTCGAGCAGGCCCAGGAACAGGAAGCCGTTCAGGATGAACAGCACACCGAGCACCATGTTCACCGTGGACGCGAAGTTCCCGCCGATCACCATCCCGACGAACAGCAGGACGCCGACACAGATCGACAGCACGCTCAGCGCGCCGTTGGTGTTCAGACCGATCGCGGTGTTGCCGCCGGTGTCGAAGAACCCGATGTTGTCGGTGAGCCCGAGGATCCCGAAGGCCAGCAGGAACAGACCCATCAGGCCCGCCCCGATCCGGTAGACCCTGTTCAGGCGGTGGTCGACGGGCAGCGCCTCGTCGAACATGATCCGCCGCCGCGGCGTCGGGTGCGTCACGTGTGAGGCCATCTCCGCCTCCCGATCTCGAATGCGGGTCGCCTACCCAATATCCGCCCGCGCCGACCGGTCGGCAACGGCTCACGGATGACCGGTGCCCCGGTCCTCCCGGATCTGCCCGACCACCCGCGCCACCGACGCCCGCACCGCTTCCGTCTCCGTCAGGAAGTGCCAGTAGTCGGGATGGCGCCCCTCCAGCGACCCGACCGCCCGCTCCAGCCGGGCCACCGCGTCGTCCAGGGGACGCGCGTGCCGCGGATCGGGACTGTTCCGCCCGGACATCGCCAGCCGCTGCGCGTCCCGGATCGCGAACCGGGTCCGCTCGATCTCCGCCTGCGGATCCTTCTGCACGGCGTTCAGCCGGGCCAGCCGGTCACCCGCCGCCGACACCGCCTCGTCGGTACTGTTCAGCAGCGCCCGCACGGTGGACAGCAGCGAGGTGGCGTCCGCCCACTTCTGCGCGTCCCGGGCGGCCTGCGCCTCCTTCAGCTTCTGCTCGGCCTGCCGGACGTTCTCCGCGGCATGCCGGGGCACCTGCTGCAGATCCTGCCAGCAGGCGGCCGAGAACCGCCGCCGCAGCTCGCTCAGCACCGGGTCCACCTGCCCGGCCCGAGTGGTCAGCGCCTGCGCGCGCGTGCGCAGACTCACCAGCCGGTGATCGATCTCGGCGGCCTTCTCCGGCAGCCGCTCCGCCTCGACCCGGATGGCCTCGGCCTCCCGCTGCACCCGCCCGGCCCGCTCCAGCGTGGCCTGCACACCATGCTGCCCCGCACCCTGGTTGAGCTTCGTCAGCTCCGGCGCGAGCGCGGCCAGCCGGGCCGCCAGCTCATCGGCCCTGATCCGGGTCTGCCGCACGGCGTCCAGCGCGTTGCTGGCGGCCAGCAGTGCCTGCCGGGCCCGCTCCACGGCCGGTGCGAGCCGTGCCAGCTGCGTCTCGGCCTTGCCCAGCAGCGGCCCGAGCGACTCCCCGAACCGGTCCAGCTCCCCCTTGACCCGGACCAGCTCGTCCTTGGCCCCGGAGATCTCCCCGCGCGCCCGCGCCGCGACCGCGGCTTCGAGATCGTCCCGGTCAAGGTCGTAGGCGTCTATGGCCTGGATGTACCGGTTGCTGACCTCGTCGATCCGCCGCCCCAGCGCCTCGAAGTCGGAGACGGCACGACGGGCGGCCGGGGCGTCGTCGACGGCGGAGATGGTCTCTATGGAGATCCGCAGATCCCGCTGGGCGGTGTCCAGCTCGTAGAAGGCGTTGGCCGCGGCGTCCTTGGCCGCCTGGGCCTCGGCCCGCTGGCTCTCCGCGCGCCCCCCGAACCACCGCCGGGTACCGCCCCCGGCGAACGCCCCCGGCACCACGAGCACGGCGAGCAACGGCAGGCTCACGAGGGTGAGCATGTCCCGGAGAGGAGTGCGCCGGTCCCGGGGGAGGGGCGAGTACGACTGCTCGGATGCCGCCGAAGTCGCCGATGTCGCCGTCACTTCTCCCTCTCCCGTGCCGCGGTGCGCCCCAGTGTGCTGGCGGTCCTCACATTCTCCCACCAGTGAAAGACGAACACACGGGCCGGTCAGTTCGCGGTTCGCGGGATCGGTGCGCGGTACTTCCCGGCGAGTTCGGCCCGGATACGGGTTTGCGGGACAGGGCCTCGGGCAATGTAGGCTGTCGACTCGTCTCGGGTGCGTAGCTCAGTGGTAGAGCGCCTGCCTTACAAGCAGGATGTCGGCGGTTCGAAACCGTCCGCGCCCACGTCATGAGAGGACCCCGGCCGATGCGGCCGGGGTCCTCTCGCGTTCTCAGGCCTCCTCGCGGGCGTGCTTGAGGCGGCTTCGGGCGTCCACCCGGTCCGTCGCCGTGACCTCCGCCCAGAAGCGGTGGCCGCTGACGAAGACCGCGAGTTCGTGTTCACGGCGGCGCAGCTTCTCCACCTCGGCCTGTTCGTCCTCGGTCCAGCCCGGGGAGGCGGGGCGCTCCACCTTGCGCCAGCCGCCGCCGTCACTGAATCCGTCCAGCGGCTCGACCGACCAGGGGAGCCGCTTCAGCAGGGCCGAGAGCTCGGCCCGGACCTGATGCAGCTCCTCCTGACCGGCGAGGAGGTCACTCGGAAAGTCATAGGTCGCAGCCACGCGGCAATGGTACGCCTGTTCGATTTTAGGTGGCGAGTTGGTTCGTGGGGTTCATGTGTTCGAGCGGGGTGTCCTGTGCCATCGAAGTTTGATCGGCGTAGCCCGCGCTCAATATTCGGTGGCACAGGGCATGGGGGCGGAGTGCCGGGCGCCACCCCCTACGGCCGCGCCAACTCCACCCGGACCGTCAGGTACGTCTCTCCCGGCCCTGGAGGCCGGTTCCAGGGCCGGGTGTGGAAGGTGTGCAGGCGGCCCCGGGTGAGCGCGAAGCGCGGCAGGCCGACGTGGAGTTCGTCCGCGAGGGCCTCCAGGGCGCGGCGCCGCCGCTCCTCGGCGGACGCGTCCGGCGGGGAGAGGAACGCCTCCGGTACGGGACCCCGGGTGTCGGCCGCGGTGTCGCGGAGCGTGCAGCCGTAGCGTTCCTCGCCGTTCTCCGCGACGGAGAGGTGGAAGACAGCGGGGCCCCCGTGGCCGGATTCGCTCCATACCGTCACCACGCGGGTGCCCGCGGAGGCGGCGAGGCCCGGGGAGACGAACCACCGTTCGTCGAAGCGCCCACCCCGGCTCGGTGCGAAGGCGAAGCTCCAGCCCGGACCGGCCCGGCCCACGGCCATCAGCGCATGGTCCGCCCAGGGGGCAGCATCCGCACCGCCCCGGAAGCGTCCCCGCGCCTCCCACAGCGTGGCCGGGTCGTGGAGGGCGGTGGCCTCGTCGGCGCCCAGCAGGGCCGGCAGCTCGGCCGGTGCCACCCCCTCCACGAGCAGGAAGCGGTACGACGTCAGGAAGTCGCCCCGGTCCCCGTCCGCCAGCCAGGCCAGGCCCGGCGGATCCAGGTCGGCGGAGGGCGGCGGGGCCTCGCCCGGCTGTCCGGCCCGGGGCGTGGCCAGCAGCTCCCGGCCGCGCTCCGGGGTGATCAGGGGGCCCAGGAGCGGGTCGGCGCACAGGCCGACCGGGGCGAGATGGTCGGCGCTGAGCGGACGCCACGCGGGCAGCGCGGCCCGCAGGGTGCGCCAGGCCGCGTCCGTCTCGCCCCAGCGTGCCTGTTCGCGGGCCTCTTCGACGGCGCGGCCGAAGGGGCCCTCGGCGGTGTAGCGGAAGGTGCCCTCCCGGATCTGGCGCAGGACCCCCTCCGCCGCCTCGCGCACCGCGTCCGAGGCACCGGGCAGGTCATGGGGCGACAGCTCCTGGTCCCGGCGCATACGCCCGTGCTCGGCCAGGAGCGCGGGCACGACCTCCGGAACGTACACGGGGTCGGTCGCCAGGCCGTGGAAGTACACCATGTACGTCTGGCCGAGCAGCCGGCGGATCTGGTCGCGCAGCCCCGCCGCCCGCGGCCTGCCGTACGACAGCGCTTCCGCCAGCGCGGTCTCGGCCCGCTCGTACCGCCCGCCCAGCGCGTCGAGCCGCGCTGCCTCCACGGCCGCGTCCTGGGCCCGTGTGGTGGCGTTGACGAACTCCGTCCCCGTCCGCTCCGAACCGCTCACCGCGAGACTGTGGAACTGCCGGTACATCGCCGCCATGAACGCCCCGAACGAGCCGTACCGCGTCGGCTGGTCCCCGTGCCAGGGCGCCCAGCTGTACACGGCCCACTCGCCCGCCCCGTCCACGTCCCCGGGGTCCAGCAGGACGTACACGGCGTCGGACTCCACGTCCAGTTGCAGCGCCCGCCCCCACATCCCGGCCAGGAGCACGTCCTCGGGCGGGGAGTCCTCGTCCAGTTCCCCGGGGAAGTACTCGGACAGGCCCGCCGCGTCCTCGTGCCACCGGGCCTGCTCGGTGCCGGCCAGCAGCCAGACGAAGCCGCCCGCGTGCCGCCAGCCGTCGGTCACCGCGAGGAACGTCCGGTACGACGGCGGCAGCCGGTGCCCGAGCCGCTCCTCCAGCGCGCGTATCCGCTCCTCGGACGCGGGCGGGAAGCCCAGCCACCGCGTCCGCAACGGCTCCTCGTCCCGCGCCGGCCGCTCGCCCTCCGACGTGTCCCCGTCCTGAGCGTCCGCCCACTCCTGGCTCCACCGCACCAGGAGCGACCGCCACTCCTCCATCGTGTCCGTCATGCCGGTGATCCTGGCAGCCGTCACTGACAACGCCCCGCCCGTGAGTGAGAGCCTAGTGAGAGCCTGGGGGCGGGGATCGCGTTCCCGCTGGGCGGGAGAACGGAGCAGGGGACAGGATGAGCGGGCAGCAGTCGACGTTCGTGAAGGTGTGCGGGCTCACCCAGGAGCAGCAGATCGACTGGGCCGTCGAGTTGGGGTACGACGCGATCGGGATCGTGGTGACCCCGAAGAGCAAGCGGTACTGCCCGCCCGGGCGGGCCGTGGAGCTCGCCGGGTACGCCCGGGGCCGGATCCCGGTCTTCGCCGTCGCCCTGACGTACGCCGAGACGGCCGAGGTCGCGGAGCACTTCGACACCGTCCAGATCTACGAGACCGCAGCCGTCCCCAACCTCGCTCTCGCCTCCGGCACCCCGCCCGAGCGGCCGGAGGCCCTCCAGTACTTCTTCTACGACGCCAGCGCGGGCAGCGGCGTGTTCGCCGACATCCCCGCCTGGGTCGCGGACGTGCCCGGGAAGGTCGTCATCGCCGGCGGCCTCGACGAACACAACGTGGCCGGTGTCATCGAGGACTTCGGTCCCTACGGCGTGGACGTCTCCAGCAGTGTCGAGACCGCGCCGGGGGTCAAGAGCCGCGAGAAGATGGCCTCCTTCATCGCCGCCGCCCGGACCCCCGGGCGGCACAGCCGCTGAGTGCTCCGCCGGACGCGCGGTGCTGTGCCGTCGCTCGGCTGCGGCGCCGTCGTGGCCGGTCGCGCCCCGTGCCCCTTCGCGGCGTCACGGGACCGCGGCCGGCTTCGCCCGGCCCGGTCAGTGCCCGGCTTCGCGCAACTCCCGCACGATACGGGCCGTCACCGGCACGGGTACCCCGTGACGGTCCGCCGCCCGCAGCAACGCGCCCCCGATCGCGTCGAGTTCGAGGGGCCGGCCGGCCTCCGCGTCGCGTTGCATCGAGGACTTGGCCGCGGGCGGGAAGGCGTCGTAGCGGGCCAGGGCCTGCGCCGGGTCGACCGGGGCGCCGCAGGCGCGGCTGACCGCGGCCGTCTCCGCGACGAGCGAGGCCAGTTCGTCGCGGTGCCGGGTGCGGGCCTCGCCGAGGGGGAGGCCGTAGCGGGTGGTGAGCAGGGCGAAGGGCGCGAGGAACGACATCTTCGCCCACAGGGCCGTGGTCTCGTCGTCCAGGACGCGGGTGGCGGGGCCGGCCGCGGTGAGGGCCTCGGCCAGGGCCTCCAGGCGGGGGCGGGGGACCTTGGCGCCGGTCAGGTCGATCTCCGCGAAGGGGCTGGTGTGTTCGACCAGGCCGGGGGCCGGGCGGGTGGACTCGACGCGGATCACCGAGGGGGCCACGCGGTCGGGAGCGTAGCGGGCACGCAGCAGCGCGGGGTGCTCCACGCCGTTCAGGAACGGCACGAGGAGGGCGTCGCCGACGGCCGTGGGCGGGATCCGGGTGAGGGCCGCGTCCAGTGCGGTGGCCTTGACGGTGATCAGGCAGGCGTCGACCGGTTCGCGGAGGGCCGTGTCGGCCTCCACGGCGGCGGTGAAGTCGCCGAAGAGGGTGCTGCGGACCTGGATTCCGGCGGTACGCAGGGTGCGGGCCGTCTCCTCGCCGGCCAGGCACAGCACGCGATGGCCGGCGCGGGAGAGCAGGGCCGCGAGCAGTCCGCCCACGCCACCGGGACCGAGAACGGCGACGGTGAGCCGGGGACCGGGTGCACTGTCCGGGCTGTCCGGGCCGGCAGGGGCGTTCGACGCGTTCGGCGGGTTCGACGCGTTCGGCGGGTTCGCCATGGTGTTGTCCTCTCGTCGGTCGGCCCCGGGAGCGGTGGCCGCCTCGGCACGATCCTCGCAGGACGGAGGGGAGCTGCGGGAGACTGGGGACATGTGCCGGAGTATCAAGACCCTGCGTCCGCCTCAGCTGGCCGAGGAGGCCACCGAGGAGGAGATCCGTGCTGCCGCGTTGCAGTACGTGCGGAAGGTGTCCGGGTTCCGGGCGCCGGCCGCGCACAACCGGGAGGCGTTCGAGCGGGCGGTGGACGCGGTGGCGGCGGCTACCGCCGAGCTGCTCGGGGGGCTGGAGGTACGGGGGAAGGCCGTACGCGAAGCCGCCGGTTGAGGCCGTGGGGGCTCGCAGGCCACTCGAGGCGCCGGGGGTGGCCTGGCGGAGGCTCGGCTGCCCGGGGCCGACGAGGCAGGTGACGGGTCAGGCCGGGCGTCTTCGCATCAGGAATCCCGCTCCCGCCCCCGCCCCGAACAGCGCCACCACCGAGACCGCCGTCGCCAGCCAGGTCGCGCCCAGCCACTGGGCGCCCAGGTAGCCGAGGGCGACGCTGTAGACCGCCCAGGTCAGGCCCGCCAGGGCGGACCAGGGGAGGAAGTCGCGGACGCGGCGGTGGGTCGCGCCGGCGCCCAGGGAGACGAGCGAGCGGCCGGCCGGGGCGAAGCGGGCGAGTATGACCAGTGCGCCGCCACCCCGGGTCAGGGCCTCGCCGAGACGTTCCTGCGCGCTGCTCAGCCGCCGGGAGCGGGCGATCGCGCGGTCCAGGCGGGCCCCGCCGCGCCAGGCCAGCCGGTAGGCGACCAGGTCGCCGAGGACCGACGCGGCGGCGGCGCAGAAGGTCAGCGCGAGGATGTCGGGTATGACGTGCGGGACGTGCCCGGGGGCCGCGCCGGTGCCCGCCGCCGCTGCCGTGGCCGCGGTGATGACCAGGACACCGCTGGGCAGGACCGGCAGGAACACATCAAGCAGCACCGAGAGGGCCACCATGGCGTATATCCATGGCCCGGCCTCCAGTGACCCCATGCTTTCCCACACGACGGTTCCCCCGTGATTGTCCTGTTGCGCCCCCCGACGTCAGCCATACAGCGTACGCGGAGGGTGTGACAGGAGTTTCACGGGGGGTTTGCCAGATCCGCAAAGGATTAAGCGGCCACCGGCGTGTTCCGCGCACCCGGCAGGACCGGCCGCTCTCCCGTCCCGGGCGCGGCCGTCCGGAGGACCGCCCGCGCGATCGCGTCGGCGTCCGACAGGGTCACCGAGTCCACACCCGGCCGGGCACCCGCCGCGGTCACCCAGTGCACGCCCTCCGTGGGCACGCCGAACGCGAACCGTCCCGGGTGCGGCAGGCCGTGGCGGTCGATCAGCCGGTACGGGCGCGGTGTCACGTCCAGGCCCCCGGTCTCGTGGCCGCCCACCCGGTGCGGGCGGCACGCGCCCTCCCGCAGCAGCCCGGCCAGCAGCTCGTCGGCGGTACGGCGCAGATCCGGCTCCGGGAGGCGGGCCTCTATGAGCGTGGTCACCCGCACCGCCGAGCCGGGGACCGCCGGGGAGCGGGCCACCCACGCGCCGTCCGCCCGGCCCACCTCCAGGCCGGGGCCCAGCACCTCCACCACGCCCGCCGCCAGCAGCGCGGTCAGCTCCTCGCCCCGGCGCCGGGGCGGCCCGATGGACAGGAACGCGTTGAGCGGGGTGTACCAGCCGTCCAGGTGGGCCCGCCGGGAGGCGCCGGTCAGGCCGCCATGGTCGACGATCAGCCGTATCTCGTTGCGCAGGTCGCGCAGTACGTCCAGGGCCGCCTTGAGCGGGCCGCGCACATTGCCGAGGGCGGCCTGTGCCGCGTCCTCGCGGAGGTACCCGAGGAGCCAGTTGCGCCAGTCCGCCGGACCGGTGAACTCCCGCTCCCCGTACGGGTGCTGGAGGCGCTTCCAGGACCAGCGGTCCGCGCCCGGGACGCCGGACTCGTCGAGTACGGCGGTCTCCGCGCGCCGGCCGTCGGCCGCGAGGAAGCGCTCGGTGAGGTCCGGGTCGCCGGTCAGGGCGGTGTAGTAGACCGTCTCCACCTCCTTCGCCACCAGCGGCCAGACCTCGGCGAGGAAGTCGGGCGCCTCGCCGGAGTCGGCGCGTTTGCGCAGGCCCGCGATCACCTCGGGGGTGAGCAGCAGCGGGCTGTGCCGGCCGTACGGGCCCTTGGCGTTGTCGCCGCGCGCCTGGTAGGGGACGCCCCGCCGGGAGCCGGCGTAGAGGCGGGGCTCGCGGCCGGAGGGCGTGTAGCGCAGGCCGCCGGCCGGTGCCCGGGTGAAACGGCCGCCCCGGCCGGTGGTGAGCAGGGCGAGGTGGTCGAAGAAGTTGAGGCCGAGGCCGCGCAGCAGCACCGGTTCGCCGGGGGCGATCGGGGTGAGATCGACGTCGGCCGGGTTGGCGGGCGGGATGTGGCGCAGGCCGTGCCGGGCGGCGTGTGCCGGATGGTGGCGGTTCTCGGGGGCCGCCGTCGCGGGGAGGTGGCCCTGGGCCAGTACCACCGCCGCCAGACCGGGCAGGGTTCGGCCGTCGTCGAGGGTGAGCGTCTGGCGGCCGTCGGGGGCGTCGGCGAGCCGTACGGCACGGGCGCGGTGGGTCTCGACGCGGACCGCCTCCGGTGCCCGGGCGACCGTCCTCGCGAACACCCACTCCAGGTAGCGGCCGTAGTGGGCGCGGGTCGGGTAGTCGTCGGGGTCCAGCTCGCCGGCCGCCCACTCGTGCAGGCTGGGGCCGGGCCGGACCGGTCCCGAGCACTCCACGCTGTCGTCGGTGAACAGGGTGACCTGGCTCGCCACGGTGTTCATCAGCAACTCCGCCGACTGCGCCGTACGCCAGACCCGGCCCGGGCCCGGCGGCGCCGGGTCGATCACATGGACGGTGAGGCGCGATCCCGGGGGCAGCAGCTCGGGTGCGGAGGCGCAGAGGCGTTCCAGGACGCTGGTGCCGCGCGGTCCGGCGCCGACCAGGGCGACGGCGACCGGGGCGGATTCCTGGGGCGAGGCAGACAAGGACGTGACTCCCGGGCGGGTGGGGGCGCTGGGCAGGAACACCGCCCGCACGGGATGGGGAAGCGGACGGTCCGCCTCATCATGCCGTCGCGATTAACAGAAGCCAACGCGTGCCCCAGCCGCCTCGGATGTCCTCATGGGGCGGTGAGGGTGGACTCCTCCACGGTCTCCAGGGTCCCGTTCCGCCGGGCCCGCTCCAGCCGGAGCCGGGCCGAACGGCCGTGCAGGGTCAGCGTCATGAGCTGGTTGCCGAACCACGGACCGCCCTTCCTCCGCCAGGTCACCGGAGGCGGGGCACAGCGTCCGTGCCGGGTGAACCGCCGCCCGAGGACCCGGGCCAGGGCGCTCCAGCCGAACCGGAAGCCGACCCGGATCGTCGGCGGCACGGAGTTGTGGACGGGCGAGCAGGTGAGTTGCAGCACACGGGAGGCGGGCCCGGTGCCGGCCGGCCACGCGGGCTCGGCGACATAGGCGTGATGGACGTCCCCGGAGAGCACACAGATCGACGCGGGGGCCCCGGGACCCGAGCCGGTACGGGCGATCAGACCGGCCAGTTCGGCGAAGGAGGCCGGGAAGGCCGCCCAGTGCTCCAGGTCGGCCGCGCGGCGCAGCCGCTCCCCGAACTCCGCCCAGCGGGCGCCCCGTTCGCCCCGGCACAGGGCCGCGTCCCAGGTCTCCAGGTCGTGTATGAGGTGCGGCAGCAGCCAGGGCAGCGAGGTGCCGACCAGGAGATGGTCGTACGACTCCCGGTCGGCCAGGGCCTGTTCGCGCAGCCACTCGGCCTCGCCGGGGTCGAGCATGGCGCGGTGGTGCTCGTCCAGCACCCGCGCCGCCCGGGTGTCCACCATCAGCAGCCGCGTCCGCCCGAAGTCGCGCCGGTAACTCCAGCGCACCGAGGCGGGATCGGTGTCGGCCTTGGCCGCGAAGGCACGCAACTCGTCGGTGCCGTCGGCGGATGCGCATACGGCCGTGTAGAGCGGGTCGGCGGCCAGCTCGGCCGGCGAGAGGTTCCCCAGATGCTGGTGCACCCAGTACGACATCAGCCCGCTCATCAGCCGCTCCTGCCACCAGGGCGTGGCCCGCATGTCGGCCAGCCAGGCGGCGGAGGTGTTCCAGTCGTCTATGACGTCGTGGTCGTCGAAGATCATGCAACTGGGCACGGTGGACAGCAGCCAGCGCACCTCGGGGTCGAGCCAGGACTCGTAGTAGAGACGGGTGTACTCCTCGTAGTCCGCGACCTCGGCGCCGGGCGGGTCCGACAGGTCGCGGCGGGCGGCCAGCCAGTGGTGGGTCGCCGCCGAGGTCTCGTCCGCGTACACCTGGTCGCCCAACAGCAGCAGCACGTCCGGCCGTTCACCGCCGGCGGCGACGCGTGTGGCCAGGCTGTCCAGGGCGTCGGGGCCGACCGGGTCCTGGCCGTCGGCCGGGGGAGCGGCCCAGCGGCAGGAGCCGAAGGTCACCCGCAGCTCGTCGCCCTCGGCGGGGACGCGTATCACCGAGGCCGGGAAACGGGAGTCCGGCAACGGCCACACCCGCGTGCCGTCCAGGATCACCTCGTACGACGTCGAGGTCCCCGGGGTCAGGCCGGTGACCGTGACCAGGGCGTAGTGGTGGCCCGCCACCTGGAAGGTGCGCGCGGTGCCGCCGGCGCCGTCCGGGCAGCGCACCTCGGCGGTGCACGGACGGCTCGTCTCGACCCAGACGGTCGCCGACGAGCCGTCGGTGTACCTCAGCAGTGGTCCCAGGCGCAGTCCGGCCACGTTCGCCCGCCCTCTTTCCCGGTCGGTTCGCCCCCGTCGCCCCGTACGGTACGGAACGACGGAGGTCAGCGGGGAGGCTTCGACGCGGGAAAGAGAGCGGGAAGGGGGGTGGAGCGTGGCCGGAACACGTGGGAAGCGGGACCTTCTACTGCGCCCGGCCGTCTGCCGGGCTGTCCGCCGGGTGGGTCAGCAGGCGGAGAGGTAGCTGGTGAGCGCGCTCTTCTCGGCGGAGTCGACCGAGAGGTCGTAGTAGTACTTCACCTGGACCCAGGCGCGGACGTAGGTGCAGCGGTACGACGTCAGCGACGGCATCCAGGTGGCCGGGTCCTGGTCGCCCTTGGACTGGTTGACGTTGTCCGTGACGGCGAGCAGCTGCGGGCGGGTGACGTCGTTGGCGAAGGACTCGCGCTGGGCGGTGGTCCAGTTGCGGGCACCGGAGTCCCAGGCCTCGGCCAGCGGCACGAGGTGGTCGATGTCGACGTCGGAGGCGGCGGTCCAGGTGGCGCCGTCGTAGGGGGAGTACCAGCTGCCGCTGGTGGCGGTGCAGGCGGAGTTGGTGACGACGTTCGAACCGTCGCGCTTGAGGATCCACTCACGGGTGTTGCAGGTACCGCTGATGGTGTCCCAGGTCGGGAACAGGTCGCGCGCGTAGCCGGTCCTGACCTCGGTCGCCACGGTGAGCGAGGCGAGGTAGGTGCGGGCGGTGGACGCGCTGACCGGCGTGGGGAGGGCGGCGGAGGCGCTCGGGGAGTTGAAAAGGGCGGCGGAGGCTATCAGGCCGGTGAGTGCCGCGAGTATGCTGACACGTCGACGCGCGTAGAACTTCGGCATGGGAACTCCCTTGTGGGGGTGGGGTGTTGGAGCGCGAGCGAGGGAATGCTCGCGCCGCCGTGTTGCCGGGGAGTGAGCGTTGGGTAAGAAGCTAGTGACGTGTGCATGACACGACAAGGGGTGCGACGTGACTCACAGGCGGGAGCTTCGGCCTTGGAAACCGGTGTGGTGGTCACGTACCGTGGAGGGCGTTGAAGGGGAGTAGCTCTTCGCCGGACCGTCGACATACTGCTCAGCCCGTCTGAGCCGGCGCCCGGAGGCGGACCTCGAGCACGAGGCCGCCAGCGAGACCTTCGGCAAGCAGTGCACGCCTGTGCCGCACAACGGCGCGGGCGATCCATGTGTGCTGCCGTGCCGAGGTGTCGTGTGTTCCGCGCGAAGTGCAGCACTCTCGGTGGGGTGGCCCCGACCGATTGAGGACCCTTGATCAGCATCACCGTGACGGCGCTCGTCTTCGGCGTCATCTTCCTCGCCGAACTGCCCGACAAGACCGCGCTCGCCGGCCTCGTCCTGGGCACGCGCTACCGGGCGTCCTACGTCTTCGCGGGCGTCGCGGCCGCCTTCCTCCTGCACGTCGTGCTCGCCGTCGCGGCCGGCAGCGTGCTGACCCTGCTGCCCCAGCAGATCGTGCACGCCCTGACCGGCGTGCTCTTCCTCGGCGGCGCGGCCGTGCTGCTGCTGAAGAAGGGCGAGGAGGAAGAGGAGATCCGCAAGCCCGCCGACCAGTCCTTCTGGAAGGTCGCCGGTACCGGGTTCATGCTCATCCTGGTCGCCGAGTTCGGCGACCTCACCCAGATCATGACGGCGAACCTCGCGGCCCGGTACGACGACCCGCTCTCCGTCGGCCTCGGCGCGGTGCTCGGCCTGTGGGCGGTGGCCGGACTCGGCATCGTGGGCGGCAAGGCGCTGATGAAGAAGGTGCCGCTGCGGCTGATCACGCAGATCGCGGCCGTGCTGATGCTGGCGCTGGGGGTGTGGAGCCTGTGGGAGGCGATCGCGGGCTGAGCCGGACGCGTCCCGTAGGGGGTCCGGCGAGCTGAAGAGTCCGTGAACGGCAGGCGACGGCGGTGGCGGGATGGCCGCTCTGTTTTGTACCGTGGAGAAACAAAGTGGCTCCCGCTCGTTTTCCCTGACCGGCGGGCGGGGCCGCTCTGTTCTGCTTTGCCCGGCCTGCTTAGGAGCTGCCCGATGACGGCCACCGTCCTCACCGCCCGCGCCCTCCTGCTCGACATGGACGGCACTCTCGTCAACTCGGACGCCGTCGTCGAACGCATCTGGCGGCGCTGGTCCGAGCGGCACGGGCTGGACGGCGACGAGGTCATGAAGGTCGTCCACGGGCGCCAGGGGCACGCGTCCATGGCGGTGCTGCTGCCGGACCGGCCGGTGCGGCAGAACCTCGCGGACAACGCGCGGATGCTGGCCGAGGAGACCGCCGACATGGACGGCGTGGTGGAGGTCCCGGGTGCCGCGGCCTTCCTCGCCTCGCTCAGCGGGCTGCCGCACGCCCTGGTGACCTCGGCGGACGTGGCACTGTCGACGGCGCGGATGGCGGCGGCCGGGCTGCCGCTGCCGGCGGTGCGGATCACGGCCGAGTCGGTGGGCGCGAGTAAGCCGGACCCCGAGGGCTTCCTGAAGGGAGCGGCCGAACTGGGCGTCGCGGCGGCGGACTGCGTGGTCTTCGAGGACTCGGGCGCGGGGATCGCGGCGGGGCGCGCGGCGGGCATGCGGGTGGTGGGAGTCGGGGCCCGGGCGGGTGCGCACGGGCCGGACGCGGTGGTGCGGGACCTGACGGGGGTGCGTGTGGAGGCCGCGGCCGACGGCTCCCTCCGGGTGCACGTCGGCTGAGGCGGCGGAGGGGCGGTTGTGGGCGAGTGCGGGCCCGGTGGGGGCTGGTCGCGCCCCGCGGCGGAGCCGCATATGAACACAGTCCCGCGCCCCTAGGGGTTGTCCTCGAAGTCGGTTTCAGGGTCAACGCCGGGAAGAGGCGCGGGGAACTGCGCGCTCTGCCCCCACCCACCCGCACCTGACCGACGACCGCAACCACCCCCTTCCGGCCCCCTCCCTACGGCTCGGTCGTCTCCGACTCCAGGGCCGCTCGCGTAGCCGTCCCGTACACCCCCGACTCGTCCGTCAGGATCCCCCGCGCCAGCTGGTACGTCCGTACCGCATCCTCCGTCGTGCGGTCGTAGTGGCCGTCGGCCCTCCCGGAGAACAGCCTCAGCTGCGTCAGCCGCAGCTGGAGCTCCGTCACCTCGGCGCCGCTGTCGCCGGCGCGCAGGACAGGCGCCGACGTGGGCTGCGCGGAGGCGGCCGTGCCGGTCGTGGACGCCGACTGGGTCGGCCTGGCCGAGCGGGACGCGGTCGCGGACGGACTCGGGCTCGCCGTCCGTGAGGACGAGGCCGTCGGCGACGCGCTCACGTCGGCGGAAGCGGACGGCACGGCCGGCGCCGGTGCCCCCGCCGACGTCACCGGCGCCGCCGCAGAAGGCGACCCCGTGCTCGGCGTCACGTCGGGAACGCTCTCCCGGACGTCCTTCGGCGCCGCCGTGTCCCGTGTCGGCGTCACATGGGAGAACAGCCGCTCGCGAAACCGGCCACCGCGAGGATCCCGAACACCGCCCCGGCGATCGACAGGACCAGCACCCACCGGGGCCGGCGCCGACGGGGTCGCGTCAGGTCGGAGGGGGGCGGTGCCGGTTCCGGCTCCGGTACCGCCCGCAGCGGCATGGTCGCCGCCTCGACCACCGGCAGCGGCTCGGTCTTCCCGCCGTCGGCCTCGGCCCCGCCTCCGGAGAGATCGATGTACGGCCGTATCCGCAGGGGGTCGAAGTCCTCCGCGGCCGCCTGTTCGGCCGTACGGGCGTCGCGCAGTGCGTCCGACGCCCGCCGGGTGCAGTCGCAGGAGGGCGTGTTGTCCGCCCCTCTCGGCGCCTCGCACTCCGGGCACAGGTGGGCCCCGGTCGTGTCCGTCACGGTGTTCGTCCCCTCCCCTCGTGTCCACACGCGGTCCCCCCGCGTCCCCCTCATGAACTCCACAGGTTATGCGGCGCACCCACACGTACGTTCGCCGGTTCCCCTTGTTTCAGGAGATGCGAAGAGGGCTCGACGGGCCATACCGGGTGACACCGTCCACGATGGAAGATGGCTGACAGCACCCCCGGGAGGTCTCCATGGCCCTGGACATGACGCACACCCAGGCGAAGGACGCGGAGCACGTACCCGGCAACGTGCTCGTCCCGATCGGTGCGCTGCTGCTCGGCCTGCTGCTGGCCGCACTGGACCAGACCATCGTGTCGACCGCGCTGCCGACGATCGTCAGTGACCTGGGCGGCCTGGAGCACCTGTCGTGGGTGGTCACCGCCTACCTGCTGGCCTCCACCGCCGCCACCCCGCTCTGGGGCAAGCTCGGTGACCAGTACGGGCGCAAGCGGCTCTTCCAGGCGGCGATCGTGATCTTCCTCGTCGGGTCGGCCCTGTGCGGGATGGCCCGGAACATGGGCGAGCTGATCGGCTTCCGCGCGCTGCAGGGCCTGGGCGGCGGCGGACTCCTGGTGCTGTCGATGGCGATCGTGGGGGACCTCGTGCCGCCGCGTGAACGGGGGCGCTACCAGGGACTGTTCGGTGCCGTCTTCGGCGCGACCAGCGTGCTGGGGCCGCTGCTCGGCGGGGTGCTCACCGAGCATCTGAGCTGGCGCTGGGTGTTCTACGTCAACCTGCCCGTGGGCGTGGTCGCGCTCGCCGTGATCGCCGTCGCCCTGCACATACCGCGCAGGACCGCCCGCCATGTCATCGACTACCTCGGTACGTTGCTGATCGCCGCCGTCGCCACCTGCCTGGTGCTGGTGGCCTCGCTGGGCGGCACGACCTGGCGCTGGGGGTCGCCCCAGATCGTCGGGCTCGCGGTGCTGGGGGTGCTGCTCGCCGTCGCCTTCGTGGCCGTCGAGCGGCGGGCCGCCGAACCCGTGCTCCCGCTGAAGCTCTTCGGCATCCGCACCTTCACGCTCGCCGCCGTGATCAGCTTCATCGTCGGCTTCGCGATGTTCGGCGCGATGACCTACCTGCCGACCTTCCTCCAGGTCGTGCAGGGCATCTCGCCGACCCTGTCGGGTGTGCACATGCTGCCGATGGTGATCGGCCTGCTGCTGTCCTCCACCCTGTCCGGACAGATCGTCAGCCACTCGGGCCGCTGGAAGGCGTTCCCGATCGCCGGCACCGCCGTCACCGCCTTCGGCCTGCTGCTGCTCCACCAACTCGACGAACACAGCTCGACGATCGAGATGAGCTGCTACTTCTTCGTCTTCGGCCTCGGCCTCGGGCTGGTCATGCAGGTGCTGGTGCTGATCGTGCAGAACTCCGTCTCGTACGAGGACCTCGGCGTCGCCACCTCCGGCGCGACCTTCTTCCGCTCCATCGGGGCCTCCTTCGGCGTGGCCATCTTCGGCTCGGTCTTCGCGAGCCGCCTCGCCGACAAGCTGGCCGACGCCTTCCAGGGCGTCCGCCTCCCGGCCGGTGTCACCCCGGACGCCCTCAAGGCGGACCCGCGCGGCATCGCCGAACTGCCGCCCGCGCTGCGCCCGGCGGCCCTGCACGCGTACGCGTCCTCGATCACCGACGTGTTCCTGTACGCCGCTCCGGTGGCCGCCCTCGGCTTCGTCCTGGCCTGGTTCCTCAAGGAGGACCGGCTGCGCGGCTCGGTCACCGCGCCGGACGCGTCGGAGACGATCCCGCCCAACCCGGTGCAACGTTCGTCGTACGACGAGTGCTGCCGGGCCCTGTCGCTGCTCGGCACCCGGGAGGGCCGCCGGGAGATCTACCGGAAGATCAACGAGCGGGCCGGGGCGGACCTGCTGCCCGCCGCCGGCTGGCTGCTGCTGCGGATCCGCAGGTACGGCTCGGTGGAGCCGGGCCGGCTCGCCGAGCGCGGGCCCGTCCCGATGGCCGTCGTCCTGGAGGGCGCCCGCCAGCTGGAGGAGCGGCACCTCGTCGACCGCCTGGGCCTCGACCTGACCCTGACTGAGCAGGGCCGCGAGATCGCCGAACGGCTCGCCAGGGCCCGCGAGGAGTCCCTGGCCGACCTCCTCGGCGACTGGTGGAGCCCGGACCGGCCCACCGACCTGGACCGCCTGGTACGCGACCTGACCGACGAACTGTGCGGCACCGAACGCGAACAGCCCCAGAACCCGGCCTCCCGACAGGTCAGTTGACGAGTTCCTTGCGGAACCAGTGCGCTGCGTAGACGTCGTCGTTGTGCGGTGCGGTCTCGGTGTAGCCGAGCCGCGCGTACAGGGCGCGGGCCTCGACGAGGTCGGTGCGGGTGTCCAGCACGAGCCGCCCGGCCCCGAGCGCGCGGGCCGCGTCCTCGGCCGCCGCGACCAGGAGCGCGGCGCCGCCCCTGCCGCGCAGCCCCTCGTGCACGAAGACCCGGGTGAGTTCGGCGGTGGCCGGGTCCAGGAGCCGTACGCCCGCGCTGCCGGCCGGCTCGCCGTCGTACCGTGCGATCAGCAACCGCCCGGTGGGCGGGACGAGTTCGGATCCCGGACGGGCGGCGATCTCGCGCTCCAGCTCGGCCGGTTCGGTTCGCCGGCCCTCGTGGCACAGGTACCAGCGGTCGCTGACCTCCGTGTAGTACGCCCGCCACAGGGCGGCGGCGACGGGCGAGTCGGGGAGTTCCGGGGTGATCGTCCAGACGGTCATGGACGGCAGTCTCGGCCGGGTCCGGGTGGGTCGTGCAACCGAATTCGGCGCGGGCCCGGTTCGGCCGCGTGGGTCCGGGCTGTTTGCGGGGCGCGGTACGGGTCACCCGGAGGGCGAGCCGGCCCGTCGGGCCGAGACACCGGAAGGCAACCATGTCCACAGGCTTGATCATCGCGATCGTGATCGTGGCCGCCGTGGTCGTCGTCGCGGCCGTGCTGGCCGCGCGCTCCAGGAGCCACGGCCCCCACGGCCTGAAGCAGCGCTTCGGGCCCGAGTACGAGCGTGCCGTGGCCCAGCACGGGGGCGACACCAAGGCGGCCGAGCAGGAACTCGCCGAACGGGTGCAGCGCCACGGTGACCTGCACGAGCGGCCGCTGGAACCGGCGGAGCGCGAACGCTACGCGGCCCGCTGGACGACCGCACAGGAACGCTTCGTCGACTCGCCGCGGGAGTCCGTGACCGAGATCGACCGGCTGCTCGCCGAAGTGGCGGCCGCCCGTGGCTTCCCGGCCGGTGCCGAGTTCGACGACCAGATCGCCGCGCTGTCCGTGCACCACGCCGACCACGTCGACGGCTACCGCCGCGTCCACCGAGCCGCCCAGGAGCCCGTGGACGGGGCCCAGCAGAACCAGGCGGGCACCGAGGAGATGCGTACGGCCATGATCGAGGCCCGCTCCCTCTTCGACGACCTGGTCACCTCGTCGGCCGGCGAGACCGGCCGCCACCGCGCCGGTGTCGGTGCCGACACCGGTGGCCATCCGCATCTGCCCTGGTCCGCCGACCGGAGCCGCCCGAAGGAGAGCTGACCGACATGACCGACGCGAGGACAGGGAACGGCCGCCAGCCCAAGGGCAGCGGCGACATATATCCCGGCGACGAAGCGATGCCGGGACGCGAGGAGCGCGCGACCGAGGGCACGACCGGGCGCGCGACCGAGGACACGACCGGCCGGGGCGACGCCTCCGTCAGGGGGGTCACCCCCGGGCGGGAGGACATCGCACCGGAGCGCAGGGACGACCGGGAAGAGGCGCCCGGGCAGGCGGTGCTGGTGGCCGGCAAGGGTCCGGGCCACGCGCCGGACACGGCCCGCGACGACCGGCGGACGCCGAACGGAGACCGGCTGGCGGCGAACGACGACCGGCGGACGCCGAACGGCGACCGACTGGGGGCGAACGACGACCGGCGGACGCCGAATGACGACCGACGGGCGGAGAACGACGACCGACGGGCGGAGAACGACGACCGGCTGATGCCGACCGAGGAGTGCGGGCAGCTGGAGCGGCGCCTCCAGCACGCGGTCACCGGTTTCGTCGACGAGCCGCGCGCGGCCGTCGAGGAGGCCGACCGGGCCCTCGAGGAACTCAGCGCCCGCTTCACCGACGCCGTCGACCGGCGCCGCCGTACCCTGCGCGGCAGTTGGCAGGACACCGACCGGGAGCACCCCGGCACGGCCGACACCGAACAGCTCCGGCTGGCCCTGCGCGACTACCGCGAACTGGCGGACCGGCTGCTACACATCTGAGTCCGCCACCGCCCCGGCCGCCGCCCGGCGCTCCCGCCACTCGCGTACGACCTCCTCGACGTCGTACGGCTTCTTGCCCAGCGGGGGCCCGGGCGGCGGCTTGAACATCATCTCCCGGATCTTCACGTTGACCTCCGTGATGATCTTGCGGACGATCCGCTCCGAGGGGGCCGCGTAGGCGGCCGCCAGAGCGTCCTCGGCCTCCTTGCGCAGCGCGAGGGCCGGAGGCAGCATCGCCAGGCCCTCCCGGGCCATCTTCCGTTTGACCCACCACAGTTCGTCGTAGGCCGCGTCCAGGTCGGCCGGCAACGGCTCACCCGTGCCCGCGAGTTGATCGAAGTCACCGCGCCGTTGCGCATCAAGGATCTGCTTGTCGACCCAGGATTCGAACGGCACCCCGGGTGGCTTTCGCTCGGTCATGACTTCATTGTGCCGGACGCCACCCCGCCGGGCGTTTTATCATGCGCCGGAGATCCACGAACGATTCAGGAACCGCGCAGGGGGAACGCACGTGCTCGAACTCACCATGGCCTCCGTGTCCGGGGACGCGGGCGAGACGGCCGGGATGCTCATGGCCGACGCGCCCAGCGAACCGGGCGCCGTGCTGCGAGTGGGCCGCGATGCCTCCGCCTGCCGGCTCGCCACGCCCGACGACTGGCTGTTCGTCTCCCGGGTGCACCTGGAGTTCCTGTGCGGGCCCGAGGGCGGCTGGCAGGTCACCTGGCTACGCGGTTCCCAGGCCGAACCCTCCTCCGAGGTACTGCTGACCGTCGGCGAGTACGCCCAGGCCATCGGGTACGGCGGCGCGGTCGCGCTGCCCCGGGGCGGCTCCGGCGAGATCGTCGTCCGGGACCGCACCGCCCCGCGCAGCGTCAACGTGGGCTTCTACCACGAGGCTTGAGACCCGGCCGGTCCCGAGCCCGGCCGGGCCGAGGCCGGGCTAGGCCAGTACCCGGGCCAGGGCGAAGCCGTCGTAGCCCTTGCTGCCGACCGTCTGGATCGCCGTGCCGCTCAGCCTCGGGTGGGCGGCGATCAGCTCGATCGCGGCACGGGTGCCGACCACGTCCGGTTCCCTGCTGTCCGCGTCGGCGACCCGGCCGCCGCGCACCACGTTGTCGACGATGATCAGGCTGCCGGCGCGGGTGAGCCGCAGCGCCCACTCCACGTAGTGCGGGTTGTTCGCCTTGTCGGCGTCGATGAAGACCAGGTCGAAGGGGGCCGGGTTCTCGTCGGCGAGCTTGGGCAGCGATTCCAGTGCGGGCCCGACCCGCACCTCGACGAGCCGCTCCAGCCCGGCGCGGGCGATGTTGCGGACCGCCACCTCGGCGTGCCGGGCGCTGTACTCCAGCGAGATCAGCCTGCCGTCGGCGGGCAGGGCGCGGGCCAGCCAGATGGTGCTGTAGCCGCCGAGGGTGCCGATCTCCAGGATGCTCCTGGCGTCCTGGAGCTGTGCGAGGAGCTGGAGCAGCTTGCCCTGGTTGGCGGTCACGTTGACGTGCGGGAGGTCGTTGACCTCGCTCTCACGCAGGGCCGCCTGGAGCGCCTCGTCGTCCGGTGAGAGGTGGCTGGTGAAGTAGAAGTCGACGTCGTCCCAGAGCTGAGAGCCGCTCATGCGTCCGCTGCCTTTCGGATATCCGGTAACCGTCCACTGACGGCTACCTGCTTAGCACTACTCAGGGGGCGGGCGACTCGGTGATCTCCCGCCCCGGTACCGGACGGAACTCAGCCGATCGGCGCAGGGGGCCGGCCCGGGGGCGGGGGCGGCTGCACCGGCGGCGGGGGCTGTACCGGCGAGGGCGGTGGGGCCGGGCGGCGGGAGTGTCGTACGGCCACCAGGGAGGTGACCGTGACGACCAGCGGCAGTGCGGCGCCGACCGTGAGCAGCCACAGCGGGATCCCGGCCGCCTCGCGCAGCCGGTCCTCGTAGATGACCTGCTGGACGGGGGTGTCCGAGGACGCCCGGCGCAGCACGTGGTCGTCGGAGATCCGGGACGGGTACGGGAACTCCTGGCCGATGGCCGTCAGATACGGGGTGCCGGCGGCCAGTTCGCGGAGATCGCCGTTCGGACGGCTGAGACGGCCGGCGTAGACGACCCTCGGGCGCTCGCCGCCGATCGCCGCGCGGGGCTCCATGCGGTGCGCGGCGAGCACGTACAGGCCCAGTGACTGCGGGGTGGCCGCGAGCCTGGACAGCCGCATCGGGTAGACGGGCCGGTCGCTGGCGAAGGCGAGGTGCAGCGGGTCGAGGGCGCCGTTCAGCGTGGTGCCCGCGGTCTCGGGGGCGAGCCTGACCGCGACGTACTCCCAGTGCTGCTCGACGTAGGGCCGTAGCGCGGTCTCCAGGCGGGGCGGGAACGGGAAGCCGTGGCCGCGCAGCCAGCCGTCCAGGGCGCCGGGGTCGGTGGCGGTCAGCTGGGCCACGTCGAACGGGCCGAGCCGCCGGCGGCCGACGACGCCGACGCCGGGGGCCTGTGCGGCGCCGTCGGGCGGGCCGGCCGTCGTGGTGCCGCCCGTGGTGAGGGGCCAGTCGCCGTTCTGGGGCCAGAAGTGGTACCGGGTGCGGTGCGCCGGGGCGGTGAGGGTGTGCAGCTCGTCGAAGAGGGCCGGGTCGGCGAGGGCGACGGTGGCGCGGTGCGGGACGGGCATGATCCAGGCGGCGCGGTCGGCGTCGCCGTCGACCGTCAGCCGCATCACGATCTGTTCGCGGGTGCCGTCCCAGCGCAGGACGGACTCCTCCCGGCCGACGGCGACCTGCTGCCGGCCGCCGGGGACGAGGGCGCCGCAGCCGCAGGCGAAGGCGGGGACGGCGAGCCAGCCGAGCTGGATGCCGGCGAGCAGGAGCAGGACCGTGAGTAAACGCGTGCGTCGGCGGGGTCGCCGCTGGCCGATCATGAACCGATGCCCTCCGCCGTACCGTCGATCAGGACTTCAGACGGTATAGCGGAGGCGTGGCCCCAGGGGGTGCGCTTCCGGACGGCTACCGTCTGTCTGCCGACGGTACGGGCGGGAGGTGCGGTTGGTTCGACCGGTGCAGGTGGGGTGGGGCCGAGGGGGGGGCTGAGCGTCGTGCTTCGTCTGCGGCGCCGTTGTGGCTGGTCGCGCAGTTCCCCGCGCCCCTAAGCGGGGCGCTCGCGCGCCCCTGGCGGGGGTGTCTCAGGTGGAGCTCTCGAGCGAAGGTGCCGAGCCCGGGAGGGGCTTGCCTGCTGTTTCTGTCATGCGCCAGGCCGCGAAGCCGCCGATGACCGCAGCCGCCATCATGTAGTACGCGGGCATCATCATGTTGCCCGTCGCTCCGATCAGGGCCGTCACCACCAGCGGGGTCGTGCCGCCGAAGAGGGAGACCGAGACGTTGAAGCCGATCGACAGGGAGCCGTAGCGGACCCGGGTCGGGAAGAGGGCCGGGAGGGCCGCCGGCATCGCCGCCGTGAAGCAGACCAGGAGGAGGCCCAGGGCGCCCATGCCGAGCCCGACCGCCAGCAGGCTGCCCTGGCGGATCAGGAGCAGGGCCGGGACGGAGAGGAGGAGGAAGCCCGCGCAGCCCGCGGCGATCACCGGGCGGCGCCCGACGCGGTCGGTGAGCGCGCCGGCGAACGGCTGGACGATCATCATCAGGGCCATCACGGCGAGGACCACCAGCAGGCCGTGCGTCTCGTCGTACTTCAGCTCGCTCGTCAGGTAGCTCGGCATGTACGACAGCAGCATGTAGTCCGTGACGTTGAAGACCAGGACCAGGGCCATGCACAGGAGCAGGGCCCGCCACTGGCCGGTGATCATCTCGCGGAGGGGCACCTTCGGGCGGGACTGCTCGGCCTTCTCGAGCTCGGCGGCGAAGGCGGGGGTCTCCTCCAGGCGCATCCGCAGGAAGAGGCCGATGATGCCCATCGGGCCGGCGATCAGGAACGGGACGCGCCAGCCCCAGGAGGTGAGGTCGCCGTCGGAGAGCAGGGCCGTCATCAGGGTGACCAAGCCCGCCCCGCCGATGTAGCCCGCCAGCGTGCCGAACTCCAGCCAGCTGCCGAAGAAGCCGCGCTTCTTGTCCGGCGCGTACTCGGCGATGAACGTGGACGCGCCCGCGTACTCGCCGCCGGTCGAGAAGCCCTGCACCAGGCGGGCGGCGAGGAGCAGGATCGGGGCGCCGACGCCGATCGTCGCGTACGAGGGGATCAGGCCGATCGCGAAGGTGCCGGCCGCCATCATGATCATGGTGACGGCGAGCACCTTCTGGCGGCCCACGCGGTCGCCGAGCGGGCCGAAGACCATGCCGCCGAGCGGGCGGACCAGGAACGCCGCGGCGAAGGCGCCGAACGTGGACAGCAGCTGGGCGGTCGGGTTGCCGGACGGGAAGAAGACCTTGCCCAGGGTCACCGCGATGTAGCTGTAGACGCCGAAGTCGAACCACTCCATGGCGTTGCCGACCGCGGCCGCCTTCACGGCGCGTTTCACCAGCGCGGGGTCGGTGACGGTCGCAGCGGGGGCGGCCGTGCGGGGGCCGGGGATCTTGACGGACGGGGTGACGGCAGTGGCGGTCGCCAAAACGGGGCTCGCCTACCTTTCGACGGGGACGGGGGCGCGGCCCGTACGGCGCCGGACGGGTCGGAAAGCGACGATAGGAGGACTTGGGCCCGTTACGTCACGTACACGCATCCGTGCATTGTGCAGCTAAATGCGGTCTACGCAGGGACGTCTGCCCGCTCCCGCGGTCGTATCCGGACCACGCACTGTGATCCTTGTCGCGTTCCACGCACGCAACCGTGCGCCCTTCGCACTGTCGTCTTCAGGACAAAACGCGGACGGACGTCAGGTGAAGAGAGGGCTGCCCGCGTCTCTCACAGAAAGGAATGGGAGCCTCATAGGGGTTCTCAGAGTTCTCAAGGTTCTCAGGGTCCTCAGGGTTCTCAGGGTTCTCAGAGCGAACGAGCGGGGCGGGAGGCCGGCGCGGCGTGGCGAACGTGGAACGCAGGGGGAGACGGGGAGACGCGTTCGGGGGAGCGGAGCCGGGGACGCGGTTCAGAATGGCCCTGCTCGGGCTGTGGGCGGTGGCCGCGATCCTCGCCGTACGGCAGATGGCCGTCGTCCTCGGCACTCCGAGCGGGGACCGGCTGACGGATCTGGAGACCTGGGTCGGCCCGGAGGGCGTGCTGCACGTCAAGGGCTCGCTCTACGACTCGACCCAGTTCACCGGCTCCCCCTTCGGGGGGCTGGTGCTCAAGCCGCTCACCAGGGCCGCCGAGCAGGCCCTCGGCTGGGGCTGGACCTTCGGCACGCTGCTGCTGGTGGTCGCCCTCGGCCTGGTCGCCGCCCGCGCGCTGCCGCAGCCGCTGAGCCGCCGTACCGCGCTGCTGGCCGCCCCGGTCGCCATCAGCTTGCTGATGCTCTCGCTGCCGGTCCGCAACACCCTCTGGCTCGGCCAGACCAGCATCATCCCGGTGCTGTTCGTCCTGCTCGGCTGCTTCGCCGCCCGCGGGCAGCGCGACGCCGGACTGTGCGTCGGCCTGGCCGCCGCGCTCCAGCCGGCTCTGTTGCTGTTCGCCCCGCTGCTCTGGTTCACCGGCCGCCGCCGGGCCGCCCTCGCCTCCGGCGTCACCTTCGCCGTGTGCACCGCGCTGGCCTGGGCGGCGCTGCCGCACGACTCGTACACCTACTGGGTCCACCACACGGCCGGAGTGGGCTTGGGCGGCGAGGCCGACGCGCTCGCCAACCAGTCGCTGCACGGCGCCCTGCTGCGGTTCGGGCTGAGCGGCCCGCTGGAGATCGTCCTGTTCCTGGCGCTCGCCGCGGCCGTGGCCGTCCTCGCGCTGCGCCGGGCGGTGCGCTACGCCCGGGACGGGCAGCTGCTGCTGGCGGTCGCGATCACCGGCTGCGCGGTGGTGGCGGTGTCGCCGGCCGCCTGGCAGCACCAGCTGCTGTGGGTGCTGCTCGCGGTGGTCGGCCGGACCGGGCGGCGCGCCGCCGACCGGTCGGTGTGGCCGGTCGTGGTGGTCATGGTGATGACGCTGCCCGCCAAGGCGCTGCTGCCGAACCAGTCCCTCTTCGTCCCGGTGCGCGACAACGCCGTCCTGCTGGCCGCCCTGGCCGCGGCCACGGTCGTACCGTTCCTGTCCCGTGCCGCCCCGGAGTTCGCCCGCCCGCTCCCGACGGACTACGCGGAGCCGGTGCCGGCCCGCTTCCGCCGGGTGCCGCTGGCCCCCTGGCTGCGCCGGGTCCTGACCCGGCCGAACCTCTTCCTCGAACTGCTCGCGATGCGGCTCGTCTACTTCGCCTACCAGCAGGTCCGGCTGGCCGCCGCCGGGGACGGGAACGGCACCTCCGGGCGGGCCCGCGCCGAGCACCACGGGCACCAGGTCCTCGACATCGAGCGGTTCCTGCACCTCGACATCGAGCACTGGGCCAACCACGCGGTGTACGGCATCGGCTGGCTGCGGGACTTCTTCGACTTCTACTACGAGTCCTTCCACTTCGTCGTCCCGCTGACCGTCCTCGCGGTCCTCTACGTCCGCCGCCCGGTCGACTACCGCTGGGCCCGTACCGCCCTCGGCTTCGCCACCGCCTTCGCCCTGATCGGCTTCTGGCTCTACCCGCTGGCCCCGCCGCGTCTGATGCCGGGCCTCGGCGTCATCGACACGGTGCACGGCCCGCAGAACTTCGCCAAGCCGGACTACGGCACCCTCACCCAGCTGACCAACCAGTACGCGGCGATGCCCTCGCTGCACTTCGGCTGGTCACTGTGGTGCGGGATCGTGATCGCCGTGGTCGCCCCGAAGTGGTGGCTGAAGGCCCTCGGTCTGCTGCACCCGCTCTTCACGGTCTCGGCGATCATCGCCACCGGCAACCACTGGGCCCTGGACGCGGTGGGTGGCGCGGCGGTGGTCGGCGCGGGCTTCGGCGTCGGCTATCTGTTGCAGGGCCCGCGGGCCCTGCGGGCGGCGAGGGCCGACAGGGAAGCCCGGGAGCCGGTGACGGCAGCGGCTCCCGGGTGACGCATGGTGGGCTGTCAAGCGCCCGGTTGGAAGTGCTGCGATGCGTCGTCGGTCGTCCGCAGGCCGGTGGGGGCTGGTCGTGCCCAGGCGGCGGCAGCCGCACATTCAGTACAGCCCCCGCGTCCCTTCGGGGCGCTGACCTTTGGGGCGCTGACCTTTGGGGCGCTGACGTTTGGGGCGCTGCCGAACAGCAGCCGACTTCCCCCGGCCTGCTTACAGCCGCTGGATGATCGTCCCGGTGGCCAGGCCGCCGCCCGCGCACATCGTGATGAGGGCGAACTCCTTGTCCGTGCGCTCCAGTTCGTGCAGGGCCGTGGTGATCAGGCGGGCGCCCGTGGCCCCCACGGGATGGCCCAGGGCGATCGCGCCGCCGTTGACGTTGACCTTGTCCAGGCTCTGCTCGAAGACCTGGGCCCAGCTCAGCACCACCGACGCGAACGCCTCGTTGATCTCGACCAGGTCGATGTCCTTGAGGGTCATGCCGGCCTTGCCGAGCACGGCCCGGGTCGCGTCGATCGGGCCGTCGAGGTGGAAGTGCGGGTCGGCGCCGACCAGGGCCTGGGCGACGATCCGGGCCCGCGGGCGCAGCTTCAGGGCGCGGGCCATCCGCTTCGACGCCCACATGATGGCGGCCGCCCCGTCCGAGATCTGGGAGGAGTTGCCCGCGGTGTGGACGGCCGTCGGCATCACCGGCTTCAGGCCGGACAGCGCCTCCATGGACGTGTCGCGCAGGCCCTCGTCCCTGTCGACCAGGCGCCACATGCCCTGCCCTGCGTGCTGCTCCTCCTCCGTCGTCGGCACCTGCACGGCGAAGGTCTCCCGCTTGAAGCGCTCCTCGGCCCAGGCGTACGCCGCCCGCTCCTGTGAGAGCAGCCCGAGCGAGTCGACGTCCTCCCTGGTCAGGCCCCGGTGGCGGGCGATGCGCTCGGCGGCCTCGAACTGGTTCGGCAGATCGACGTTCCACTCGTCGGGGAAGGGCTTGCCCGGCCCGTGCTTGGAGCCGGAGCCCAGCGGCACCCGCGACATCGCCTCGATCCCGCAGCTGATCCCGACGTCGATGACCCCGGCGGCGATCATGTTGGCGGTCATGTGCGAGGCCTGCTGCGAGGAGCCGCACTGGCAGTCGACGGTCGTGGCCGCGGTCTCGTACGGCAGCCCGACGGTCAGCCAGGCCGTACGCGCGGGGTTCATGGACTGCTCGCCGGCGTGGGTCACCGTGCCGCCGACGATCTGCTCGACGCAGTCGGCGGGGATGCGGGTGCGGCCGAGGAGTTCACGGTAGGTCTCGCCCAGGAGATAGGCGGGGTGCAGGTTGGCGAGCGCGCCACCGCGCTTGCCGATGGGGGTGCGTACGGCTTCGACGATCACGGGTTCCGCGGCCATGGGGGCTCGGTCCTCTCCTCGGTCACCCGCGCGGCGCAGGGGCGTCCCGGCCCGGCCCGCCACGCAGAACTAGAACGCGTACCAGTTCTGTGTGCAGTCTGCTGACAGCCTGTCCGCAACCGCAAGGGGGGTGCACGCAATTGGGGCGACCGCGCCCCTTGCGACTTGTAGAACCCGTTACTACCTTCACGGCAATCGGCTCTTTCTGATGGCCCGTCAGATAGTCGTCGCAAGACATACGTATCCAGGTTCGTACACGGTGGGAGTGAGTCGCCATGCCCTGTCCCGCACTGCCCGACGGGTTCGACCTCACCGACCCCGATCTGCTTCATCACCGGGTGCCGCTCCCGGAGTTCGCCGAGCTGCGCCGGGCGGAACCGGTCCGCTGGATCGAACAGCCGCACGGCCTCGCCGGCTTCGCGGACGACGGGTACTGGGCCGTCACCCGGCACGCGGACGTCAAGTACGTCTCCACGCACCCCGAGATCTTCTCGTCCTGGCTCAACACCGCGATCATCCGCTTCGGCGAGCACATGCAGCGGGACGCCATCGACGCCCAGCGGCTGATCCTGCTCAACATGGACCCGCCCGAGCACACCCGGGTCCGCCAGATCATCCAGCGCGGCTTCACCCCGCGCTCCATCCGCGCCCTGGAGGAGCGGCTGCGCGCCCGCGCCGGGGCGATCACCGACGCGGCCCGCGCCCACTCCGGGCCCTTCGACTTCGTCACCGAGGTCGCCTGCGAGCTCCCCCTCCAGGCGATCGCGGAACTGATCGGCATCCCGCAGGACGACCGGGCCAAGATCTTCGACTGGTCCAACAAGATGATCTCGTACGACGACCCGGAGTACGCGATCACCGAGGCGGTGGGCGCCGAGTCCGCCACCGAGCTGATCGCCTACGCGATGAACATGGCCGCCGACCGCAAGCAGTGCCCGGCCAAGGACATCGTCTCCACGCTGGTCGCCGCCGAGGACGAGGGCAACCTCAACTCCGACGAGTTCGGCTTTTTCGTGCTGATGCTCGCGGTGGCCGGCAATGAGACCACCCGCAACGCCATCACCCACGGCATGCACGCGTTCCTGACACACCCCGACGCCTGGGACCTCTACAAGCGCGAGCGCCCCTCGACCGCCGCCGAGGAGATCGTGCGCTGGGCCACCCCGGTCAACTCCTTCCAGCGCACCGCCACCCAGGACACCGAGCTGGGCGGCAAACTGATCCGCAAGGGCGACCGGGTCGGCGTCTTCTACGCCTCGGCCAACCACGACCCCGAGGTCTTCACCGACCCCGACACCTTCGACATCACCCGCGACCCCAACCCCCACCTCGGCTTCGGCGGCGGCGGCCCGCACTACTGCCTGGGCAAGTCCCTCGCGGTCCTCGAAATCGACCTGATCTTCAACGCGATAGCCGACGCGATGCCGACCCTGCGCCTGGTCAGCGACCCGGACCGGCTGCGCTCGGCGTGGATCAACGGGGTGAAGCACCTCCAGGTCACCACGGCATAACCCCTCGACCCGGGCCGACGGCTCCCGGCGCCGCCGGCCCGCCCCGAGGGAGGCAGGAGCACCCCCTCCCTACGCCCCGTTCCTGCCTCCCCCGAGACACCGGTGCCGCACGCCCCGTTCCTGCCTCCCCCGAGACACCGGTGCCGCACGCTCCCCTCACTCCCGCCCGGACGCCACCACCGCCAGCACCCCGGCGACCACCGCCGCGACGAGCAGCGGGATCCCCAGGTCCTCGTGGAGGACCAGCCAGGCGCCCAGGACCGCGCCGACGGCCAGCGCGAGGACCGCGGCCACGCGGCGCGGGGAGTGCGGCCTGGTGGCGTCGCCGAGGTGGGACTCGGAGACCAGACCGGTCAGGGTGGTCGTCAGGACCGTGGTCGCCGTCAGGTCGGGGATCCCCAGCTTGCGGACGTTCGCGTTGCGCACACCCATCGCGAAGGCGGTCAGCGCGATCAGGGTGTACGTCGTCGCCGTCCCGCCGGGCCGGGCGAAGGCCACCACGGCGGACGCGGCCACCAGGACCGCCTCCGTGGTCAGGGTCACCCGCATCCACCGCCTGCGGGAGCCGCCGAACCGGGCCGCGACCCGGCCGCCCACCGCCGCGCCCAGCAGGAAGGCGGCCAGCGAGGCCGCCGAGTGGGGGACGGAGAAGCCGGGCGCCCCGGCGGCGGCGAAGCCCAGGACCACCACGTTGCCGGTCATGTTCGCGGTGAAGACGTGCCCGAGGCCGAGATAGCTGACGGCGTCGATGATGCCGCTCAGCAGGGTCAGGGCCAGCAGTACGAACACCAGCCGCACACCGCGGGTCTCGGGATCGGGGGTCGGTGTAGCCGTGTGCATCGCTCCTCCGGGGGACGCGCCGGACCGGGCGGCTCGCCGGCTCTGGGGTTCGGTGGCCCCGGGGTTTGGTGGCCCCGGGGTTCGGTGGTTCTGGGGTTCGGTGGTTCTGGGGTTCGCCGGTTCTGGGGTTTGCCGGTTCTGGGGTTCGCCGGCTCTGGGGTTCGGTGGCTCTGGGGTTCGGTGGCCCCGGGTTCGGTGGTTCTGGGGTTCGGCGGCCCCGGGGTTCGCCGGCTCTTGGGTTAGGCGGCCCCGGGGGTTCGGTGGCTCTGGGGCATCAGTCCACCACGTCCGGACATGCGTCGGCACCCTCGCCCGGGAGGAGGGGGCGAGGGTGCCGAGGTGCGGGGGAGCGGGCCGGCCGGCTCAGTACCAGCCGTTGGCCTGCCAGAAGCTCCAGGCGGCCGTCGGGCTGCCGTAGCGGGAGTTCATGTAGTCCAGACCCCACTTGATCTGGGTGGCCGGGTTGGTCTTCCAGTCGGACCCGGCGGACGCCATCTTCGAGCCCGGCAGGGCCTGGACCAGGCCGTAGGCGCCGGAGGAGCTGTTGGTGGCGCTGGGGTTCCAGCCGCTCTCATGCGAGACGATCTTGCTGAACGCGTTGAACTGCGCGGCGTCCGGGATCATCTTGTGCGCGATCGCCTGAGCGGAGGAGGCCGAGCCGGTGGCGGCCTGGGCGGGCGCCGCGCTCAGCGCCATACCGGCGGTGGCGGCGGCCACGGCGGCGGCGGTGAGGACCTTCTTCGGGGAGGCGATGCGGCGGATGATGGACACGGACACGGAGAACCTCGTTCGTCGGGGACAGGGGGTCGCCGTGCTCCGGAACCACCCGTGGGCGGCGGCCGTGTGCGTCGGCTCCGTGGCCCGCTGGGGGGCCGGTGGTGCCTGGCGACGTGGTCCAGAGAAGCAGGCCGGAAACCCGTCCGCAATCACCCCTTTTACTAGTTGTGGTCGCATAGGCGGTGAAGGTCCGTTGTGTGGCGTGGCTCTCAATGCGCAGGTCAGAGGCCCTGGCGAAACGGACATTTGGGGAAAGTTTGTCTACTGCCCGGGATCGTAGGTGACCTGCGTCATGTGGGGTGCTTCACCGGTCGCGTCACCGGCTGCGTACGACGCCTCACGCCCCGGGGCCGTCGAATGTGACCGCGGTCTCGAAAGCGGCCCGTCTGGTCGCCCGGCGCAGCGCCCGCAGCAGGGCCGGCCCCAGAACGAGGGTGAGGACGACCGTGCACAGGGCCCGGCCCAGGTTCCAGCCCATGGCGGTGGCCAGACTGTAGGCGAGGAACCGGGCCAGATTGGCGGCGGGTCCGGCGTGCGGGTCGAAGGCGATGTTCGAGGCGGTGCCGGCCAGCAGCGGCCAGCCGGCCAGGTCCACGACCATGCCGTAGCCGAACGCGGCCAGGAAGCCGTAGCCCGCCAGCAGTGCCAGCTCACCGCGCCCACGCAGCCGCCCGGCGCCCGGCAGGAGCCCGGCGCCCATGGTGAACCACGCCATCGCCAGCATCTGGAACGGCAGCCAGGGCCCCACCCCGCCGGTGAGCAGCGCCGACGCGAACATGGTGAGCGAGCCGAGGGTGAACCCGAAGCCCGGCCCCAGTACCCGCCCGCTCAGCACCATCAGGAAGAACATCGGCTCGATCCCGGCGGTGCCCGCGCCGATCGGCCGCAGCGCCGCACCGGTCGCGGCCAGCACGCCGAGCATGGCGACCGCCTTCGGACCGAGCCCCGACTCGGAGATCGTCGCCCCCAGCACGGCGACCAGCAGGAGCAGCAGGCCCGCGAAGAGCCAGGGCGCGTCCTGGGCGTGCGAGGTGAGCCGGGAGGACGGCGGGGCGAGGAAGGGCCAGCCGACCGCGACCACGCCGACGGTACTGACGAGAAGCAGGGCGGCCAGCGAGCGGGGGCCGAGCCGCACCGGGCCGGTCATGCCAGCGCCTCGCGCACCTGGGCCACGGTCAGCCACCGCTGCGGCGCGAGGACCTTCGTCACCTGTGGGGCGAAGGACGGCGAGGACACGACGATGTCGTCCGTCGGCCCGTCCGCGATCACCTCGCCCTCCGCGAGCAGCACGACCCGGTGCGCGATCTCCGCGGCCAGTTCCACGTCGTGCGTGGCCAGCACGATCGCGTGCCCGTCGGCGGCGAGCCCGCGCAGCACGCCGACCAGCCGGGCCTTCGCCGCGTAGTCGAGGCCCCGGGTCGGCTCGTCCAGCAGGAGCAGCGGCGGCCGGGCGGCCAGCACCACGGCCAGCGCCAGCACCAGCCGCTGCCCCTCGGAGAGGTCACGGGGATGGGTGCCGTCGGCGACCCCGGGGAGCAGTGCGGACACCAGCTCACGACAGGTCCCGGGCGCCGCTCCGGCATCCCGGTCGGCGGCCGCGCACTCGGCGCCGACCGTGTCGGCGTACAGCAGGTCACGGGGTTCCTGCGGGACCAGACCGACCAGGCGTACGAGGTCACGCGGGCGGGTGCGATGCGGCACCGCGCCGCCGACCCGGACCGTCCCGGAGCCCGGCTCCACCAGCCCGACCAGGGCGCCCAGCAGCGTGGACTTCCCGGCGCCGTTACGTCCCATGAGGGCGACGGTCTCGCCGGACGCGACGGTGAGATCGACACCGCACAGCGCGTCCACCCGGTCCCGGCGGACGGCGAGGGAGCGGACCTCGGCGAGAAGAGGGGCGGGGGCCGCGGGGGGAGTGGTGGGAGTGGTGGGAGCGGGAGCGCCGGGGGCCCGATGGTCCCGGGCCGCCCGCCCGGCGAGGCGCTCCCGGAGCCCGCCCGCCCGGCGCCGGGCGTCGCGCACGGTCATCGGCAGCGGCGACCATCCGGCCAGCCGTCCCAGCTCCACCACCGGCGGACACACCGGCGACACGGCCATCACCTCGGCGGGAGTGCCGCACACCGGCGCGGCCCCCGGCTCCGGGAGCAGCACGACCCGGTCGGCGTACTGCACCACCCGCTCCAGCCGGTGCTCGGCCAGGAACACCGTGGTCCCCAGGTCGTGCACCAGCCGCTGGAGCACGGCCAGCACCTCCTCGGCGGCGGCCGGGTCGAGCGCGGAGGTCGGCTCGTCGAGGACCAGGACCTCCGGATGCGGGGTGAGCACCGACCCGATCGCGACCCGCTGCCGCTGGCCGCCCGAGAGCGTGCCGATCGCCCGGTCCCGCAGCCCGTCGAGCCCCAGCAGATCGAGGGTCTCCTCCACCCGCCGCCGCATCACGGCCGGGGCGATCCCCAACGACTCCATCCCGTAGGCGAGTTCGTCCTCCACCGTGCCGGTCACGAAGTGCGCGAGCGGATCCTGGCCCACCGTGCCGACGACATCGGCGAGTTCACGCGGCTTGTGCGTCCGGGTGTCCCGCCCGGCGACGGTGACCCGGCCGCGCAGCGTGCCGCCGGTGAAGTGCGGTACCAGCCCGCTGACGGAGTTCAGGATCGTCGACTTGCCGGTACCGGACGGGCCCACCAGAAGGACGAGTTCACCTTCCGGCACCTCGAAGTCGACCCCCCGGACGGCCGGCCGGGCCGCGCCCTCGTACGTCACGGAGACGTCCTCGAAACGGATCACGACGGCTCCTTCGGCACGACGAGGGCGGGCAGCAGCCCGAGCAGCACGGCAGCCGCGGGCCACAGCGGAAGCGTGGGGGCGACCAGCGGTACGACCCCGGGATGCAGGGCGTCCGCATCCCGTACGGCGGCGAGCGCCAGCAGCCCGGCGACGGCGGCGCCCGACCCGGACACCAGCCAGGCCCGCGCGTCCCACGCGTCCGGCCGGTAGCGGGTGCGCAGCGAACGGCGGCCACCGAGCCGCAGCCCCGCCAGCGCGGCGATCACCCCGGCCGGCAGCAGGAGCAGCCCGTAACCGCCGCCGTCGGCGGCGAGCAGCGCGTACGTTCCCGCGCACACCCCGAGCAGCCCGCCGAGGGTCAGCGCCGCCGTCGTACGACGGACCCGGTCCGGTACGTCGGCGCTGCGGCCGTAACCGCGCGCGTCCATCGCGGCGGCGAGGGCGACCGAGCGCTCCAACGCGCCCTCCAGGACCGGCAGCCTGACCTGGAGCAGACCCCGGACGCCGGAGTCGGGCCGGCCGCGCAGCCGGCGGGCGGCACGCAACCGCTGCACGTCGGCGATCAGGTTCGGCGCGAAGGTGAGGGCGACGACCACGGCCACGCCCAGCTCGTACAGGGCGCCGGGCAGCGACTTCAGGAGACGGGCCGGATCGGCGAGCGCGTTCGCGGCGCCGACGCAGATCAGCAGGGTGGCGATCCTGAGGCCGTCGTAGAGGGCGAAGGCCAGTGCCTCGGCGGTGACCCGGCCACCGAGCCGGATGCCCTGCGCCCAGTGGGGGAGCGGCACCTCGGGGAGGGTGACGAGGGTGTGCGAGCCGGGGATGGGGGAGCCGAGGAGGACGGTGAAGGCGAGGCGGATGAGCAGGACGGCGAGGGCGAGCCTGGCGAAGGCGGAGTAGTGACGGGACCCCTGCGCGCGGCTCCGGCAGGCGGCCACGACGTAGCCGGTGACCGAGACGAGGAGGGCGAGGAGGAGGGGGTTGGTGGTCCGCGAGGCGGCGACCCCGAGGCAGAGCGCCCAGAGCCACCAGGCACCGGGGTGTACAGGGGAGCGGCGCCGGTGCCGGGGGCCGGGGAGTTTCGCCGGCCCGCGCTTGCGGGGTGCCTCCCCCACCCCCGGCTTCGCTCGTGCGGGAGGATCCTCGTCGCCCGCCCTCCCCCACTCCCGGCTTCGTTCGAGCGGGGGGACCCCCGTCGTCCCGGCGGCACGACCACCCGCGGCCAGGCCGGTCACGGCTGGGCAGCGCCCCTTCACGGGCACGGGGCTGTACCGATCTGCGGCTCCGCCACGGGGCGCGACCAGCCCCCACACACCCGCGCTGTGACGATCACCCATTCTTCCGCCGCCGCGCCTGCCAGAGCCCTCCCGCGGCCACCACCACGACCACCCCCGCCCCGGCCAGCCACCCCACGGACGGCCCACCGCCCGGCGTACCCCCCGCCGCCACCTTCTCCCCGCACCCCTTCTGCGGATAGCCCCCGATCGCACACAGCAACGCGTTCGCGTCGTACCGCAACGGCTTCGCCACCGCGGCCAGCGCCTCCGCCGCCGTGGCGTCGTCCGGCACCACCGCGCACGCGGTCCGCCGCACCGGCGGCCGCTCCGCGGACGGCGCGTCCGCCGCCGTACCGAAGTCGATGACCAGCCCCACCCGTTTCTTCCCCCGGACGGCGGCCGTGTCGCCACAGATCGTCCCGAAGCCCGCCGTCCCGCGTGGCCGCGACGCGTCCCCCGAGTCCTCGCTCACCGCGAACCGGAACCCCTCGACCGCGCCGTCGTCCGGCCGCGCCGTGGCGGGTCCCTGTGTGGCGTACGTCCACCGCGAGCCGTCCCGCTCCCAGAAGGACCAGTAGCGGTAACCGGCGGCCTCCGCCGGCGTGGCCGTCGCCAGCAAGGTCAGCGCGGCCACGACCAGCAGCACCGCACGGCGGACGCCGGTCACGGCTGTCGCTGCTTCCGGCGCCCGCTGAACAGGAAGCCGATGCCGATGCCGGCGACGAGCCCGGTACCGACGATCCACCAGACGCTGGTGCCCGAGGACTTCTTCTCCTCGGTGTGTCCGGCCGCGGCCGCAGGGGCCGGGCCCGTCGCGTTGAGCGCCGTCACCAGGTCCGTACCGCCGAAGTCACGCGGATCCGCGCCCATCGCGTGCGCCGCGAAGATCAGCTCCGCGTAGGCCGAAGGTCCGCTCTGCGTGGCCCACGGCACCGCGTGGGCCTCCAGCCAGGCGTACGGCTTCCGTGCCGGCCTGGTCCAGCCCTGCGCGGCCATGGCCACGACCGCGTCGGCGGTGTTGCCGTAGTCCGGCTGGGGCTTGGCACCGGCGAGCGCGGAGACCAGGTGGTTGCCGTGGTCGTACATGGCCTCCCCCAGATACGCGGCGCCGTTGCGGGACGCGTCGGCCGGCGTCAGCGCCTTGTCGGAGTTCTCGCAGGCATAGCCCTCCTCCGGGGCCTTCCCGGCCGTGGCCGCGAACCCCTTGCCGAGGGCACCGAGCACCCCGGCGGCCGTCGCGTCCGCGTTGGCGGCCAGCTTTCCGTTCTTGTCCGGCTGGTAGGCGATGCCGCCGCCGCCCGCCGCGTCGCAGTGGAGGGACCACTTGGCGAGGAGGCCGGCCGCCGCCTCGTCGGTGCCCTCGCCGGCCGCGGTGAGCGCGCCGATGACCACGCCGGTGGAGTTGGTGTCGCTGGGCGAGCCGGGGGTGTAACCCCAGCCGCCGTCCTTGTTCCGCTGCGCCTTCAGCCAGGTCACCGCCTTGCCGACGGCGTCGTCGTGCCCGCCGACCGCCGCCAGCGCCTGTACGGCGGCGGCCGTGCTGTTCGTGTCGACCGTCACCTTGGCGTCGCAGGCCGCGGTCGGCTCGGCACGGAACATCGCGTACGAGCCGTTCGCGCACTGCTGCCCGGTCAGCCAGTCCACCGCCTTCGCGGCCGGGGTCAGGCCCACCGTGTGCTGGGCGAGCAGGGCGAGCGACTGGCGCGCCAGACGCCGTCGTACTTGGGGTCCGTCCTGCCGAACAGCCCCGACGGGAGCACCGTCGAAGCGGACGGGGACGGGTCGTCGGCGGCCGTCGCGGTCAGGGCGGGCGTGGCGGCGCCGATGACGGCGGTGGCGGCCAGCACCGCGGCGCTGCGGCGGAGGACGGTCATGATCGGCGGGTGCCTCTCCCTGCGGGGGAGCCGGGCGGCACGGGACACCCCCGGCGGCTCGGCTCCGTGAACCTCGACGGTGCCGCGCGCCGGCGGGTGCCGACGCACATGGGCCGATCAACGTCCCGCGCGGGGCGGTCCGGCTCACCGTCGGTGCGACGGTTCACGGACAGGGGTGTCCCCGGTTCGGGCGAAGCCGAGAACCGGGGAGGGGCAGCGCCGGGTTTGCACCGGCTTTCCCTCGTACGGGTGATGACGACCCGGCTACTTTACCGGCCGCCGAATCGAAGCTGAGGGGCGGCTGTGGGTCGTAGCCGCTGGTTGCGGCGCAGCGCTCAGGCTGCTGTCACGATCGGGGCGATGCCCGCGGACAGGTGGCGGCCCATCCGGCGCAGGGCGTCGTCGCAGCCGGCGGGGTCCTCGCCGACGGCCACCCAGAGCGCCAGCCGGTCGTCGACGGTCGCGTGCGGCCCGGCGGTGACCTGCCGGCCGGCGTCCTGGGTGAGGATCATGCGGTCGGCGCCGGGCTCCTGTGCCGCGTCGGGGGAGAGGGCCAGGTGGTCGAGGCGGCCGGTGGCGGCCGGGTACGCGAACCGGATCGCGGCCGCCCGCTGCCGGGTGGGCGTGGTGTCCGGCACCTCGCCGGTGGCCAGCGCGGCGGCGGCCTGCGCGAGGTCCACACCGGTGGCCCGTTTGACGAGGAGCGGGATCAGGTCGCCCGGGAGGCACGGGGTGACGTCGGTGACCCGGGGGCCACGGTCGGTGAGCCGCAACCCGATGTGCAGCACACCCCGGGTGAGGCCGAGGGCGTGCACGGCGCGGTCGACGGCCAGGCGCAGGAAACGGTTGTGCAGCAGGCCGTCGTGGGCGTGCACGGTGTGCCGGAGCGGCTGCCGGGCGGGCGCCGGGCCCAGGGTCGTACGGGTGATGGCGACGATACGGATCTCGCCGTCCAGGACGACGGTCTCGGCGCTGACCCTGGGCGTGCCCGGGTCGTCGACGGGGGCCGCGCCGGCGACGAGCGCGGCCCGCAGCGCGGCCGGGTCGGCGCAGGCGGCGGCCGTGGCGAGGGAGGGGCCGGGGAGCCCCAACTGCCCGGCGATCCGCGCGGCAGCGACCGTGTACTCGGCCGAGTGGGCCAGCACGCCGCGGACCCGGTGCCGGGCCGCGAACCGCACCACCGCCGACGCCGTCGCCCCGTCCTTGCCGGGGTCCGCCGCGAGGTGACCCGCCAGGCACGGGTGGGCCCAGGCGGGCGGCGCGGCGTCCACCAGCACCACGGGGCGGGCCGCGGCGACGCGCGTCAGCGTGAACTCGTCGTACGCGCGCCGACGGCCTGCGCCGAGGAGCAGGACGGGCTGCGACATCGGTGCCCCTCACCTTCCGGGAGGAGGCGGGCGGCTGGTCGCCCCGGATGCCGCTCCCCCATAGGCGGCACCCGGGGCGGGTCGGTTCGACCGTGGCCAGGTGTCGTGATCGTTCCTGATCCTTTCTGGCGTACCGTCATATGTCAACGATTGCTGCCCCCTTCCGCAGTGACCCTTGTCATGTCTGGTGAGCGGGGTGGGGAATTGGATAACCTCGCGTCTGCTCGGCCGACCGACTGCTCGGCTGACCGACTGCTCGGCTGACCGACCGGTCAACGACGTGTCTCCAGGGGGACCTTGGTGAGTGACACCCATGCCCCGCTCACCGGCGTACTGGCACGGCTCGGGGAACTGACCGGACGGCCCGGGCGGCTGTCCGAGGTACTGGACGTGGCCGATCTGTCGTACCGCACCGGGATTCCCGTCGGGACCGTCGTCGAACTGCTCGCCGGCGGGGCCGCGCCCGAGGCAGGTCTGGCCGAACGAGTGCGGCAGCGGCTGGACTTCATCCGCGAGAACCGGCGCCGGCCCGACGGCAAGCGGTACTCGCTGGGCGAGCTCGCGGCGATCGCCGGCACCAGCAGGCAGTGGCTGAGCGAGTGGCGCAAGAGCGGCATGCCGGGCCTCGAACACACCGACCGGCTGAGGCGGTTCTTCGGACTGCCGCCCGGCTTCTTCACCGCCGACGAACCCGAGGCGCTGTACGAGGCGCTGCAACCGGTACTGCAGGGGCTGGAGGCACAGGCCGACCCGCTGACCCGGCTGCGCGAGAGCGGCCTGGTCCGGCTGGCCGCCCGCGCACCGCAGATGAACGCGCGCCAGCTCGCCACCCTCGCCGACCTGGCGGAGATGCTCATCACGTCCGAGAGCGTCACCGCCGGGCAGGCCGTCAACTAGGTCTTGAGCAGGCCGTCTCGCGACTCCGCGGACCGCCGGCGGGCCCGGAGGGGGAGTTCGCGAACGCCGTCGCGGGGGATTCCGCTACACCGCCACGTACGTGACCGGTTCGCTCCCCGCCACCGGCTCCACGCGCCCCAGTTTCACCAGGCGCCGCAGATGGGCCTCCGCCTCCGAGACGGCGATGTTCCGTGATCCGTAGGGGATCTGCTCCCAGGGCCGGTTCCACTCCATCCGCACGGCCAACTCCCATAGCGTGAGGGGCTGTTGGAGTAGCGCGAGGAGCGAGGTGAGACGCTCCTCGTGGTGGGCCAGGAGCTCCCGGACCCGTGCCGGTGCGTCGGTGAAGGTGTGCTGGTGGGCCGGGAGGACCTGGGCGGGGGCCAGCCGTCCGATGCGTTCCAGGGAATCGAGATAGTCGCCGAGAGGGTCGGTGACGGTCGCGTCGTCGGGATCCTCGTAGAGACCGACGTGCGGGGTGATCTCGGGGAGCAGGTGATCACCGGAGAACAACCGTCCACGCCCCGGCAGTTGACTTGGATGCTCCTCCTCCAGATGCAGGCAGACATGCCCGGGCGTGTGCCCCGGAGTCCAGACCGCACGCAGCCGCCGACCGGGCAGGTCGAGCAACTCACCGGGAAGGATCTCGCGATCGGGAAGGGCGGGAGACAGACCCGGCGGAGAGTTCCGCCGACGGGGTCCGCCCCGCAGCGGCGCCACGTGCTCCTCGGGCGCACCGGCGGCCGTCAGCTTCGCCGCCATGTAGGTGAACCACCGCTCGGGCCGGGTCTCCCGAGCCCGCCGCACGATGGCCGCGTCGGCGGCGTGCATGGCGAGCCAGGCCCCGGAGGCGTCCCGCACCCGCCCCGACAGCCCGTGATGATCGGGGTGATGGTGGGTGATGACGACCCCGTACACCTCACCGACCCCCGTACCGCACGCCGCCAGCCCCGCCACCAGCACATCCCAGGACCCGGGATCGTCCCACCCGGTGTCGACCAGCACCGGCCCACGATCGGTGTCGACGACGTACACCAGCGTGTACCCAAGAGGATTGTCCGGAATGGGAACCTCGACGGACCGCACACCCCCGCCGTGATCACGCACGCCCACCACCGACCGTCGCCCGCCCGGCCGCTCCTGCCCGTCCTGCCCGTTCACCATTCCGCACCCTCCGCCCCCGCACCGCCGCACGGCCATCGCTCACTATAACTAGAACTGGTTTCACATCCGATGGTCCGAGGAGAAGTTCACTTGAGGAGCCTCTGACCAGCGGCGGAGCCGTCGTTGCCGGTCGTTGTTGGGGCCCGCGACGCGACCTTGCCGCAGTCGTCCGTGACCAGGTCGGCCCGGCCCTGGCCGCCGGCATCGACCCGGCCTCGTCCCAGGCCGATCCGATCGTCGCGGCGTTCACGGCGCACTGCGCGCACCTCCTCCCCCGCGACGGCCACCTGCACATACGGCGCACGAGTGCCTGAGATCTCCCGGCTTCCGCGGATCGGCTGAGGCTGCTCACGCCGAGAGGGCTCGGAGCGTTCGACGAGGTGGCCGCGTTCGAAGCGGACCCCGGCACGGACCACTATGCGCAGGTGAATGCCGTCGGCCCACACGTACACGCAGTCCGTGGCCGACAGATCGCGGTCCATGAAGGCAGCGTGGTCGGCCTGCCGCTGGGCCGTCAGCCGCGTGACCGTGGCCGGCGACAGCCCGGCCGAACCGCCGGGAATCAGCCGAGCGGTGAGAGCCGCACCCGGAAGGCGGTCGACGGCAGGTACGGGGCGGTCCGTGGCGGGGGTGACGGCCCGCGGACGGCCCACGCGACTTGACGGCACTCCCGACCAGCGGCAAAACCGCTGGTGAAGGCCTATTCGGCCGCTGCCCTGGCTTAGTTCAACTAGAACTGGTATCAGTTCTGAAACATCGTCAGGAAGGGTGGCGGGGCGCCATGACCGAGTTCCTGGAACACGGACAGCTGTTCATCGGCGGGGAGTTGACCGATCCTCTGGGCAAGGACGTCATCGAGGTGGTCTCGCCGCACACCGAGGAGGTCTTCGGGCGGGTGCCGCATGCCTCGCGGGAGGACGTGGACCGGGCGGTCGGGGTCGCGCGGCGGGCCTTCGACCAGGGACCCTGGCCGCGGATGAGCCTTGAGGAGCGGGTCGAGGTCGTCACCCGGATCAAGGACGCGATCGCCGTACGGCACGAGGAGATCGCGCGCGTGATCTCCTCCGAGAACGGTTCGCCGTACTCGTGGAGCGTGCTCGCGCAGGCGCTCGGCGCGATGATGGTGTGGGACTCGGCGATCAAGGTGGCACGCGACTTCACGTACGAGGAGACGCGCGACGGGGTGCTGGGGAAGATCCTGGTGCGGCGGGAGCCGGTCGGGGTCGTGGCGGCCGTCGTGCCCTGGAACGTGCCGCAGTTCGTGGCCGCCGCCAAGCTCGCCCCCGCGCTGCTCACCGGCTGCACGGTGGTGCTCAAGCCGTCCCCGGAGTCGCCGCTGGACGCGTACATACTCGGTGAGATCACCAAGGAGGCCGGGCTGCCGGACGGCGTCCTGTCCATCCTCCCGGCGGACCGCGAGGTGAGTGAGTACCTGGTCGCGCACCCGGGCGTCGACAAGGTCTCCTTCACCGGCTCGGTCGCGGCCGGCAAGCGGGTGATGGAGGTCGCCGCGCGGAACCTCACCCGCGTGACGCTGGAGCTGGGCGGCAAGTCGGCCGCGGTCGTGCTGCCGGACGCCGACGTGGCGGCCTCCGTCGCCGGGATCGTCCCCGCGGCCTGGATGAACAACGGCCAGGCGTGCGTCGCGCAGACCCGCGTCCTCGTCCCGCGCTCCCGCTACGACGAGTTCGCCGACGCCCTCGCGGCCGCGGCGAGCGCCCTGAAGGTCGGTGACCCGCTGGACCCGGCCACCCAGGTGGGCCCGCTCGTCGCCCGCCGCCAGCAGCAACGGAATCTGGACTACATCCGGATCGGCCAGGAGGAAGGCGCGAAGATCCTCACGGGCGGCGGCCGTCCGGCGGGTCAGGAGAAGGGCTGGTACGTGGAGCCGACCCTCTTCGGCGACGTCGACAACTCCATGCGGATAGCCAGGGAGGAGATCTTCGGTCCGGTGATCTGCCTCCTCCCCTACGGCGACGAGTCCGAGGCCCTGAAGATCGCGAACGACTCGGACTACGGGCTGAGCGGGAGCGTGTGGACGGCGGACGTGGAGCACGGCATCGAGGTCGCGCGGCAGGTCCGGACGGGCACCTACTCCGTCAACACCTTCAGCCTGGACATGCTCGGGCCGTTCGGTGGCTACAAGAACTCCGGTCTGGGCCGGGAGTTCGGGCCCGAGGGCTACAGCGAGTTCCTCGAACACAAGATGATCCACCTCCCGGCCGGCTGGGAGGGGTGAGGGGCGGCCATGGGTGACCGCTGGCACGTCGAGGTCGACCGTTCGATCTGTATCGGCTCGGCCCAGTGCGTCAACCGCGCCACCGGGGCCTTCCGCCTCGACTCCGCCATGCAGTCCCACCCCGTGGACCCGGAGACGGACGCCAACGGCAGGATCCTCGACGCGGCCGAGAACTGCCCGGTGGAGGCGATCACGATCACCCTGCTGGGCAGCGGGGAACCCGTCTTCCCGCCCGAGGAGTAGCTTCCCCTGAGGGCTGGCTTTCCTCCCGGGGCCTGGCTTCCGCCCCGGGGGGCTTCCGCCTGGGGGCTTGCTTCCGCCTGGGGTCTGGCTTCCGCCTGGGGGTCTGGCTTCCGCCTGGGGGGTCTGGCTCCCCCGGGACCTGGCTTCTCCCGAGGACCGGCTCCCGGCCGGGTCTGGTGCTGTGACCGGCAAGGTTTGCCGGGAAGCTCGCGGCGTCCGGTGCGGGGCATCGCAAGGCGGAGCATCACCCGCGTACTGGATGTACTCGGGTGGTGCGACAACGCGGCGAGGTGCCGTGCCGGGCGTCGCGAGCCGGTGAACCTTTCCCGGCGCAGCACTAGCGGGGCTGAAGGGCGGCGAACAGCGCCCTGGCGCGCGTGCCGTCCGGCTGCTGCCAGACTCCGGTGACATGCCCGGCCGCGTCGTCGGGCGGCAGCGAGCCGGGGATCAGTACCCGCCGCAGCCGCAGGACCAGGCCGTCGTCCCCAACGGCGAACTCGGTGCTGTCGTCGGTGTCGAGGGGGGCGCCGATGCCGGGAAGCGGGGCCGTTCCGGTGTATCCGCGGGCGACCTCCCGGTCCGGGGTGTCGGTGATGCTCTGTGCCTGCGCCGCGGCACGCCCCTCGATCAGGGCGCCCAACTCGGCCGTCAGCACGGGGTCGTGGCAGCCGTCGTAGGCCCAGCGCGTACCGAGCACACCGTGCTCCATGGTGCCGACGAGCGCGTGCTCGGCGCCGTCGAGCGGGGCGGCGCGATAGGTGAGCGGCAGGAGATACGCGTCCGTGCCCTCGGTGACGACCATGAACTCGATCCCCACCTCGCCCTCCGGGTCGTCGAGCCGGAACCCGCCGGCCTTGACCAACTCCGGTGCGGCGGGGCCGTGGTACCAGGGGCGGGTGGGGAGCCAGCCGGCCAGGAGCTCGACCTTGGTGGGCTTGAGGGTGGTGCGGTGGATGAGTGCCATGGGGAGATTCTCTGATCGGGCGCGGGGTCCCGCCAGAGACTTTCCGCCCCGGCGGCTGATCCGCGGGGCGGCCCGGGCCCGCCTGGCTCGGCTCCGGCCCGCCGCTGGCTCGGCCCTGGCCTGCCGTCGGCCTGACCGACGGCCCGCCGACGGCTCGGCCCCGGGCCTCCGAAGGCGCCGCCCCGGGCCGCCGGCGCGAGCAGCCTGGAGATGCTCTGCTCCGGTTGCAGCACGGCACCCACGAACAGTCGCGCAAGGTCCACGCAGAGGCCCAGCGGGTCTCCCTGGCGGCTCCGGAGTCGGCGACCCGGCTGCTGCTGGAGCGCTGGGCGGGGGAGACCGCGATCGGGCGGAGCTGGAGCGGGCTGGAGAGGGTGGGCTAGCGCCGCCGGAGGCGTGGGCCGGTGCCAGAGGCATGGGGCGGCGCCCCGGAAGCGATCGCGTATGCGCTGTATCAGGAAAAGTGGAAAAAATCCACCATTGGGGTGTTCTAATCCCCATCGGGCGTTCTATCCTGGTAACAGCCTACGGGGCGAGTGAGGGAGTCCGACCGGAGTAGCCGACTCAGGCGTGACGCAGATGCATACGCATCCGCCGGTGCCGACGTCGACGGTCGGGCTGAGAGGTCGAAAGGCAGCAGTTGGGCCGGACGGCGACCCCCAATACCTGATCCGGACCATGCCGGCGAAGGGAACCCGTCTCGTAGGTCTTCGCATGCCCTCCCGAGCCCGGTCCCGGTCCGTGCCGTGGGCCCTACGGCTTCCCGCCCGGCTCCGTGAGGTCGATCAGCCGGCACACCGTCTCGATGTCGATCTTCACCTGGGCGATGGAGGCGCGGCCCGAGAGCCAGGTGATCAGGGCCGAGTGCCAGGTGTGCTCGATGACGCGGACGGCGGAGAGCTGGGCGGGGGTCGGGTCGGTCAGGCCCATCGCGTCCAGGATGATCGCCGTCGTCTGCCGGGAGACCTGGTCCACCTCGGGGGAGACGCTGCGGTCGGCGAAGGTCAAGGCCCGGACCATCGCGTCGGCCAGGTGCGGCTCGCGCTGGAGCGCCCGGAAGGCCCGCATCAGGGTCTCGGCGACCCGCTCGGACGCCGTCTCGCCCGCCGGGGGCTTCTTGCGCAGCGTGCCGTGCATGTGCTCCAGCTGGTCCTGCATGGTCGCGACCAGCAGATGGACCTTGGACGGGAAGTACCGGTAGAGCGTGCCCAGCGCCACCTGGGAGGACTCGGCCACCTCGCGCATCTGCACCGCGTCGAAACCACCCCTGCTGGCCAGCTGTGCGCTCGCGTGCAGGATCCGGCGGCGCCGCGCCTCCTGCCGCTCGGTGAGCGGCGGGGTGGCCGATCTGGCGCCGATGTCCACCTTGGCTTCCGCAGGCATGGGTCCCGTCCGTGACAGTCGGTGAGGGCAGTGCTCAGGGCGAGTGATCAGACAGCATGGCAGGGGTCGCGTCGTGGCGCGAATCACCTGATCCACTGCTCACTCCGCTCCTACCTGCCGGTAGATTCAGAGCCTCTTGAACGATCAAGTCTGAAACTTGTTCTAGATTAGCGTCCCGGCGTAACCTCGCGGGAAAATGCAGGGAGAAGGGGGCCCAGAGTGACCGCTGAGGCCAGGCGGGCGGGTGCCGACGAGGAACCCGCCGCCGACGGCGAGCGACCGCTCGACATCGCGCTCCTCACCTATAAAGGGAACCCGTTCTGCGGCGGCCAGGGCGTCTACGTACGGCACCTCTCCCGTGAGCTGGCCCGCCTCGGTCACCGTGTCGAGGTGATCGGCTCGCAGCCGTACCCCGTCCTCGACGAGGGCTACCCCGGGCTCAGCCTCACCGAGCTGCCCAGCCTCGATCTGTACCGCTCCCCGGACCCCTTCCGGACGCCCGGGCGGGACGAGTACCGGGACTGGGTCGACGCGCTCGAAGTGGCCACCATGTGGACCGGCGGCTTCCCCGAACCGCTGACCTTCTCCCTCCGCGCCCGCCGCCATCTGCGCGCCCGCGCCGGGGAGTTCGACGTCGTCCACGACAACCAGACGCTGGGGTACGGCCTGCTGGGGGACGTCGGCGCGCCCCTCGTCACCACCATCCACCACCCCATCACGGTCGACCGGCAGTTGGAGCTGGACGCGGCCGAGGGATGGAAGCGGCGGTTCTCGGTACGGCGCTGGTACGCCTTCACCCGGATGCAGAAGCGGGTCGCCCGCCGGCTGCCTTCCGTGCTCACCGTCTCCGGCACCTCCCGCCAGGAGATCGTCGACCATCTCGGCGTACGCGAGGACCGCGTCCACGTCGTCCACATCGGCGCCGACACCGACCTCTTCGCGCCGAATCCCGCGGTACCGCAGGTGCCCGGCCGGATCGTCACCACCTCCAGCGCGGACGTGCCCCTGAAGGGGCTGGTCTTCCTGGTCGAGGCCCTCGCCAAGGTACGGACCGAGCATCCCGCCGCCCACCTCGTCGTCGTCGGCAAGCGGCCCGCCGAGGGGCCCGTCGCCCAGGCCATGGAGCGGTACGGCCTCGACGGCGCCGTCGAGTTCGTGAAGGGCATCTCCGACGCCGAACTCGTCGACCTGATCCGTTCGGCCGAGGTCGCGTGCGTGCCGTCGCTCTACGAGGGGTTCTCCCTGCCCGCCGCCGAGGCAATGGCGACCGGCACCCCGCTGCTCGCCACGACGGGCGGCGCGATTCCCGAGGTCGCCGGACGGGACGGGGAGACCTGCCTGGCCGTGCCGCCGGGCGACGCCGACGCGCTGGCCGTCGGCCTGAGCCGCCTCCTCTCCGACCCTGAACTGCGGGTACGGCTGGGCCGGGCCGGCCGTGAGCGCGTACTGCGGCACTTCACCTGGGCCCGCGCCGCGGAGGGCACGGTGGCCCGGTACCGCGAGGCGATCGCCGCCGCACCGAACCGAACCGGGGCGCGCGCGACTGCGACAGTGGGCCGCCCGGCGACCACGGCCGCCGACCGTCCCAGGGCCGCAGCCGCCGACCGTCCCAGGGCCGCGGCCGCCGACCGTCCCAGGGCCGCGGCCGCCGACCGCCCCGCGACCACGGCTGCCGATGGCCCCCCCGACCGTCCCAGGGCCGCGGCCCCCGGCCGCCCCGCGACCACGGCGGCCGACGGCGCGGCCACCCCGGCGGCTGCTCGCCCCGCGACCACGGCCGTCGAACGCCCCGCGGTGTCGGAGGCCCCAGAGGTCGTCTCCCCGGACTTTGTCTCTTCAGAGGTTGTCAATTCCGAAGGCAGGGCTACGTGCTGACCGTCGACTTCTCCCGGTTCCCGCTCGCCCCGGGCGACCGCGTCCTGGACCTCGGCTGCGGGGCGGGACGCCACGCCTTCGAGTGCTACCGGCGCGGCGCCCAGGTCGTGGCGCTCGACCAGAACGGCGAGGAGATCCGCGAGGTCGCCAAGTGGTTCGCGGCGATGGAGGAGGCCGGCGAGGCCCCGGCCGGCGCGACGGCCACCGCCATGGAGGGCGACGCGCTGGCGCTCCCCTTCCCCGACGAGTCCTTCGACGTCGTCATCATCTCCGAGGTCATGGAGCACATCCCCGACGACAAGGGCGTGCTCGCCGAGATGGTGCGCGTGCTCAGGCCCGGCGGGCGGATAGCCGTCACCGTGCCGCGCTACGGCCCCGAGAAGGTCTGCTGGACCCTCTCCGACGCCTATCACGAGGTCGAGGGCGGGCACATCCGCATCTACAAGGCCGACGAGCTGGTCGGGAAGATCAAGGAAGCCGGTCTGCGGCCGTACGGCACGCATCACGCGCACGCGCTGCACTCGCCGTACTGGTGGCTGAAGTGCGCGTTCGGCGTCGACAACGACAAGGCGCTGCCGGTACGGGCGTACCACAAGCTGCTCGTCTGGGACATCATGAAGAAGCCGCTGGCCACGCGCGTGGCCGAGCAGGCGCTGAACCCGGTCATGGGCAAGAGCTTCGTCGTCTACGCCACCAAGCCGCACCTGCCCCGGACCGAGGCCGGGACCGACGCCGGGACCGACGCCCTCGCGGACACCGAGGTGGCCGCCAAGTGACCACTCCCCGGACAGAACACCTCGTCCTGCCCGGGGTCCTCACCGCCGAGCAGGCTGCCGCGACCGTCCGCGGCATCCTCGCCGTACAGCGGGAGGACGGCGCGATCCCGTGGTTCCGAGGGCACCACCTGGACCCCTGGGACCACACCGAGGCCGCGATGGCGCTGGACGCGGCCGGGGAGCACACCGCCGCCGAGCGGGCCTACACCTGGCTCGCCGAGCACCAGAACGAGGACGGTTCCTGGTACGCGGCCTACGCCGACGGCGCGTACGACGACGTCACCGACCGCGCCCGCGAGTCCAACTTCGTCGCCTACATCGCCGTAGGCGTCTGGCACCACTACCTGTCCACCGGCGACGACACCTTCCTCGACCGGATGTGGCCCGCCGTCTACGCGGCCGTCGAGTGGGTACTGCGGTTGCAGCAGCCCGGCGGCGAGATCGGCTGGCGCCGTGAGGACGACGGGACGGCCACCGACGACGCGCTGCTGACCGGGAGTTCGTCGGTCCACCACGCGCTGCGCTGCGCGCTCGCCATCGCCGAGCAGCGGGAAGAGCCGCAGCCGGACTGGGAGTTGGCGGTGGGCGCGCTGCGGCACGCGATACGGCGCCACCCGGAACGGTTCCTGGACAAGGACCGGTACTCGATGGACTGGTACTACCCGGTGCTGGGTGGGGCGTTGACGGGTGCGGAGGCGGGTGCGCGGATCGAGAAGGACTGGGAGCGGTTCGTCGTGCCCGGGTTCGGGGTGCGGTGTGTCGTCCCCAATCCGTGGGTGACGGGCGGGGAGTCGGCCGAACTCGCCCTCGCGTTGTGGGCGGTGGGCGAGTCCGACCGGGCGTTGGAGATCCTGCAGTCCATCCAGCATCTGCGGGACACGGATTCGGGGCTGTACTGGACCGGATACGTCTTCGAGGACGACGCGATCTGGCCGCGGGAGCTGACCACGTGGACGGCGGGGTCGCTGTTGCTGGCGGTGGCCGCGCTCGGGGGGCATGACGCCACGTGCGCGGTGTTCGGGGGAGCGCAGCTTCCCGCTGGGCTCGAGGTGGATTGCTGCCCCTGAGGGGGCGGGGGCGCGGCCTGCGGCGGGTGCGCCGCCGTGGGGGCTTGTCGCGCCCGCACGGCGGAGCCGCGTATCGACATCACCCCGCGCCCCTCAGGGGCGCGTGACCTGGACCGGCGTTCTCAGTGCCGGTGCATCCGGTTGGCGATCGCGTGGCCGATGAACAGGTAGACGACCGCCGCGAGGCCGTATCCTGCCACCACCCTCGCCCACGCCTCGTCGAACGTGAACAGGTCGCGTGACCAGCCGGCCAGCCAGCCGGCCGCGTCGTGGATGAACTGGACCAGGCTGTTCGCCCGGTTCGCGTCCAGCAGGTACATCAGGATCCACAGGCCCAGGATGAGGGCCATCACGTCGGCTACGATCGCCACGACCGTGCCGGCCGAGTTGGGGCCGTTCCGATAAGCAGGGGACATAGGGTCCGGGTTGCCGCGGATCGGTCCTTGAAACCTGTACGGCGTTCTCCCCGAGTGGCGAGGTGCCGCCGTCTGGGTGACGCTGCCGTAGGAGGCAACCGCTCGGGGAGGACATCGAGACACACGGGAGGACCCCGTGCCCGCACCGATACGGCGCCTGGTCGTCGCGCTGACCCTCTGCTGCGCACTCGTCGCAGGCGTGACCGCATGCAGCAGCACTCAGAGCAAGTCCACCGACACCGGCATGGCCGCGGTACCCGTGGCCGACACGCCCAGTCCGAGTACGTCCGCCGAGAAACAGAAGTTCGCGAAGACCCGGTTCATCGCCAACGCGTCACTCGCGGCCGGCGCGACCTACCAGTGGATCGTGAAGCCCTGGAAGGCCGGCAAGTTCAAGAAGGGCGCCCACGGCCGCACCTTCGCCCTGATCAAGGCCGGTCTCGCGGGCGCCTTCGCCTACAACCGGCTCCAGGCCGCCAAGCGGAACGCCCAGGCTGATCCGCTGCTGTCCAAGGCCATCGCGCCGCTCTCGTCCGGCATCGACGCGCTGAAGGATCTGCCGTCCAAGCTCCGCAAGGGTGACGGGAGTGCGGCCAGTTCGTTCAACGACATCATCAACAACGTGAAGGACGCGGGGAAGAGCGCCGGCGCCCCGGTCACCAACCAGGTGCCTTCGGCGTCCCAACTCACCCACTGAGCAACGTTGTTCGGGTACGGCGCCGGAGAGTCCGCGTGTCGTACGCCCGTTGTTCGACTCGTTCGCCCGGTGTCCGGCCGGAGTTGACGCTTCCGGCGGGGACTGCTCGAGGCGGTCCCCGATGCCACCTCCGGCCGGCTGGGTGACAGCACCCTGGTGCTGCGGGCCGGCGACGGGGCCGCCCCCGCGAGCCCGCCCACGTCAGGATGACCTGCCCGGTCTCCGAGGTCCGCGAGGAGTTCCAGGGCGAGGAGTACTCCGACGGCGTCGAGTTCCAGGCCCGCTGCCCGCAAGGTGCGCGGTGCGCGGCTGGGTCCGCCGGGCCCGGGAGCTGACCCTGGACCCGCCCGCCGTCTTCCGCTGAATCAGGGTCGGCCTGCTAGGAGTTGAGTTCCGCGAGCACCCGCAGGGTGTGTGGGTCGGGCGCCAGCGCCAGCAGATCGGTCACCGGGCCCTTGCGCCACGACTCCAGCCGCTCGGCGATGCGTTCGCGCGGGCCGACCAGCGAGATCTCGTCGGCGAACGCGTCCGGCACCGCCAGCACCGCCTCCTCGCGCCGCCCGGACAGGAACAGCTCCTGGATCCGCCGCGCCTCCTCCTCGTACCCCATGCGTGCCATGAGGTCGGCGTGGAAGTTGCGGGCCGCGTGGCCCATCCCGCCGATGTAGAAGCCGAGCATGGCCTTCACGGGCAGCAGCCCCGCGGCCACGTCGTCGCAGACCTTCACCTGGGCCATGGGGGCGACCAGGAAGCCCTCCGGCAGGTCGGCCACCGCGGGCCCGTACACCTCGGGCCGGCTCGGCGCCCAGTACAGCGGCAGCCAGCCGTCGGCGATCCGGACCGTCTGGGCGACGTTCTTCGGTCCCTCGGCGCCGAGCAGGATCGGCAGACCGGCCCGGAGCGGGTGGGTGATCGGCTTCAGCGGCTTGCCGAGACCGGTGGCGTCCGGGCCCCGGTACGGATGGGAGTGGAAGCGCCCTGCCGACTCGACCGGCCCCTCCCGCCGCAGCACCTGCCGTACCACGTCCACGTACTCCCTGGTCGCGGTGAGCGGCGAGGTGGGGAACGGGCGGCCGTACCAGCCCTCCACGACCTGCGGCCCGGACAGCCCGAGCCCCAGCATCACCCGGCCCCCCGACAGATGGTCCAGGGTCAGCGCGTGCATCGCGGTGGTGGTCGGCGAGCGAGCCGCCATCTGGGCAACGGCCGTTCCCAGTCTGATGGTTGTCGTCTGTGCGGCGATCCAGGTCAGCGGGGTGAAGGCGTCCGAGCCCCAGGACTCCGCCGTCCACACCGAGTGGTACCCGAGCCGTTCTGCCTCCCGCGCCAGCGGCACATGGTCCGAAGAAGGCCCCCGCCCCCAGTATCCGAGCGCCAACCCGAGCCGCATACAAGCCTCCTGACGGAGCGTCAGACAATCGGGGGACGACTGTACGACAACGGCCCCTCGCCCGGAAGGGCAAGGGGCCGTAGGCGGTCCTGCGGTGGATCAGCCGCGCTGGATCCCGGAGGTGTCCTGCAGCACGCCACGGCGGCCGTCCTGCGTCTGCGCCACCAGGGCGCCACCGCGCTGCTCGACGGCCAAGTACCAGGTGCCGGGCGCCAGTTCGGCGATCGGCGCGGGCGAGCCGTCCTCCGCGAAGAGCGGCCGGGCCACCGGGACGGCGAACCAGAACGGCGAGAAGTCGGGCGCGGGGGTGGCCGGCTGCTGCTGGGCGGCGGCCGGGGGCTGCTGCTGGCCGAACGGCTGACCGGGCTGCGGCTGGGCACCGTAGGGCTGCTGCGGGGCGGCGGCACCGGGGTAGCCGTAGCCGCCGGAGGGCTGGGCGCCGTAGGGCTGCGGAGCCTGCGGCTTGGGGGCCGGGACCAGAGCGGCCTGGAGGGCCGGGACCAGCGGGGTGGCGATCGCGGCCGCGGCCAGGACCAGTGCCGCGATCAGGCCGAGGATCAGACCGGAACCGGCGCCGATGTCGGCGGTGTCGAGGTCGTCGAACGCGCCCAGGGGGTCGATGGTCGACCAGAACGCGGTCCACAGGGAGAACACGGTGAGCCCGACGCCGATCTGGCCCAGGTCGAGACCGACGAACTTCAGCGGCTGCGGCAGCGCGCGGGCGAGGACGATCAGGACCGCGCCGGCGATCCCGCCGACGTACATGCTCATCACCAGGCCGAGGTTGTCCCAGGCGTTCGGGCCGGACTTGTCGAACGTGTCGAGGAACGACGCGATGAAGAGCAACACCGCTGCTCCGATCACCACGCCGTCGCCTCTAGTGAGGGAGCGGATATTCACTTCAGGTCCTTCGTAGGTCGTCTCGTCGGCGGAGGAGGCGTCGCGGGGGTGTGCCCCTCGTCGTAGGAATCGTAGGAGGGACACTATCGTCCGAACGATCAGGGTGTCCGCCCGGATCCGCCTGCCGATGCCTACCCGCGCAGGAAACTCACGATTCCCTCAGAGATTCCCTGCGCCGCCTTCTGCCGCCAGGCACCGCTCGTCAGCAATGCCGCGTCCTTGCTATCGCGCATGTTGCCGCACTCGATGAACACCTTGGGAACCGTTGACAGATTGAGACCGCCGAGATCCTTACGTACATCGAGCCCCGTGCCGTTGCCGACGTAGTTGGACGGGGCGCTTCCTGTGACCTTCGCGAAGTCGCTCTCGACGTGCTCGCCGAGGGTGCGTGAGGGGCCGACGATCGGGCGGGTGTCGGCGGCGCCGGAGTGTACGGACGCGGGCAGGATGACGTGGAAGCCGCGGTCGCCCTCGGGTGCCCCGTCGGCGTGGAGGGAGATGGCGGCGTCGGCGTGCGCGTCGTTCCCGATCTTCGCCCGCTGGTCCACGCAGGGTCCCCAGACGGGCCGGTCCCCGTCATGGGTCAGTTTCACCGTGGCGCCCTGCTCCTCCAGCAGCGTCCGCAGCCGGTGCGCGACGTCGAGCGTGAACCGCGCCTCCGAGTAGCCGGCGTTGGTGGCCGTCCCCGTTGTGTCGCACTCCTTCCAGTTCGTCCCGATATCCACCTTCTGGTTGATCTCGGACGCGTGCTGGAAGTTCCCCGGGTTGTGCCCCGGGTCGATGACGACGACCTTGCCCTTGAGCGGGGCAGCCGCACCGGGGCTGGGCACCTTGGCGTCGTCGCCGGGCGACACGGGCGCCGACCTGGGCGTCGCCGCGTCCGTCTTCTCGCCGCCACTCCCGGCGGGCTTCCCCACCCCCTCGAACACCACCCATCCGAGCAGCGCACCGGGCACGAGCGCGGCGAGAGCGACAGTCATGGGCGCCCGCCGGGAGCGCCGCTGCTGCGGGGGATCGAATTCCGGGCCTGTGTACGACACGTCTGCCACCCTAACCGCCGTCCGGGGTGTCCATACGGTCCGTGAGGGCCGTTTGGATGACGGCTCAGGGGCGGTTCTTCCGCCCCCGTCCGCATGGACGGTGAGAGATGTGTGAGACGGCCGCCGTACCCGTCAGGACTCGGCAGCTGTGCCGATCGCCGCGCACCTCAACCGTGCGGTGCCACGCGGGTTCCGACCGCCACCTCCTGCACCAAGTGGCCCCCGCCGCGGCTGCCGAGGACGGGGGCCTTCTGCATCGTTCATGCGACCGACGTACCTCCCTGTACCCCGCGCGACCGCGCCTAGAGTTCGCACAGCACCCGAACACCTCTGGGGGGAACCATGAGAGCCCGCACCACCATCGCTGCCATCACGGCCGCGCTCGCCATCACCCTCGTCGGCTGTAGCAGCGACAGCAAGACCGACGCTGCCGAGCCGAAGACCAGCGCGCGCAGCAAGCCCAGCGCCGACATCAGCGCCGCCGAGAAGGCCGTCGGCATCCCGCCCGAGCCGACTGCGGTCATGCGTGTCGAACTCCTACGCGCCCTTGCCGCGGCCAACCCGGGCATCGTGAAGTACGAGGACAAGGCCATCGACGCCGCGCGTAACCAGTGCAGCGCACTCGACAGCGACAAGGCTGACTGGGCCGCTTCCCAGCGCTTCACCTACAAGGACGTCACGACCACCGAGGCGCAGGGCAAACAGATCAACGAGGCGCTCAAGGGCCTCAACTTCTGCAAGGTCTGACCACACCGCACCATCGGCAAGGACGTCGCCGACCACGAGTCCCGCCTCCGCACGCTGGAGCACACCATCTGGCGTGCGGCCGGTGACGCCGCCGTCCTCGGCGCGGGTGCCGGAGTGCTCGCCCACTTCCTCATGCGATGACCGCGACCCTGCTCTCCTTCGGGAGGGCGAGGCCGCTTTTTTTCGTGCGTCCGGGGCCAGCCTGGGCATCGATGGTCCTGACGAACCGGTGGAGGGCGCCTGATAGACCGAATGCTCACACCCAAAGGAGGGGCAGGAATGACGTACGCCGAAGACCCGAAGCGTCGGGCGCGCCTGCTGCGAGACCTCGCAGACGCTTTCCCGGTCCCGGGGGGCAAGAGGCCTGCGTCTGTGCTCTACGCGCCGTCGGGATTGGATGACCCGAAGGAGTGGACGGTCCCGAAGGCGTAGGCGAGAAGAGCCCCCAGCGCAGGCCGTAATGGACCGCCTGGGGGCTTTCTGTCGCCCGACACCGGGTTGCGCGCAACCGCGCCGTCCGACCGTCAGCGGGCAATCTGCGGCAATCCTCAAGCGATCCCGGGCCATCCCGCGCATCCTGAACACCCGACCACCAGGCGACGGAGGCGACATGACGCTCAGGTTCCTTGGCACGACCAGCGAGGAAGGCGACTGCCCCACCCTCTACGAGATCGAGGGCACCGACGAGATCCTCGTCCAGGGCGACCGAGAGACCGCCCCCGAGCACCTCGCGCAGCTGCGGGACGTCAAGCCGTCCGAGACCTTCGTTCGGGTCCCGCGCAGCCTGCTGACTCGCTACGCGCCCCAGGCCGCTGCACCCGAGCTCCAGCCGTTCGTCTCCATCAGCCACCTGTTCCGCGAGTTCCGGCACACGGCCTGGCGGCTGGAGACCCGCCGCGGCTACGCCTCCGACCTCAAGAGCCCCAACTGGCCGAAGTTCCAGGCCGGCGAGACCTTCGGCTTCAACCCGGACAGCGCCTGGCATGCCAACGTCCGCACCCAGACCGAGGCAGGGAAGCGATTCGAGCGGGTCCGGCTGGTCGACGAGCCGATGACCGAGGGACAACGGTTCCTGCTCGCGACGGGCCAGGGAGCCGTGGCCGCCGGCGAAGACATCCGCAACCTCACCCGCCGCGACGCCGAGCAGCTGCGGCTGCCCGACTTCGACTTCTGGGTCTTCGACAGCAGGATCGTGGCCCGGTTCGCGTTCGACGAGAACAACACAACCCTCGGCGTATACGTCACCGAGGACCCCGCCGAAGTCCTCGCCGCTTGCCAGGCCCGGGACGCTGCATGGCATCACGCTCTGCCTACGCAGGAGTTCGCCGAACGGGTACGTTCCACCGTGTGAGCACCGACTTCCAGACCGCCCGCGAAGCCCTCGGCGCGCGCCTGCGCGAACTGCGCGTCGAGGCAGGCCTGGAAGGCAAGGCCGTGGCGGCCGAACTCGGCTGGCAGACCTCGAAGGTCAGCCGCCTGCAGAACGGCAAGCAGACCCCCACCCGCGACGACCTCACCGCCTGGACCCAGGCCATCGGCCGACCCGACGTCGAGGCCGAACTGCACGGGCTGCTCGCCGCCTTGGACATGAAGCAGCAGCACCGGTCGTGGCGGCGGCAGCTGGCCGGCGGACACCGGGCGCGCCAAGAGATCGCCGTCCGGCAGACCGACAACACCACGATGATCCGAGGCCTGGAAGTCGTCCGCGTGCCGGGCCTGTTTCAGACCCCGGAGTACGCGCGGGTCCTGTTCGAGACGAACGCCACGTTCCGCGGAATCCCTTCGACGACCGAGGCCGCGGTCGAGGCCCGGATGCGCCGCCAGAACGCGCTGTACGACCCGGAGAAGACGTTCCGCTTCCTGGTGTGCGAGGCCGCGCTCTACCACCGGTCATGCCCTGCTGACGTGATGGCCGAGCAACTCGACCGGCTTTACAACCTCGTCGGCCAGCGGCGCATCGAGATCGGCATCCTGCCGTTCGGGGCGCAGCTGCGGCGTACTGCCCCGCACGCATTCTGGATCTATGACCGGCGCCTGGTCATCGTTGAGACCATCAGCGAGGAACTGTGGCTTAACGGCGACGAGGACATTGAGCTGTACGAACGGGCCTGGGATTGGCTCGCCGAGTCCGCCGAGCACGGCCCCGCGGCACGCCGTCTGATCGGCCGCGCGCGGGCCTCCCTGGACCTCACATAGGCAATCCGCCGCAAGCCCCCGGCTACATGCGCAATCGGGCGCAATCGGCCCGCAGGCGGGCAATCACAGCCCCTACGGTCCCGGGCATGGCCCAACCCACCAGCACCGCCCTGCGGTACGAAGCCGGTGATGCGTGGCTCGCCAACTGCGCCCCGCACGCCCACCTTGTACGTGAAGCCTGGTCGAAAGACGCCCTGGCTCCCATAGCGTCCGGCGCCCACTGGCTCGTCGCCGCCGCCCGGCTCGTCCACACCATGCCGGCCCTCACCCGTATCCCCGAAGGGCAGCGCGGCCCCGTCCTCGCGGACACGCAGGGCGACAGCGCATGGTGGCTCGTGCCCCTCGACGCCGCCGAGGAACTCGCCGACGTCCGCTCGGTGTCCGTGAAGCCGCCCGGCTGGAACCTGGACTGTCCGCCCTCCGGCCGGATGCTGTTCGGGCACCTGTGGCTGAACCACCCGGACGGGACTGGCGTCCTCACCGACCCTGCCGTACTCGCGGCCGCGCTCGGCGCGGGCGGCTACCGCTTCCGGACCGGGGGTCCAGGAGTGACCGCAGACGTGTCCATGACCGAGGCGCAACAGCAGCTTGCGCCAGACGTCGAGACCATGCGCAGCACCGCGCACCGGTTCCTCGCCCCGGACGCCCGCCCCATCCCCACCGATGAGGTGACGACGCTGCGGGCCGCGCTGCGCGGGCAGATCGAAGAACTCATCCCCACCATTGAGGCGATGACCCGCCAGCTCCCGGCGGACGACATCCCGAGCGCATGCGCCCTCGCCTGCACCAGGGAGGCCAGCATGCGGCTCGGCCTGCGCCCCGGCTACAACAGCCCCGGCCAGATGACGGTGGCAATGAAGCTCGCCCGGTCCGTGATGGCCCTGTGCGACCACTACGAAAACCTTGGCGGCCAGCCGGTCATTCCGTCCCCAGTAGGCGCCTCAAGCCCCTGCCCCGGCTTCCCCACCCATGGACAGGTCGAGCGCCGGGGCAGCTCTTAGCCGCCTCCCGCACCACGGTGCGAGAGGCCCGGCGCCCCGACCGAGGGCGCCCATGCACAACAGGAGGAAGACGTGACCGTCGCATTAGAGCGTCCCGTGGGTACCGACCCGCTCACCCTGGTCGACTCCCAGGTGAGCGACGTGCTCACCCGTCGGATCGTCACCGACCACCCGGAGATCAGCGCCGACACCGCGCGCCGCATCGTCGGCCAGGCCGCCGCGTTCATCGCCGCGTCCGGTCGGCAGTCGGGCCAGCCCCTCGCCCCGAGCATGCTGGTCGACTACGGCTGGCACGCGTTCATCCTGCACACCGTCGACTACGCCGACTTCTGCCAGCGCGTCGTCGGCCACTTCGTCCACCACGTCCCGACCGCCGAGGACGAGCAGGCCCCCGGCGGGCCGCAGGCCACCCGAGACCGCACCCTCGCCGCCATCACGGCCGCCGGGTACGCCATCGACGAAGAGCTGTGGCCGGACATGGCCGACTGCACCCAATGCCACGCGGGGTGCACCGACAGCCCGAACAGCGGCAAGCACTGACCCATCCTGTGCAAGACTCCAGCCGCCCGAATCTCCCGGGCGGCTGGCCCTCCGAGCGGAGCACCACGTGACTGACACGGCGATCGCCTGGGACACCTACTCGCGGCAGCGCCCCGAACGGCGGCCAGTGAACTCGCGCGGCGAAACCACCTGGTTCAACTGGACCCAGTACGAAGACCACGGTCCGGACACCGAACTCCTCGGCGTCACCGCGGGGGACCGCGTCCTGGATCTGGGCTGCGGCAAGGGCGGCAACGCTGCCCACCTGGCTGCCCTCGGCATGCACGCCGTCGGCGTGGACGTCTCGCCCAAGCAGCTGGCCGCGGCGCGGGCCCGGTGGGGTGACGTGCCGGGCCTGGAGCTGCACCAGGCGGATGCCGTCCAGTTCCTGCAGCAGCTCCAGCACTACGACGCCGTGTACTCGGTGTACGGCGCCCTGTGGTTCACCGACCCGGCCCGGCTGCTGCCCGCCATTCGCGAGCGGCTACGGCCGGGCGGCCGACTCGTGTTCTCGCAGCGGCCCCCGGTCGAGGGCTGCTACGGCTGTCAGGCGTCGTACATCCCGCGCGGCAGCGACGAGGACCCGCTCGTCGTGAAGCGCTGGGACTACGAACGTGATGCGTGGGGGCGGCTGCTTGCCGAGCACGGCTTTGGTGATGTGCGCGCCGAAGTGCTGGCCGCGCCGCCCGGGCGGCGCACGGTGGGAACGCTGATCGTCACGGCGCGGGCTTGAGCCGCCCAGGCGTGCCAGCGGTTATCCCGGCCTCGGACGTGTTCGCAGCCGTCACCTGATCGCCCGTCCGGGTCGGCACCCCCGGCGTAACGCCGGCTGGACGGGCTCAAGGCCCCGGCGGGTGCACCTCTGCTGCCGGGGCCTCTTCCTGCCGTTCAGCGACCACGCGGCGGCTTCAGCGCCGCCTCGACCGAACCCCGAACGCGAACCGCTCTGCGCAGCTGGTCCACCAGGAAATCGCGACTCTAACCGCGCCCTCAGATCCCCGCCCCCGTTCGCCGCAGCACGCGCAGCGAGTCGTGCGCCGAGACCTCCGTGAACGCGCCCGACTCCAGGGCGCGGAGGTAGACGCGGTAAGGGGCCTGGCCGGTGAACTCGTCCTTCGGGTCCGGGAAGACGTCGTGGATCAGCAGGAGCCCGCCTTGGGCCACATGGGGGGCCCAGCCCTCGTAGTCGGCGGTGGCGTGCTCGTCGGTGTGGCCGCCGTCGATGAAGACGAACCCGAGGGGCGAGTTCCAGAACGCGGCGATCTGCGGGGAACGGCCGACGACAGCGACGACGTGCTCTTCGAGCCCGGCCCGGTGCAGGGTGCGCCGGAACGTCGGCAGCGTGTCCATCAGCCCGAGCTCCGGATCGACCGTCTCCGGGTCGTGGTAGTCCCAGCCCGGCTGCTGCTCCTCGCTGCCCCGGTGATGGTCGACGGTGACGGCGGTGACCCCGGTGGCGCGCGCCGCGTCGGCGAGGAGAAGCGTGGAGCGTCCGCAGTAGGTCCCGACCTCCAGGAGGGGGAGGCCGAGTTCCCCGGCTTCGACGGCGGCCGCGTACAGCGCCAGCCCCTCGTGCGGGGGCATGAACCCCTTGGCCGCCTCGAAGGCGGCGAGGATCTCGGGCTGGGGGGCGGGCGTGAGCATGGGGACCTTTCGATCGTGCGACATTCCGCCCGCCATGCTGCCGCACCCCCTGCCGTTGCCCCGACAGGGGGTGCGAAGGAAATGCCCTTGGTGGAAAAGGGCGCGAGGCTGTGTCCACGTGCGGCTCCGCCGCGTGGGGGCGGGACCAGCCCCCACGCACCCGCGGCCGCCGAACGGCGGACCGCGGCCCCCGCTAGGCGCTCACCGTCTCACCCGGCAACGAAAGATCCAGATCCACCGCCCGCTCATCCCCCGCATGCGACGCCGAAGAAGCCAACGGCCCGTGCCCCGCCGCCTTCGCGGCCAGCACATACGCCCCCTCGGTAGGCACCGCCAGCGCATACGTACCGTCGTCGCCGGACAGCGTGGCCCCCGCCTGCCGCCCCCGCCGGTCGATCAGCGTGACCTTGGCGCGGGCCACCGGAACGCCCGCGGCGTCCAGCACACGCCCACGGAAGCCCCGCAGCACTTCCTCGGCGTCGGCCAGCACGGCGTCCTCGTCGCTGCTCGCCCGCAGCTGCGTGTGCTGTGCGGCCTCCATCGCCGGCATGCTCCGCTTCGGCAGCAGCAGGGCGAGGACCAGGCCCACGGCCACCGCTCCCGTCGCGATCAGGAAGGAGACCCGGAAGCCGTGCATGGTCGGGATGGCGACGCCGCCCACCTTGTTCGCCGTGTTGGCCAGCACCATGCCGATGACGGCGCTGGACACGGACGTACCGATGGACCGCATCAGCGTGTTGAGACCGTTCGCCGCGCCCGTCTCCGACGCCGGCACCGCGCCGACGATCAGGGCCGGGAGGGACGAGTACGCGAGGCCGATGCCGGCGCCCAGCACCACCGCGATGACCAGGCTCTGCCAGGCCGCGCTCATCAGGCCGAGGCCCGCGCCGTAGCCGATGCCGATGATCAGCATGCCGAGGATCAGGGTGGTCTTCGGGCCGTACTTGGCGGACAGCCGGGCGTAGAGGGGGGCCGTGAACATCATCGTCAGGCCCAGCGGGGCGACCAGCAGACCGGCGGTGACCATCGACTGACCGAGGCCGTAGCCGGTGGCCTTCGGGAGCTGGAGCAGCTGCGGCAGGACCAGCGAGACGACGTAGAAGCTGACGCCGACCATGATCGAGGCGAGGTTGGTGAAGAGCACCGCCGGGCGGGCCGTGGTGCGCAGGTCGACCAGCGGGGCCTTGACCCGCAGCTCCATCACGCCCCACAGGAGGAGGACGACGGCGGAGGCGGCGAAGAGGCCGAGCGTGGTGCCGGAGGTCCAGCCCCAGTCGCTGCCCTTGGTGATCGGGAGGAGGAAGAGGACCAGGCCGACGGAGAGACCGATCGCGCCCAGGACGTCGAACGTGCCCTCGGCGCGCGCCGGGGACTCCGGTACGGCGAAGAGGGTGAGGCCGATGGCTGCCACGCCCAGGCCGGCGGCGCCGTAGAACAGGGCGTGCCAGTCGGCGTGCTGCGCGACCAGGGCCGCGGCGGGCAGCGCGAGACCGCCGCCGACGCCGATCGAGGAGCTCATCAGGGCCATCGCCGAGGCGAGCTTCTCGCGCGGCAGCATGTCGCGCATCAGGCCGATGCCCAGCGGGATCGCGCCCATGGCGAAGCCCTGGAGGGTGCGGCCGACGATCATCGTGAGCAGTTCGCTGGTGAGTGCGCTGATCAGCGCGCCCACCACCATCACGGAGAGGCTGAATATCAGCATCCGCCGCTTGCCGTACAGGTCGCCGAGGCGGCCCATGATCGGAGTGGCCACGGCGCCGGACAGGAGGGTCGAGGTCAGGACCCAGGTCGCGTTGCTGGGCTCCGTGCCCAGCAGTTGCGGCAGGTCCTTGATGACCGGAACGAGCAGGGTCTGCATCACCGCGACCACGATGCCCGCGAAGGCGAGTACCGGGACCACGGCCCCGCTCGCGCCCCGGGCGGGCTGGTCGGTCGTCGTGTGCGTCATTGAGTGAGGCCTCCGGGCCAAGAGAGTGACGGTAAGTGCGCGAAGAGACGGATCCGGCATCGGATAAGTGGTGGGTAAACCTCGTATGCACAGGCAACTATTCCGTTGCTTCGAGCTGCTAACGAATTCTTGACCGTCCCATGGGTTTCTGATCCACGGTCAGGCTCTGGTCAATTTGTGGAACGTGTTCTAGCCTCACGCGCCATGAGTGCCACGAGGAGTGCCGTGAGTGCTGCGAAGGCGTATGTCGCCGGGGTTGGAATGACCCGGTTCGAGAAGCCCGAGACCCGGGACTGGCAGTACTGGGACATGGTCCGGGAGGCGGGCGGGTCCGCGCTCGCGGACGCGGGGATCTCGTACGGCGATGTGGAACAGGTTCCTGTCGGGTACTGTTTCCAGCCCTCCACCGCCGGCCAGCGCGCCGCGTACGAACTGGGTCTCACCGGCGTCCCCGTCTACAACGTCAACAACAACTGCGCCACCGGCGCCACCGCCCTGATGCTGGCCCGGCAGCTCGTCGAGGGCGGGGCGGCCGACTGCGTCCTGGCCCTCGGCTTCGAGAAGATGAAGAAGGGCGCGCTCGGAAGCGGCGCGGACGGCGGGGCCCGCGGCGGAGCCGCTGATGACTGGAGCGCCACCTCTCCCGTCGCCCGGCACTACGGGATCATGGCCGCCCGGCACGGCTTCGAGATGACCCCGCCCACCGCGCAGATCTTCGGCGACGCGGCCCGCGAGCACATGGAGCGTTACGGCACCACCGAGGCGCAACTCGCCGCCGTGGCCGCCAAGAACCACCGGCACTCCGCGCACAACCCGTACGCCCAGTTCCAGGACGTGTACGACGTCGCCGACATCCTTGCCGCCCGCACCGTCCACCGCCCGCTCACCAAACTGCAGTGCTCGCCCACCTCCGACGGCGCGGCGGCGGCCGTGGTCGTCTCGGAACGGTTCGCCGAGCGGCGGGGCCTCACCGGCCTCGTCGAGATCGTCGCGCAGGCGATGACGACGGACACCGAGGAGTCCTTCGCGTCGGGCTCGTGCATCGACGTCGTCGGGCAGCCGATGTCACGGGCGGCGGCCCGTCAGGTGTACGACCGCTCAGGACTCGGCATCGAGGACGTCGACGTCGTGGAACTGCACGACTGCTTCTCCGTCAACGAGCTGCTGACGTACGAGGCGCTCGGCATGTGCCCGGTGGGCGAGTCGGGCAAGCTCGTCGAGTCCGGGGCCACGACGTACGGCGGCCGCTGGGTGGTGAACCCCTCCGGAGGGCTCATCTCCAAGGGACACCCGCTCGGCGCGACCGGCCTCGCGCAGACCGCCGAACTGGTGTGGCAGCTGCGGGGCACGGCGGGGGAGCGGCAGGTGCCGGGCGCGCGAGTGGGGCTCGCGCACAACATCGGGCTGGGCGGGGCGGCGGTGGTGACCCTGCTCCGCAGGACGGTGTAGGCCGTACGACCGCGAAGGGCCAGGTGCGGGGCGGGTGTAGGCCGTACGACCGCGAAGGGCCGGGTGCGGGGAGGGGTGTAGGCCGTACGACCGCGAAGGGCCAGGTGCGGGGAGGGGTGGAGGCCGTACGACCGGGAAGGGCCCGGTGCGGGGCGGTGTAGGCCGTACGACCGAGGACCAGGTGGGCCGAAAAGCCGATGCAAGGACCGTAACCGGCTTGAGAGCATGACGGTCATGCTCGAAGCCGCGGACACCTCACGCATATCCCGCCGTACCGCGCCCCCCACCTGGCTGGTGGTGGCGCTGGCGTGTGCCGGGCAGTTCCTGGTCGTGCTCGACGTGTCCGTGGTGAACGTGGCGCTGCCGTCGATGCGCGCGGACCTGGAGCTGAGCGCGTCGGGCCTGCAGTGGGTGGTGAACGCGTACGCCATCGCCTTCGCCGGCTTCATGCTGCTCGGCGGCCGGGCCGGTGACCTGTACGGACGTAAGCGGATGTTCCTGGTCGGGCTCGCTCTGTTCACGCTGGCCTCGTTCGGCGGCGGCCTCGCCCAGGACGGCTGGCAGTTGCTGCTCGCCCGGGCCGTGCAGGGGCTGGGCGCGGCGGTCCTCGCACCCTCGACGCTGACCCTGCTCACGGCCGCCGTGCCGGAGGGCCCGGCCCGGGCGCGGGCGATCGGCACCTGGACGGCGGTCGGTGCCGGCGGCGGCGCGGCCGGCGGGCTGGTCGGCGGGGTGCTGGTGGACGTGCTGTCCTGGCGCTGGGTGCTGCTGATCAACGTGCCGGTGGGTGCGCTGGTCCTCGCCGGGTCCGTGGTGTGGCTGACGGAGAGCCGGGCCGGGGACGGGCGGCGGCTCGACCTGCCCGGCGCGCTGCTGGTGACGGCGGGCCTGGCGACCCTGGCCTACGGCGTCTCGCAGACCGAGGCCAAGGGATGGACGGCGGCGGCCACCTTGGTCCCGCTGGCCGCCGGGCTCGCCCTGCTCGGGCTGTTCCTGGCCGTCGAGGCGCGTACGGCGGCCCCGCTGATGCCGCTCGGCCTGCTGGGGCGGCGGACGGTGGCGTCGGCCAACGCGGCCATGCTGGTGTCCGGGGCGGCGATGTTCTGCATGTGGTACTTCATGACGCTCTACGCCCAGAACGTCCTCGGCTACTCCCCGCTGGAGGCGGGCTTCGCCCTGGTGCCCAGCTCGGTCGCGGTGCTCGTCGGCTCCAAGCTGGCGCCCCGGCTGATGCGGCGGGCGGGCACGCGGCCGGTGGCGGTGACGGGCACGCTGGTCGCGGCGACCGGGTTCGGCTGGCAGTCGACCATGGGCCCGCACGGCGCCTACACGACGGCGATCATGTTCCCCGGGATCCTGATGATGCTCGGCGCGGGCCTGGCCGCGACCCCGCTGGCCGCGCTGGCCACCTCCGGGGCGGCGCCGGGGGAGGCCGGACTGCTCTCGGGGCTCGTCAACACCTCGCGCACGATGGGCGGTTCGCTGGGGCTCGCGGTGATGTCGACGGTCGCGGCGGCCCGGACCGGTACGGGCGGCGGGGCCGCGGCCCTGACCGAGGGGTACGCGCTGGCCTTCCGCACCAGCACCGGGCTGCTGCTGGCGGGGGCGGTGCTGATGCTGCTGTGGCTGCCGGGAAGAATTTCACCGACGCCCGCTGGATGAGGCAACGGTCCGGGCGGCTCGTGGACTCCTCTTTACATCTGGGAGGTGCCCATGGGGGAACGGGAGAACGCTCGGAACGAGGAGTTCCAGAGCTTCATGATCGGCCGCTGGCCGCGGCTGATGCGTACGGCATATCTCCTCACGGGGGAGCAGCACGCCGCCGAGGACCTGGTCCAGTCGACGCTCGAGCGGGTCTTCGTGGCCCGGCGGAAGGTCGGTTCGGCCGACGATCCGGAGGCGTACGTACGGCGCGTGATGATGAACGCGCACGCACGCAGGCACAGAAGGAAACTCAAGGAGTTCCTCGCGCCGAAGGACGACTCGCCCGTGCTACCCGACGGCGAACTGGTTCGTCTGCCTGGCCCCGCAGGGCACGGCCTACAAGCTGGCGGAGGTGACGACGAAGTAAGCGGGCGGGCCGGGCCGGCGGGTGCTCACAGCCACCCCTGCTGCCGGGCCTCCCGTACCGCCTCCGTGCGGTTGCGGGTGCCGGTCTTGCCGATCGCGGCGGACAGGTAGTTGCGGACCGTCGACTCCGACAGATGCAGTTTCGCCGCGACGTCGGCGACGGTCGCGCCGTCCACCGACGCCTTCAGCACATCGCACTCGCGGGCGGTGAGCGGGTTCGGCCCGGCGCTGAGCGCGGCCGCGGCGAGCGCCGGGTCGACCACGGTCTCCCCGGTGAGCACCTGCCGGATCGCCCGGGCCAGGTCCTCGACCGGACCGTCCTTGACGAGGAAGCCGGCCGCCCCGGCCTCCATGGCCCGGCGCAGATAGCCGGGCCGGCCGAAGGTGGTCAGGATCAGCACCCGGCAGTCGGGCGCCTGCGCGCGGAGTTCCGCGGCGGCGTCCAGGCCGCTGATCCCCGGCAGTTCGATGTCGAGGAGGGCCACATCGGGCCGGTGGACGAGCGCGGCGTCCACGATCGCGTCACCCGTGGCCACCTGGGCGACGACCTCGATGTCCGGCTCCATCCCGAGCAGTAAGGCGAGGGCCCCGCGCATCATGCCCTGGTCCTCGGCGAGCAGCACCCTGATCGACTTGGCGGGCCGGTGGTCCCGGGGCATCTCGTTCGCAGGCTCGTACACAGCCCAAGCCTAGCCCCGGGCCCGGCAATTAAAGAGTGGTCCTTGTTCCTCGCCGCAGGGCTTGACGGCGGTTGACCGTACTCAAACAATCACCTCTGCAATTCCCCTAATGCCCGGCGAACGGTCGGCATTTCGACCGCTGAATAGGTTCGGTATTTCGGTCGAACGACGTTCGGTATACCGACCAGGAACCCGCACCGCCCTACGAGGAACCGAAGAAGAGGTGCATCGTGTTCTCAGTGACCCTACGAGCCCTGCGCTCCTGTCCGCCACGCGCCAGGAGAGCCTTGCTGTCCGCGCTCGCGGCCTTCGCGACCGTCGCCGCGCTCGTCGTCGGGGCCGGCGCCCCGCAGGCCGCCGCCGCGAGTTCGCTGCCCTGTGACGTCTACGCCACCGCCGGCACGCCGTGCGTGGCCGCGCACAGCCTGGTCCGGGCGCTGTACTCGTCGTACAGCGGATCCCTGTACCAGGTGCAGCGCGCCTCGGACGGCGCCACCGCGAACATCGGTCTGCTGGCCACCGGCGGATACGCCAACGCGGCCGCGCAGGACTCCTTCTGCTCCGGTACGACCTGCATCATCACCAAGATCTACGACCAGTCCAGCAAGCACAACGACCTCACCGTCGAGGGTGCGGGCGGGGCCGGCGCGGCCGATGTCGGGGCCCCCGCGGACGCGCTGCCGGTGACCCTCGGCGGGCACCAGGTCTACGGCCTGGAGATCTCGGCCGGCATGGGCTACCGGGACAACTCCACCTCCGGTGTCGCCACCAACGGCGCCGCCGAGGGGATGTACATGGTCACCTCCGGCACCCATGTCAACGGCAGCTGCTGCTTCGACTACGGCAACGCCGAGACCAACAACAAGGACACCGGCAACGGCCACATGGACGCCATCAACTTCGGCACCGAGTGCTGGTTCGCGCCCTGCTACGGCTCGGGCCCCTGGGTGCAGGCGGACCTGGAGAACGGGCTGTTCCAGTCCAACCTCGGCTACAGCACCAACACCTCCAACACGGGGACGGGGGCGATCCCTTTCGTCACCGCGCTGCTGAAGAACAACGGCCAGGACCATTTCGCACTGAAATGGGGAAACGCGCAATCCGGCGGTCTCACCACCACGTATTCCGGCGGTGAGCCCACCACCAGCGGCTACTCGCCCATGCACCAGGAGGGCGCGATCGTCCTCGGCACCGGCGGGGACAACAGCAACGGCTCCATCGGCTCGTTCTTCGAGGGCGTGATGACCTCCGGCATCCCGACCGACGCCGCCGACAACGCCGTCCAGTCCAACATCGTCTCCGTCGGCTACGGCGGCGCGACCGGCTCCACCGGCACGCTCAACCCCGCCTCGGAGATCTCCCTGAAGGCCACGACGTCCTGCTGCACCACCGACTACGTCCGCCACCAGGCCAACGCGGCGGTCCTCTCCGCCATCACCTCCAGCAGCTCCGCCCTGGACAAGAGCGACGCCACCTGGATCGTCCGCCGCGGACTGGCCAGCAGCTCCTGCGTCTCCTTCGAGTCGCGGAACTACCCGGGCGACTTCCTGCGGCACTACAACTTCAAGCTCCTGAGGCAGCCCATGGACGGCACCGCCACGTTCAGAGCCGACGCCACGTTCTGCCCGGAGACCGGCAAGAGCGGCACGGGCACCTCGTTCGCCTCGTACAACTACCCGACGCGATATCTGCGCCACTACAACTACAACGTCTACATAGCGAGCGACGGCGGTTCCAACGCCTGGGACAGCGCGACCTCGTGGTCCGACGACGTGAGCTGGGTCGTCAGCTCGCCCTGGGCGCCGTAGGCGCCACCGTCAAAGCGGTCAGCAACTCCAGCGACTCGGTGGGGAGTTCCGCGGTGACCGTGAAGCCGCCGCGCGGCGACGGGCCGGCTCTCAGAGAGCCGCCCGCCGCCGCGAGGCGCTCGGTCAGCCCCTTCAGGCCGGTGCCGCCGACGCCCTCATGGCGGGGCTCGGCGGTGTCCGCGCCGGTGCCGTCGTCGGTGACCGTCAACCGGACCTGGTCGGCACCGCTGTCGACGCTGATCTCGCAGCGGGTGGCGTCGCTGTGCCGGACCACGTTGGTGACCGCCTCGCGCACCACCCAGCCGAGCAGCGTCTCGGTCTGCGGGGCGAGCGGCGTCCCGGTCTGCGTGACGACCGGCTCGACGCTCGCCGCCGAGAGGACCGAGCGGGCCCGGTCGAGTTCCGTGGCCAGGCTGCCCTCGCGGTAGCCGGTGACCGCCTCGCGGATCTCGGTGAGCGCCTGCCGGCCCACCGACTCGATGTCGGAGATCTGGGAGAGGGCCGCCTCCATGTCACGGGGGGCGAGGCGGCGGGCCGCCTCCGACTTGACGACGATCACCGAGAGGGTGTGGCCGAGCAGGTCGTGCAGATCCCGGGAGAAGCGCAGCCGCTCCTTCTCCACCGCGCGCCGGGCCAGCTCCTCGCGGGCGGCGCGCAGCTCCCGTACCGCCTCGGACAGGGAGAGGATCGCGGCGGTCACCATGGTGGACAGGAAGGTGCCGTAGGCGACGTTGATCGCGTCCCAGCCCGCCCGGAACACCGAGACCGCCGCCGCGAGGGCGGTCAGCGACAGGCCGATCTGACCCAGCCGCGGGCCGCGCAGACAGGCCCCGGTGGCGAGGCCGAGCAGCGGGAAGAAGTACAGCCAGCTGCCGCCGTAGCCGAGGGCGAGGCCGCAGGTGATCAGGCCCATCAGGCCGAGCGCCACCCGCGTCGAGACCGCCTCGCGCGCCTCCTTCACAAAGGAGCGGAACACGACGTAGATGTAGAGGGAGTTGAAGGCGAACAGGCCCAGGCCGCCGATCCAGGGGTTGGCGGTCTTGCCCTGGAGGAGGTTGGAGAAGGAGCCAAGGCCCAGCAGCAGCCACGGCAGCAGGGAGAAGCCGGTCGGCGGCGGGCCCGGGTTCTCGGGCCACTCGCCCTTGCGGCGCGCCTCCTTCCGCGCGGCCGTGAACTCCGCCCTGTCGGCCTTCCACCGAGTCCGCGCCGCCCGCCAGCGGCGTGTCCGGCAGGTGATCACTCGCATCCAGGACATCTCTCTCGCTCCCCCGGTCACACGGTCCGCCCGGTCCGGCGGTACGCCGGCACGCTCTTGGCCGCCCCCGCGAAGGACACGGCCCGCTCTGTCCGGCCTGCCGTCCCACCCGTCCATGTCATGACCACGAGGCTACAAACCCGGGCCGCCGCACGGCAGATGCGCTTGTACGGACTCGGGCAGGACAAATGTCCTGGCCCGGTCCCGCTGTATCTTCCGGCCCAGCTGGATCTGACACTGCGTCAGGAGCCTTCACAAGTGTGGAGCGCTCCGCTATACAAGGGGCGCTGGACTGGAACGCGTTCTAGGGAGGGTCCGGCGGATCAGGCCGGCTGCGGGTGACAGCGCTTCTCGGCCGGGCCGAGCGGGCCGGACGCGGGTGCCGGGCCCGCCGCCGACCTGATGCGCCGGACGCCCCCCGGGACCCGCTCCGTGGACGACCTCGGTGCGGCCGACGGTGCGGACGGTCGTGCCGAGGTCTTGAGACACCTCAGGAGCCGTATGCCCATCGACGCAGCCAAGGCCCTCGCCGCCGAACCCCGGTCCGGGGAGATCGGCTGGGAGCGCCGGGACGTCCAGCTCTACCACCTCGGCATCGGCGCGGGCCGCCCGGCCACCGACCCCGACGAACTGCGCTACACCCTGGAGACCCGGCTGCACGTGCTGCCCAGCTTCGCCACCGTCGCGGGCGCCGGCTCGCCCGGGGTGATCAGCGGACTGTCCATGCCCGGTGTCGACGTCGACCTCGCCAAGGTGCTGCACGGCGGCCAGTCCCTCACCCTGCACCGGCCCATCCCGGTCGCGGGCACGGCGACCGCGACCGGCCGGATCGCCGCCGTGTACGACAAGGGCAAGGCGGCCGTCCTGGTGATGCGCACCGAGGTCGCGGACGCCGACGGCCCGCTGTGGACCAACGACGCGCAGATCTTCGTACGGGGGGAGGGCGGCTGGGGCGGCGACCGCGGCCCCGCCACCCGGCTGGACCCGCCGGCCGGCCGGCCCGACCGGACCGTCGAGCGCCCGATCCGCGAGGACCAGGCCCTGCTCTACCGCCTCTCCGGCGACTACAACCCGCTGCACGCCGACCCGGAGTTCGCCAAGCTCGCCGGCTTCGACCGGCCCATCCTGCACGGGCTGTGCACCTACGGCATGACGCTCAAGGCGGTCGTGGACACCCTGCTCGGCGGGGACGTGAGCAGGGTGCGGTCGTACACGACGCGGTTCGCCGGGGTGGTCTACCCGGGGGAGACCCTGCGCATCCGCATGTGGCAGGGCGACTCGCGGGTCCGCGTCGCCGTCAGTGCCGTCGAGCGCGAGGACGCGCCCGTCCTCGCCGACACGATCGTCGAACACTCGTGAACCCGCTTGATCCGGTACGCAGTTGAGGGGAGAGCCGCACCATGCGCGCAGCCGTACTGCAGGAGATAGGCCAGGAGAAGCTTGAGGTCCTCGACGATGTCGAGGCGGTCGGATTCGGCCCCGGCAGGGTGCGGATCCGGGTGCGTGCCACCGGGCTGTGCCACTCGGACCTGTCGGCGATGAACGGGGTACTGCCGCAGCCGGCCCCGTTCGTGCCGGGCCACGAGGGCGCGGGCGAGGTCCTGGAGGTGGGGGAGGGCGTCACCCGGGTGAAGCCGGGCGACCGGGTGGTCGTCTGCTGGCTGCCGGCCTGCGGGGGGTGTCCGGCCTGCAGGCGCGGGCAGACCGAGCTGTGCCTGGCCGGTTTCATGAACGCCGGCACCCCCAACTTCAGGCGCCCCGGCGGTGACGTCTTCGGCTTCGCGGGCACCGGCACCTTCGCCGAGGAGGTCGTGGTCGACGCCGGGTGCGCGGTGCCGATCCCGGACGACGTGCCCTTCGACATCGCCGCGCTGATCGGCTGCGGGGTGACCACCGGACTCGGCGCGGCCCTCAACACGGCCGATGTGGAGGCCGGTTCGTCGGTCGCCGTGATCGGGTGCGGAGGGGTCGGGATCTCGGCGATCCAGGGGGCGCGGCTCAAGGGCGCGGCCGAGATCGTCGCCGTCGACCCGGTCCAGTCGCGGCGCGAGTCGGCCCTCAGGTTCGGGGCGACGAAGGCGGTCTCGCCCGACGAACTGCCCGGCGCCAAGCAGGAGGTGACCGGCGGCGAGGGCTTCGACTACGTCTTCGAGGTCGTCGGCAGGTCCGCCACCGCGCGCACGGCGTACGAGAACACCCGGCGCGGCGGCACCCTCGTGGTCGTCGGCGCCGGCGCCATGGACGACTTCCTCCAGCTCAACATGTTCGAGCTGTTCTTCGACGAGAAGCGGATCCTGCCGTCGATGTACGGCGGCGGGGACGTGGTCGGCTCCTACGAGCGCACGATCGCCCTGTGGCGGGCCGGCCGCGTCGACCTGGAGGGCCTGATCACCCACCGGGTGCCGCTGGCGGAGATCAACGAGGCCCTGGACCAGATGCGCACCGGCACCGCGCTGCGCACCTGCATAGAGATCTGAGGGGCCGCCGTATGCCGGACAGGCCACTCGAAGGGCTCAGTGCGATCGTCACCGGCGCGGGCCGGGGGCTCGGCCGGGCCGAGGCGCTGGAACTGGCCCGGCTGGGCGCGGCCGTCGTCGTCAACGACTTCGGCCAGCCCGGACGGGACGGCTCGGGGACGGCCTCCACGGGCCCCGCGGAGCAGGTCGCCGAGGAGATCCGCGCCGCGGGCGGCCAGGCCGTCGCCCACACCGGAGACATCGCCGACTTCGCACAGGCGCGAGACCTTCTCACCCTGGCGACAACCCGTTACGGGAAGCTGGACATCCTCGTCAACAACGCCGGCATCCTGCGCGACCGCATGGTCTTCTCCATGACCGAGGACGAGTGGGACTCGGTGATCCGGGTCCACCTCAAGGGCCACTTCAACACCACCCGCTTCGCGGCCGCGCACTGGCGGGAGCGGTCCAAGGCGGCCGGTGGCGCCAAGGTCTACGGCCGGATCGTCAACACGTCCTCCGAGGCCTTCCTCGCCGGTTCCGCGGGCCAGCCCAACTACGCGGCCGCGAAAGGCGGCATCGTCGGCCTGACCACCTCCACCGCCCTCGCCCTCGCCAAGTACGGCGTGACCGTCAACGTGATCTGCCCGCGGGCCCGCACCCGGATGACCGAGGACGTCTTCGCCGGGTTCGAGCGGCCCGCCGAGGGCCTCGATCCGCTCGCGCCCGAACACGTCGCCCCGCTCGTCGGCTACCTGGCGTCCCCGGCCGCCGAGCGGATCAACGGCCAGCTGCTGGTCGTGCACGGCGGCATGGTCGCGATCGTCGAACGGCCGCGGGTCCAGGCCAGGTTCGACAGCAAGCAGGACACCTTCGGCTACGACGAACTCGACGCCGTGCTCACCCCGCACTACGCCGACCGGCCGCCGGGCGAGACCTTCGCGGCGGCGGAGGTACTGGGGCTGAAGCGGCAGTAGCACGGCAAACGACAGCGGCCCCACCCCACGAGGGCGGAGCCGCTGTACGTACGTACCGTCAGGCCGCGGTCTCGGCCGGCTCCGGCTTGCGGTGCCGGCCGCTCGGGGCCGATTCGCCGTCCTGGGCCGAGACCGGACCGCGGTGCTTGCCGTGGCTGTCGGACCCCTGCAGGTCGGCGGACAGGTGCTGAGACGTGCTGGTGTCGCTCATCGGAAGAATTCACCCCGTCAACATGATCTTTCTTACAGCGCGGCGAGTTTAACCAACCCGCCACAGGGCGAATCCAGCCAGGCACGCCGACCGGTGCTACTTCGTTACAAGCCGCCTCTATTTCGTTACGAGCCGTCCCAGCGGAGCCTGTTGCAAGGGCACCGGCCGGGCCACGACAGGCCCCGGAGGATCAGGTTCCGCCGGCTGCCCGGGCGTACCCGACGCCCCGGCAGCCGTGCCGTCCCGAACCGGATCCCCCGAGCCCGCGTCCCCCGGCCCCCCGTGTTCCCCCGCCTCCCCCCAGGGCACCGCGACCTCCGCCACGCCGCACGGGACCTCCCCCGTGGCGTACGGCAGCCGCAGCACCCCGTCCCGCGTCCACAACCCGGCGCCGGCCAACCACCCGTCCGGTGCCGGGAGATGGCGCACTCCGCGTTCTTTCGGCCGCCAGGCGCCGACCCAGCTGCCCAGCGGACCGTCGATGCGCAGCGCCACCCCGCAGCTCTCCGGCATCAGCACCAGCCCCGGCTGGATCGCGAACGGCGTCACCGTGCACTCCGCCAGCCGCAGGCTCTCCGGGAAGCGCACCGGCAGCGTGCTGCCGAGGACACCCCAGCCCAACCGCTCCCGCCCGGGGGAGGGCGCGTCCGAGCCGACCAGGATCAGCCCGCTGTCCGGGTCGGCGACCAGCAGCCGGTCGTCGCTGTCCGCCGCGATCTGCAACAGCGGCGACACCTCGCCGCCCCGCTCCAGATCGACCACCACCGCCTTGGTCCGCCCGCCCAGCTCCCGGTCCAGCGCCAGCATCCGCCCGCCCCGGTCCAGCCATACCCCGCCCGAACAGCGCCCCGGAACCACCGCGAGCCGCTCCGGCCCGAAGGCCCCGCCCGCCACCAGCCATACCACCGAGGAACGCGGCCCGACGGCGAGCGCGCAGGCGTCACCGCCACCCGGCGCGGGCGGCAGCAGCCGCAGCGAGGTCCCCGCGTCCGGGCACTCCACCGCGCCCAGCGGCAGCTCACCGGTGCCGGGCCCGGTCGGATAGAGCAGGGCGAAGTGGTGGCGCCCGTCCACCCGCCGGTGGATGAGCACCCGCCCGTCGCCCATCGGCTGCACCTCCGTGCCCGGCTCCTCGGGCTGGTTGCCGGGCAGCGGCACGGCGTACGGCTCGGGGCCGTCCAGCGTCCACCGTTCCGGGTACCAGGAACCTTCCTGCTGGGCCAGCCGGGCCGCGTACGCCCCGTCCGCCGTGATGGTGCAGCCCGCTCTCGGCGCGCTGTCGTCCTCGTCCGCAGCCGAGGGTTCGATCGCACAGGCCGTCATCGCTCGGTCACCTCCGGCAACGAAGCTAGTTTTCGCACGCACAGACGGGGGAGCGGCGGGCTACGGCTTCACACATACGGGTGCACACTCGACGATTCGCCTGAGGAAACGGGGACGCATGTGCTGGGCGTTGCCTCCCGTGGGCGAGCAGGTACGGCCCCGGGGAACAGGCAGGTAGCCTTTCCCCGTGCCCCGTCTGTCAGAAGTCATCGCCGCGCTGGAGAACCTGTGGCCCGCCGAGCGGGCCGAGTCCTGGGACGCGGTCGGCACCGTCGTGGGCGACCCCGAGCAGGAGGTCACCCGGGTCCTGTTCGCCGTCGACCCGGTGCGGGACATCGTCGACGAGGCGGTGAAGCTCGGCGCCGACCTGCTGGTCACCCACCACCCCCTCTACCTGCGCGGTACGACGACGGTCGCGGCGACCCACTTCAAGGGCCGGGTGGTCCACACCCTCATCAAGAACGACATCGCGCTGCACGTCGCCCACACCAACGCCGACACCGCCGACCCGGGCGTCTCCGACGCGCTCGCGGGGGCCCTGGACCTGCGGGTGGTACGACCCCTCGTCCCGGACCCCACCGACCCGGCCGGCCGCCGGGGCCTGGGCCGGGTCTGCGAACTCGACCACCCGGTGACCGTCCGCGACCTCGCCGAACGGGCCGCCGCCCGGCTGCCCGCCACCGCGCAGGGCATCCGCGTCGCCGGCGACCCCGAGGCCCTCGTCCGCACGATCGCCGTCAGCGGCGGCAGCGGCGACAGCCTCTTCGACGTCGTACGCGCCGCCGGGGTGGACGCCTTCCTCACGGCGGACCTGCGCCACCACCCGGCCTCCGAAGCCGTGGCCCACAGTCCCCTCGCGCTGCTCGACGCGGCGCACTGGGCCACCGAATGGCCCTGGTGCGAGCTGGCCGCAACCCAGCTCGACGAAATCTCCGACCGCCACGGCTGGGACCTCCGCGTGCACGTCTCCAAGACGGTCACCGACCCCTGGACCAGCCACTCACCGTCCCTTGGAGCCCCCAACTGAACGCCGCGCCCGCCGACCAGATCCGACTCCTCGACGTCCAGGCCCTGGACGTCCGCCTCCAGCAGCTGGCGCACAAGCGGAAGTCGCTGCCCGAACACGCCGAGATCGACTCGCTGACGAAGGACCTCACCCAGCTGCGCGACCTGCTCGTGGCCGCGCAGACCGAGGAGAGCGACACCGCCCGCGAGCAGACCAAGGCCGAGCAGGACGTGGACCAGGTGCGCCAGCGCGCCGCCCGCGACCAGCAGCGCCTGGACTCCGGCGCGGTCACCTCCCCGAAGGACCTGGAGAACCTCCAGAAGGAGATCGTCTCCCTCGCCAAGCGCCAGGGCGACCTGGAGGACGTCGTCCTGGAGGTCATGGAGCGCCGCGAGTCCGCCCAGGAGCGGGTCGCCGAACTGACCGAGCGGACCGGCGCCGTCCAGGGCCGCATCGACGAGGCCACCGCCCGCCGCAACGCCGCGTCCCAGGAGCTCGACGCCGAGGCGGCCAAGGTCACCAAGGAGCGCGAGGTCATCGCGGGCACGATCCCGGCCGACCTGCTGAAGCTCTACGACAAGCTGCGCGAGCAGCAGGGCGGCGTCGGCGCGGCCAAGCTGTACGCGCGCAGCTGCCAGGGCTGCCGTCAGGAGCTCGCCATCACCGAGCTGAACGAGATCCGCTCGGCCGCGCCCGACACGGTGGTGCGCTGCGAGAACTGCCGCCGCATCCTGGTGCGCACCTCCGAGTCGGGTCTGTAGGAACACTTAAGGGGCGTACGTGGCAAGGGAGTTCATCGTCGAGGCGGACGGCGGCTCCCGGGGCAACCCGGGACCGGCCGGCTACGGCGCGGTGGTCATCGACGCGGCGACCGGTGAGACGCTGGCGGAGGCGGCCGAGTACCTCGGCGTCGTCACCAACAACGTCGCCGAGTACCGGGGGCTGTTGGCGGGACTGCGCGCGGCCCGGGAACTCGACCCTTCCGCGACCGTCCACGTCCGCATGGACTCCAAGCTGGTCGTCGAGCAGATGACGGGCCGCTGGAAGATCAAGCACCCCGACATGAAGCCCCTGGCGGCGGAGGCGGCCCGGGTGTTCCCGGCGGACCGGGTGACCTACGAGTGGATCCCGAGAGCCGAGAACAAGCACGCCGACCGCCTGGCGAACGAGGCGATGGACGCGGGCAAGCGGGGCGAGCAGTGGTCGGCTGCGGCGTCCACGGCGGAGCTGGACGCGGGCGCGAAGGAACGAACCGCAGCGGCAGCGCCCCTTCAGGGGCGCGGGGAACTGCGCGACCAGCCCCCACCGGCCGGCACTGTGACGACCGCCGAGGCCCCCGCCCCCGACACCCGCGCCGCGCGCAACGTGGCGACCTCGCCGAAGCCAACCTCCGGCTGGGCGTCGCCGGACATGGGTGCCCCGGCCACCTTCGTCCTCCTCCGCCACGGCGAAACCCCCCTCACCCCCCAGAAACGCTTCTCCGGCAGCGGCGGCACCGACCCCGCCCTCTCCGACGCCGGCCAGGAGCAGGCGCGGCGCGCCGCCGAGACCCTCGCCCGCCGCGGCACGATCGAGGTGATCCTCGCCTCCCCGCTCACCCGCACCCGCCAGACCGCCGAGGCCGTGGCCACCCGCCTGGGCCTCGACGTCACGGTCGAGGAGGGCCTCAAGGAGACGGACTTCGGTGCATGGGAGGGCCTCACCTTCGGCGAGGTCCGCGAGCGCTACCCGGACGACCTGAACGCCTGGCTCGCCGACCCGGAGGCCCACCCCACCGGCGGCGGCGAGAGCTTCGCCGAGACGGCGACCCGCATCGCGGCGACCCGGGACAAGCTGGTCGCGGCCTACGCGGGCCGCACGGTCCTGCTGGTCACCCACGTCACGCCGATCAAGACGTTCGTGCGGCTCGCCCTCGGCGCCCCGGCCAAGTCCCTGTTCCGCATGGAACTGTCGGCGGCCTCGCTGTCGGCGGTGGCGTACTACGCGGACGGCAACGCGAGCGTACGGCTCTTCAACGACACGTCCCACCTGCGCCCCTGAGGCCCGCCGCGGCCCGCGCCAGCGACTCGACGCGGGCCCAGTCCCGGGTGGCCACGGCGTCCGCCGGGAGCATCCACGTGCCGCCCACGCAGCCGACGTTGGGGAGGGCGAGGTACTCCGGGGCGTTCGCCGCGCCGATGCCTCCGGTCGGGCAGAAGCGGGCCCGCGGGAGCGGGCCCGCAAGTGACTTCAGGTAGGCCGTCCCGCCGGCGGCCTGCGCCGGGAAGAACTTCATCTCCCGCACCCCGCGTTCGAGCAGCGCCACCACCTCGGAGGCGGTCGACACGCCCGGCAGGAACGGTACGCCGGACGCGGCCATCGCCCCCAGCAGCCCGTCCGTCCACCCCGGGCTCACGAGGAACCGGGCCCCGGCCGCCACGCACTCCGTGACCTGTCCGGGCGTCAGCACGGTCCCCGCCCCCACCACCGCGTCCGGCACCGCACCGGCGATCGACCGGATCGCGTCCAGCGCGGCCGGGGTCCGCAGGGTCACCTCGATCGCGGGCAGCCCCCCGGCCACCAGGGCCCGCGCGAGCGGTACGGCATCGCCGGCGTCCTCGATCACGACGACGGGGACGACGGGGGCGAGATCCAGCACGGAGGTGGGCATGGCCGACATCCTGCCGAGGTGATGCGCACCGCGCAAAGGTCGTTGCGCATGTTGCAATCCGTCGTACCGTCTAGTGAACCTCGTCCACCAACACATCCAGCGCCCAGGCCTGCCCCGCCTTCCCCGGCGCCGCGACCTCCACCTCGTACCCCAGGTCCCGCAACGCCTCCACCAGCTCACCCGGGCCGCTCGGCGCGATCCCGGCGGTCACCAGACTCCGTACGATCCGACCCTTCGTCGCCTTGTTGAAGTGGCTCACCACCTTCCGCGTCGGCGCGTGCAGCACCCGCACGGTCGCCGTCCGCGAAGCCACCTCCCCCTTCGGCTTCCACGCCGCCGCGTACGCCGCCGACCGCAGATCCAGCACCAGCCCCGACCCGGCCGCCTCCGGCAGCACCTCGGCCATCGGCTTCCGCCAGTGCGCCCCCAGCGCCCCGAGCCCCGGCAGCCTCACCCCCATCGAGCAGCGGTAGGAGGGGATCCGGTCCGTCACCCGGACAGCGCCCCACAGCCCCGAGAACACCAGCAACGACCGAGCGGCCCGCCGCTTCGCCGCAGCGTCCAGGGAGGCCAGGCCGAGGGCGTCGTACAGCACCCCCGTGTAGATCTCCCCGGCCGGCCGTGCGCCCGCCGTCCGCAGCCCCGCGTTCTTGGCGACCTCGCCGCGCAGTCCCTCGCTCAGCCCGAGGACCTCCCGCGCCTTCTCCTCGTCACCGGCGCACAGGTCGACCAGTTCGGCGAGCACGGCCTCGCGGGCGTCCGCGAGCCCCGGCAGGGACAGCGACCGAGGCTTCAACGGGGCACCACGGCCCGAGGACGCCTTGCCTTCCGAGGGCGGCAGCAGGACCAGCACACGTACTCCTCTTCACCGTCGAGCTCACCAGCAAGCTCACCATCACGTTCGTCATCAAGTCCGTCAGCAAGCGCGTCATCGACGCTCCGCGCCAGCGTAGAGCGCCGGACCGGCACGATGTGACTACGCTCGTCCTATGCCCAGCCGCCACATACGTGTCAAGGGCGCCCCCGAGGCACCCCTCCGGGCCGCGCTCGCCGCGCTCCGGGCCGACCTCGGCATCCAGGAGGCTTTCCTGACCGAGGTGCTCGCGGAGGCCGAGAGCGCCGCCAGGTACCCGGCCGTGCCCGCCCACGACGCGACCGACATCCCCTTCCTCACGATCGACCCGCCCACCGCCCAGGACCTCGACCAGGCGATGCACCTCTCCCGGCGCCGCGGCGGCTATCGCGTCCGGTACGCCATCGCCGACGTCGCCGCCTTCGTCGTGCCCGGCGGCGCGCTGGACTCCGAGGCGCACCACCGCGTGAACACGCTCTACTTCCCGGACGAGCGGGTCCCGCTGCACCCCGCCGTCCTCGGCGAGGGCGCGGCCAGCCTGCTCCCCGGCCAGACCTGCCCGGCCGTCCTGTGGACCATCGACCTGGACGAAGAGGGGCGCACGCTGACCGCCGACGTCCGCCGGTCCCTCGTCCGCAGCCGGGCCAAGCTCGACTACGCCGGCGTGCAGCAGCACCTCGACGACGGGACCGCCGAGGAACCCCTCGCCCTGCTCAAGGAGATCGGCGAGGCGCGCGAACGGCTGGAGGTGGAACGCGGCGGCATCTCGCTCAACGTGCCGGAGCAGGAGATCGTCGAGTACGACCACACCTACCGGCTCAGCTACCGCGCCCCGTTGCCCGCCGAGGCCTGGAACGCCCAGATCTCCCTGCTCACCGGCATGGCCGCCGCCGATCTGATGCTGGCCCACGGCACCGGCGTCCTGCGTACCCTGCCCACCGCCCCCGACGGGGCGGTCGCGCGGCTGCGCCGTACCGCCACAGCCCTGCACATCGAATGGTCGCACCATGTCTCGTACGCCGAGCTGATCCGCTCCCTGAACCCCCACCGCCCCCGCCACGCGGCCTTCCTCCAGGAGTGCACCACGCTGCTGCGCGGCGCCGGCTACACGGTCTTCCGGGACGGCGTGCTGCCCGCGATCGCCCCCCACGCGGCCGTGGCCGCCCCCTACGCGCACTGCACCGCGCCGCTGCGCCGCCTGGCCGACCGCTACGCCTCGGAGCTGTGCCTGGCGGCGGCCGCCGGCGAGACCCCGCCCGACTGGGTGCTGATGGCACTGGACCCGCTCCCCAAGGAGATGGCCGAGGGCTCGCGGCGGGCGGGCACGGTGGAGCGGGAGTGCGTCGACATCGTCGAGGCGGCCCTGCTCAAGGACCGGATCGGGGAGGTCTTCGACGGGTGCGTGGTGGAGGTCGAGGCGCGTCAGCCGACCGTGGGGAAGGTGCTGTTGCAGCAGCCCGCCGTCATAGGCCGGATCGAGGCCGGCGCGCCGCTTCCGCTGGGCGAGCGGCTTGCGGTGCGGCTGACCCAGGCCGACCCGGGGACGACGAAGGTGCGGTTCGCGCCCGCGTGAGCCGTCGTACGAGACCGGTGGCGTCGTCGGCGTGGAACCGTACGACGCTCACCTCGCGGCGGCGGCCCAGCAGGGTGAAGTGGGCTATAAGAGCGGCCAGTTCGAGGGTGACCGAGGTCTGGGAGCCGAGGGGCACGTCGAGTCGGGCCTCGGCGTCCGGTCGTGCTGGTAACGCGTCTCGTGCGTGGGGTCGTCTCGGCGAACAGCGCGGCCAGTTCGGGCGAGACGGGCCCCTCGGCGGGCAGCTCGCCCGCGTCCAGCAGAGCCCGCAGCCGCTGCCGCCGCTCCCGGAGCCCCGCCTCCTGCCGGGCGAGGTCCTCGTCGAGTTCGGTGAGCACCTCGACGAGATCCTTGCCGGCGTCGTCCGCGAGCACGTCCCGTACCTCGGTGAGCCCGAGCCCCGGCTCGGTCAGCCGCCGGATCCGGGCGAGGACCACGGCATGCCGGAGGGTGTAGTCCCGATAGCCGTTGGAGAGGCGCTCGGGCTCGGGCAGCAGGCCCAGGTGGTGGGTATGCCGCACCGTGCGCGGGTGACGCCGACGGTGGCGGCGAGTTCTCCGATCCGCATGACACCAGTACAGACGTTGACGTCGCGGCAAGGTCAACCGAGCAGCCGCGGGCTCAGGCGGTGACGAACCAGCGGATCAGAGCGTCGTCGAGGTCGTCGCCCCGGTCGTCGTCCCCGTCCGCGGCCCAGGCCACGAACCCGTCGGGCCGGACGAGGAGGCCGGTCAGCTCCGGCCGCCCCGGGCAGGCCGCACCGACGACGTCCACCCGGTCGCCGTACCCCGCCGCCCGGGCGCGCAGCTTCGGGTCGTCCGCGAGGTCGAACAGCACCGCCCGGCCGCCATGCAGCCGGTCGCCCAGCCGGGTGCCGTCGGAGAACTCCAGGTCAGGGGCGCTCCGCCCGGTCAGCGGGTGCTCGCCGGGCAGGTCGTACCGCTGCCAGACACCGGAGATCTGCTTGACGAGGTAGGTCGTCCCGTCCCTTGTGAGCGCGAGATCGGTGACCACCCGGCGCAGGGCGCGGGCGTGCCGGTCGGGCCGCATCACGGCGATCTGGGCGCGGGTCCAGTCCAGCACCCAGGCGCCGATCGGATGCCGTTCGCCGGTGTAGCTGTCGAGCAGGGACTCCGGGGCCCGCCCGCGCGCCACGGCGGCCAGCTTCCAGCCGAGGTTCATGGCGTCGCCGAGCCCGAGGTTGAGCCCCTGGCCGCCGAACGGCGAGTGCACGTGCGCCGCGTCCCCGGCGAGCAGCACCCGGCCCTTGCGGTAGGTGCTCGCCTGCCGGGCGTTGTCGGTGAACCGCGTCGACGAGTGCACCTCGTGGATGGTCACCTCGGGCACCCCCGACACCCGGCGCAAGGCGGCCTGGAGCTCCTCGGCGGTGATGGGCGCGGAGCGGTCGGCGGGCGGCCCGTCGAACTCGACGGTGAGGATCCGGCCGGGGAAGGGCCCGTTGACGTACGTCCCCACGTCGGTGGTGTTCCACCCCTTCCCCAGCCGTTCGCCCCCGGTCATCTCGACGACCGCCTGGTAGCCGGTGATCTCCGGTTCGGTCCCCGGGAAGTCGATCCCGGCGAGCTTGCGGACGGTACTCCGCCCGCCGTCGCACCCGACGAGCCAGCCGGCCCGGACCGTCTCGGAGGCGCCCAGCCGTACGGTGACGCCCTCCTCGTCGGCGTCGAAGCCGGTCACCTCCACGCCCCGGCGGACCTCGACGCCGAGCCGCTCGGCGCGGGCGGCCAGGATCCGCTCCAGGTCGGCCTGCGGGACACCGAGGCCGACCCGGTCGGCGGGGCCGATGTCGGCGAACGCCGGGTCGGAGTCGTCGAACAGGTCACCGCGCATCATGATCCCGGCGAAGTGCCCGGCGAACTTCGGGGGAGTGCGGGGCGCGTCCTTCGGGGGAGTGGGGGGCGCGTCCTTCGAGGGAGTGCGGGCCGCGTCTTTCGGGGGAGTGCGGGGCGTGTCGGCACCGCGGTCCCCGAGGAAGGCCTGCAACCGCCACCGGTTCCGCTCCCAGGCCTCCGCGAGCTCGGGCAGCATGCCCCGCCGGTAGAGGGCCACCGCGCCGGCCGTGTTGATGCCGCCCGCCTTGATGGTCACGTCCACCTCGGCCAGCCGCTCCACCACCAGCACACGCGCCCCGCCGAGCCGCAGCTCCCCGGCGAGAAAGAGCCCGACGGGCCCGCCGCCGGCCACCACCACGTCGTATTCGTCCACGTTTTCGTCCACGTTCTTGCGCTCCGTTGTCGTCGTAGTCATGGCTTCACTGTAGTCACTAAAAGTTTCGAGCGGCTATAGTTTTCTTGTGATCGATGAGAACAGGCCAGGGGAGTCCCTGCGGGAGCGCAAGAAACGGGAGACGCGGCAGCGGATCTCGAACGTCGCCACGGTGATGTTCCGGGAACACGGCTTCGACCAGGTGACCGTCGCCGAGGTCGCGCGGGCGGCGGGCGTCTCGGCGATGACCGTCTTCAACTACTTCCCGCGCAAGGAGGACCTGTTCCTCGACCGCATCCCGGAGGCCGTCCGCGCCTTCTCCGGGGCGGTACGGGACCGCGCCCCCGGCGAGCCCCCGCTCACGGCGCTGCGCCGCCTGGCCTTCCGGTTCATCGACGCGGGGCACCCGCTGGGCGGCCTGGGGGAGGGCTTCGAGGGCTTCTGGCCGGTCGTGGCCGCCTCGCCGGCGCTGCTGGCGCGTGCCCGCGAGGGGGCCGAGGAGGTGGAACGGGCGCTGGCCGGAGCGCTCGCCGAGGCCGGGCAGGCCGACCCGGAGCTGCTGGCGGCCGTGACCGTCGCCGCGTACCGCGCGGTGTGCGTGGCCTCCGTGCGGCGCCAGCTCGCGGGCGAGCCGTTCCCGGCGATCGCGGAGGACCACCGGGCGCGGATGGGGGCGGCGTTCGACGCGCTGGAGCGGATGGGGCATGGAACCGGCACCTGAACGTGTTGCACCCTTGACGCGCAGGGGGTCGCACAGGGGGTGCCGGAAGTGGCGGAACAAGCACGGTGGACGAGGGCTCGGCTGGGCCGCTGCGGACCGCCGCTCGACCTGCTGACGGCGCATTTCGAGCGCCACACCTACGCCCCGCACGCACACGCGGAGTTCACGATCGGGGTGTGCGTGGGCGGCTCCGAGATCATCGACTACCGGGGCGGCCACATCCGCAACGGCCCCGGCGCGATCGTCGTACTGGCCCCCGGAGAGATGCACACCGGCGGCCCGGCCACCCCGACCGAGGGCTACGCCTACCGCGCCCTGTACGCGAACTCGTCCCTGGTGGCGGAGGGCACCCTGGGCACCGGCACACCGCACTTCCGCGAGCCGGTACTGGACGACCCGGAACTGGCCGCGGCCCTCCGCCAGACCCACACCGACCTGGCCACCTGCCCCGACCCGCTGGAAGCGGAATCCCGCCTCCCGTGGCTGCTGACGGCCCTGTCCCGCCGCCACTCCACGGCCCGCCCGGCAACGGACCACGTCCCCGGAGCGCAGGGGATATCCCTCCTGGTCCGAGACAGACTCGCCGACGAACTCACGTCTCCTCCCTCACTCTCCGACCTGGCGGCCGACCTGGGCCTCTCCCGCTACCAGCTCCTCAGGGCCTTCCGCACGACGATGGGCGTCCCGCCGTACGCCTGGCTGGCCCAGTACCGGGTGACCCGGGCCCGCGCCCTGCTGGACTCGGGCCTGCGCCCGGCGGAGGTCGCGACCCTGGTGGGCTTCGCCGACCAGGCCCACCTCACCCGCTGGTTCCGCCGAGTACTGGGCGTGACCCCCGCCGCCTACCGCAACAGCGTTCAAGACGCGGGACGGTACTGACACCCATGCTCTGTACATGACTGCACGAGGCTGGTTCCTCTTCTCCCTCATGGGAGTGATCTGGGGCATCCCCTATCTGATGATCAAGGTGGCGGTGGACGAGGTGTCCCCGTCGATGGTGGTGTTCGCGCGGTGTGCCGTGGGCGCCCTGCTCCTCCTTCCCCTGGCGGTCCGCCAGGGAGGCCTGTGGCTGACGATCCGCACCCACTGGCGCCCGATGCTGGCCTTCGCGTGCATAGAGATCATGGGCCCCTGGTTCACGCTCACGGACGCCGAACGCCACCTGTCCAGCTCCACGGCGGGCCTGTTGATAGCGGGCGTACCGATCGTGGGCGTGGTGGCGGCACGCTACTTCGGCGGCGAGCGGGAGCACCTGGGCGCACGCCGGATCGCGGGCCTCCTGATCGGCCTGGCCGGCGTGGGCGTCCTGACCGTCCCCCACCTGACCGGCGGCGACGCCCGCTCCCTGGGCGAGGTCCTGCTGACGGTGCTCGGCTACGCGACGGCACCCCTGATAGCGGCCCGCCGCCTGAAGGACGTCCCGACGCTGCAGCTCATAGCGCCGTGCCTGACCCTGGCAACGATCGTCTACGCCCCCGCGGCCGCAGCCACCTGGCCCGCCTCCGTGCCCTCTTCCGGCGCCCTCTTCTCCCTCCTCGCCCTGGGCGTCCTCTGCACGGCGGTGGCCTTCGTGGCCTTCCTGGAACTGATCAAGGAGATAGGCCCGACCCGCTCGACGGTGATCACGTACGTCAACCCGGCGGTGGCGGTGGCGGCGGGCGCGCTGTTCCTGGACGAGCGTTTCACCGCGACGATCGCGGTCGCCTTCACCCTCATCCTGGCGGGGTCGGTGCTGGCGACGATGGCCTCGGCACCGAAGGGGTCGGTGGAGCCGGTGCTGGGGGCCTCGGAACCGAAGGCGCCGGCAGCCCCGGTGCCGGGCCGCCCCGCCCGGCAGTGGCTCCGCCGCGGCCCGGACCCCCGGCCGGAACGAGACGAGGCCGGCGCCCGGTAACATGGTCGACACGGCAGACGAGCCGGGCGGACGGCCGCGTGGAGTCCCCTCAGGGGGCTTCCCGAGGAACGTCCGGGCTCCACAGGGCAGGGTGGTGGCTAACGGCCACCCGAGGCGACTCGCGGGACAGTGCCACAGAAAGCAAACCGCCCAGCGCTCAGGCGCTGGGTAAGGGTGAAACGGTGGTGTAAGAGACCACCAGTGCCCAGGGCGACCTGGGCAGCTAGGTAAACCCCACCCGGAGCAAGGTCAAAAGGAAGCACCCTGGTGCTTCTGCGGGGACGTTCGAGGGCTGCCCGCCCGAGCCCCCGGGTAGACCGCACGAGGCCGGTGGCAACACCGGCCCTAGATGGATGGCCGTCACCCCGGCACCCGCGAGGGACCGGGGCACAGAACCCGGCGTACAGCCCGACTCGTCTGCCGCTCTCTATTTCCGCAGGTCAGAGCCCATGTTCACTCGTTGAACAAACCGGCCGGGTCGAATCCGGGTCGAATCCGGGCCGTGCAGGTGGGTGACAACGTGGCGATGTACGCCGCGTATTGTTGACTCTGTCCAACCTATAAGGGGATGGATGGGGCCTATTGGGCGCCTGCTCGGGTGTGAGGGCAGTTGACAGTCCGCAGACGGCGAGTCGAGAGGCCCCAGGCATACTCGAAAGTATCGTCCGGCGTGTCTCCGTATGCGTGTTGTGTATGGGCGTGCGGGGTTGGCGGTCCACCCCACCTGTGTTTATCGCGCTCGCCTTCCGTATTTCCACGAGCCAGGTCCTTGCCGGTCGCCTCCTGTGTGGCCGATGCCTATGTTTGGCACGCACTGGCGCTCCCGACTACTTCGGCGCCGTCAAGTTCGCGGTCGAGGTCAGAGCGGGCATCGACTTGGGCATCGGCCTTGAGCGAGGTGCCTGGGATCTCGCTGATGGCGCACGGGCCTGACGCGAAGAGACGCTGATAGGCGGCTTTCCTGGAGGGCGAAGCCGTTGGCGCGGTCGACGGCGTGCCTTGTCGCAGCCGATGTGCTGGACATGCCGGCCGGGGGTTATTCGCTTGGCTCCGCCTGTCCCCGGCGTCGATCCTGATAGCCGCTAGAACGAGATGCCGAGAGCCGAGCCCATGGTCGACGGTACATGCACGACAGGAGCACCGATGGACGCCGGAGACTACCTCGCGCAGCAGATCGAGGCCATGCGGCAGATGCTCGCCGACACCGAGCCTGCCTCCCTGCGGACCAGCTATCTGGCCGATCCGTCGGCCGGTAACCCGGTGCTCCAGGGATCGACCGCGACGGCTCTCGTACCTCGCTGGAACGAACGCTCCAGTGGATTGTGGGTCCCCGCATCCTTCCAGGAACCGGCGCCAATCGATCTGACCGCGGTCTACCTCACACCGGAAGAGATCTTCGGATTCCAGCTGCCTGCCGACTACACCCGGCGCCAACTGCAGCGCCTTCCCCTGGAGGGGGTTCTGCGCTTTTGCGCCCTGGCCCTCAACGCCTTGGCCGTTCCCGGCGCATCCGCCAGCGAGGTCGACCAGCAGTTCGCCGACCGGCTGTTTAAGGAGCCGATCCGCGGGCGGGTTCTCAACCTGCTCCGGGACGAGACCCGTCGACTCCTCGTTCCCCAGGCCTTCATGCTCCTGGCCCGTATGGCTATGGAAGCCTCGCCGGACACACTGTCGGAAGGCACATCCCAAGGCGACGTCCTGGGCGCCTTTTTCGCCCTCACGCAGATGATGGGAGTGTTCCCCGACTCCGGCCCGACCATCATCGGCGACCGGCCGGGCACGCTGGGCCGCGAGATCATCGCCAACCAGCACTTCAACCACAACTGGTCCGTCGCGGGATTCCTGGCCCGCTATGCGCGCCGCTGGCTGCAATTGCCGGCCGAGCACCAGGGTGAGCCGGGCATCGTCGACCTCGGTGAGGTCTACCGGGACTGCACGGGCATCCAGTTCGACTCCCTGGCGGCCGTCGCCGGCTACTTGTGGATGGTCACCACGTCCGGCCGTTTCGTCATCGAACCGGGCGAACTGGGCGGCCTAAACATACCTGCCGAGCAGGTCGAGGCTGTGCTGGCGCTAATCAGCACCGACCTGTCGGGCATGCGCGAGGCGGTGCGCAGTCAACAGCCCGATCAGCGCACCGAATGGGCTTTCGACCCCTTCCAGCAGTGGCCGGTCCTCCGCCTGCCCGAGGGCCGGCTGCTTGTCCTCGACCCCCGCCACCTGCTCAACCGCGCCTTCGGATGGCTGCCGATCTGGGACATCAAGTTTCCACCGCCGGGGCACACCAGGCCCGTCGGGCACCGCAAGCTTGCGGCCCGGGCCGAGTCGGCCCTGCGTCACCTCAGCGAGGTCTACGTCAGCGAGGTCCTGCACCGGATCGTGGGCGACGAGGGCACCACCCGCCGGGTCTACGACGACGCCGAACTCAAGGCGGCCTACACCGCCGAAGGCCAGCGCATCGCCGACGCCGCGATCGACTACCCCGGCACCTGGATTGTTATCGAGGTCACGACCTCCCAGCTGCGCCGCGAAGCCGCCACCGCCGTACCCGGCGAATCACAGATCGAGGACATCGACAAGCTCATCGAGGAACTCGACCAGATCGACGCGACCATCGCCGCATTGCGCCGCGACGAGGCCGCGCTCACCGGCACGTCGGCTCCCGCGGAGCGCCGCTACCTCCCCCTGCTCGTGCTGCCCGAGGGCTTCCCCGTCAACCCGGTCACCCTCACCGTCATCCGTGAACGTGCCCGGGCGCGCGGGCTGCTGCAGGCACTGGACACCGATCCGGTGGAGATCGTAGACATCGAAGAACTGGAAATGATCGAAGGCATCCAGGAGGAGTCCGGCCCCGGGATGCTGGACATCCTGCGCGGCAAGCAGTCCGGCGGTCTGCGCAATGCCGCCGTACGCGACCACATCTTCCACGTCATGCGGCTTCATCCCAGCCGACCCGCCCGGCAGTCCGAACTACTGGACGCGGCGCTGAAGCCGCTCGCCGACGCCCTGCCGCGCCCGCCGCATGGCGGCACTGTCACCGACCACAACCGCCCACGAGGCTGACCATCGCACACCTGACGGAACATCAACGCTACCCGTTAGACGGTAGGGCGTACGCGATCTCACGCGAACCCGGGCCTCCGCCAGCCGGTCTGCCCCTCGACGCCGTCCTTAGCGTGGGTGCCCTCGATGCCGGGATCGCAGTAGAACCTGGTCGGTGCCCCACCGAGGCCCTCGCCCCAGCGGGGGCGGGGGCCTCAGGCGTGCGCGGCCCGTACCGCAGTCCAACAGGGCAGGTTTAGTGGCCACTTGCCCGCTGGTCTAGAGCCCTTGCACGCAGACACCCTGCTAACATGAAAGCACGTCACGTGTGATAAGACGTACCGCCTCCTCTTTAGCGCTGCGGCCCTGAAGAAGATGCTGATGGTCCTCGGAACCGTCTCGGTGCGAACGCTCGCAGGTGTCGCCGAAGCGCCGGGCACCGAGTGTCCCCGGAGCGGACAGCGAGTGTGTGGGCCCCGATGGCTCCGCTGCACGCGGACTTCCGGGATGCCCACGAGAGGTCTCTTCCGTGACCATCAATTCCATCGTTCTCGCCGGGAATTCGGCTGACGACCCAAGCGATGACCTCGAGGCCGAGCCGGTCGAAGCGCCGCTGCAGGTGGTCCCCGTGGCGACCACCACCACTGTGGTCGGCACACCGACACTGCGCGTAGTAGACCCTCGGTCGGCCGCCAAGGCCGCGACTGAGCTCGGCGCGCTCAAGGGCGTGGACCTGGATCCGGACACGCTCCGGCGGCTACTGATGTGCTGCGTGGAGCCCGACGGGTTCCGTGTCACGCGTCACCGGACCGGTACCGGGTGGCTCTCGATCATCGAGACCCGCCAATTCGTGACCCTGTTCACGCTGACCCCGAGCAACGACCGGCTTGGGGACCAGCTGATCTATGCCGCCGATCCGTCGTTCGACGCCAAGACCGTGAAAACGGACGGTCGCCGGATTGGCCACATCGCGGTCCCGATGCCGGAGTCGGACGGCATGTACGCGAAGTTGGTCTACACGGCCACCAAGGACACTCTTCTGGAGGCCACCGACCGCAACTGCCAGGCCGTGCGCAAGGACAACCCGCAGCACGACATCGGCCCCGACATCATCCACCGCTCACTGACCACGGTCTTCACGACCCTCCGCTACACCGGTGGGACCAACGAGCTGGAGCAGGTCAGCGTGGACGGCAACAGCCGGCTGGCCAGTGCCTACGCACAGATCAAGATCGACCCGCGCTGGCTGCCTCAGCGGCTGCGTAAGCAGTACGAGGATGACGAGCGCCCGATGCTGTTGCCCTCGATGTTGATGGACTGCGACCTCAACGAACGTCGCGATCTGACCCGCAAGATCATCAAGGCAAACGAGGACCGGCTCGCCCTTCCGGTGGGCAAGTCGCTCAAGGACCTTAAGGAGCGCAATCGGGCTGTCTGCGCGCTCAACGCCCTTACCGCGCCGGTCCAGGTGATCGTCGGATACGAGGACGACGACCCCGAGACCCATGGCGTGACCCGGTTCGCCTCGGCGGTGCGCTCGCTGCTGGTGCGGATGAACGTCGGGGTGAAGACCTTCGACACGGGCGCCCAGAACGCGGTCATGGCGGAAGAGATCGTGCTCGCCGCGCAGCAGAGTGGGCACTTCGACGAAGACCAGGTCGAACTGCTGATCGGCCGGGAAGATGTCTCCGAGGTCATGGAGGCGTACGGCCTCGACCCCGACCTGCGCGACCTGCGGGCCATGATGGTCATCAGCCTCTGTTCGGTGAACTCCGCCAAGCTCAACAAGCCCATGCGTGAGAAGTTCGGCAAGCGGAAGGTGATGCTCTCGCACCGCTCCGCCGTCGCAAGCGAGTTGGTCCTGCGCTCCTATGGCGCCGTCATGAGCTCCAACGACCTAGAACGCAGCCGCACTGCGCTCAACTCCGGCTGCATCTGGCAGTCGCTCGTCGACCACCCCTGGCGGCCGGCAATGATCAACGACGACGACTCCGTCGATTTGGTGCTGAAGCTCGCGCTCAAGGAACTGGCGCCGGTCGGAGACAAAGAAGTTGTTACCGGGGAGCCGGGCCGCTACGCCAGGCTGCTCGGAGTGCTCGGCATGGTGGCCCTGGTCATCGGTGGCGGGCTGACCAGCCCCAAGGGCTCCAGTGAGAAGGAAGTCAACGACCTCATCGACCGGTCCAGCGTCGCGAGTATCGTCGACAAGCTGACGAACTTCCCCTGGGGCCTGCGCATGCTGGCCGAGAACATCAAGCGAAACCGCGCCGGTACGTCGCTGCTCGGGATCCGGGTTCCCGACGGGACGACGGACATCGAGACCTTCGACGACGCGACGGCCTCGGTGACCGCGCGGGACGCCCGTCTGCGCCATGCGGTGCGCATCGCAGTACAGGGCAGCGCCGAGAAGACCGCAGCCTCCGCAGAGGAGAACGCCTTCAACGAGCTGTGCCGCAAGATCGTGCATGCCGACGAAGCATTCCAGAACTACCGGGCGATCCGTAGCCAGAATCCCTCTCCGGAGCTCATGCCCTTTCACCAGACCGACGGGCCGATCAAGAAGCTTGAGGTGATGGCCAAGGCCCTGAATCGAATGACGGCGGAGGACCACGAGCAGTGAGCACTTCGCCATGGGCCGGGGTTGTGCCTATGACCAGGAGTCGGTACCTGTACCTTGCCGATCTTGCCGGAGACAATCTCCTGGCCAGCCGCCCCGTCGCTCAGAACATTGATAGGCCGTACGACGGCGATGAGGAGAAGGCCGTGTACGTCGTGGTCAACCGCGACGGCCTCGCGTGTTACGCCGGTCAGACCCGTCCCGCCAAGTCGTGGACGGGGGCAGCGGGCATCCGGCTCAACCAGCACATGGTGGAGCCGTCCAAGCGTGACTAGACCTACCCGCCAGCCAATCTGGCAGGCCAGCATGCTTCCACCTCAACCGCTCCCAAGTCCGTTAGTCGAGGGACTCGTTGGGCTCGGCTTGCCATATCGGCCGCGTGCGGCAGCAGGACCCGGAAGACCGCTCTCTGTCCCGGCGCGGTCCTCAGTTCCACCCGTCAACGATGGGCGCTGACCAGGGACAGGCCGAGGCCGGCGCCGGTCGTGCCGGTGCGGGAGCGGCCGGCTCGGCAGCAGCGTTCGAAGACCCGGTCGGCCTGTTCCTGGGGCAGGCCGGGGCCCTGGTCGGCGACTTCGAGGACGGCGTGGCCGTCGGAGGTGCCGACTCCGATGCGGATCGGGGATCCGGTGGGGGCGCGGGCGATGGCGTTGCCGACCAGGTTGGAGACGACCTGGCGCAGGGCGGCCTCGTCGGCCAGGGCCGCGGCGGAGGCGGGGGTGTCGTCGTCGGGGCCGGTGAGGGTGACCGGGCGGGTGGGGGCCAGGGCGCGTACGTCGTGAAGGGCGTCGACGGCGAGCGTGCGCGGGTCGGTGGGGGCGAGCTGGAGGGGGATGCCCGTGGGGTCAGCTCCGGCCTGGGTCTCGTCGAGGCGGGCGAGCTTCAGCAAGTCCTTCACCCGGCGGGCCAGACGTTTGGCCTCGCGACATCGTCCTGCTGTCCATCCCCGTTCTGCCCATCGGACGGCCGGGCATCAGCCGTTTCACCGAGGTGCTAGGCGCTGCGCTCGCGGGCAACGGACTGACTCTGGTCACGCATCTGGCGCGTGCGTAGGGAAGATCCCTGCCGGACGTGTGCGCCCACGTGGACGACTCTGCCGCGATCGGGTTCGGGCGCCCGTTTGACGAGGGCCGGTCGAAGCCCTCCACCGTGCGGGCGTCAGCGTCGTGGTCCCGCCCCCGGAGGCGGGAGACTCTCCGGCGACCGGATTCATCGGCCGCATCCAGAATGGCGGGGGCGCCGCTCTCACGTCCAGGACGTCTTCACCGCGATGGCCTGCAACGTCGCACGCGTCGCCGACTGGATCGACACTGCACCCAGAACACCACGCCGGGCTACGCACTTCCGCACTCTGTGCTCAACCATCAAGTGACCAGCCCAAGATCACCAACAGAGCCACGGCATTGGCTTTAGGGCTCGTCGAGCACCTTGATATCGCGCCATACGTGCTCGTACTTCTCACGCGCCACACGGACCCAGGGGGGTGGAGCGCTCCATTCGACGGTCACCTCGCGCTCGCCCCAGGCGACCTGCACGATCCGGCGATCACCTGCAAAGTCGACCACGAGATCACGGCGAAGGAACAGCAGCTGTCCACGCCACGGGTCCTCCGTTCGGAAGACCGCCGAGGCGCGGACGCCGTCGACGTCGACGAGGTCCAGCGTGCCGGGGAGTTGACGAAGCCTGAATCGAGCGGCGAACTCGTAGGACGGCACGTCATAGGACCGATCGAGCGCAGTTGGTGACTCTCCTTCACCGGTAGCGAGTTCTACGGCCACCTGGCCAACGCCGATGCCCTCCTCCTGCCAGTCGCGACGCAATGACGGGCGGGAGTCGGGATCGTCGTCGAAGCGGATGTCGAACCGCGGACTCCACGGTGTCTCACCAGCAAACACCCCCCGGATCGTGGGGATCTCGGGGAAGAAGTGGTTTCCGGGGTAGTCAAGGCCCTGAGCGAGCTTGAGCGCGGGGGCTGTATCCGTGGGCTCCAGCAGGAGCGTACGGAAGAACCCGAACACCTTTCGCCCATCGCGCCGGTGTTCCAGAAAGCCCTCGACGAGCAGCCATTCTTCAGCGACCTCATGGAGGCTCGCCGACGACCGCAGTCCCGCCGGAACGTGCACTGCGCCAGTGCGGAGCCATTCCTCGTCGTTCGTCGGACTGGCCGGCGCCCACTCCGGGAGTGGGAAGGGCATCACCGGGGGTTCATCGGGAAACGTCGGGTCGACGTCCGGTGCGACGTTGCGCCCGCCGGCTCCCCACCACTCCGGGAGGCGTCCGGCGTCGGCGAGACGGCCAATTAGCTCGTAATAGGCGATCCATCCATACTTTTTGCCGTAACGCTCCACTCTTGTGCGCCTGGATGAAGAGCGCCTCTCGGAGGCCTCCATGATGTTCCGATCGACGTCGCCGAGCATCGCGGTACGCCATCCGAGCTCCCAGACGCGGGCCATGACCTCACCGCGAGCACGACGGAAATCAGCGTGGGCGAAGTCGTAGTTGCTCCTGCCCTCGATGGCGGATCCGATCACGTAGTTCTCGAAGTCCAGGCCGAAGGTTTTGTCGCACTCCTCGGCGTTCGGGTCGTCCTCCGCCATCACGGGAGCCGGAGGTACGACCCCGAACGTCAGCGCGAGCGGGTCAACTCCCCCAGGAACGGCGCCACGGTGGAGGATCCCGGCGAGTTCATAGGTTGCCCGCACGTAGCTGCGCAGCAGTTCATGAGAAGTCGGCATGGTCCCGCTGTCGAGGAAGCGGTCACGCAGCTCGCCGAGCCACTCCGTGAGCGCGTGCTCGAACGAACCACCCGGGTCGGGCATCTGGTGGGCGCTGGCGGCGCCGAACGCGGCCCCGATAACGCGCTCGACAACGTACGGGTCGTCAACATCGACCATACGAGCAGCAAGATCGAAAAGACGCTGCGGTTCCGGTCGGCCGTAGCGTTGCAGGGCCTTGGTCGAGAGATCGCGCACATCGCGGTTCGTGGACGTCAACAGCCATGCCACCGCGAGCGCGTGCAGGTCGTCCGTCTCGGCGCGGTGCATGCTTCCGCTCCAGCGCTCGATCACCCGCTTCAGGTTCTTCAGAAGCAGGTCATCGGCGCGGTGGCGGATCCATTCGGTCCACTTTCGGTCACGCTTCACGAGGGTCAGTGAGCGGAGAACCCGGTCGAGGAAGCCAGCGTTCAGCTTGTGCGCGGAGGACGCGCGGACCTCCCAGAGCCGGTCGAACGGATGCAGACCTCCGTACCCGCGAGGCCTGGGAGCGTTCCAGTTCCCTGTGCCGATCAGTGTCACGAGTTCGTCGACGGTGCGGTCGTCAAGGAACTCGGATTCCGAGTTGAGTTCCTGCGCGAGCACCCAGGACCGGTGCCCTTCCGGGGCGAAGCGCCAGAGGTGGTGCGCTGAGAACCGGCGGGGCACCAGCCCGACGAGGCTGATGACGACGTCTTCACCAAGAGGGTGGCCGTCCTCGCCGACGAGGGACTCCCACAACGTCGCATCTGCGAGGCGGTCCTCCAGCTCGGCATGGGTCAAACGCGCAAGGAGCGCGTCAGCGATGAGATATCCGCCAAGACGATCGAAGAGGAATGCCGTCTCAGTGTCGTCTCTACCGTCGGCCTCCTCTCGGAGGAGAACCCCTTCCTCTTCGAGGCGCCGAAACAAGCTCTCGTCCCAGTTTGTCTCACCGGCGTCGAGAATGGCCTTCGCATCGTCGGACGGCAGGCGGCGGACGCCGCGGGTCCACATCTCCCAGGCGAGTGCGGAGAGGCGCCGCTTGATCTGGTCGACGGGCACCGTGGCACGGGCGGGATCCTGGCCAAGTCGCTGGACGACGCCCTGGCGATACAGCTCGAATACGCCAACCAGTGATGTCGGAAGTGCTTCGGCGCCCACTGGCTCTCGGCGGTCGTGGTTGGCCGCTTCGCAGTACATGCGGACGAAGAGCGGGTTCTCAAACATCCCGGTCGGCAACCAGGCGCCGGCAGCATTGATCAGATAGTGGTCGAAGTAGGTGCGGACGATCTCGTTGACTTCTGCCTGGTACCACTCAAGCTCCGTGGCCACGGCAATATCCGGGACAGCGTAAGCGGCGAGCGCCTCGCGGAGGGTGACGATCACCAGCACATTCGGGTAGTCACCGAGCGCTGGTGCCAACTCATCGAGCAGGACGCGCCACTCCGAGGGCCTCTCGGCTTCGTTCAGGCCGTCGATCACCAGAGGGATTCGGGCGCCAGCCCGGGCACCGGCTGAGTTGAGAGCCTCAAGCAAGTCCTCGAAACGATCGATCTTCAGCCCGGGGATGCGGCGGGCCAGGTCGTCGAGGCTTCCGCCGGCTCGCAGTCGTCCGCCCTGGATGAATACCCCGGCTGTTGGTCGGTCGGCCAGCGCTGTCAGTTGGGCGGCAAGGTGCGTCTTGCCCTGGCCTGCAGCTGCTACGACCGCGATCAAGGGGGCTTCGGCATCTGCTTGCACATCCTTCAGCCACCGTACGACGTCACGGATTTCCGACCCTAGGCCGGTCGCGGCCAGAGCAACTGGCAGGCGCTGCTTTCTCAGCTTGAGCACAAAGGTGCGGAGCTTGCGCGGGGACGTGGCCGGCGGTTGAAGATCAGCGGTCCGCTCACGAGCCTCGATCGGCCGAAGGCCACGTCCGGCATCGGCGATCGCCCGCAACTCCCCGACAAACCGTTCAAGATCAGCGATGATCTCTTCGGTTGCCGTACGTGTGGCCTCGTCGTCGATGTCCGCAAGGGCGTCCTGGAGCGCACCACTGCGGTCGGCGATGAGGTCTGTGTGCTCAGCGAGCCAGTCGAACGACGCGGAGCGCAGAAGGGCACGGTCGATTCGGCGTTCCACATGGTTCGACGTGTGCAACGGAGGCACCCATCGGGCCTTGACCGGTGCCACAGAGCGCTCATGAGCTCGCGCGAGCGTGTCCGGGGACAGCACCAACTCTCCAAAGAAGGTGGAGCGGAGTTCGTCGTATCCGGAAAGCTCGGCATCGAAGTTTTCGGTGGCCCACAGCTTGGTCGAGATGCCGTTGGCCGGGCCGAGGCCGTGGATCCACCCCTCATCCTTCTTGGCAGGACGTTGCGGCAGGCAGAGTACGAAGTCGGTCAGCCCGGCGACGTACTTGATCGCCTTTGCGACGGAGTCCTCGATCTGGCTGCGCTGTGCGCTGGTGAGCTCGTTGTCCTTGCCCAGGATGAACCATTTGCACGACCATCCCCACACCCGGCCGGGCTCCCCGAGCACACCAGGGTGTTCGACGTGTAGATAGAACTCGACCCCAGGCTGATTCCGCCGCTCACGAAGGGTGCCCAGCCTGCCGTAGCGGCGGGACACGATCGCTCGCGTGAGCGCCTCGAAGTTCTTGTCGGCGGCGCCAGGCAGGCGTGCCAGATCAGTCAGCTCCACCGCTACCTCAACTGTCCGTGTCCGACCGCGGCGTCCCGTCCTCGTTCCAGTGGTGCCGAGAGAACACCTCGACCCGCGCACCGAGGTTGACGAGCACCTTCACAAACCCCTGAACCTCGGACTCCTCGGTCCAGACCCGTACCGTTGATCCGGTGCGCTGGACCGAATGATCGAGGGCATAGATGTCGACATCGGACCGCCCCATGTCGTAGAGCCTCAACTTACCCAGCTCATCGGCGAGCGCTCGGGGCATGCGCTCATCAGCGCGTAGCCAGTCGTCGTCGGACCACTCCGCCTCGGCCAAGGTCTTGAGAGCCTCCATCCGCTCCATCGCCGCCTCGGCTCCGGAGACTGTCTCGAACGTGCCGATCAGGACCAGATCCATCGAGTGCTCCGAGCCGTAGCTGTGCCAGATCCTCATGCTGCCTCCCGCAGAGCTTGCACCGCATCCAGGATGGAGTCCTCGATCGGCGTTCCTGCCGATGCGTATGCGTGGGGCCGTAGAACACCGGCCGCATCGACGTGCATGTGCGCGTCCAGAGGGTGTTCACCAGGAATGACCTCGACCGCCGGTACCAAGGATTCGAGCCCGGAGCGTGAGATCGCAAGCCGCACCTGAGGCCTTGCGGTTCGCATCCAGTGCACCAGGCGCTCCGCATCGGCGTCAGAGATACCGGGCGTAGCGGCGGTCGGCTGCTCCGGCAGAAGCAGCAGTTCAGACGCTCCGACGTCAGCTGCGAACGCTGAGAGGTCATCGAGCTCGCCGATCGTGTCGGCGTTCACGACCGCGTTGATGCCGATCGGCGCAACTGAACGGAGGAGGCCGGCGGCGGAGATCACTGCCGCAAACGGCCGCCTCCGAAGCCGCTCGTATGTAGGTCCGACCCCGTCGACGGACAGGCGTGCGAAGTGCACGGAGCCTCGCAAGGCGTCGGTAACTGCCGGAGTGAGGCGATGTCCGTGCGTCGTGAATGTCACGGCCATCGAGGTGGACTCCGCGACCCGAGCACAGAGTTCGACGAACTGACGATGCGCGGTCGGCTCTCCGCCTCCAAACCCGACTCCGAGGCATCCAGCGGCGTCGAGTTCGACCGCCCAGGCAACCACACGGTCCACGTCGAGCGAGCTGGCGTGCTTAGGCGCGTAGCAGTAGGCACAACGGAGTTCGCAAGCGTTCGTCAAAGCAACAGACAGGTAGCGGGGAGCACGGGAGATCCGCTCCGCTGGCACCTTCACCTCGTCGAGCAGGACGTTGAGCCCGGAAAGCCGATCGAAGAAGTGCACGCCAGCTTCGGACATACGAACCTTGTACCTCACCAGCAGCATGATGCCAGTACCTCAGCGCGTCCCGCAGGCTCTGTAGGAGCGGACGCTATTTGATCTCGTTGTGGGAGATCTTCCTAACCGCCAGGGCCTTTGGGATGGCAGTCTTTGATCCGGTGACCGCCGAGACGACAGATGCGGCCCGGCTGTGACGGAAGAGGCGCAGTGTGCGGTCACCGGTGCGGGGGGTAAATCTAATGGCGGATCCGACGATCATGGGAGAGACGCCAAGCGATCGCTACTGCCGTGGAGCTGGAGACCGTGAAGCCTGTCGAGAGTGCTCAGCGTGAGCGGCCTGCGCCCGTGTCCGATGAACAGCTGGTCTGGTGGAGCAGGACCGGTCGGAGCGGCTGCAGCTGATCGGACAGGGTGGGCTGCTGCAGCGGCTGACCAAGCGGGTCCTGAATCTGCTCTGGAAGGTGAGATCACCGATCACCTCGGCTACGAGAAGCACGATGCTGGCGGCCGGGGGCAGTGGCATCTCCCGCAACGGGGGGCCGGGCCAAGACCGTGCTGACCGACGCCGGGCCGGTCGAGGTCAAGGTGCCGCGAGACACCTCGGGCACGTTCGAACCGCAGACCGCAGACCGCAGACCGCAGACCGCAGACCGGGCCGCCCGCGCAGCAGGCCGGGCCGGGTGCGCGGTGACAAGGCCTACTCCGATGGATCCCCGGTAGGGGCTACCGCCTCGCCATGTCTATCCGCGAGGAGGCAAAGCGGGCCCGAGCAGCTACTCGGCGACCGCAGGCGGTTCAGAATCGAAGAGTCCTCCCAGAACCCGGAGCGCTTCCACTCTGGGACCGCCAACTTACGGATCCGCGTTCCAAAGCAGCGACCCAGCGGCTCGATATCTTGTCGCTGACGATGGTCAACACCGCGTCCAGGCCCTGCTCCAGCCAAGGCACCGGGGCGGCGTAGACCGTGACCGGTGAGTTCGCGCTTGTCAACTCAAAGGCGCCGTCCGGGCACTTGCTGCCACCCTGGCATCGTCAGGATCACACTCTGGGAGCACCGCGATGACCAGCACGCCTCCGGCCACCTCCGCGCAGCAGCGACGCGTGCAGTGGAAGACCATCGACAAGGCACTTGCCCCCTACTCGACCGAGTCGCTGCTGGTCTTGCTGGAAGCCGCGCTGATGGCACCGACCTGCTCCCGATTCCATGACCATCTCTTGCTGCTGTGGACGCGCGTCATTCGCAGCGGGCGCCGTTCTGGTGCGATGGTCATGGCCGAGGTGCTGCCGGTCCTCGTCGAGGCTGCGGTGCAGGGCGCCCCCGGACGGGGCGTCCTCACTGAGGGGAAGCCGAACGACGTACGAGCTGGTGTGCGCTTCGCTGGAATGCTGCTGCACCCGGGGGACCTGGATCACCCCCTTCTGGTGCTCCGCAGCCTGCGGCTGACGGCATGTGCCGTCGACGAGCACCTGCTCGGCGCGGTCGGGTTCGGCCTCGGCGACGTCATCGAGCTCGCCGTGCGCTACACCGACCGACGGATGAGGGAATGCGTGCATGCCTGGCCGACCTCCGAAGAAGGCCCGGACGGCGAGACGATCTCATGCTGGCTCACCCAGGCCAGCGTGGATGCCGTCGCGGTAGCGGAGCGCGACTGCCTCGACGACATCGTCTCTGCCTGCGACCACCCGAAGCGCGCACACCGGGCGCTGGCGTGGCTGACAGCAGACATCGGGAAGCTGAAGCTGAAGTACGACCCGATGCGACAGCTGCTCGGCCCCGTGCTGGCCGTACGGGCCCACGGCCGGAGGATCCCCGTACCGGCCAGCGAAGCCCTCCAAGCCGTCACGGCTGCCGCCGAACAGCTCCTGCGACAGCTCGGATTCAACCAGGACCTGGCCCAGCGCGTTCAGAACCTAGCCGTGATACGGGTTGCCGACGTACTGCAATTGCACAGCGTTCCCCGCCCTGACGAAGTGGCCCGGATCAGCGCGCCCCAGCTTCGCTTGGAGGTCGCGGTCGTCAGCGCGCTCCTCGACGGTGACCTCGGGCCGCGAGTCGAGGCCGCCCGGCGGGTCCTGCTGGAGGAGACCTCACCGGAGCAGGGACGGCTGGTGGTGTATGCGGGGCCGCGTTTCCTCGTGCGCGAGGTGGTCACCGACACCCTCATGGTGCATGTCGAGGAGCTCGCCGAGATGGCAGCCGATGCCGGCGGGAACCCAGCCACGCTGGCCCTGTTCGTGTGGGAGATGACCCAGCATCCGGGAGTGGATGCGATCGCCTACCTCCACCTGCTTGATGCGTGGGGCAGCTGGCGCCGTAACGGCACACTCCTTGCGCCCGGCGAATCCGCGCCGGAGGTTGCCGTCATCCCGCGGCGAGGCAGAGACCTGTCCTGGGACCGGGCCGCCACCTGGGCACCGATCGACAAGGTCCTCGCGGACGCGGGCCTGCCCGCCTCCGTGGAGTGGACAGCCACGAAGATCGTCGACCTCCCCGATGGAGCGGCGGGGCTGCAGGCGGACCTCCACCACTACGCAACTCCAACCGCGGCTGCAGCCGTGAGTACCCACCCGCCGCTCGCCGTGACTGTCCGCCCCGGCCCGCCCGGCGAGGCACCGCTGGACTTCCCGGGCCTGATCGGCCTGGCCGACGCGATCCGCACCACCATCACCGCCCATCCTGTGATCGCCCAGCACTTCAACCTCCCCGACCAGGTCCCGATCACCGTGGAGCTGACCCAGGCCCTGGCGGACCCGGCGCAGCTGCCCAACGACGGAACAGACACCGAGGCCCTGCCGACGGCCTTCGCCTACTTGTCTCCGCCGATCCGCCCAGCACTACCGTCCGACTCGTCCTGGGGCCCGATTTCCTAGGGGCTTTCGCGGGTGACGGACGCGAAGGACACCGCGCCCTGGGCCAAGCCCTCCACCACTGCGCCAGCCAGGTCCGCGAAGGGCGAGACGCAGGAAACGGCCCCGATGCCGGACCCTTCACCAAGGCGTGGAACCAGGCCGACCCAGTCCTGGCCCTCAACGTCTTCGAGAACCCGTGGCCCGCTCAGACCCCCGAGTACGCCGTGCCGGACGGCGAACACGTTCAGATCCGCGCCCTGCGTTCCGCGGCAGCGGCCGTCCGGGAAGCCGGGGTCCCAGCCGGCCTGTGGCGCGGGCGCGACGCCGTGCGCCCGGCCGAGCAGGTCCTTCACGCGCTGGAGGCGTTGATCGACACGGAGATCCGCTCCTTCGAGCCCGCACTTACCACCGAACTGGCCCGTCACCTCAACGCCGCCTGGTGCGCCCGGACACACCGCCACCACGAGTTGCTGTGCAATCTGGCCGCGCCCTGGGCTGACAACTGGGTAGGGGAGGCTCAGCGGCGTACATCCGACGACTCGGTGGCTACCTCCGCGCTGAACCTGCTCCTGCAGGAGGCACTGGCCACGCCGCCCCAAGGAGATCGCGCCGTCGACCTACTGGCCGTGGCAGACCTGATCGCCCTCGCCGAACTGATTCTGTACAGCGGGATCACAGCCGTCGCAGGAGCCCGCGGACTGCACGGCCTGGAACTCCAGGTACATGCCACCGGCGTCTTTCACATCGACCAGCCAGATGCCGAGGACCCGACCGCCACTACCACCCACCTTGGACTGGACCAGAAAGCGTGGACTCGCGCGCGCCACCACCATTGGTTGGCCCAGAGTCGGCAGAGCACCCTTGCTGATCTGCCGGCCCCGCCTCACGTCGGGCCCCGGACGCACAGGACGCCCGGGGCGTTCACTGCCCTCCGGCCGGCCCCCGGCTCTTCCCTCGCCCGCGCTGACCAGGAACTGTGCCGGGCGTGGGGCTTCGGATTCGACGCCCTCGGCGCAGTGCTCGGCACGGCAGTGGACTGGCCAACTGGTCCCGAGGGATACGGCATCACCACGCCCGATGAGCTGGCCCGCGAGGCGGCCGCCTGGTCAGGCGTGCCCATCTCGGAAACCCGTGCTGCGATCGACCCACTTGTCCTCGACCGCGGCAACGCCGCCGATGACCGCGAGCACCGGTACACGGAGGTCGAGCGGCGCCCACGGCTCACCACCCACCCGCTGATCTCCGCAGATCCCGGGCAACTGCTGCTTCTTCCGTGGGTGATCCACACTGCGCAGGAGGTTTACGCAGCCGCTTTCCAGGATGGACGCCTGCCACATCGAGACCTGCCCGCGCGGGTCCGCGGCGCCCTCGCCAAGCACCGCCAAGCCATAGAACAGCAGTTGGAGAGGGACATCGCCGCCATCGCGAACCGTCTCGGACTGCCCCACGTCGCCAACTTCAGAGAGAAGGACGCCGAGCGTGCCGGCCTGCCCACCACAGGAGGGGAGGTCGATCTGCTCATTGCTGACCCTGCGACCGCCCGCCTCTGGGTTGTAGAGGCCAAGCATCCCCACCCCGGGCACGCGCCGCACGCAGTAATCCAGCACATCAGACGCTTCACCGACCCTAAGGACGGCTACCTGACGAAGGTCCTGCGCAAGGTGGACGCGGTCGCCTCCAACCCTCAGGCCGTGGCGCTCGCCTGCGCTGCTCCCACAGACGGCCCTTGGCGCGTCGTGCCGTTGATCGTCACCCAGGCCATCGACCCCACGGCATTCATCGCCGACCCGAGAGTAGCCTTCACCATCACCGACTACCTCGACCAGGTTCTGACCACTCCAGCAGACCCCGGGCCGGGATGGTGGACGCCACCCGATGAGTACACCGCCAGAAGTTGATCAGGCTGGACCGCTGCCAGACTCGCCGCTCAATGCTCCTCGCCGTGAGGACTGATCAGCGGACCGACGGTTCGGCGGACCGACACGACCTCGGACACAGAGTGCTTGCCTGCAACGTCATCGCCCAACACGGGGTGTCGGCTAGGTTCACAGTGCGCGGAGGCGGCGGCGTGTGCGGGGCGGCTCGGGCAGCAGTCGCATGGCCATGATGGAACCGTCCTCGCGCAGCGAAACAGGTCCGTCCCAGTCGTCCTGGCGGCGGACAGCCCGCCACCTCGAACGCAGAGCGTGTGCGTCGCGCCGGTACTCCTCCACCCGCCCATCGCGCAGGTGATCGAAGAGGCTCGCCTCAAGACCAGAGAACGCCTCCACCCGCGTGCCGTTCAACCGGAAGACGTGATCCGTCCCGACAAAGGACATCCCGCCGATCTCGTGATCGATGTCCTGCACGGTTCCCGTACCGGCATGCGTGAAGCCCTTGAAGTGTCGCTTGCCCTGCCGCTCCGTCAGGTACTGCGCCGTTGGCTCACCGCCGCCGGTGAACCCCATCAGTCCAGCTGCCCCTGCCCGCGCGAGGGCCCTGCGGAACCACGGGTACTGGTCCGGCATCATCTGGAAGCCGCTCACGCGTTGCTCGCCCTCGCAGTCAGTGCCCGGGACGCGGACGTCGGGGTAGATGTTCAGGTCCTGCAGTTCGCGATCTGCGTTCAGTGCGTCCGGTGGCATCGGCAGGGAGCCGTCGCCGGGGGCATGCAGCACGTGCACGATGATGCCGCCCTGCCCGAGCAGCTCCGTCGACGTCACCAGGGTCGGCGTCTGATCCCAGGGGCCGATGTGTACCGCCTCGACCTGCGCTGAGGCAGCGGCTAGCTGGGTGTTCGCGTAAGAGCCCTTCGCATGGGTCCCCTTGCACGCGAGAGGGACGACCTTCGACGGCTCGCCGGGCTTCCACGCCTCCAGGAGGAAGTCGGGACGCAACTTCACCCAGTCCCGTCGCTTGACGTCCTTGCCCGCCAGCGCCCAGCCCGCCTGCAAGGCGATGTCCGCGTCCACGACCGAGACCAAGTGGTCCGGGTACCGCTTCTTGAGCGCTCGCTCGGCGACGGCGAGCGCGAATCCGATGCCCAACTCGCCAGACTGAACAGTCTTGTAGTGGCGCCTGGGGTTCAACCCTTCTTCCGAAAGCGCCATATACCGACCAGGGCTGCCGTCCAGTGCCTGGCAGTACTTCAGACAACCCCAGTGCTCAGCCAGCCCGCGCCCGGCTCCCTGCCGGGACAGCACAGCGGCACGCCCCAGCGCGTGCAGCACGTCCCACGGAGTGAGCCTGAATGATGGACCGACCTGGGTGGCAGGCAACGCCCTCAACCCCGGCTTCCGCCGAAGCGGTTCGCGCCCGTCCTCCCGCCGTTCCTTGTCGTCCTTCGCAGTGGCATCGGCAACGGCTCCCGCCAACGCGCTGGTCGAGTCGATCTGCACACTCCAGGCCTCCACCAGTTCCTTGAGCACCTGTGCTGCTTCTGCCACGGCTTCTCCCCCTGCGTCGCATCGGTGGCGTAACGACAAGATCGAGACGCTAGGTCGGATACGACGGGCGCACACAAGGGGACATACCCGCGCACAGTCCGAAAACGGACGCCAGAGCATCTGCCGTGCTGCTCGACGCGGCCAGGGCCTTGCCAGGAGCCGAACCCCGGTCGAAGGTTCGAATCGGGGGCAACTGGTACTGCCGCGAATTGGCTGGACCTCTGTGAGGGCTGCAGAGGGAGGGGCGGTCAATCTGCTGAGGCGGTCATCGAAGCAAGGAGCGGCTGAGGCCGCCGCCCCTGGACGCGAGTTGGAGGCAGGAGGGCAGGCGCTCAGGGCGCGGACGCCGCGCCGGCCACGAAGGTAGATCCGTTCCGCAACGATGTCGTCGGAGTGTCGATGTGTGAGAACGCGGTTCCGAACACGGTGACCATGACTTCCTCCACGGCGAGGGGTGGGTGGGCGTAGGTGTCCCAGGTTTCGGAGAATTTGGCGTGCCGGGAGAGTGCTTGCACGGTTTTCGGGTCGTGCTTGCCGGACCCGCCGAGCGTGGTGGTGTAGAAGTGCTTGAGGTCGTGGAAACGGGTTCTGTCCGGAAGCCCGGCTTGCTTCACCGTCCTTCGCCATTTCTGATGGAAGTGGCTGATCAGTACGGGTCGGCCATAACGGTTCGTGACGATCAGGTCCTCGTCCGGTGGCTCGACGTAGCCGCGTGCCCGACGGCGGCGCTCGGCGCCTGGTGAGACGGGTTCCGGCTCAGAGAACCGTGACACGTGGTGTAGCAGCCGCTCGATCAAGAAGTGATCCACTGGCAAGGTGGCGTAGCTGGCCTTGGTCTTGAGGCGTACGGCCTTACCGCGCTGCCGTTGTTCTTCGATGTGCAGCAGGTCGTGTTTCCAGGCGACCTGGCTTCGCTTCAGTCCGAAGGCCTCGCCCTGGCGTAGTCCGGCGCAGGCTCCGAGCCAGATCAGGACCTCGTAGCGCGGCGCGACCTTCCGCATTGTCGCCGCTGCCGCGGCGACCTGCCCAGGAGACAGCGCGACCTTGACGCGTGGTGTGACGTCCGGGAGGTCGATCCTCGCCACGATGTTGGCAGGGAGCGAGACGTCCTCGTCCAGCATGTAGTGCACGAGGATGCGCCAGGTCTTGAAGATCTGGACGACGGTGCAGGCAGAGTCGAGGCCTTCCTTGTCGAGGAGGTAGTCGACGAAGGCCATGGAATCGCGGCGGCGCAGGCTGCTTGCGGTTCGGTGGCCGGCGAACGGCAGGATGTGGCTCCGGAGATGGCTTTCGTAGGTGTCGCAGGTATTGATGTTCTTCTTCCGCTTGCGTCTCCTTTCCATCATCTCGGTTGCGAAGTATTCAACCGGAAGGCTGCCCGGATTACTGTCGCGCGCCGTCTGCCTTTCGGTCTCTGTGAGCACGTTGTCTAGGAAGTCGCGGGCTTCCTGCCAGATGGCAAAAGCCGGCCGTTTCTCTTTTCCTGAGCAGTCGGTGTACCGGGCCTGCCAGCGATGGCCTCGGCCGTGGTCCGAAGACGGGTACAGAGGTTGCTGTGGCGTGCCGCACCGGCACGGGGTGTCACCGCGTTCTGGTTTTGGATATCTCTTGTGCCAGCGATCGAACGGCTCGATTGGCTTGCTCATGTGCCTCGCCCACGAAACTGAGCTGCATGCTGGACCTGTCGCCGACCTTTTGCACTGGGTAGGCGGTGGGCGCGACGACGTTGTTGCTGCCCGCCACGGCGATACTGTCCGTTACGACGAGTAGTTATGCACAGCTGTTCATGGTGCACGCAAAGGTGTGACGGTCGAGTCGCCGTGTGCCAGCACGTGAACCGTCACCGGACCCGCGACTCCTGTCCCTGGGTATGCAAATCCGTCGTCTCAGAGAGGAACGGGGATACAGCCTGGAAGAACTCGCAGAGCTCAGCGGGCTGAGCTTTCGCGGCCTCATCTATATCGAGCACGGGCAGCGCAGCCCCAGCGTGCTGACGCTTCTGGATATCGCAGCAGGACTCGGTGTGGAACCGGGCGAGCTCGTCAACCATGTAGCGCGCGAGGTGCCAGGCAAACGGGACTCACCATAGTTCGCAGGCGGTCAATAGGGGATCGGTGTTTCCTGCCAGCACGCGACGCCCGTTTGGGCTTTGCTGCTCGCGGGCAGGGTTTTCAGGCCGAATGACCGCGGGCGTCAGGGGGGATTAGCCGGCGGGCCTGTGGTCACGAGGGGCCCGCGCGTTCGATGCTCGCGGTTCGCGTACGGGCGGGTTGCCCTCAAGGTCTTGGCGGAGGGGCGGACCGCTGTCCGAACTTCGCTCGCCAGTGCTGGCCGAGGTGGTAACAAGGTGGACTCACCTGCCTTCTGGTGAGTTGCTGCTCACCGAGGGCGGCAGCTGCTCCGTGCCATGGGTTAGCCGCAAGTGGCGAGGCTGAAGTGCACCGGAGGACATTCATGTCCGGAAATGATTGTGCATGAGCCCCGTCACATTGCCCAGTGTGCAGCCGCCAGGGATCCTAAAAGGCTTGCCAGAGTGGCAGGCGTTTGGGGGATGTGATGGCCCGCCCGGCAGTACGTGATGGCAGCGATCCCAAAGCCGTCCGTGACACTCGCGTCTTGATCGACTGTCTGCAGGAGCTGGTGCGGGGCGCCGTCTCCAAGACCATCCGTGATTGTGCCAAGTACCCGGAAACGGTGTGGCTCGCGGACGCTCCCGATGGGACCGTGCGCCGTGCTGTGGACGCCGACCCTCGCATCATGGTGGTCAAGCACCGTCCACCCCAAGAAGCACCGCGGCTGCCGGCGATCTTGCACGGCAGGGTGTCCGCCGAGGCCGCCGCCACCGCTGGACCGCAACCTCCCGGCCTGATCGACAACACACCGAATGACCGTCAAATAGCCGACGACCAGGCAAGCGTGGAGGAGAACCAACTGGCTCTGGAGAGCGGCAGCTCCGAAGAACGCAAGGCGTACGAGACGTGGGCCGGCAAGTGGATGCGATGGTCACAGGAAGAGCTGGCGGCCGAGCCGCAACGGCGACTGCACCAGCAGCTGTACCGGATGGCCAAGAAGATCGAGCAGGACAGCGACACCTTCGAAGTAGTCCTGGCCGTAGGTCTCTTGCAACTCGGAGCCGGTCGTCCCTCGGCCCGGGTCCGCCGGCACATCGTGACCACACCGGTGACCCTCACCGTTGAACCGGCATCGATCAACGTGACCGTTTCTCTCGTGCCGGAGCACCCCGGCCGTCTGGAAGACACCGACTTCCTCAGCGAGTCCGACGGCTACACGTCGGAGCTGCTGGGGGTCGTACGCTCCGCTGTCGAGGACGTCCCCTTCCACCCGCTGTCGGACCGGGCTGCACAGGCCGTGCGCTCGTGGGCGCAGCGGGCTTTCGGAGTCGACCGCGTGCTCCCGTTCGACCCCACCGGCCAGCACCCCGACCGCACCGCTGAACCCCAGACGCGGTCACTGCATCTCGCGCCCGCGCTCATCCTGCGCGAACACAGCCAGCGCTCCGTCCTCGGCTTCTACGAGAGCATCGCCCGGGCGCTGAAGCGTCCGGGAGCACAGGCTCCTTTGGGGCTGGCGCAGCTGCTGTATGACCTTGAACCGGAGCACCGGACGGCCTGGGGGAGCAGGAATGGCTCCGTGCCGCCGGCACTGGGACCGGATCCGCTGTTCCCGATGGTCACCAACGCTGCCCAGCGCGATGTCCTGGACCGGCTGCAGCGCGACACCAGTGTCGTGGTCCAGGGCCCGCCGGGCACCGGAAAGACACACACCATCAGCAACCTGATCGCCGCACTCCTCGCGGACGGCAAGCGAGTCCTGGTCACCAGCGCCAAAAGCCAGGCTCTGAACGTGCTGCGCGACCAGCTGCCGTCCAAGCTGCGCAGCATGTGCGTGATCCAAGGCGATCAGTGGCAGGGCGGTAACTCCGATCTGAGCCAGTCGCTGGGAGCATTGGCACACCTGAACGCGACAACGAACCTTGCTCGGCTCCAACAGCGCATCGACGACCAACAGACGCAGCGGCACCAGCTCATGGCAGAGCAGGCCAAAGTCCAAGACCGCCTGCGTCAGGTACGCGAGGTCGAGTGGTACGAGCACCCCGAGATCGCGCCGGGCTACCGAGGGCGGCTCGACGACATCGTGCAGGCAGTGGAACACGGCGCAGCTGAATATCAGTGGCTGCCGCCCCTGGATGTCCAGGCCCCACAGGTCCCGCCCCTGACCACGGACGAAGCTGAGCGACTGTGGCTGCTGGTTGCCCAGCACGGCCCCGGAATCCTCGACGCCCGCATCCAGTACTGCCCGGACCCGGCAACGCTGCCGGACCCGACGGAGGTTTCCCGCCGCATCACGGAACTTCAAGGAGCCGAGGAAGCCGTCGGCCGCGAGCCGGTCACACCGCTGGCGCAGGAACTGGCGGACCACGGTGACGCGCGGCTCATGGTGCTGGAAGCGCTCCTGGACCGAGCTCAGCAGGCCCTGCAGAGGGTCGGGTTGTCCGCGGACCCCACCTCCTGGCAGGCGGATATCTGGTCCACGCGTGCGCTGCAGGACGGCATCGCCCAGCGATGGCAGCAGCTGTGGGACAGCATCCGAAACGCCTCACAGCGTGCACAGCAGACCCACGACGAGATAGCCGCCGCCTCCTTCCTGGAAGTGGAGATCCCGCGCCTGTCCGAAAGCGAGGAGAAGGAGCTCCTGATCGCGGGCCGCAATCTGGAGCAACACGTCCTGCGCACCGGAAAACTGAACACGCGATGGCCCCGACCGGCCGTCGTCAAGCAAGCCCGATTCCTCCTCGAACAGTGCCGGGTAGAAGGCATGGCGCCGGCCAGCCGGGAGCACATCACCGCGGTCGTACGGCAACTGGAGATGCGTGCCCACGCCCGCACCCTGCGCGGCCGGTGGACCGGCGTCGGATCGGCCGTCGGACAGGACACCGCCGAACTGATGACGTCCGAGCTCCTGGACAGGGCCGTCATCCTGCAAGCCATCGACACCTGCGTGGAGGTCATCCGCCAGGTCCACGCAACCCTGCTGGCCGACGGAATTCAGACACCGGTCACCACCGCCGAGCAGTGGCGCGACATCCGCCAGGCCACGGCCCAGGCCCGTCAACTCCTGCACATCAGGACCGCAGCACAACGCTTCGAAGAGCTTCTCAAGAGTCTTCCCCCGCCTCACCCGCATGGCGTGGAAGAGCTGCAGCGCGCGGTGGATGCCGTAGCGGCCCGTGATGCGCAGGCCTACGCGCAGGCGGTGGAGGCACTGGCTGCGGCATACCAGCGTGAGGCAGACCGGCGCGAGACCGGGAAACTCTTCGAGTGCCTTGCCGAGGCCCACCCCGAACTCGCCAAGGACTTCGCCGGCGATCCCCTCGCCCCGCACTGGCGCTCCCGGTTCGCCGTGCTGCCCCAGGCCTGGGCATGGAGGCAGGCTCAGGACTTCCTCGACACCCACCTGCTCCCAGGACGCGAAGAGCAACTCGAGGGCGAACTGGCCCAGACCCAAGGCCGGCTGCACGACCTGGTGGAACAGCTGGTCTGCGACCGCGCAGCACTCCATTGCGTCAGCCGCATGACCACCAAGCACAAACAGGCCCTTGCTGCGTACGCCAGCGCCGTGGCCAACGCAGGCAAGGGAACCACCGAGTACGGCAAACGCCACCAGCGTCACGCGCGCTCAGCTATGCAGACAGCGCAAGGAGCGGTACCGGCGTGGATCATGCCGCTGAACCAGGTAGCGGAAACGATCAGTCCAGAGCCGGACTCCTTCGACGTCGTCATCGTCGATGAAGCAAGCCAAGTGGGCCTGGACGGCCTGCTTTTGCTCTGGCTCGCACCCCGCATCATCGTCGTCGGCGACGACCGGCAATGCGCCCCGTTCTACAGCGGCAGCAAGCATGACCGGATCACCCAGATCTTCGACGAGCGCATGGCCGGCCTCGAACCCTGGCAGCGCGAAGGCTTCGACCCCAAGTCCAACTTGTACGAACTGCTGCAGTCCCGCTTCACTGAAGTGATCCGTCTCGCCGAGCACTTCCGGTGCATGCCGGAGATCATCAAATGGTCCTCCATGCAGTTCTATCCCGACAACCAGCTGGTCCTGCTGCGCCAGCACGGCTCCGACCGCCTCCCTCCGCTGAAGGTCGTCCACGTGCCCGAAGGGCACTGCGAAGGACGCCGGGACAAACTCATCAACCGGCCCGAGGCAGAGGCCGTCGTCAACGAACTGCACCGCCTCACCCAGGACCCTGCCTACGCCGACCGCAGCATTGGCGTGATCATCCTGCGCCACGGCGACCAGACCCGCCTGGTCCAGGACCTCGTCGACCAGCGCATCGACGTATCGGCCCGCGAACGCCACAGCATCCAGGTCGGCACACCCGAACAGTTCCAGGGAGACCAGCGCGACGTCATCCTCCTGTCGATGGTCGTCGACGGAGCCAACGTCATCGCCGCGACCGGCCGGAACCACGAACGACGCTTCAACGTGGCCGCCAGCCGGGCCCGCGACCAGATGTGGCTCTTCCATTCCCTGACCATCGACCAGCTCAGCAGCAAAGACCTGCGCCGCTCCCTGCTCACCTACATGGTGAGCCCGCCCCCGCCCTACACACACCCCCACCAGCCCGCCAACGTCAGCGCAGACCGACACTGCGAGCCCTTCGACTCGCTCTTCGAGCAGCGCGTCTTCCTGCGCATCAAGGAACGCGGCTACGACGTAGTACCCCAGTGGGAAGTCAACGGAAAACGCATCGACCTCGTCGTCACCGGAGGCCACGGACGCCTCGCAGTCGAGTGCGACGGAAGCCCTCACCACTCCACCCCGAAACAGATCCACGACGACGCCGAGCGCGAGCGGGAGCTTCGCCGCGCCGGCTGGACGTTCTGGCGTATACGCAGCAGCGCCTTCGCCCTCTCACCCGACGAGGCCTTGGAACCTCTGTGGGAACGCCTGACCGAGCTGGGCATCCATCCCCGCACGGTCCGCGAGCCATCCATCGATGACGCGCTGACCGACATGCCCTGGACTCCGGTCGGCCTGGCCGAGGCCGAACCCGACGAAGACGCGGACCCCTACGACGGCGAGCCGGACGAAGACAGCGAGGGACACTGACATGGACAACTACGACGACAGCACCCTCGAAGAACTGGCCGCCATGGTCTGCGGTGACGAGCCGGGCATGAAACGCCGAGCGGGCTGGGAACTCGCTCCCTTCCTCCGCCGGGCCGGCTGGGAAGACGTCCCCGACCACGACGGCAGCCCGCGCCACCGCTGGGTACACACCATCCTGCGCGAACGGCAGGAAGACCAGGCAGGAGACACCGAGCGCGTCATCCTGCGCCTGGCCGACCGACGGGAATACCAACAACAACCCGCCGACTACGACGCCGTCATCCAACGCCTCCAGGAAGTCCTCGCCCTCGAAGGCCGCCGCATCGACTACCACAAAGGGCAGCCGTTCCTCATCGAGTACGACCCCGACGAACCCCCTCGCCCCCAGCGGGTAGAGCTGAAGGTGGCCATCACCGACATCGTCTCCGACCCCGACCTGGCCCGCGCCGTTCAGCTACGCCTCGACGAAGCCCGCATCTGCCAAGAACACGGCGCCTACACCTCCGCCGTCATCATGCTCGGGAGCCTCCTCGAAGGCGTCCTCGTCCACGCCGCCGACGTCAGAAACGCAACCGTGCCGCTGACCCGCCCCGCCCGCGACACCCGACTGCAGGACCTCATTCAGCACGCCCACACCAACCAGTGGATCGACCAAGACGCAAAAATGGCCTCAGACCTGCTACGCACCTACCGCAACCTGGTCCACCCCCTCGCGGAGAAACGAGCCAAACACAGCGCAGACTTCGACACAGCCGACCTCTGCTGGTCCACAGTCAACGCTGTGCTCAACGACCTGGCGGCAAGCAACCCTCAATAGGCGTCGGTAACGACGTTAACGAGTTTGACAGGAATGTGGCAGCCCCTTTCTTACCCGTTAACGTCGCGTTGCTGTAGCTTGCACCATCGACAGCGACCGCAGACTGAACGCAAATCTCTCATGGAAGCCGTCAACAGCCCCGGCGTGGACATAACCAAATTTACTGCCAAAGGCGGAAGGTGGCTTTGCGGCGAGCACCTTCGAACCGGAAAGATCCGGGGCGTACTGAGATTCTCCGGGGCGGCGCACACAATGGAGAAGCGTCTGAGTCATTCAACTGTAGATGTTTCCCCGAGCTCAACTGACGGTCCCTCTGTTGCAGCCTGCTCGGGAATCTCAATCGGGGGCGATTCCAGAGAGACCGTTCCGAAGAATGCCTCGAAGATGAGGTCGAACTCGCAACCAGCGGAGTCTTTAAAGACAGGCAGGCCGCGGATGGCTTCGGCAGTGGTATACCGCTCGCAGAACGTGCGAGCACGGTCGTTCTTGTTGTTCGATTCGTTCGTCTGCAAGTCCGGATAGTAGGCCTCGATGGCCCCGCGCTCCCACACGTAGATGTTCTCTTCGCGGAGCATTCGCAGCAGGTCCAGCTTCATCTTCTCTAGCTCAGGGTCACTGGCTTCCTCCAGGATCCTGCGCGCCGCGCCTGAAGCGGATCGGGCGAAGAAGGCGTCTACAGCGGCGTTCAACTCGTCGAACCCGCACAGTCCCTGGGCGTGCTCCTCCTGCTTGATCTTGGCCTGCCGCCACAGTTCCCGTGCGCTGCCGCTGGTACGGATTCCCTTGAGGGTCCTGCTGGAAACCTCATCCGATTCTTCCTCCTCCACCAACTCCGTGACCCGGCACACGAGCCGATCACGCAGTTCACGGCACTTTTCACTGGCGCCCAGCTTGTCGAAGCCGTCAAGCACGGCATCCAGGTCAGCGATGACTGCGACTCGCATCTCGAAACGCTGGAAGAACTTGCGGTACCGCTCGATGCTTCCTTTTCCCTCTACCTTGGCGATCGCGGCTCCGCGCTTCTCGAAATCCCACTGGGGGCTGAGAGTGCGCGCGATATGGGGAATGAGAGTTCGGTCGCTGGGGCCCTCCACGAGCAGAACGGAGTTGGCGAAGAAGGCGGCCTCGTTGTTCTCGTACGTGATGATCTCGAACTGGTCCCGGGCGTTCATGTCGGACAGGTCAATCACACAGGTCCGGCTGGCCGGCGGATCCAGAGTGTGGTCCTTGACGACCTTCACGAAGGTACCGGTTGCCCCGGGGGCACAGAACGCAGACGAGTGAGTACTGACCAGGACGTCGTTGTAGTGAGAGAAGATCGTCAGGGCTTCAAAGAGTTTGCGCTGCGCCTGCGGATGGAGGAAGACCTCCGGCTCTTCGAACAAGAGCAGACAGGGCTGCTGGGCACTGTCGGGCTGCGAAGGCCGTGCAGTCTTGAGGTCCACGTACGTACGCAGGATCGCGAACGCCACCGACCTGCGCAGACCGTCTCCCTTGGTCTTGAAGGGGCCACTGACGCCGTCGTTGATGGCGATCTGGGCCTCCTCCAACAAACTGCGAAGTCGGGGTGGGGGAATCTCCAGACGCACACTCGCACGAGGGAAGGACTCTTGGAGGTTCTGCTGGATCAACGTCTCGATCTGGCGCACCTCCGGCAGCCGCCGGTCCGACTCGCTGCCGTCCTCCTCCTCCACCACATTGAGTTGGTTCCGCAGTTGATCGAAAGAGGCTTCCAGCTCAGGGAGTTGATGCTCGATGTCTTCGAATAGAAGGGACAGGAGCCGACCGAACGTTGCTGATGACGTGGTCTTGAGATCGTCGTTCAGCTCTTTCACGGCCGGGATGTAGATTGGCTCCGGCAGCAACGGAGCCACCGATTTATCCAGGCCGGTCATCAGAGGATCGTCGCCCGTGCTGTAGGCGCCTTCCGGAAGAGCGGCGACGAGTTCAGCCCACTCTCGTCTCACGGCCACACGCGTGATCTTGCCGGACAGCTTGTCGAAGATCTCTGGGTAGACACCTCGAACGTTCGCCTCCAGCTCCTCAGTGGAGATCTTGGGGCGGAGTACCTCCTCAAGAGCTGGTTTCCGCAAGCGAGCATCGCTGGGCACCTTCTTGACCACCCACATGGAGCCCTTGCCCGGACTGGCGTACGTCCGGGCCAAGGTGAGGCGGCCGTCGCTCACCTCTGGCTCAATACGTGAGCGGTGACTGTCTTCCAGGCGCTGAAGGTCAGCCTCGTGGATTTCGGAGAAGCTGAGCTGGATGCGGACGGGGCGGGCGGGATTGAGGAAATCGGCCTCCGTGACGGCGGCTGAGCGCAAGAAGATGTTCAAGGCCTGGAACACAGACGACTTCCCCGCGTTGTTCTCGCCGATCAGACAACCAAAGCGGGAGAGGCGGATGTCAACCTGGCTGAGCCCGCGGAAGTTATCGATCTTGATGTGTGCGAGGCGCATGGTGCTCCAGAAGACTGTCGGGCCGAACCGACATCGTAGAGGCCCGTGTCGCCTCGACGTGGAAGTTCGAACACCACGGAAGCAAGGCCCCTTCCATGAGTTGACGCAGCACAGGGTGCAAGGGTCCTCGAACGGGGGCAGGAAGTGGGAGGCGTTTACGCATCGACTCGATGGGGTGCATCGGACCTGCCTACTGAGTGAGCGTTTTCAGCTCGGCCACCGATCGGGTGACGCCGACAGGGTGCGCAACGCACGAGGCTCCCGTGCCGTTGGGGGAGGTGTTCGAAGTCTCAACCCACAGGCGCAGGAGCCGCGTTGGTTCCGTATTCTGCCGCACTCGACCTACCTCATGCCCTGGTCGAGTGGGCAACCATGCTCATCGTCACCCGCGAGGGTGGCCGACGGTGCAAACTCCCGCCGCACCAGCGTGCGCTGGTCGGCCTGGTGTACCTGCGACGCCACGACACCCTCGCGCAACTCGCGGCAGGCTTAGGCATCTCCGTCGGCACCGCCCATGCCTACACCGCAGCCGTCATCGCCCTGCTCGCCGACCGCGCACCCGGGCTCCTGCGAAACCTGCGCGAAGCCGACCCCGACTACGTCCTGCTGGACGGCACCCTCGCGGAGTGCGACCGGGTCGGCGACAGCCGGGCCGACTTCTCCCAAAAACACCGACGCCACGGCGTGAACGTGCAGGTGGTGACCGATCCAGCAGGACGACTGCTGTGGATCTCACCCGCACTGCCCGGCCGCGCGCACGACCTGACCGCGGCCCGCACCCACCGGATCCTCCGGATCTGCGAACGCCAAGGCATTCCGATCCTCGCCGACCGCGCATACATCGGAGCCGGCCCGTGGGTGACGACACCCCTCAGACGCCTGCCCGGCCGCGACCTCACACCAACCCAGCAAACCGTCAACCGCGCGCTGTCGGCGGCACGCGCGGCGGTCGAGCGCGGCGTCGCACGACTGAAGTCCTGGCGGATCTTCCGCAAAGCCCGCTGCAGTCCCAACCGCATGTCGTCAATCGCAGCCGCCATCCTCACCCTGGAGCGGCACCGCTGAAAAGGCTCAGTGATAGAGATGGTCTGAGGCAATGTCGCGGTCCCGCACCGATCCGGTAATCGGACCAGCGTGATCAGTGCTCGGGATCCCTGTCATCCTGTGGTGAGGCGGGGTCTGGCAGTGATGAAGTGGAACCAGTTCGCCGATACGGACGGACTGCCGCACGCTCAGATGGATCAGCGGTCGGGGTCACGACCTCAGTGTCGATCACGCCCCACGGTCTGACCGTGATCGCTAATCTGCCCATGGTCCGTCTATCGGATCGGCTACCCTACGTGCTGCGAGTGGCTGGGGGAGGTGACGGGATCAACCTGCAGTGCCAACTTCCCCTGTACAAATACTCATCCCTGAAATGCGCAGCGGAGTTCCACCTCGTCTGGGTAACGCCGCAGCTGGAACCCCCACCTAAAGTCAGGGCACAACCAGGACGATTCAATGATTGACGAGCAGCTTGGACTGGATACGGCAGCGGCCGAGCAGACTGTCGTTTCTGTATTCAGGCAGATTGTTGCTGTCCTTGCGAGCCGGTCCAACGCGGCGATCGATGACGTTGCCCTGTTCCACCTGGCGAACACGTTGTTCGCTGCGTTTGCCAGGGCGGGGGAGGACGGCCTCACAACAGAGCAGATCAAGGCGGCCTGCGCCGCCTTCCCGGACGAGCTAGTCAAGGACCGCCTGAGCGTGCTGAAAGGGCTCGGCGCGATCCAGCCTGCCTTTGACAAGCCCTACCAACGTGAGTACCGGGCCTCCTTCACCAGCTACGTCTCCATGCTGTTCGTCCAGCGGATGTTGGCCCGCGGAGGTCAGTCGGAACTGCACCAGCTTCTGACGATGGAGAAGATCAGGCTGGAAGGCGGGGAGAGCACAACCGAGGAAGCCCTTGAGGTAGTGGTCGGTATCACCACCGCACTTCGACTGCTCGTCGCCGAACTCGTAGCGCTGACCGTCAGCGGCACGGTGGAAAACCTGCGGGAGCGCGCGCCACTGCTATGGAACGCCAAGTCGCTGATCGACCAGGCGTCCGCAGTGCACGAGATCCTGTTGCAGTTCTGGCCCGCACTCAGCCGTAAATGCGGCGAACTGCGCTCGGCGATCGCCGCCTACGAAGATGCCTCGACGAACGCCTCGGCTCGCCTCATGGCAGCAGCGGGAACTTCCCGGGCCTTGAATCTCCTACCCCCCGAGATGTGGAAGCGCTTCGCGAACCGCGCATCGGTGGACGAGCTCGCGGCGGTCCTGGCCGATCAGGTATTCGACGCGCCATCCCCATGGCACGACGTCGCTGACCTCGCGGAGGCCGTGGCCCGCACGCCACAGACAACTACCAACCGCCCGACACCACCGCGGTCCCCAGTTCCCGATAACAAAGAACAGCCCTACCAGGAATGGAAGGACGCCGAGGCCGAACGGCTGGCGGCAATCGCCGAGGAAGCGCTCAGCGGCGAGGACTCTGTGGCAGTCGAACACCTTCTGTCGGACATCGGCTGGGTAACAGCACGCCGCCTACTGTCCGACCTGACCGCCGCGAGCAACAACGACCGACTCCCCTACCGACTGACCTGGACCGGCCCGGTCCAGGTACGGGCAGGCAGTGTCCCCTCCTGGCTCACCTGGGGCGTGTTCGAACGAGTACGGAGACCCGCGTGAGTGATCCGGACGAGGCACTGTGGTGGGCGAGGGTGCGGGCCGAAGGCCCGCTGCGCATGCCGGCAGCCACAAGAACACCGGCAGGCATGCTGCGCGTAGTGGAGCAGGATGGTGAGATCTTCTGGCTGGTGCCCCGCCCACCCGACGACGTCACGCCAGCCGTGCTCCGCGAACTGCAGATGCCCTTGCTCTCCGTGAGACACCCCAACGAGACCAACCGGGTCCTTGCCGCAGCGCTGCGTTGCTGCTGGACCGATGTTCAGGCAAGCCCCTGGCCAGGCCAGTCGGCAACGATGCACGAGGTACTGGACGTCGTGGACCAGCTCATCCCCGGACGCGAAAGAGAAATTCTGCACCGCTTCGCAATGGGAGCATTCCGCCGCCTGCACACCAGTCGGTGGTTGTACATCGATGGCCAGGCGCAGACAGTCCGTCTTGGCCCCTGGACAGCCACCTGGCCCGACCAGGACATCTCCCTACTGCGGGACCTATGGCGTGAAATACCGCCCCCTCGACCTCCCGGGCAGGCGCACCGATGAGCGGCCTCTTCGACGACATGCTCCAGCCGCTCGGCGATAAACAGCGCGACGCGCTGGTCTCAGCCTGGGCCGCCCTTGAGTACGGCAGCGAGCCTGCAAGCGAAGCGGCGCTTCCCGCCCTCCGAGACGCGGCACTGCGTCACCAGCTTGACCAGATGCTGCACATGACCGGCCGCACGCTGGTCCCCGCAGGCGCCAACCTCTGGACATCGGGATACCGGGACGATATCGCTGCAGAACTCGTCGCGAATGGCTGGGGGATACTGCCGCCGCTGGAAAGAGCCGCGCTGATCCTGGTACTGATCCACTCAGTTGCGATCCCCCGGGCAGAAGGACGCCTGAGTGGGGACAACTGGCAGTCGAACCACCCCACGACACCGACCCAGCTGCGGAAACTCTCGCAGATCCACGGGCAACTGCGCCTGTCTGAGGCCCTGCAACGACTGCGCGCAGCAGGCCTGGTCCGCACGGCGCGCGTACCAGACCACGAGACAGCAGGATCCTCCTACATTCCCGGGCCCGCACTACGCCGACTCACACCAGCCGCGCGCCAACGACTCCAGGAAAACCTGATCCTGGCCGTGGGCCCGGATACTGCTCTCGCTACCGCGATCACGGTCCGCCGGAACCTCGGCAACCCCCAGAAATGACGAATTCTTCAAGGAACGGTGCATGGACAAAAAAGAGCCGCCGAAAGACATTGTCGGCGACCGTGTCCTGGTCGGCCTCCAGAGCGTGCGAATCTCCAGGCTCTCCACCCACCCCATCCCGCTGGCAGCCGGCACCCTCATCGCCGTGGCAGGACAAGGGCCGAAAGACTCCAACGGAGCAGGGAAGTCGTCACTCCTGGCCCAGATCAGCTTGCTGCATGCCGACGAACAGTGGCGATTCAGCTCCGGCGCACCCGCCGCAGTCGACCTGCTGTTCAACTCCGAAGACGCCGGCGGCGAGGAGCACTGGGGCAACGCCGACTACGGATACCTCATCGGCGTGTTTGCACCCCCTATGGGCGCCCTCGCCCAGTTGCAGGCCGGCGCCCTGACCGTGTGGATCCGGATCGACAGAAACAGCCAAAAAGGCAGCCCCCGGCTGAAACTGCGCTGGCAGGAAGGACTGCTTCTACCCGCTGGAGACAGCGAAGCCGAACGGGAACAGTCCGCGGACTCGGTGTGGCACGCCTTGCCTCCACAGGCCGGACGATACGACGTGGCGGCCCGCGACCTTCCGTACACGCTCTACGGGGACCACGTGCGCTGCGTGTCGTTCCTGTCGACATCGGTACGGGCCAGTGCCGCCCCCAACCTCCTCGCCCAGCCACTCAACGAGATCTCCGAGCGGCGGATCTTCGAGGCAATCGCCGTACTCACCGGCATTGAGCACGAACTACAGCAGGAACGCCAGGCACGCCGCAACGAGTACGACCGCCTCCAAAAGGCCAGCAAAGCCGAGTCCGACCTCGCCACATGGGAAGAGCAGACTCAGATCACCGAAGAGGGCATCGAGGCCCGCGACCAGGCGCGCAAGGACGTTATCGACGCCGCTGACCGCTGGCGGTCACATACAGCACAGATGCTGTACAACGCCCTCCAACGCGATGCCGACATCCAATCCGAGATAGCCGGGGCCGACGCCGAGATCGAACAGGACAAGCGCACAGCGCACGAGCTAGCCAGGCGAGCGAAGGAACTGGCCGACGACGAGGCATTCACGAAAAGACAGAAGGCCGCGCAGAGCACATTCACAAAGCTCGACGACGCCGACCGCGACCTGGGCGAGCAGGTGGCAACTCTGCAACAGCAGATCGAAGAAGCCGACGGCTGGTGGCGTGAGGCAAAACTCAATGCCCGTGACGCCGACGGCCGCGACGAACCAACCGCCCAACGAGAGCGTGCCGACGCGGGCGCCGAGTTGGACAAGAGGGTCAAGGCAGTCGGAGTGGCGGAGAAGGCACTATCCGATGCCGAGGAAGGCTTGGAGGACGCGGAAAGCGGCAAAGACCTGGCAAGACAGCAGATCGACCTCCTCGCAACCGAGAGAATCGAGGCCATCTGTCTCCTTGACGCCGTTGCCCTCACTGATCAGCAGAGGCCAAAGTGGGAGCCGGCCCTGTGGCCGTACCGTGCAGCCGCCGTCGTGGACCACCACCACCTCAAGATGGCCAGTGACCTCCTCGCGGACCTGCCCGGCTCGATCTTGATCGCGGCCAATCTGACCGCAGCCGCAAGGAACGCTGACCTCCCGTGCAACACCAACTCGGACTACGACCTGAGCGGTTTCCTCGCGTCGCTGGACTCGCGAGTCACAGCCCACGCCAACCCTGATCGTGTCTACGATGATGCGGGCATCGTGACGATCGGCGGTTTTCCCCGGCCCGTGACCGACCGCGCTGCCCGCATCGCCGCTGCACGAGACCGCGTCCGTCAGGAATTCGACAGTCACCGGGAAGCCGTGCGGATGCAGAAGGCCGCCGAGCAGCAAGTCGCCGGTGCTGAGCGCAGACTGAACGGCGTAAGAGCCGCAGCCGAAGCCGTTGAGTTGCACAGAAAGATCAGCACTCTGCAGGCGGAAGACCAGGCCGCCCGAGACGAGCGCGCGAAACTGGCCCCTGACCTCACTGCCGCAGCTGCCGAACGGGACGAGGTGCTCCGTCTGGAGGGGCGCCGCGAAAACGAAATCAAGTCTCTGCGCGCACAGAAGGCTGCCCTCGACGAAACCACCAGAGAGAGGCAAGAAAAACGGGGAAGTCTCGAAAAGGAGCAAGTACAGCTGGACCTCGCCGGACTGAGAGCCCGCTGGAACGGTACGGACGAGTCCGCCCGAGACTACCTGCTAGCCCTGCCAGAAACCCAGCAAGCCTGGACGCCTGAAGACTGGTGGGAAGAAGCCAAGACTCTGATCAACACCGCGATATCCAACTGCTTCCCTCCAGCCGCCTCTCACACCAGACCGAAAGAAGTCACCAGCCTGCTGGCCGAGTTCAGCCAGCGCGGCCCAGACAGCAGCACAAAGGCACAAGCGGCCTTCCCCGCGTTGCGCCACGCGCTGCACGTCTACCTGCGCCAGCACGAAGACACCGACCAGTATGAGCGCCAACAGATCGCCCATCAGCGCAAGGAGCGCCACGAGAGCCTGGACGCCGCGCGCATCGGCCACGGGGAAGCCGTCCAGGCCAGCCGAGCTCACCGAGGCGCGCTCACCTCTGCCATCAAGCAGAAGCTGGAAGACGTCAAAGCCGCGTTCGACCGGCTCGATATGGCCCACGGCGGATACGGAGCCTCACTCCAATACGACGAACCTCTCCCTCCAGCCCACCCCACCGAGAACTGGGAATGGAAAGTCACGCCGACGTGGCGGCGCGCCCGCAGACGCCATCACATCCCCTACAACCGGCGGGCCAACACCGCACAGATCGATGATCGGGCGATCAAACTCGTGTGCGCCGCTGCAGCGGCGAGCGGCACCGGTCGGCCCCTTGTCCTCGTTCTCGACGAACTCGGCCGCAATCTCGGCAAGCAGCACCGCCGCGAGGCGGTCGCCCTGCTCGGCCAGATCGGCAGGGAGAGCGGCATCACCGTCGTCGGGGCACTGCAAGACGACATGGAGTCCTACGCCATCGACGCCTGCGGCGAATACATCAAGCTACGCCGCAGCTCAGACTCCAGCCCGTACAACGAGCAACCCGTCGTCGTCGGCTACGACGAGCACGCCCCACGTGTCGAACTGCTCCGGGCCTGGCTGACCGGCAACGAGTACCGGGATGCGGTATGACCGCCCGCTCCCGCCCGCGTGGCTTCGCGATGCGTCACCTCAGCGTCTATCCCGGCCTCACCACATACGCAGTTCCCCTGCCCGATGGTGACTACAGCACCGACCGCCACGGTAATCCCAAGATCGCGCGTGTCACTCTGGAGCCGGAAGGTTTCCCCGCACCGCACCGCCCGGACGGCCTGACCGACAGCCAGTGGGCCTTTGCCACCAACGGCCCCCGCCGATGGCAGTCCGCCGTGACCACATTCGGTGACCGTGCCGAGGAGATAGCCGCAGAGCTTGCGCGCAACGGATGCATCGTCCTCGAATGCGACTTCCGCGACGCCCGCGTGGTCCTGCCGCCCCGTGGCTGGGCTCCCCATCCTGACCTGCATGCGGCCCAGCAAGAGCGCACCAGCCAGCGCGCTGCCCAAAGGGCCACTCAGGACAACGAAGCACGCCGCCTTTCCGCCGAGCTTGCCCGCTATCCCGCCGCCCGACCATTGCAAGCCATCCTCAGAGCACAACGGCACGGTGCCTACCGTGACCACGTCATCGAGGCCGCCCGCGTCCTTCTCGCCGACGAGACCATGACCGGCATGGGCGAGGTCGAACCCTGGGCTCCTGTGCAGTGGCTCAAGCGTGGAACGAAGTCCGACTACGAGAAGGACCAGGAGCCGCTCGCTGAGGGTGGCCAGGGCGCTGTTTTTGGCGGCGTGCACAAGCACGCCCGCATTCCCGTCGCTCTGAAACAGCTCCGCTACGGTGATGAGGACTCTGTGCACCGCATGGGTCGCGAGATCTCCATCGGTCACCTGTACGGACAGCACCCGAACGTTATGCCGGTGCTTGACTCTGACCCAGATGGTCGATGGTTCGTCATGCCGCTTGCGAACGGCAGCGCAGCCAGCCACGCGGAACGTCTGCGGCGGGAGACCGGAGCTCTGCGGGACCTTGTCACAGCGGTCTGCGAAGGACTGCGCCGTCCGCACGCCGACGATCGGATGCACCGCGACATCAAGCCAGCAAACGTCCTCCTCCTCAACGGCAAGTGGGTCGTGGCGGACTGGGGGTTGGGACGTCAGCCCCGAGGAGAGACCAGCGTTCCCCACCGAACGCGGACCGGCACCGGCTTCGGGTCCGAGGGATTCGCCGCGCCGGAGCTGGCCTCCGGAAACCCCCATCATGTGGCGGCCAGTGCTGACGTCTACAGCATCGGACGACTCATCGCAGCCATCCTGACCGGAGAGCGTCCCGAGCAGAACGTCTCCCTGCTACCCGCGAACGGACCATGGCGAGCCGTAGTAGAGGAGGCAACCCGCCACAAACCGACCGACCGCCCGCAGGACGTGGACGAACTCCTGCGCCTGCTCAAGGACATTTCGTGACTGTTCCCACACTGTCTCAGCGTTGCCAGCCACTGAGCTTGGTCCGCCCCAGCTAAAGGATCACCTTGTCGATGACGCGCATCGCGCTAGAGCCGTACTTCCTCCACCAGGACCAGGTTCAGTCCCTCCTCGGCGAACAGCGGACGGAGTCCGCGCGGGCGAGGGCCGCTCGCAGAAGCGAGCCCGAGGCGGCGCTGCCCTACGTACTCGCAACAGAACTGGCAGAAGTTCTGTCCTCGTTTGGGGTTCGTGAGCTCGCCAGGTGCCTCCTGGAACAGGACCTGCGGGCAGGGCAAATCATCGGCGCTGAGCTGGAATTTACGTTCCAGCGGGACCGAGAACACGATGCCCCGGGCTTCAAGCCGGTCAGCTTCACGGCTGTTGTCGACGCGGGCGAACCGGTGCGCGTCACTGGCACTTTCAACTCGGCAAGAACCGCCAGCTCGTCCGCGGCCGGGAGCCTTGCCGGAAGCAGACGGGCCTACCTGATCGGCACGGTCACCAGTCTCAGCGCGGCGCAAATTGAGCTCAGGCCAGTCTTCATCGGCATTAGGTCGTTCATCGATAACCATGCTGCCGTCGAGCTCCCGGCGCCCGGAGCGCGGGTGTACCCCAGCGATATCGGCCAGTTCAGCGGGATCGACTTCGCGTCACCCCTCACAGAGGCCGAGAGGGAAGCGGTCCTGCGCGTGCCCGAAGAAGTGGTGAAACACGCCTTCGCCGGGCTGATCGGCGAGTCGTACGTTCCGAAGGACTGGGGCGGTGAACGTTCCGATCTCTACACATCGCGGGTGTTCGCCCGTGGCCACCAGGTTTCGGCTGCCTGGCTGTTCAAAGGACCCGGTCACCCCCGCGCAATGGACGTTAAGGCCTTGGGTAAGAACGGCGACCAGATCGACCGTCTGTTCACCGAGCCCGCAGAGCTACTCGTTCTGCAGCACTGCCACCAGATCAAGCCGAGCGTGGTGGGCATGATGGACGCCTACGCCCACGACGCCCGGCGCCCCCGCTCCTACATGATCATCGACGGGGCGGACACCGGACGTATTCTGAGGTCGCTGGGCCTGCTCCCGGCAATCTCAGCAACTCTGCCTCTGCAGAACCAAGGATCGGGAGCCCCAAGGCACTGAGCTCTTTCAAGGATCACGATCGCGCCGTGCGTGATGCTTGCGGCTACTTCAGGTACGGCGTTCGGCTGAGGGCCGGAGGGCTACCGTTTCCGCTTCGGTCTTTTCTGCTTGGACTTGGTTTTGCCCGTGTTGCGCGCCGGGTGCTTGGCGTTGGGATGGAGGGTTCGCTGCAAGTCCGAGGCGGGCCGCAATGTCCTCACTGTCGCGGTGACGGAAGCGTCGAGCGGTCCGATGTGCCCGTCGTAAAGGATGTCCCGGAGGTCGCCGGTCGGTTCGTCGTACAGGAAGACAACGCCTCGCGGGAGATTGAGCTGGTGCTTCTTCGCACGCACATAGTCCATGACCCGCTGCTGGGCAGCGGCAGGTTCTTCTCCGGCAGGGCGAGTAGCCCAGACGAAGAGCCATCCTTCGGCGGGGTCGGCACTGGCCGTGATGGGGATGGTGATACTGCGGCCTTGGCCGTTCGGCAAGGGGTTGTTGAGGAGCTCGGCGCCGTAGCGAGCGAACTTGTGCTGAGCGGTGTGGGCACCGGACAGGAGCGTGGCCCCGATGCTCAGCCAGCCCGTGACGTTGCGCTCTTGTAGTTCATCGACGAGGGACGCGGTTGGGGTCGCGGCCATGTGTGGTTTGAGGGCGGATGCGGCTTCGGGACCCGCCTCATGCTTAGTGTGGAACCACTGGTCGAGAGCGTCGGTGCGGCTCGTCACGATGGCCGGCTTCTGTGAGCGGTAGCGGCGCAACTCGGCTGGCGACGGCTCGGGGATGAACGGGAACGCGCTGCGCACCTGTGCCGGGTCAGGCTCAACCCAAAGGCCCGCCTCGAAGAAGTGCAGAAACAGGTCCAGCTCGTCCGGTGCGCTGAACATGAGCGTGACGTTCGGGTTGCGACGTCGCCGGAGGTAGAGCAGGAACTCAGAGGGTCGGTCGACGAGTTCCGTGATCAGCTCAAGGTCGTGCAGTGACACTGTCCAGGGGATGTTGTCGGCGCTGAGCAGCTCCGCCCGCACCAGCTCCGCGGTGGCAGTGAGCACGGGCGAGATGTCATCGAGGCTGACTGCGATCGTGTGGATCTCGCGGATGTGACTGAGGTCTACCCACCCCTCGTCCTCAATGCGCAGGCCTCCGTCCTGCTCGATTCCGTCCCGGATCCGACCAGCTTGCTCGGCGGCTTTCGTGACGATGCCGGTCAGATCATTGCGGATCCGTGTCTTCTTGCCGCCACGGGACAGTGCACTGAACGCGACGGCTTTGTCTTCGACGACAATGGCGACGTCGTCGATCAGGACGAGATGGTCGCCCTCGACGCGCTTGGTGTACTTCGCCGGGTCAGCGTTTGCCGTCTCCGTGGCATTCGCGGGCACGTAGTACTCGAACCCGTCCCGGTAGCGGGCTCCGGGCAGCACGCGACCCAGGGCGTCTCGGGTGCGGACTTCGAGGAGGTCTCCACGGTGCTTCGCGTATTTGTTCCATGCCGCCGAGGTCTTGAGATGCTCTTCCAGATTCTCGCGGACGGCGAAGACATGGAGCCCTGGGTGGGGCAGCATCAGGCGTTCGTCAGTGGTGACGATGAGCGGTTGGGTCCGCAGCGGATTCTGGCCGGCGGTGAACGCGTCGACGACTTCTGCAGGCGTCGCTCCTGCCAGATCCAGTCGGAACCGCTCGATGACTGCTTTGACCTTGTCCTCAGCGATGCCGGTATGTCTGACGACGTCTTCGATGGCCACCGTGGCCTCGACGGCTTCAGGCTCGAACATCGTCATGAGGCTGGACCGTGCGAGGTCCATGACCCCATCGTCAGCTCGCCCGGTCTCAGTGGACGCCATCGCTTCAGACACGGAGTCACGCATCGCGTCTATGCGATGGTTCATGCTCACCACCTGGAGCTCATGGCACGCGTCGAGAACCGCTAGGGCGTCAGACGCGTCGAAGCCGAGCTCGGCGACAAGAGCCGCCCGCACCTCCGGGTCACCGTCCAAGAGCGCGCGGTTGGTCGTTTCGACCATCTCCGGGTAGGACGAATTTCGCATCCACACCTCGCCCCCTTGGACGAGCAATGACACCAGAGCGAGCTTGTCGGTCGGATCCGCAGCGGCGAAAGAGCGCAGCTGAGCCAAGTGGAGAAGCTTGTCGATCTCCTCCCGCGCCGTCGATACGAAGTGGCTCATCTCCTGCTCTGCCACCGGACCCTGGGGGGAGGCTGTGACATCTGCCGCCTCCTGTGGAGGCACGAGAGCGGTCAACGCGAGTAGTTCGAGTGGCGCGGCACTGGAATCCGCGGTGACCGGAATCATTCCTGCGGGGACCAATGGCAAGAACGCCAGACGAGCCACCTCGATGAGCCGTATCGGGTCGAAGCATCGTACCTTCGAGGCGAACTCGTCGACTGCTTCGTCGACTGCTTCACCGACAGCTACGGCAGGATCGTCGCTCGCATGGAACTTCCCCATGAGCACCATCAGGGAGGCCCAGGAGTCAATGATTACCTTCGCGTGCGGGTCGAACACTGGCGACGCCGCACCAGCGTGACGCTTCCGCTTTTTGCGTGCCTCATGACGCTTCGTTCGAGAACCCACGATGCAACCTCACCACACATCGAGGATGGCGGGCCAACTGTTTCTTACGCTGGTGGAAGGGCTCGTAGTCGCGAACGCTCGGCAACGGAGTGCCGAACGATTGAAGATCGTGCTGTCGTCATTGCCGCCACTCTGTGACTCCTGGCGGCTACCGGCGAGACACGGGGGTAGAACCCCAATCGATCTCGCCGGTCCTCGGTGGCCTGCACAGCACAGAGGACTACGGGGCGAGAAATTCCAGGGCAGTTGAGGGGCCGGGCGGCAGACGGTTTATGGAGCCTGTGGTTTGAACGGGGTGAGGTCCGGTGGGTAGCCCTTGGCGCGGAGCCAGATGTCGAGGGCTATGGCGACGATATCGCCGTGGGGCGTGCCATGGTCGGCGTTGTAGCGGCGGATGCGTCGCTGGAGCTGGAGGATGTCGGGGACGGCGTAGTTGAGCTGTCCGCGTTTGATGTGACGGTCGGCGATGACCGCCGCGGTCTCGGGATGTGGGGTGAGCGGATCGTCGGTGGGTTTGGACTGGGCTCCGAGCGCGTCGGCTATGTCACGGAGGCGACGGGCATGGTGGGAGAGATCGGGCACGGAGGTTCCTCCGGTCGGTCTGACTAGGCGGCTAGTTAGCCGCCTAGTGGCCTATCGGGATAGTCGGCGGAAGGGGCGGCCGCGCACTCAGCGAAGTGGCGGCCACCCCGTGTGCCGTATGGCGTGTCAGAAGCCGCGGGCGGTGAGCCATTCGTCCAGGGCGACCGAGACGATGTCGCCGATGGGCAGGTGGTCGAGTTCGTTGTCCAGCGCGAAGCGCTTGATGCGCTTCTTCAGCTTCAGCGCGGTCGGCACGGAGGAGTCCAGGCTCTCGCGCGTGATGATGCGCTGGTTGAGAACGGCAGCTGTGTTGGGAATGTCCTTGGGGCGGCCGGGTCCCTGAGCCCACGGGGCTCCCTCGCTGGGTGCTGCCTCCGATCGCGCGTTCTGCTCCTGGTGAGATACCGGAACATCGCTCCTCACCGGGAAGGCCGTACCGCCCGGGACCGGAGAAACGGCGTGCCGCACGGCAACCTCGGCGGTCGGTAGCACCCCAGCTGTCGTGGGGATGGCGTGAGACAGACCGGCCTGCGGAACCTGCTCGATCAGCTGTGTGGACTGAGCCGCGGGCGCTGCGGGCACGGCAGAATGAGCCGCGAACTGCCCGTGCCCATGCGTCGAATGCCCAGAGTGAGCAGACTGCATGGCGGGCACTCCTGCGGCCGGGTGATCCCGCTGGGCGGTCGGTGCCTGCACGGGGGCGCTCAGTACGGCGTCGACGGTCGGCTTACCCTGCGCCCCGGTCTCCACGGGGGCCGTGGAAGGCCGCTGGGCCTCGGCCTCATCGACGGCCGGATGCCCTTCGCCCTGGGCGTCGGCCTGTTCGGCGGCGAACTGTTCGGGCGTGAGCTCGGCGGCTGGCGGCGGGGGCGGCGGGGCCGTCTTCTTGGCCCCGCCCAGGGCCCGCCCGCCGGTGCGGCGGGCGGGAGGCTTCGGCCTGTCGTTCTTCTCGCTCATGCGGTCAGCTCCTTCATCAGGTTGGCGTACTCGCTCAGTTCGGTCGGGACCTCGCCGAAGGCCTCCATGTAGTGCACCCAGGAGTGGATGGTGGTCTCGGCGAGCGGGAACGCCTCGTCGCGGTCCGAACCGATGCCCTCGCCCTCGGCAGGCTCCAGCAGCTGCTGCTTCGCCCGGCTGGGCAGGCTGGTGCGGTCGTCGGCCTTGACCATCACCACATGGGCGGTGACGCCGCGCTCATTGCGGGCAGCGGCGCGCTCGGCCTCGTCGAACGTGGCCACCAGCTTGCGGCGCTCGATCTTGGTGGGGGCGACCGGCACGAGCAGCAGGTTCGCCTCGGTAACAGCCTCGTGGAAGATGCGGGCGCTGCCGCCGCCGGCGTCGACCACGATCGCGCCGAACTCGGCGCGCTTGGTGCGGATGTACTCGGCAATGTCATCGAAGGGGTAGCGCTCGATGACCAGGTTGGGGGGGATCTCGAAGCCGGCGGCCTGGGCGACCTTGAACCAGTCGTAGGCGGACTGGCTGGTCGCGTCGGCGTCCAGCAGCAGGGTGGGCAGGTCGAGGACGACGGCGTAGTAGAGGGCGATGAACCAGGCGGAGGTGGTCTTGCCGGTGCCGCCCTTGAGCATGCCGACCACGATGACGAAGGCGTCCCAGGCGCTGGCCGCGGCCGCGGCCAGGGTCTTGGTACGGGTGTTCTCACTCACGAGTGCTTGATCTCCTGAATCGGAAAGGTGCGTTGACGTGCGGGCGTCGGCGAGAAGGCCGACGTTCGGCGGCTGCTGAGCGTGGGCGAAGGAGGACCCCGAGCAGCGCTGTATTCGGGATGGGCCGCCGTCGCTCCCGTGACCTGCCGGGCCTGGCCTGGGACCCGTTTGAGGGCGCTCATGACCGTTTCCTCGGGGTGCGGGCCGGGCCGTGGTTGTGCTTGGGGCGCATGTGGGTGCCTGCCTGGTGCAGGAGCCGGTAGACGGTGCCGACGGAGTAGTTGCACTCGCCGGCCAGGTCCGGCACCGTGGCGCCAGCCTCGTACCGCGCCCGCAAAGACTCCGCGAGCTTCGTTCGCCGTGCGGCATCGGCTGCGGAGCGGATGCGCAGTGTCTGCAGGGTGGTGCGGGGCGTGCCACCGGCCTCGATCAGCAGCCGCCGCGCGGCACGTCGCGTCACGGATCCGGCTACGGCCAACTCCGCGAGTGTGGCGCCCTGTTGCTCGTAGAGGCGGCGCAGCCGGGCGGCGAGGTTGCGGCGGGCTTGCCCGTCGCGCAGCCTGCGCGTCTGCCACGAGGTGCGCATCTCGGTCCCGGCCTCGTGCAGCCGGTTGAGGACCGTGCCGTAGGACAGGCCACTGCTCGCCGCGAGTTGGTCCACGGTGGAGCCGGACTCGTACTGCTCCCGCAGTGCTTGCGCGGTGACCTGATCGTCGTGATCGGCCGTGGGTGGAGGGGGTGGGTTCACGCTGCGGACTCCCATTCGCTGCGGGCTTCGGCATGGGCGGCGGCCAGCTCGTCGTAACTGCGCTGGTCGGCGGGGGTGATGAGGATCAGCCGTCCATCGGTGGCGATCCGCCAGTCGGGTACGGCGCGGCCGGTGACCGGATCGAGGACACAGCCGTCCGGGGCGTGCCACGCGGTGGGAACCTCGTCGGGGCGTGGCGCGGGAATCACGATCTGGCGCCCGTCGCGGACGATCACCACGGCCTTGCTGCGGTGCTCCGACAGCCGCTCCAGCGCCCGTTGGTACGCCGTGCGCTCGGCGGCGTGCACCGCCTTGCGCCGGGACGCGACGCCCGCGGTCCCGTGCCGCGCCGCGACTGCGTCCCAGCCGCGGGCCGGCTCGGAGATCTCTTCGGCCGCAGCCTCCAGGGGGCGGTCACCGAAGCCCTCCAAGGCATGAGGTGCCAGGGTCCAGGTCTCACCGCTGTGGTGGACCAGGCCGTGGTCGGCCAGGCGCCGCAAGGCGCGGTAGAGGGTGGCGCGGGAGACGGAGGACGAGCCGACAAGCTCGGCGACCGTCTGCGCTGGCCGGGCGTGCAGTGCACCGATGACCACCAGTGCGGCGCTGCCGAGCCCGCGGTGGGCGAAGGCGTCGTGGCCCATCAGCCGGCCGATGACGGTGGAGTCGAGGTCGGCCGTCGTGCCCGTCTCAGAGGTGGGCCACTCCTCAAGTGCCAGGTCGGGGGGGGTACTGAGTGGTTCGGAAACGAGATTGCGCTACGGGGGTGCTGTGGCGGTCGGCGCTGCCCTCGGCGAGATACCAGGTCGAGCCCTCGCGGCCGTGGCCGACGCGCAGACGTCGCAGCCAGCCCCATGGTTTGAGGACGGTCTCGTAGACGACCCGGAGGGTCGTGCGGGATATCCCCGCTTCCTCCGCGGTCTGCCGCTCGCTGGCGTGGTGCAGGGGACCGCCCGCGATCTGGGCGAAGTTCAGATGCGCCCGCAGGACCCGCAGTGCGGTCCGCCCACGTTCCCCACGCCAGGGCGTCGTCTCGATGCGGTCGCGCAGCGCGGCAAGCACCTCGTACGCGTGGTGCCGCGATTCCAGCACCCTCGTGCGGCTGACCGCGGCCGAGGCACTGGCCCACACCCGGCCGATGTACGCCAGGGCACGCGATTGCCCGGAGCGCAGCGCGATGCTTCGGGCGTGCCGCCCGCCTTCGTGATCGGGGTGCAGCAACAGCTGCGTCAGCTGCTCGACGGTGCCGCCAGCGCGAGCGACATGGCAGGCGATGGCCGCCGTGATCCGGTGCCCGTGTTCGGCCGCGCCCTGACGGTTCCCGCGCAGGGACACGCTCTGGCCGTCGGAGGCGAGCCTGCTGTAACTGCCCGCCGCATAGCGACCGGTGAGATCCCCGAGCAGAATGAGATCGGCTGCAGCCGTAGGTAGATAGTGAAGACCCAGTCGCTCGCCTGGGTGAAATGGCCGTCGGAGAGAACCTGTCTGGTGGGTGCTGTGTGGCACTGTGGAGCCGTCCCGCAAGGACAGAGACGCCACCCAGGCCCGCTAAAACCACGGGTGGTGTCCGGTACCGACCTCCAATCGGTGCCAGCGAAGCCTCCAGGATGGCCATCCTGGAGGCATTCGTATGCCTGGCTGCGGTGCTGGAGGCAGGCGTCCCCATCGCGGCTCGACCGAGATCGATTCCGAGTGCCGTCAGCGGGTCCACAGCCTGATCAACGCCGTCTGACCTGGGCCGACTCGGACCAAAACAGAGGGCGATTGCCTCTGATCGGCTCCGAGCAGCTCGGTTCGAATCGGGGTCGAATCAGAGCGGTTTCCTCTGACTGCCTCCGGTCGCCTCTGCAACCCGACCTAGCAGGTCACAGCCGATCCGATCCGCGAAGCCGCAGGTCAGAAGGGTGCGTCAGGAATACCCGGCGTACAGCCCGACTCGTCTGCCACCCTGCATTTCCGCAGGTCAGGTGCGAACTGACGGGGATTCATAAACCCGACGCGCCCCATGCTGCGGCGGATGCCGTGAGCAGGTGTCGATGACGCCTCGGTGCGGCGGGCCATCCCGGGGGTGGCCCGCCGCACCAGTGGTTCAGGTCCCGCGTATCTGCGGCCCGCTCTTGGTCAGCGGAGGCCGAAGGCCCGGATCACGGTCTGTGCGACCGCGTTGCCGGCGCTGTCGTGGGCGTGCGCCCGCAGCGAGACGAACCGGGCCTGCTTCGGGGCGGACAGCCCGAACCGACCGTCATGTCCGCTGGTGATCTTCCGCCAGGTGCGGCCGTCGTCGTAGGACACCTCCAGGGTCACCGCCGACAGGTTGCCTGTGCCCACGGCACCCGGGAGTTGGGTGGCGGACACCGTGAGCGTCGTGTTCTTGGCGGTCTTCCCGGCCGCGTCCGTGCTGACGGCGTACTTGATCTGCGGCAGCGGCAGGACCGCCTGTTCGTCGCCCGACGGGGCTTTGGAGGTGAAGTCCCACTCGGTGTGCGTCGTGGGGGAGTACGGGCTCACCGTGCTGTCCCGGGCGGCGTCCAGGACGAGACGGTAAGGCAGCTTGCCGGCACCGGGGGCGTCGGCCTGCACCATGGTGTTCCCCGCGTTCTGGGCCAGTCGGGTGTCACCCTGGTACAGCGTGAGGGACTGCCGCGTGCGCTCGTAGTCCATGGACATGCCGACGTGGTCCGAGCCGCCCCAGGCGGGGACGTCGAGGGTCAGCCGGCTCCCACTGCGGGTGGGCGGACGGTAGTTGTCGTTCAGGTACGGGCGCTCGATGGGCTTGAACCACTGCTGGGTCCCCGTGCTGCCCGCCCGGTAGGTGGTGCGCGGCTCGATCTCGTAGAGCAGGTCGTCGACGTACGCCTCCTGGCTCCAGGAGTATCCGGGCCCGGTGGAGACCCAGTCGACCCGCTGGGAGTTCATCGGCTCACGCATGGTCGTGCCGATGCCCCAGGTGCTGTTGTAGACCGGCCAGTCGAAGCGGAACTCACCGCCGCCCAGGGTCGGGTCGGGGCTGTCGAAGGTGACGTTCACCCGCGCGAGGTTCTTCGGGCCGCCCTGGACGACCAGGTGGTCCGGGATCTGGTTGTGCCACGTCCACATCAGGTCGTACACGTAAGGGCTGACCGGCTGCGAGTCCACCGAGAGCGCCGCCCCGCGAGCGGAGGCCTGGCCGAAGAGCTTCTCGCCCTCGTCCGTGCTCAACAGCGCGACGTCGATTCGGGCGGGGCCTATCCACGGATCCTTGCTGTAGCTCCGGAACCCTCGCCCGGGTGTGTTGTTCACGACCAGCAGGAGCCTGGCGCCCGCCTTGATCGCCGCGACGGCCTGGTCGGCGTCGCTGATCGTGTCGTTGCGGCGGACGACCACCGCCTTGCCCCGCGCGTCCACACCGGCGTAGTCCGCGTTCGTGCCGTCGCCGGCGGCCACGAGCGGAAGCCTGTGGTGACCCGGGGACAGCGGGGTGACGTCCTGTTGCCTGTGGGCGTCCGTGAAGTCGGTGGTCTTGGTCGCGACGGCCAGTGCCGGCTGCTCCTTGCGCCAGCGGGCGCCGAGGTAGAAGTCGCCGTGGGTCACCTTGTGCGTGGTGGGCTGGGCCCACAGGCTGTCGTAGTTGGTCTGGGTCTCCATGTAGTCGCGCCACAGCCGGCCGCCCATCGAGCGGGCGTACTCCAGGCGCTGGTAGGTCGCCTCGGTCCGCTGCGGCGTGGTCATGTCGATCCGCTCGATCTTCGTGGCGTCCAGGGTGACCGTGGCGTCGTGGTCCATCACGACCTCGGGGTCACCGAGCAGCGCCATCCCCATCGAGTGCGGGCCGTGGACGCCCTGCACGGCCTTGAAGGACAGCACCGAGTAGACGTCGTTCGGGAGGTACATCTGGGACGTGCCGGTCTCGTCGACGAGCCAGAACTGGGGCGCGTCGTCGCCGGACCGCAGCAGTTCGACGACCCCCGACATCGGCTTTCCGTGTGCGTCCTTGAGGACCACGGTCAGCTTGTGGGTGACGTCGCCCAGCGACACCGCGGTGTGGGTGACGACCTTCCCCGCCGTGTCGGCCGCGACGACCTGGCCGCTCCAGCGGCCGTTCCCCGTCGCTTGGGAGCCGTCGATGGTGACCGTGACCTCGGCGGTGCCGTGCGCCGGCACGACGACCTCGGGGGCGGACAACCGGAACATTCCCGCGGGGGCGTTCGGGGCCTGAACGGACAGGTCGAGGGTGACCGGAACGGCACCTGTGTTGGTGTACGTGACCGGGCGTTTCACCGCGTCGGACGCACCCGTCGTCACCTGGCCGGCGAACGCGGTCGCGGAGGCGAAGACGTCGGCGCTCAGCGCCGACGGGACGTCCACCCGGCCGCTGCCCGCCTGGAAGGCGTCGTACTTGGGCGTCTGCTTCGAGCTGCTCACCAGGAGGTCCTTCAACTGGGAGCCGGTCAGCCCGGGGTGCGCGGCCGCGAGGAGGGCCGCGGCCCCCACGACATGCGGGGTGGCCTGGGAGGTCCCGCTGAACGTCAGGTAGCTGCCCTCGCCGAACGGCGAGTACTGGGAGCGTGCCGCCAGCACGTCGACGCCGGGCGCGCTGATCTCCGGCTTGAGCCCGCCGTCGACGCGCGGGCCCTGGCTGGAGAAGTAGGCGATGTCGTCCGAGGAGTCGACGGCTCCCACGGTCAGGGCGGCGTCCGCCGCGGCCGGGCTGCCGATGCTGTGGTCCGTACCGGTATTGCCCGCGGCGACCACGAACAGGGCCCCGGTCTCGGCGCTGAGGCGGTCGACCGCCGTGCTGAGGGGGTCGGTGCCGTCGGACGGTTCCGAGGAGCCCAGGCTCATGTTGATGATGTCCGCGTGCTGGTCCACCGCGGCCCACTCCATGCCGGCCAGCACCCAGGAGTCCTGGCCGGAACCCTCGTCGGAGAGCACCTTGCCGATGTGCAGGCGCGCGCCGGGGGCGACGCCCTTCTCCTTGCCCTCCGACGCGGCTCCCGTGCCGGCGATGGTGGACGCGACGTGGGTGCCGTGCCCATGGCGGTCCGTCACGTCCTCGTCCGGGACGAAGCTCTGCGAGGCCGCTATCCGACCTGCCAGGTCGGGGTGTCCGGCGTCGACACCGGTGTCCAGGACGGCGACGTCCACGCCCTGCCCGGTGTCACCGGCCTGCCACGCCTGCGGTGCGCCGATCTGGGACGTGGACTCGGCGAGGTCCGCCTGCACGACCCCGTCGAGCCAGATGCGGGCGATGCCCTCGCCGAAGGCCGGTCCGCCGGACGCGGACGAGGCTGTGGCCGCGGCCGCCGTGGTCCTCGAGCCCGACGCCGGCGCGGAGGTGACGGCCCGCCAGAAGTCCGCAGACCGGTCCCGGTCCTCGGCCAGCGCGGCACCCTGGACACCGCCGAGGGCCCTGACCCGGGTAGCGCCCTCGGGGGTGGCTGAACGCAGCCCCGAGACGGCTTTGCTGTCGTACGAGACGATCAGCGGCAACTGATCGCGATGTGCGTCGTCGTAGCCGTCCGCGACGAGCCGGCTGATGTTGAACAGGCGCTTGTCCAGCGTGCCCGCCGCCAGGTACGGGAGAACGGAGTCGGGATAGACGTACAGGTCGCCGTTCGTCTCCATGATGTGTGCCTGGGCTTCCGCCCCGGCGGCACCACGCACATCGACGGTGCCGCGGCCGGCACTTGACTGCCGTGTGACGACGACGTCACCCGTGATCAGGGTGACCGAGTGGACCCCCGGTGGCACGTCGCGCTGCGCGGCGGGAGCGGCGGAGTCGTCGGTCGTGGCTGCCGCGGCGTGGGCGGCGGACAGGGCGGCGGGTTGTGCCAACGACAGGAGGGCGGCGCCGGCGACGGCGAACACACTCCAGCGTCTCGGTGATGATCTCAAGGGATTCCCTGACTGTTCCGTGGGGCCGGGGGCAGCCCGCAGGCGATTCATGGCTGAAGTGAAGTGAAGTGACGGATCGGCGGGGGAGGAGAGAGGGGAGGGGGAGAGGAGCCGATGGCCGATGGATCGATCGTGGGGGTTCTGGGATCGCGGCAGGCGTGGACGATCAGAGTTAAGGCTTGTGGCCGGGCGATGTATAGATCAGGCTCGTGTCTGATATCGCCAGCTGGCGAATCGCGCCACTGCCGGCCCGACGGCCCGCCGGGAGGTGACGACCAGGAGGATGCCCGGTGCTCGACGCCCTTGGGATCAGCGAGTTCGACGAGCGGGTCTACCGCGCCTATCTGGCCAAGCCGGACCGGACAGCGCGGGAGATCGCCGAACACCTGGGCACGACGCCCAGCCGGATACACCACGCGGTGGCCCGGTTGGTGGAACTGGGAGTGCTGCGAAGAGAACGACACGGCGAGTACCGGCCGGTCAGCCCGCGGACCGCGTTGAGCGCACTGCTCGCCAGGCGCCGGGCCGATACCGAGGCGGCGTTCACCGCGGTGTGGGACGCGGTCGATGACCTGGCACGTGAGTACCGCGCCAACCGGCTGCAGGGGGATCCGACCGAGCTGGTGGAGGTGATCAGTGGTGAGGCGGCGGTCACCCTACGGGTGGCCGAGCTGACCCAATCGATGCGCACCCACTTCTGGGTTCTTGACCGGCCTCCGTACCTGGGCCCGTACAGCGTCGAGTTGGAGGAGACCTTCACGATGGACCTGCTGGGCCGCGGCATCGACATACGGTCCGTCTACACCCCGGAGGGGCTGGAGCAGCCCGGCCGATTCGAGCTGATCACCCGCCTGGCCAAGCTCGGCGAGCAGGCCCGGCTCCTGCCGGCCCTGCCGTTCCGGCTGCGGATCATGGACCGTCGTGTCGCGCTGGTCGCACTGATCGGAGGACAGTACGACAAAATTGCCGTCGTCCATCAGTCGGGTCTGCTCGATGCGATCCTCGAGCTCTTCGACGTCTACTGGCAGCGGGCACAACCCATCACCTCCATGGCCCCGGAGACCCCCGACCAGCCGAGCACGGACGATCTCCTGCTGCTGAGGATGTTGCAAGCGGGCTACAAGGACCAGGCGATCGCCCGGCAACTGGGGACGAGCGCGCGCACCGTGACCCGCCGCATCGCCGCGATCGCGGACCGGCTCGGCCTCGACACCCGCTTCCAGCTGGGCACCGAAGCCGCCAAGCGAGGCTGGATCTGAGTGGTCTTCAGGTGTGCGTCACGCCGTCAAGTGGGCTATGGGTCAACCGGTTGCGTAGGCCAGTGACCTGTCCGACGTCTGATGGGCCTTGATCGAACCGACGTTGACATCCTGGAGGGAAGCCCCGCTCGACCGCGGGCCCACCTGAAAGCCGGCAGCCGTCGAACTCCGCGGTGCCTTGAACGCGGGGCTCGGCCCGACCAATCGGAGGGAAGGGGTGAACTAGTGAGCAGGAAAAGGGAGTTCGACCGTAGGATGTGCCGCGACTGATCCCCGCCCCGGTTGAAGGACGTACACGACTCATGAGTGACCCTGTGACGACGCCCGAGCCGGCGGAGCAGCAGAAGATCGACACGTCGGTGCCGCACTCCGCCCGTATCTGGAACTACTGGCTGGGCGGCAAGGACAACTACCCCGTCGACGAGGCGGCCGGTGACGCGTACACCGAGGTGTTTCCCGGGATCGTCACCATCGCCCGCTCCAGCCGTGGCTTCCTGCGGCGCAACATCGCGTATCTCGTCTCCGAGGCGGGTATCCGGCAGTTCCTGGACGTCGGTACCGGCCTTCCGACCGCGCAGAACACCCATGAGGTCGCCCAGGGGCTCGCTCCCGAGGCGCGGATCGTCTACGTCGACAACGATCCGTTGGTGCTCGCCCACGCCCGTGCGCTGCTCTACTCCACCGACGAGGGCGCGACCGCCTACATCGACGCCGACGTGACGGATCCGGACCGGATTCTCGAGGTCGCCGCCGAGACGTTGGACTTCAGCCGTCCGACCGCGCTCATCCTCAGCAACATCCTGGGCCACGTCGCCGACTACGACCAGGCCCGTTCCATCGTCACCCGGCTTATGGGCGCCCTGCCCTCGGGCAGCTACCTCTCCATCAACGACGGGTCGCGGGGCATCGACCCCGTCTTCGAGCAGGCTCAGGACGCCTACAACAACAGCGGCGCCGTTCCGTACAACCTGCGCTCCGTTGATGAGATCACCGCGTTCTTCGACGGTCTTGAGCTGGTCGAGCCCGGTGTCGTCTCCGTGACGGAGTGGCGTCCGGAGCCCGGTTCGGGCGTCCCCGAGGTTGTCGCCGAGCACGGTGGACTTGCGCGTAAGCCGTAACGAGAGCCGTGACGACAGGAGTGGTGCGGCGGTCAGGCCGCCGGTAACGGGTCGGCCTTTGCGGAAGCGGTGGTGCGGTCTGCTGAGGTCCCATGGGACGGCCGGTGCTGGACGGGCCTGAGTGCCGCAATGGACTGTTCCACCACGTACAACCTTCCGGAAGGCCGCCGGTCTGAACAGACACACACCTACGCGAGCTACCGGGGGGTAGTCATGCGACGGATAGGTACTGCACTGGCGGCGATGATGCTGGCGGGCGGCGGTCTGTTGGCCGGCACGGTTCCGGCGGTGGCCGCGCCGACGGCCGTGGACTGTGGGGTGACGTGGGGAAGCCTGGACAAGTCCGGTGACTCCGTTGCCTCCAGGCGGCTGGCCGACGTGAGGGCCGGACAGCACGAGTGCTACGACCGGCTGGTCTTCGACGCTGTGGGCACGTCGGCCGACCCGATCGGCTACAGCGTCCGCTATGTCGACGTACTGCACCAGGACCCGTCCGACGTCGTGGTTCCGATCAAGGGCGGAGCCATTCTGGAGATCTCGCTGTTCGCCCCGCGCTACGACCCGGCGACCGGACAGCCTTACCCGCCGCTTCCTTCCGTCGACGTCACCGGGTACCGGACGTTCCGGGAGTTCAAGGTGACGGGTGGCTCAGAGGGATACACCCAGGCCGGACTGGGTGTCCGCGCGCGACTGCCGTTCCGGGTCTTCCAGACGGCCAACCATCTCGTGGTGGACGTGGCCCACACCTGGTGACCCCGCACGGCGGGGGTGCGTTTCCACCAGGGCCGGCAGGGAGGAGAGCCGGTCGGCTTCCGTCAGCGGTCCGGTCGCCGGGGTGGCGACGACCCGCTCGGGTGTGCTGCTGACCTTCTGAACTCCGAGCATGGTTGGAGCTCGTCGATCCCGGTGTCGTGTCGGTGACGGAGTGGCGGCCGGGGGCCGGTTCGGGCGCTCCGGAGGTCGTCGCCGAGCACGGTGGGCTTGCGCGGAAACCGTAACGGCAGGGGTGCGCGGCCAGGCGGACGGGACAGTAGCGGGTGGGCGGCGGTGTCGGTCAGGCCACCGCGCTCAGCGTGTCCGCCAGGCGGCGCCTGGCCGCGCGGGTCGCCGGGAGGGCGGACAGGGCCGCCGCGCCCAGGACCGCGGCCGTGCCGAACACGGCCAGCAGCGCCAGTGGCGGGCCTTGTGCGATGCCCGCGCCGATGCCGCTCGATCTGCCCTGCGTGTTGATCAGCCAGTGGGCGAGCGGGGCGCCCAGGGCCGTGCCCGCCAGGGCCGCTGCCAGTGCGGTGCAGGCGGTGGCCGTGACGGTGACGCCCGTGATCTGGCGCGGGGAGAGGCCGATGGCCTTGAGGGCCAGCAGGTCGCGTTCGCCCTCGCGTACCGTGCCGCCGATGGTGGTGAGGAGTTCGATCAGGCCGATCAGGGCGAGGACGGCGATCACGCCGGCCGCCACTCCCCGTAGGCGGGAGAGCCCGTCCGCCGGGTTGGTCACGGTGTGGACGTCCAGGTGGCCGTCTCCGGCTGCGGTCAACCGGCCGGCGGCCTGGCGTACGTCGGTGCCGGGGCGCAGCCGGACCTGGTAGAGGGTGGGGGAGAGGGTGGGGTCGTTCTCGCGCAGGGTGTCCAGGGACGTGGAGATGACCCGGCCGGCGTTCTCCGTCTCGATGCTGCGGCCGACGATGTGCAGGATCTGCGGCTGGTTGCTGACGGTCATCCGTACCCAGTCGCCGACGCGCACGTCCAGCAGGTCGAGCAGGCCCTGGCCGGCCACCGCCTCGTCGGCGCCGCGCGCGGGGCGGCCCTCGGCCAGGGCGTACGGGTAGGGGGCGTGGGCGGTGCCGAAGCCGCGCAGGGCGATCGTGGCCGTCTGACCGGGGACCAGTGCGGCCACCTCGACGCCCGGGTAGGCGGCGGCGACCTGTGGGTCGCGGGCCAGCAGGGCGCGGGTGTCGCGGTCGTCGAGGCCCGCGTCCGCGTGGACGGTGAGTGCGGCCGGGAGGCCGATCCGGCCGGGTTCGCTGTGGAAGCGGCTGATGGTGGTCCACGCGCTCATCGCCACGACGATGAGGAGGAGGGGGAGTGCCAGCCGTGCCACGGTGGTGAGTGAGCGTGTCCGGCGGGCGAAGGCGGTGTGCCAGCCCAGGACCAGTGCGGGGGGTACCCGCAGGCCCAGCGCGCGCCGGGCGGGGGCCGAGAGCCGCCCGCCCACCTGCGGGGTGGTGGTGCCGCCCCGGACCGACGGGAGCGGCGTCGGTACCGGTGGAACCCGTCCCGCACGCCAGGCCGCCAGTCCTGTCGTCGCGGCTATGAACAGCACCGCGCCGGCGGGGATTGCCACCAGTGTCACCGCGTGGCCGGGCAGGCCCTGCCACAGGGCGATCGCGTCGCCCAGGCGGCCGGGGAGCGTGCTGCCCAGGGATCTGGTCAGCGCGGCCGCGGTCACCGCGCCGAGGAGCGCGTACGCGATGTGCTGGAGGAGGAAGACGCGGACCACCTGGCCCGGGGTGAAGCCGATCGCCTTGAGGATGGAGATGTCGCGGAGATGGCCGCGGATCCGGGTGGTGATCGCGCCGTGCACGGCCAGGCCCGCGGCTATCAGTGCGCCCAGTCCGAACAGGCCCAGGACCTGGCCGAGCAGCCGGTTGTCGCCCTGTGCCTCGGCGCGCGCCTGCTGCCAGGTGGCGACCTCGCCGATCACGCCGGCGCCCAGGACGGTCACGGCCCGCTGCACGGCGTAGTCCGTGTCGTCGGGGTTGGTCAGGCGCACGCCGATGACCTGGCCGTTCGGGGCGTGGACGACGGATGGCGGGGCCCAGACGAGGCCGGGCTGCTCGTCCGGGTCGTAGCGCGGCTCGGCGCTGTCGGCGATGCCGAGCACGGTCACCGTCCGGGCGGTGTCGAGCAGGGTGAGCGTGTCGCCGGGCTCGGCGAGCAGGGCGCGGGCCAGATGGCTCTCCAGGACCACGCCGTCGGGGCTCGCCGGGTCGAGCCAGTGGCCGGAGGCGAGCAGCGGGCGGCCGATCGTAAGGTGCTGGGGGGTGGCGCGGAGTTCCACGGCGGCTCGGGTGCCGTGGGAGGTGAGGGTGGTGGTCTCGGTGGCGTACGGGCCGGCCTCGGACTCGACGCCGTCCAGCCCGGCGAGCTTCGACAGCTGTGCGGACCGCGCGGTATGGAGCCATACGTGCGCGCCGCGGGTCTGCTCGAAGACGCGCTGCCAGGGGTTGGTGGCGTAGCCGAACAGGGCTGTCGCAAGGAGCAGCGACAGAACGATCCCGACCGTGGCCAGCACCAGGAACAGCGCCTCGCCGCGGTGCGTGCGCAGATCGGAGTGCGCCCAGCGCAAGGTGGCCCGCATACGGCTCAGCCCCTTCGGGGAACGTCGTACGTCCGCATGTCGGCCCGTCAGTCCGTCAGTTCCAGCACGCCGGATATCCCGGTGCCGCGGGTGGGCGTGCCGTCGAGTTCCGCGTCGTCGGCTATCCGGCCGTCGAAGAAGCTGATCACCCGGTCCGCGGCGCTGGCCAGCCGGGCGTCATGGGTGACCAGCAGAATCGTCTGGCCGCGGGCGTGGAAGCGGGACAGCAGCCGCATCACCTCGCGGGTGCCCTTGCTGTCCAGGCTGCCCGCGGGTTCGTCGGCGAGGAGGAGCGGGGGATGGTTGACCAGGGCGCGGGCCAGGGCGACGCGCTGCTGTTCGCCGCCGGACAGTTCGCCGGGCAGGCTGCGGTCCTTGCCGTCGAGGCCCAGTTCGGCGAGGAGTTCCAGGCGTTTGGCGCGCGCCTGCTTCGGGGGGACCCCGGCGAGCAGCGCGGGCAGCTCCACGTTGTCGGCGACCGACAGGTTCGAGACCAGGTTGAAGAACTGGAAGACGATCCCGATCCGCTTGCGGCGTTCGACGGCCCAGCGGGCCTCGCTCCAGTCGTCCGCGCGGGTGCCGTCCAGCCAGACGCTGCCGGCGTCCGGCCGCTGCAGTCCGCCCAGCAGATGCAGCAGCGTCGACTTGCCGGCCCCGGACGGACCGGTGACCGCGACGAACTCGCCCGGCCGCAGGGAGAGGTTCACCCCGCGTACGGCCCGGGCCGGGGCGCCCTCGCCATGGTGCGTCTTGACCAGGCCCTCGGCGCGCAATACAGGAGTGACCGGGCCCTCGGCCCGCGGCGCGGGAGTGACCGGGCCCTCGGCGCGCGGTACGGGAGCGGGAGTCTCGCTCATTCCGGCTCCTCCAGTCATTCCGGTTCGTCCAGTCCTGCCAGGTCTTCGAGTTCTTCCTGGCACCGTTCCAGCCAGTCCAGGTCGGCCTGCAGGTGCAGCATCGCGCCCTCGATCAGCAGATGGGCGATCCGGTTGTCGCGGTTCTCGGCGGCGGCCAGCTTCGACAGGCTGCGCATGGTGGTCAGGTACTGCCGCCGCTGCCGGTTGATCAGGGCGATCTGGTCGGCGAGTCCGGTCCGCGGAGCGAGCGCCAGCTTCATGAAGAACTCGTCCCGCACCCGGGGCTCGTCCTCGGGTTTCTCGAACCAGGCGCGGAGTTCGTCCTGCCCGGCCTCGGTGAGGTGGTAGACCTTCTTGTTGGGCCGGCTGGACTGCTCGACGTCCTCGCCCTCGATCAGCCCCTGCTTCTCCAGACGGCCCAGGGTCACGTAGACCTGGCCGACGTTCGGCTGAGGGTACGCGGAGCCCAGCAGTTGCTCAAGGTCCTGCTTCAGCTCGTAGCCGTGGGCCGGACCGCGCGCGAGGAGTGCCAGGAGGGGCAGGCGCACGTGTGCAGTCCTCCTGTCTACCGATTGTGCTCCGCACCCTAGTATCGCCCATACCTAACAGGTATACATGGCCTCCGGCTCGGGGTGAAGGTGCCCCGTGCGGTCGCGGTGCACAGGGAGGAACCTATGCGGTGGTTGCGTGCCGCGGGTAGGGGTCTCCTTGCTCTCGTCGTGGTCATGACCGGATACATCGCCTCGGGGGCTCACCCCGGACAAGGTGGCGGTGGCCGCGGTCCGCTGACCGTGGCCACCGCCGGAGACCTCACGGGCTATCTCGGCCCGCTCCTGGAGGGCTGGAACCGCACCCACCCCGGCGAGCGGGTCACCCTCGTCGAACTCCCCGACTCCGCCGACGAGGCGCACGCGCAGATGGTCACCGACCTGCGCGGCGGCGACCGCAGCCGGTTCGACGTCCTCAACATCGACGTCGCCTGGACCTCGGAGTTCGCGGCGGCGGGCTGGATCCGGCCGCTGCCCCGCGACCGCTTCCCGCTGGGCACCTTCCTGCCGCGGGTCGTCGACACGGCGACCTACGACGGACGGCTGTACGCGGTCCCGTACGTCACCAACGCCGGTCTGCTCCTGTACCGCGCGGACATCCTCGCCAAGGAGGGGGTGCGCCCGCCGCGCACCTGGGCCGAGCTGGAGCGCGACGCGAAGACCATCGCGCCGAAGTACGGACTCGGCGGTTACGCGGGCCAGTTCCTGCCCTACGAGGGGCTCACCGTGAACGCCGCCGAGGCCGTGTACTCGGCGGGCGGCACCATCCTCGGGGACGAGGGCGCCAAGGTCACCGTCGACTCCGCGGCGGCCCGCGAGGGCATCGGGTTCCTCGCCCGCGGGGTGCGGGAGGGCTGGATTCCGAAGGTCTCGCTGACGTACACGGAGGAGGAGTCCAAGCAGGCCTTCCAGGACGGCCGTCTGCTCTTCCTGCGCAACTGGCCGTACGCGTACGTCGGCGCCTCGGCCAAGGGCTCGGCGGTCGCCGGCAAGGTCGGCGCCGTACCGCTGCCCGGGCGCGACGGGCCGGGGACCAGTGTCCTCGGCGGCTCCAACCTGGCCGTCAACACCCATGCACGGCACCCCGACTCGGCCGCGCGGCTGATCGCCTACCTCACCAGCGCGCCGGTGCAGCGCCAGGTCCTCACCCGTGGCGCGCTGCCGCCGGTGCGCGCCGCGCTGTACGACGATCCCGCGCTGATCCGGGAGTTCCCCTATCTGCCGACGCTGCGCGCCAGCGTGCAGACGGCCCGACCGCGCCCCAAGAGCCCGCGCTACGACCAGGTCAGCCTGGTGGTGCAGGCTGTCGTACACGACGCGATGACCGGGCACGAGACGCCCGCGGCGGCGGTGCGCCGGCTGGCGCGGGAACTGGCCGCCCTCTCCGGCCGGTAGGCGCGTACCGATCGGTCGCAGTCCTCTGCCGGTAGTTACCTGTTAGGTAACGCCAGGGTCTCTTCTCTGGCTTCGGTGGGCCTATATATCCGGATATGAAGTCCTAACCCGACAGTAGCTTCTGCCCTACTCGTTGACACCCTCTCGACACGTCTACTTAACATGCATGCATAACTGCTGCCCTTCGCAGAGACAGGTCAACGGGTTGAGCAACGTGTTGAACCGGCACCCTTGGTGGCGTGACGCAGTGATCTACCAGGTGTACGTCCGCAGCTTCCTGGACAGCACCGGCGACGGCATCGGCGATCTGGCCGGCGTCCGGGCCGGGCTGCCGTACCTGAAGAAGCTCGGTGTCGACGGGATCTGGCTGAGCCCCTTCTATCCCTCGCCGCAGCACGACCACGGCTACGACGTGGCCGGCTACTGCGACGTGGACCCGCTCTTCGGCGACCTCGCCGAGTTCGACCTGCTGACGGCGGCCGCCCGGCGGCTCGGCATGAAGGTGCTGCTGGACATCGTCCCCAACCACTGCTCCGACGAGCACCCGTGGTTCCGGCAGGCCCTCGCCGCCGTGCCCGGCAGCCGGGAGCGCGGTCGCTTCCACTTCGCCGACGGCCGTGGCCCCGACGGCTCCGAACCGCCCAACAACTGGCACTCCATGTTCGGCGGCCCGGCCTGGAGCCGGGTGACCGAGGCGGACGGCCGGCCCGGGCAGTGGTACCTGCACATGTTCGCGCCCGAGCAGCCCGACTGGAACTGGCGCACCCCCGAGGTCGCCGCCGAGTTCGACCAGGTGCTCCGCTTCTGGCTCGACCGGGGCGTCGACGGCTTCCGTATCGACGTCGCCGCCGGTCTCTTCAAGCACCCCGAGCTGCCCGACTCCCCGGACCCGGAGGCCGACGCCCGCACCCGCGACTCGGTCAACCCCCTTGCCTGGAACCAGCCCGAGGTGCACGACGTCTGGCGGCACTGGCGCGCGGTGTGCGAGGAGTACACGGCCCGCGACGGCCGCGAACGCCTCCTCGTCGGCGAGGTGTCGGTGCCCACCGCCCGCGACCACGCGCTGTACGTCCGCCCTGACGAACTCCACCAGGCCTTCTTCTTCGACCTGCTGAGCGCACCGTGGAACGCCGACGCCTTCCGCAAGGTCATCGGCGAGGCCATGCAGGACATCGCCGGCACCGGCTCCACGGTCACCTGGGTCCTCAACAACCACGACCAGGTCCGCACGGTCACCCGCTACGGCGAACCCACCCCCGAGGGCAGCGGGCTCGGCGCCGCCCGGGCCCGCGCCGCCGCCCTGCTGATGCTGGCGCTGCCCGGCGCCGCCTACATCTACCAGGGCGAGGAACTGGGCCTGCCCGAGGTCGTCGATCTGCCCGACGACGTGCTCACCGACCCGATCTTCCGGCGCACCGGCAGCCGGGCCCGGATCCGCGACGGCTGCCGGGTCCCGCTCCCGTGGTCCGGGCAGGCTTCCCCGTTCGGTTTCACCTCCGGCGCCGAAGGGGCCCGGCCCTGGCTGCCGCAGCCCGACTACTTCGCCGAGTACGCCACCGACCGCGCCCTCGCCGACACCCGCTCCTTCTGGCACCTGTACCGCGACGGCCTCCAACTCAGGTCCCAGCTACCGCAGTTGGGAGACGGCCCGCTGGAGTGGCTGGACACCCCGCCCGGTGTCCTCGGCTTCGCCCGCGGCGACGGCCTGGTCTGCGCCGTCAACTTCGGTACGGCACCCACCCCCGCCCCCGTCTCCGGCACCCCCCTGCTCGCCAGCGGCCCCTGCCCCGCCGGAGTACTGCCCGGCTCCACCGCCGCCTGGTGGATCAACGACCTCTGACCCCACCCCGGTTCAACTCACGCTCTCCCGAAGGAACATCAATGATGATGCGACGACGTACCACCCTGCTCACCGGCTGCACCACCCTCGTCCTCGCGCTCGGCGCCATCGCCTGCGGAGGCAGCGGCGGCCCGGTCTCGGCCGGCGGCGGCGCCAAGGCGCTCAGCGGCCAGACCGTCACCGTGGCCGGCGTCTGGTCCGGCGACGAACTGAAGAGCTTCCAGAAGGTCCTCGACGCGTTCAGCGCGAAGACCGGCGCCAAGACCCAGTTCGTGTCCACCGGCGACAACGTCTCCACCGTCATCGGCAGCAAGATCGAGGGCGGCAACGCCCCCGACGTCGTCATGGTCCCGCAGGTCGGCGTGCTCCAGCAGTTCGCCAAGAGCGGCTGGCTGAAGCCGCTGTCCAAGACCACCCAGCAGTCCGTGGACACCAACTTCGCGCAGGTCTGGAAGAACTACGGCAGCGTCGGCGGCACCCTCTACGGCCTCTACTTCAAGGCCGCCGACAAGTCCACCGTCTGGTACAGCCCCGACGCCCTCGACCAGGCCGGCGTCAAGCCGCCCACCAGCTGGGCGGAGCTGCTGAAGGACGGGCACACCGTCTCCGACTCGGGGCTCGCCGCCTTCTCCATAGGCGGCGCGGACGGCTGGACCCTCACCGACTGGTTCGAGAACATCTACCTCTCCCAGGCCGGACCCGAGAAGTACGACGCCCTCGCCGCCCACAAGCTCAAGTGGACCGACGCGTCCGTGGTCAAGGCCCTCGGCACGCTCGGCACCCTCTTCAAGGACAAGCAGCTGGTCGCGGGCGGCCAGAAGGAGGCCCTCAACACCGACTTCCCGGGCTCCGTGCAGAAGGTCTTCGGGCCCAAGCCGGAGGCCGCCATGGTCTACGAGGGCGACTTCGTCGCCGGGGTCGCCCACGACCAGTTCGGCAAGACGATCGGCACGGACGCGACGTTCTTCCCCTTCCCGGCCGTCGACGGCGGCACCGCGCCCGTGGTCAGCGGCGGTGACGCGGCGGTCGTCCTGAAGGCGGGCAAGAACGCCACGGCCGGCATGAAGCTCCTGGAGTACCTGGCCACGCCGGAGGCCGCGGCCGTCTGGGCGAAGGAGGGCGGCTTCCTGTCCGCGAACAAGAACCTGGACCTGTCCTCCTACGGCGACGACGTCACCCGCGCCATCGCCAAGTCCCTGGTGGGCGGCGGCGACTCGGTCCGCTTCGACATGTCCGACCAGGCACCCGCGGCGTTCGGCGGCACCAAGGGCGCCGGCGAGTGGAAGATCCTCCAGGACTTCCTGGCCGACCCGTCCGACCCGAAGGCGACCGCCGCACAGCTGGAGACCGCCGCGGCCAAGGCCTACAAGGGCTGACGGCCGTGACCGCGACCGTGGTCTCGGAGAAGACCAGCCCACCGTCTACCGGGCAGGCCGAACGTGCCAGACGGACCCGGCGCCGTGGGCGGATCATCGCCCTGCTCTTCGTCTTCCCGGCCCTGCTCCTGCTGGGCGCGCTGGTCGTCTACCCGGTGCTGTTCTCGATCGGCCGCAGCTTCTTCGACGCGTCCGGCACCCGGTTCGTCGGCGGCGACAACTACACCGAGATGTTCCGCGACCCGGCGACCCTCAAGGCCATCCGCAACACCGTGATCTGGGTGCTGGTGGCCCCGACCCTGCTCACCGGGCTCGGGCTGATCCTCGCCGTGCTGGTGGAGAAGGTGCGCTGGGCGACCGCCTTCAAGCTGCTGCTGTTCCTGCCGATGGCGGTGTCCTTCCTGGCCGCCGGCATCATCTTCCGGCTCGCCTACGACGAGGACCCGCACAAGGGCGTGCTCAACGCGGCCGTGGTCACCGTGCACAACGCATTCAAGGGCACCGCCGAGTACCCCACCGCCCGCGCCCGCACCGGCCAGGACCTCACGGCCGAGAAGGACGGCTCATACCGCACGGCCGCGAACCTCGGGCCCGGCGACACGGTGACGCTCGGACTGGTGGGCGTCGCACCGAAGGACCTGCCGGGCGGCGCACAGCCCGCCTACGCGGCGGCGCACCGCAGGACCGCGGCCGGTGACCTGGGCGGGGTGGTCTACCTGGACTTCACCCCGGGCGGCGGCGGCAGTCCCGGCGTGGTCGACCGCAGAGAGAGCGGGCTGCCGCGGATGAAGGTCGAGGCGGTGCGCGCCGACGGCAAGGCGGTCGCGAGCACCAGCACCGCGGCCGACGGCTCCTTCCGCTTCACGGGACTGGCGGCCGGCTCCTACCGGGTGGAACTGCCGGCCTCGAACTTCGCCCAGCCCTACCAGGGCGTCTCCTGGCTCGGACCCGCCCTCGTCACGCCCGCCATCATCGGGGCCTACCTGTGGATCTGGACCGGGTTCGCGATGGTGCTGATCGGAGCCGGGCTGGCCGCTCTGCCCCGGGACGCCCTGGAGGCCGCCCGGATGGACGGCGCCAACGAGTGGCAGATCTTCCGGCGCATCACCGTGCCGCTGCTGGCGCCGGTGCTCACCGTGGTGTTCGTGACCCTCGTCATCAACGTGATGAAGGTCTTCGATCTCGTCTACATCATCGCGCCGGGGCAGATGCAGGAGGACGCGGGCGTCCTCGCGACCCGGATGTGGCTGGTGTCCTTCGGCGGCGGCAACAACCAGGGCCTCGGCAGTGCCCTCGGCGTGCTGCTCCTGGTCCTGGTCATCCCGGCCATGGCCTTCAACGTCCGGCGCTTTAGGAGGAGTCAGCGGTGAACGCGATCAGGCGCGGCCTGGGCAACGCCGTGGTGCAGGCCTTCCTCGTGGTGGTCGGGCTGGTCTGGCTCACCCCTCTCGCCGGGCTGCTGCTGTCCTCGCTGCGGTCCTCGCAGGACTCGGCGAGCAGCGGCTGGTGGACGGCGCTCGCCAGGCCCGGGCAGCTGTCCTTCGACAACTACTCGGCGCTGCTGAAGAACTCGGGCATGACCCAGGCCTTCTGGAACACCGTGCTGATCTCGGTGCCGGCGACCACGCTGGTGGTCGTGGTGGCCGCGCTCGCCGGATACGCCTTCGCCTGGCTGGACTTCCCCGGCCGCGAGCCCGTGTTCCTGCTGGTGGTCGCCCTGTTGGTGGTACCGGTGCAGATCGGCCTGCTGCCCGTCGCCAAACTCTTCGGGCAACTGGGGCTGTTCGGCACGATTCCCGGCGTGGTGCTGTTCCACGTGGCCTACGGACTGCCGTTCGCGGTGTTCCTGCTGCGGAACTACTTCGCCGAGATGCCCAAGGAGATGCTGGAGGCCGCCCGGATGGACGGCGGCAGCGAATGGCGGATCTTCACCCGGCTGGTGCTGCCGGTGGGCCGCCCGGCGATCGCCAGCCTCGCCATCTTCCAGTTCCTGTGGGTCTGGAACGACATGCTGGTGGCGCTGCTGTTCGCGGACCCTTCCTCGCAGCCGCTCACCGTCGAACTCCAGTCACAGATCAGGCAGTTCGGCAGCAACATCGATGTGCTGGCACCGGGTGCGTTCCTGTCGCTGGTGGTGCCCGTGGCGGTGTTCTTCGCCTTCCAGCGGCACTTCGTGCAGGGCGTGATGGCGGGGTCGGTCAAATAGCCCCCGGTGTGCGGGGTGCGCGCACGCCCCGCACACCGCATACGTCAGGCCGCACAACCCGCCGGACGAGAAACGGAGTTCGGCGCCGATCGCGCTGCGCGACCACAGCGAGCAGAGCGAGCAGAGCGACCAGCCGCTGATGAAGCACATCCGGGTGACGATCGGCCGAGCCGCCGCTTCCCGAGGTCCGGCGGCCCGCGGATACGGATGCTCGGCACCGGCCAGTGCGGGTGCTTCGCCGTGTCGTCCAGCGGCACACGGCGACCGGGTTGCCCGCCGTCGGGTGCCGGGGTGTCTCCGGCCGCCGTCCCGGCGCGGTGCGGGCGATCGGCACCCCGTCACGCATCATGGGACACCTGTGTCCGCACGCCCTCCCCAGGAGCCCTGCCATGCCCGACACCACTGGTGGCCATGACCAGTTGACGGCTCGTCTCGCCGGTCACACCCAGGCCTTCGAGAAGCTCTTCGCGGAGTACTTCGACTCCCTGGGCGGTGCCCTCGACACACCGTCGTTCGGCAGGTTCACCCCGGAGTGCCTGGACCTGCTGAGGGAACTGTCCCTGCGCGGCGGCAAGCGGATCCGCGTGGTGATCCTCAACGAGGCGGCCCGCCTGGTGACGGACGAGCCGGTGGCGGGGCTGGAGCACGCGGCCCTGAGCCTCGAACTGCTGCACAGCCACGGTCTGATCCACGACGACCTCATCGACGACAGTCCCAGCCGCCGAGGTGGTCCCTCCACCTACTACGCCTACCGCGAGCGGTTCCCCCGCCACCCCCGGACCGCCCTCGGCCTCACCGTGCTCGCCGGCGACCTCGCGCTGGCCCTGTCCCTGCGGGTCCTCCTCGACGCGGAGGCCGCCCCGCCGGTACGGCAGGCCATGATCGAGGCGCAGACCAGGGCGGCGGCGGAGACGATCCTGGGGCAGGTCATCGACCTGGAGCGCGATGTCACCGGCGAGCTCCCGGACACCGAGGTCATCGACCAGGTGGCGGACTACAAGTCGGCCCGCTACTCGCTGCTCGCGCCCCTGCGGCTGGGACTCCTCGCCGCCGGTGCGCAACCGGAGCACCACGACCGGGAGTTGAGCCGCTACGCACGCCTGGTGGGGATCTGCGCACAGATGCGGGACGACTATCTGGACCTGTTCGGGGACGGCGAGGTGATGGGCAAGCCGACGGGGACCGACATCCGTGACGGAAAGCGCAGCTATGTGGTGGCCGCGCTGCTGTCGTCGCTCGACGGCCTCGACGGTGCGGAGCGAGCCGTGCTGGAGACGGCGCTCGGCGACCCCGCCTGCACCGCCGGGACGATCGACACGATCCGGGAGATCGCCGAGGCGCGCGGGGTGGCCGGCCGGCTACGGGCGCGGATGCGTGACCACGCCGAGCAGGCCGCCGCGATGGCCGCGGGCTGGCGGCCGCGCTGGCGGAGCGAGGCGGTCGCCTTCTTCGAACTGCTGCCGCACTGGAGCGTCGAGCGCTCCCACTGAACCCGCCCGCTCAGCCAAAGCGCCGTACCGGTTCTAGTCCGGTTCCGGTGCCTCCGCCCGGTCGGCCGGCTCCTTGACGTGCCCCTCGCGGAGCTGTTCGGCCGCCCAGTGGGCCCACTCCTGTTCCAGGACGCGCTGGCGCAGGCCGTGCTCCAGGACGAGCCGGCCGCACTCGGTCAACGCGTCGCGGTCCCAGTCCTCCGAATCCCGCAGCGCCAGCAGAGCGTCATACTCCTTCGCGGCCGTGTCCGCGTGCCGCAGGAGCCGCTCCACGGCCTCCTCGCGCGGCAGCAGCCCCAGGAAGAACGTCTGCAGCAGCATCGGGTTGCGCTGCGGCCGGTGCTCCTCCGTCTCGGCCAGCCAGCGCCGCGCCTCCGCGTGGCCTTCGGGGGTGAGCGAGTACTGCTTGCGGCCACGCGGGCCCTCGTCGGTGACCTGGATCAGGCCGGTGGCGTCCAGCTTGGTCAGCTCGCCGTAGATCTGGCTCTGCTTGGCCGGCCAGACGTAGCCGAGCGAGGTGTTGAACATCTTCAGCAGGTCGTAGCCGCTGCCGGGGCGGAACACAAGCAGACCCAAGAGGGCGTGACGAAGGCTCATGCCCGCACCTTAACCCCTCTCCCTCCAGTATTGACAGGTCGGGTCCTCACGTTCCGGTATTGACATGTTGGCTGCGGAGCTTCTACGTTCCACCTGTCAAAGTTGGAACCTCGCGGCGTCGGCCATGGCCCGGGATCCGGAACGGGGGACGTCATGCTTCGGGAAGCCGCGGAGGCCGCGTGCGTGCAGGACGCGGTGCTGACGCGGGCGGCCCAGTCCGGCGAGGTCGCCGCGCTGGGGGTGCTGCTGGAGCGGCACCGGGCGGGGATGCGGGCGGTGGCACTGAGCGTGCTGGGGGCGGCGGCGGACGTCGACGACGTGCTGCAGGAAGCGGCGCTGACCGCACTGCTGCGGATCGGGGACGTACGCGACCCGGCGGCGGTGGGCGCCTGGCTGCGGATGATCGTGCGGAACGGGAGCCGGTCCGTGCTGCGGCACTCCGCCCTGGTCCGGCCGGTGGAGGAGGTGCCCCTGCCGGCACCGGACGCCGGCCCGGAGCAGTGGCTGGAGCGCACCGCCGTACGGGACTGGATCTGGGCGGCCATGGAGGAGCTGTCCCCGGCGCTGCGCATGCCGCTGGTGCTGCGTTACTTCTCTGCCGGGGACGCCTCCTACGAGCAGGTCGCCTTCGCGTGCGGGGTTCCGGTGGGGACGGTGCGCAGCCGGCTCAGCCGGGGGCGGGCCGAGCTGGCGGCGGCCCTGGTCGCGACCGCGGACGTCGCGCACGGTGACGCCAGGCAGCGGGCCCACGCCAGCCGCGCCGAGGCCCGCCGGATGCTCGACGCCGCCCGGGAACGGGCAGGCGTCGGCCCCATGCCGACCTCCTGAGGGCTCACGCGGTCCGCTGCGGGCCCCGCCCCGGAGCCGCCGCCTCAGCCGCTGACGATTCCCACGACGAGATTGATGGCGGTGGCGAGAATGCCGGTGCCGAAGACGTAGGACAGCAGTGTGTGACGCAGCACGATCGCCCGGATCGCCGAACTCGACACATCGGTGTCGGACACCTGATAGGTCATGCCGAGGTTGTAGCTGAAGTAGAAGAAGTCCCGGTACGCCGGAGGGTCGTCCGAGTTGAAGTCGATCCCGCCCGCGGACTCGTAGTACACGTAGGCGTAACGGGCGGCGTACATCAGATGCAGCGCGGCCCAGGCCGTGAAGACGCCGCACAGGGCGGTCGCGGCCGCCACATGGCCGGGGCCGGACTTGCCGCGCAGGAGCAGCAGCACGATAGCCGCCAGTCCGCACAGGGCCACCGCGACCACCACGAGTTCATCGGTCACGGGACGGAAGTCCTCACGCCGTGCGTTGCGGTGGGTGGTTGTGGCGTCCATCGGCCACAGCACCACCCAGCCCGCCAGGACGAAGGACAGCTCCGTCGTGGCGATCGCGGCCAGTGCGCCCAGCGCTCCGTCGGTCGCCAGCGCCACGGCCACGCCGACCACGGCTCCGACAATCGCCGCGCCGATGAGGCGGGGCACGGCATCCAGGGGCAACCAGCGTCTCATGCGTCATCACGGTAGCCTCGCCGCCGCCGGTCAGGCCGTTCTACGGGGCCCGATCGACGCGGCGGGGCGTGGCGCGCACAGTGATCGCCAGGCCCGCCCGGGCGGGGTCACGCCGTCGTTCCGAGGTCCAGGTCGTCCAGTACGGTCACCAGCCGGCCCCGGGCGTCGGCGGGCAGGCCCCGGAGCGGGAGCGGCAGGTTGGGCTCGGTGGTGAGGCCCAGGTGCGCGGCGGCCGCGGACATCACGCGCAGGCCGCCGTACCGGCGGATGAGGTCCCAGAGGGGCTCCAGGCGTTCGGAGCGGGCAGTGGCCTGCTCGGTGTCGCCGGCCTGGGAGGCGCGGGTGAGGGCGAGGGCGGTCCGGGGGAACAGGCCGCCGAGGACCGAGTACCACGCCTCGCATCCGGCGTTCAGACCGCCGGCCGCTGCCCAGTCACCGCTCACGCCGATGCTCACCGTCTCGGGGAGTCGTGCCCGCAGTGTCGTCACGCGCTGCTCCGCGGCGGCCGGGTCGTCCGGCACCGGCGGGATCTTGACGGCGGCGACGTTCGGCAACCCGGCGATACGGCCGTGGAGTTCGTCGGTGAAGTCGACGTGGGTGGTGCGGGGGTTGTCGTACACGCACAGCGGCACCGACAGTTCGCGGGTGACGTCCTCGTACAGGCCGAACACCTCGTCGTCGGTGAGCGGCTGATACGTCATCGGGGCGAGCAGGACCGCGGACGCGCCCGCCTTCTGGGCGTCCTCGGCGTGGGCGAGGACCTGCGAGGTCCGCAGGGCCCCGATACCGACCATGACCGGCACACCGTCGGCGGCCTCGACCGCGAGCGCCGTCACGCGGGCGCGCTGCTTGCGGGTGAGGTAGGCGTAGCCGCCGGTGGAGCCCAGGGCCCCGACGGAGTCGACGCCGGCGGCGGCGAGGCGGGAGACGAGGGCGCGGAAGGCGTTCTCGTCGATGCCGTCCTCGCTGGTGGGGGTGAGGGGGAAGGCGCTGAGGCCGCGGAACATGGAGAACCTCTCGGAACAGTAGGAGTGGTGACGGTCACTGGAGCCGCGGACTATCGGACCACCGCGGTCACCGCCGCCGGTCCTGCGAGGGGCGTTGCAGCGGGTTGTCGCGCAACCAGTCAAGGACCTGCTGCGCGTGCTCGTTCGGCGGGAAGACCGGGTAGAAGGCGTGCTCGACGGTGCCGTCGCGGACGACGAGGGTCAGGCGCCGGAACAGCTTCGCGCCGTCGGCCTCGAAGACGGGCAGGCCGAGCGCGTCGGCGAGGGCGAGGGCGGGGTCGGAGAGCATGTCGAAGGGCAGACCGAGCCGTTCCACGACCTCGTTCTGGTAGTCGCTGTCCTGGCTGGACAGCCCGTACACGCGGCCGGCGCCGGCTTCCAGGAGGTCCTGGAAGTGGTCGCGGAAGCCGCACGCCTCCGGGGTGCAGCCGCGGGCGCCGGGGATGGAGTTCCAGCCCTCCGGCAGGTCGGTGCCGGGGCGGCCGGTGAGGGGGTAGACGTAGATCACCGTACGGCGGGGCCCGAGCGCGTCCAGGCGGACCGCCCGGCCCGCGGTGTCCGGCAAGGCGAGGGGCGGCATGGCCGTGCCGGGCAGGTGACGGGCGGCGCCGTCGTCCCCGGGGACCGGCAGGTCCGCGGGGAGAGCCAGGTGGTGGTCCTCACTCGCGGTTCCTCCGGGCGGTACGACGCCGCTGCCCCGGTGGGCCGCGATCTGCAGGTTGGTGATCAGCGTGGAGCGGCGGGCGTTGAGGGCCTCGATGCGCTCGGTGAGTTCGTCGATGGCCTCCCGGTAGGTGGCCAGCGAGGCGGGGCAGTCGTCGGCGTACAGGCTCCCGGCGGCCAGGCACTCCAGGAAGGGCCGGGTGCGTTCGACGGGGATGCCCAGCCGGTGCAGGGCCTTGATCTCCCGCACGAGGCGCACGTCGTCCTCGGCGTAGTCCCGGTAGCCGTTCGCGAGACGCTCGGGCGTCACCAGCCCCAGCGATTCGTAGTACCGCACAGCTTTCGCCGTCACGTCGGCTCGACGCGCCAGCTCACCGATCTTCATGCCGTTCACCTCCATGCTCGAACGCTAGACCCTGCCCCCGGGGGCAAGGTCAAGCGAACGCGCCGGGGCGTGGCCCCACGCGGCCGGTCTGCGGGAGCGGCTTCATGCCGACGGACCCAGGGGCCGGTCCCTGACACCCTGCAAGTGGGCCTCGAACACCTGCTGCGCCTCCGGCGTCAGCGTCCGCAGTGCCACCAGGGCCGTGATGGCCACGTCGCACAGTTCGCCCTGTACGTCGTCCCAGGTGTGGGTCACGCCCTTGCGCGGGTTCTGACCGGTGGCACCGATGACCGCCTCGGCGACCTCGCCGACCTCCTCGGAGAGTTTGAGGATACGCAGGAGGACGCCCTCCGGTCCGGCGTGGACGCGGGTGGCCTCCAGGCGTGCCCAGAGGTCGTCCACGGTGGGCCACAGGGCGACGGAGGTGGTGACGGGGGTGTCCTGTTCGCTCATGGCCGTAGTCTGCCTCGCGCCGACTGGGCGCTACTCCTCGAACAACGCCTCCTGCTCGCCCTCCCGCTCCCGCCGCACCCGCTGGTTCCGGGCCCCGACCACCACCGCCGTGACCGCCGCCGTCACCCCCAGTGCCACCGGGACCATCCAGCCCCGGTCGAAGACATGCCCGAACGTGTGGTCCAGGGAGAGCCGGCCGGGACCCGAGACCGCCAGGCCCGCGGCGGCCAGGCCCAGGCTCGCCGCGTACTCGTAGCCGCCCTCCGCCGCGAAGAAGCCGTTCGGCATGTGCAGCGCGGCCGCGCCCGCCATCGCGCCGGTCGCCGCGGCCCCCGCCGCCGGGGTCGCCAGGCCCAGCGCCAGCAGCGTGCCGCCGCCCGCCTCCGCCAGCCCCGCCGCCAGCGCGCTCTGCCGCCCGGGCGCGTACCCCACCGACTCCATGAACTGGCCCGTGCCCTCGATCCCGCCCCCGCCGAACCAGCCGAACAGCTTCTGCGCGCCGTGCGCCGCCAGCACCCCGCCGGTCCCCAGCCGGAGCAGCAGCAGGCCCACATCACGTCGGTCGTAGCAGGTCACGGTCACGGTGGCTCCTCCGGCCGGGGATGCGATCAGGTCTCCACCGTCGCACCGGGACACCCGACCGGCCCGTCCTCGGCGCCGTTAGGGTGGCGGGCCCCCGGCCGCGGTGTGACGCTGACCGACATGACGATTCACACGGACAGACTCAGCGACCCGGCCGTCCGCGCCTTCGTCGGCGCCGTCAACGCCGGTGACCGCGCGAGGCTCCTGGGGCTCCTCACCCCGGACGCGACCATGGCCGACGACGGCTCCGACCGGGACCTCGCCGACTGGCTCGACCGCGAGATCTTCTCCTCCCACGGTCACCTGGACGTCGACAGCGAGTCCCGCGACGGCCGCTCGCTGGTCGCCGGCTACCGCAACGACACCTGGGGCGAGATGCGCACCAAGTGGTCGTTCACCGTCGAGGACGACGGCCGTATCTCCCGCTTCGAGACCGGGCAGGCCTGACCGACCCCTTGCCTTCGCGTGCGCTTCAACTCCTAGCGTCTGGGGCATGGACAGCTACAGCACCACCAGGACCCTGGGACGTTCCGGCATCGAGGTGAGCGCGCTCGGCTTCGGCTGCTGGGCCATCGGCGGCGAGTGGCAGGACGGCACCGGGCAGCCGCTCGGCTGGGGCAAGGTCGACGACGAGGAGTCCGTACGGGCGGTCCACCGCGCCCTCGACCTCGGCGTCACCTTCTTCGACACCGCCGACACCTATGGCGCCGGGCACAGCGAGCGCGTCCTCGGCCGCGCCCTCGGCAAGCGCCGGGACGACGTCGTCGTCGCCACCAAGTGGGGCAACGTCTTCGACGAGGAGACCCGCACCCTCACCGGCAGCGACGACTCCCCAGCCTACGTGCGCCGCGCCCTCACCGCGTCGCTGCGCCGCCTCGGCACCGACCACGTCGACCTCTACCAGCTGCACCTGTCCGACGCGGACCCGGCCCGCGCCGCCGAACTCCGCGACGTCTGCGAGGAGTTGGTGGCGGAGGGGCTCATCAGGGCGTACGGCTGGAGTACCGACGACCCGGACCGCGCCGCCGTCTTCGCCGAGGGGCCGCACTGTACGGCCGTCCAGCACACCCTCAACGTGCTCCAGGACGCGCCCGAACTCCTGCGGGCCGCGGATGACCTGGGTCTTGCCGCCGTCAACCGCAGCCCGCTCGCGATGGGGTTGCTCGGCGGCCGGCGGCAGGCGGCCGGCTCGGGCGACATCCGGAGCAGGCCGCCGGCCTGGCTGCCCGGATTCGGGGACGGGGACGGGGCCGATCCCGAGTGGATCGCGCGGATCGACGCGCTGCGGGCGGTCCTCGCCAGCGGCGGCCGGACCCTGGCGCAGGGTGCCCTCGGCTGGATCTGGGCCCGCAGCCCGCGTACGGTCCCCATCCCCGGCTTCCGGTCCGTCGCCCAGGCCGAGGACAACGCCGGGGCGATGGCGAAGGGGCCGCTCACCGCCGGACAGCTGGCCGAGATCGACCGGCTGCTCGGGCGCTGAACGGCCCCTGCGGACGGGTCAGTAGCCCTGTCCGCCGCCGTACTGCTGCTGTACGTAAGGCTGCTGGGCGTGCTGCGGGCCGTAATCCTGCTGCTGCGGGCTGTCGTAGCCGGCCGCCTGCTGTGCGTACTGCGGTCCGCCGCCCTGCTCGGTGAGGGTGATCTGGCCGGCCTTGATGGTGGCCAGGCGCGGGGCGCGGCGGGCGATGGAGGAGTCGTGGGTGACCATGATGAAGGTCAGCCGGTACTCGTGCCACAGGCCCTCCAGCAGGCCCATGATGTCGTCCCGGGTGCCCTCGTCGAGGTTGCCGGTGGGCTCGTCGGCGAGGAGCACCTTCGGCTTCTTCACCAGCGCACGGGCGATGGCGACCCGCTGCTGCTGGCCGCCGGAGAGTTCCGCGGGAGCGTGGGTGAGGCGCTCGCCCAGGCCCACCGAGCGCAGCGCCTCCGCCGCCCGCTCGCGCCGCTCGGCCGGCTTCACGCCGAGCGGCACCAGGGCCGTCTCGACGTTCTCCTGCGCGGTCAGCGTCGGGATCAGGTTGAACGACTGGAAGATGATGCCGATCTTCTCGGCCCGCAGCCGGGTCAGCTTCGCCTCGCTGATCCGCGCGAGGTCGACGCCGTCCAGCTCGACACTGCCCTCGGTCGGACGGTCCAGGCCGCCGATCATCTGGAGCAGGGTCGACTTGCCGCCGCCGGTCGGGCCCTGGATGACGAGCTGGTCGCCGTCCTCGATGGTCAGGTCGACGCCGCGCAGCGCCTCGACCGTCTCCTTGCCCCGGGTGTAGCGCTTGGTGACTCCGGTGAGTCTGTACATGGGTTCTCCACAAGGTGGTAAGGGGGGTGGGGCGCCGCGTCCCGGGGGGAGTGGCGGCGCGGCGCCCCGGTTCAGGGGCCGGCGGTGTTAGGAGACGCTGCGCAGGGCGTCGGCCGGGCGCATCCGGGAGGCGCGCCAGCCGCCCATCGCGCCGGCGATCAGACCGCCGGTGACCGCGAGGCCGACCGCGAGCGCGATGGTGGTGAGGGAGACCGGCGCGGTCAGCGCGATCTCCAGGGTGTTCTGGGAGGCCTGCTGGCCGGGGCCGCCGCCGCCCGGGCCGCCGCCCATGCCGCCACCGCCGCCGGTGGTGCTGCCCACCTGGGCGGTCAGCTTCGGGCTGATCGCGGTGACCACGTAGGCCGCGCCGACGCCGAGGGCGATGCCGAGGGCGCCGCCGAACAGGCCGTTGACCATGGACTCGCCGACGACCTGCCGGGTGACGTTGCGCGAGGGCCAGCCCAGCGCCTTCAGGGTGCCGAACTCACGCACCCGGCGGGACACCGCGGAGGAGGTCAGCAGCGCCGCCACCAGGAAGGCCGCCACCAGCACCGCGATGGACAGCCACTTGCCGACGCTGGTCGCCAGGCTGGAGGCGGTGGAGAGGGAACCGGAGACCGTGGACGCCAGGTCGGCGGAGGTGGTGACCGTCGTACCGGAGATGTTGGACGTGATCTCCTTCTTCACGGCGGAGATCTGCTTGGAGTCGGTCGCCTTGACGTAGATCGTGGTGACCTGGTTCTTGGCGTCGCCGAGGGTCTGCGCCAGCTTCAGCGGGATGAACACATCCGTGTCGGACTCGCTGCTGTCCGGGGTCGCGATGCCGATGACCGTGAACTTGGTGCCGGAGATCTTGAAGGTCGAGCCGACCTTGTACTTCTTCTCCTTGGCGTACGACTTGCTGACCACCGCGACCTTGGTGCCGGTCTGCGCCGAGGTGAAGGTCTTGCCCGAGGTGATCTTCATCGAGGCCAGCGGGCCGAGGCCCTGGTGGGCGACGTCGACGCCGGCCACGGAGTAGCTGTTGACGTTGAAGTTGGCGCCGCCTCCCTGGACCTGGGGCTGGCCGGTGGAGGTGCCGCCGCCCGGCTGGCCCTGGCCACCGCCGCCGTTGCTGCTGCTGCCGCTGGAGCTCTGCGCCTTGCCCTGGGTGAAGGAGCCGTCGACCTTGGTGACGTTCAGGGAGAGCGCTCCGACCGCGCTCTCCACGCCCTTCTGCGCGGCGACCTTGGTGACCAGGGTCGACTTCAGGGCCTGACCTCCCTGCGTCTGCACCCGGTCCGAACTCTGCGTGGAACTGCTGCTGGACTTGGCGTCGAACTTGAAGTTCGGGCCGCCGGAGCTGCCCGACGTGGGTGCCGTACGGGCCTTGGTGACCGTCATGTCGGTGCCGAGGCCGTAAAGCGACTTGAGGACCTTGTCCTGCGCCTGCGTCATACCGGCCGACACGGAGTTGACCGTGATGACCAGCGCGATTCCGAGCGCCAGACCCAGTGCGATGACCAGGGCCGCCTTCTTTCTACGGCCCAGCTCGCGCTTGAGATAGATGCCAAACATCCCGTTCCTCGAAGGTTCTTGGCGCCCGCTGTGGGCGCTGGCTCAAGCTAGGGAGAAACCTTTGAGTCACACTGGGTAAAAGATGTGTCAGAGCTGAGAAAGCTCGTACTCTTATCAAACTTTCATAAGACAGCAAATTCCTATCCCGGCGAGGGAGCCCACCCAGGAATCCGCTGTTCGACGCGGTGTACGGTCCCGGGGTGCGCGATTCCTCTCGGCTGACCAGGCGTGCCGTCCTCGGACTGACGGCCGCCACACTTCCCCTTTCCGCGGCGACCCCTGCCTCCGCCGCCACCGTCATAGGCGGCGAGCGCCTCGCCCGCGGCGGCGTCCAGGTGCGCGGTGCCACCGGTCTTCCCAAGAAGATCACCGCCCACGCCTGGCTGCTCGCCGACTGCGAGAGCGGGGAGGTGCTGGCCTCCTTCGACGCGCACCGGCGTCTGGCGCCCGCGTCCACGCTGAAGATGCTGTTCGCGGACACCGTGCTGAAGAAGTTCGAGCGGACCGAGCGCTACAAGGTCAAGGACGCCGACATCGCCGACGTCCCGGCCGGCTCCAGCCTGGTCGGTATCAAGCCCGGCATCACCTACACCGTCGAGCAGCTGTGGCAGGGCGTCTTCCTGCGCTCCGGCAACGACGCCGTGCACGTCCTCGCCCACATGAACGGCGGCATAGCGAAGACCGTCGCCGAGATGCAGGCCAAGGCGGCCGACCTGCAGGCCCTGGACACCCGTGTGGTCAGCCCCGACGGCTTCGACCACCCCGGCCAGCTGTCCTCCGCCTACGACCTGACCCTCTTCGCCCGGCACGGGCTGAAGGACGACGACTTCCGGGGCTACTGCGGGACCAGGACCGCGAACTTCCCGGCCGGCGGCAAGAAGACCTTCCAGATCCAGAACACCGACCGCCTGCTCACCGGATCCTGGGGACTCGGCGTCTACAAGGGCCTGTTCGGCGTCAAGAACGGCTATACCAGTCACGCCGGCAACACCTTCACCGGCGGCGCCACCCGGGGCGGCCGCACCCTGCTGGTCACCGTGATGCATCCCGACAGCGGCAGCAACGCCGTCTACGAGGAGACCGCCGCGCTGCTCGACTGGGGCTTCGGGAAGGGGAGTTCGGCACAGGCGGTGGGCACGCTGGTCGATCCGCTGAGCGAGGGCGGCGCGAGCGCGAGCCCGTCGCCGACGGCGGCCAAGGGCGCCGCGGGTGCGGCCGGGACAGGCGCCGCGGCCGGTTCGGGGGCGGCCGGGCCGTCGCCGTGGCGGCTCGCGGAGGGCGGCGCGGGAACGCTCGCGCTGCTGGGCGCGGGGGCCTGGGCGCTGCGCCGGCGCCGCCGGACGGCCGGCACCGACTCGGCCGACACACCGGCGGGTTGACGTCACGCGGCAGCCGTCCCGCCCACCGGTGCGTACCCGCGGTCCCGCACGGGTCCACCCCCACCCGGTCCGGTGGGACGGCTGCCGCCTCCCCCCTCGATGTGGTCGGCGGAACACCAGAGCCTCAACTGTGAAGTTCTGGTGGAGGAAAGTTGAGCATAGGCGCGTTACCGCCCGCAATACCGCGGATGTTTGAATTCCGGTTGTGCACGTTGCGAAGGTCCGGGCTGAACGGTGGTTCAGCCCCGGCCCACGTACGGCATCGTCGTCGCCAGCACCGTCGCGAACTGCACGTTCGCCGCCAGAGGCAGCTCGGCCATGTGCCGGACGGTACGCGCCACATCGGCCACGTCCATCACGGGTTCCGGGGCGATCTCCCCGTTCGCCTGCAGGGCGCCGGTCTGCATCCGGGCCGTCATGTCGGTCGACGCGTTGCCGATGTCGATCTGCCCGACCGCGATGCCGTACGGCCGCCCGTCCAGGGACAGCGACTTGGTGAGGCCGGTCAGCGCGTGCTTGGTCGCGGTGTAGGGGGCGGAGTTCGGACGGGGCGTGTGCGCCGAGATGGACCCGTTGTTGATGATCCGGCCGCCCTGCGGCTCCTGCTCCTTCATCTGCCGGAACGCCGCCTGCGCACACAGGAACGCCCCGTTGAGATTGGTGTCCACGACATGCCGCCAGGCGTCGTAGGAGAGATCCTCCACGGGCACCCCGCCGGGCCCGAACGTCCCCGCGTTGTTGAACAGCAGGTCCACCCGCCCGAACCGCGTCACGGTCGCCGCGAACAGCCCGGCCACGTCATCCGGTTGCGCCACGTCCGTGCGTACGACGAGGCTGGCGCCCTCGGGCACCAGCCCCGCCGTCTCCTCCAGCGTCCGGGGCCGCCGCCCGGCCAGCGCCACCGACCAGCCGGCCCGCAGCAGTTCCACGGCCACGGCCCGCCCGACACCGGAACCGGCACCGGTGACCACCGCGATCTTCGATTGCTTGGTGTTCATGGAGTCGCAGCGTAGGCGCTCCGCTGGGAGGGCCGTGTTGGTCGGTGGTCGGCTGCGGCGGCGTCGTGGCTGGGCACGCCCACGTGGCGGAGCCGCACGTCGGATACCGCCCCGCGCCCCTACGGGGCGCTTTCTCCTCGGGGCTTTTACGCTTCAACCGCGTAGCGGACACCGATCAGTTCCCGGAGGGTGTCCAGGGTGCGCATGACCGCCAGGGTGCCGTCGAGCGGGACCAGTGGGGACTCCTTCTCGCCGGCCCGCAGGGCGCGCATGACCTCCCGGGCCTCGTGGCGGAGGGTGTTGCGCGGGCCGTCGGCCGGGCCCAGGGCGAACTCCTCGGGGTCATGGCCGTCGCGGTGCAGGACGAAGCGCTCGGGGTTGAAGAAGCCGTCCGGGATGTCGATCCGGCCTCGGGAACCGGTGACCGAGGCGGTGGTGCCGGTGCCGCCGACTATGGAGCAGTGCACCGCCGCGAGAGCACCGCTCTCCCAGGAGAGCAGCGCACCCGTCTGGAGATCGACGCCCTCGTCCGAGAGCACCGCTCGCGCCGACAGCCCGTCCGGCTCGCCGAGCAGCAGATGCGCGAACGACACCGGGTACACGCCCAGGTCCAGCAGCGCGCCCCCGCCCAGCGCCGGGTCCCGCAGCCGGTGCGCGGGCGGGAACGGTCCTTCGAGCCCGAAGTCCGCCTGCACCGTCCGCACCTCGCCGATCGCCCCGTCCGCGACCAGCGCCTTCAGCCGCCGCACCAGCGGGTTGCAGTACATCCACATCGCCTCCATCAGGAAGCGGTCGTGCTTCTTCGCCAGCGCGACCAGTTCCCCGGCCTCGCGGGCGTCGATCGTGAACGCCTTCTCGCACAGCACGTTCCGCCCCGCCTCCAGGCACAGCCCGGCGGCCGCCCGGTGTGCCGAGTGCGGAGTGGCGACGTACACGACATCGATGTCCTCGTCCCGGGCCAGCGACTCCCAGTCGCCGTACGCCCGCCCGATCCCGAACCGCTCCGCGAACGCCTCCGCCGACTCCGGGGACCGCGAGGCCACCGCCGCGATCTCCGCGTCCGGCAGGTCCACCAGGGCCGCCGCGAACGCGGCCGCGATCCCACCGGTCGCCAGAATCCCCCACCGCACACTCTGCTCAGCCATCCCGGCCGCCCCACCCTCGCTCATGTGTTTCCAGGCTGTCTGTACGAGCTGAGAGCATAGGCGGCGGACATCCGGGTCCACCAAGGCAGGGACTTCGGCGGACGCACGACTTCAGGAGAGAGCGAGGGGGCGCATGCCCGAGCAGCCGGCACCGCCGACATCGGACAGCCAGGACACCACCGCACCCGCACCCGCACCCGCACCCGCACCCGCACCCCGCGGACCCGGCACCCCGGCCTTCACCCCCGCCTCCGTCACCACTCCCGCCTCCGTCACCACCCCGGCCGTCCGCCGGGCCGGCCTGCTGCTGGTGCTGGTCCTCGGCGCGCTCACCGCGACGCCGCCGCTGGCGATGGACATGTACCTCCCGTCGCTGCCGGAGGTCACCCGCTCCCTGCACGCCCCCGCCGCGACCGTCCAGCTCACCCTCACCGCCTGCCTCGCCGGCATGGCCCTCGGCCAGCTGGTCGTCGGCCCGATGAGCGACCGCTGGGGCCGCCGCCGCCCGCTGCTGGCCGGCCTCGCCGTCTATGTAGCCGCCACCGCCCTGTGCGCCGTCGCGCCGAACGTCGAGACCCTGGTCGTCTTCCGCCTCGCGCAGGGCCTCGCGGGCGCGGCCGGCATAGTCATCGCCCGGGCCGTCGTACGCGACCTCTACGACGGCGTCGCGATGGCCCGCTTCTTCTCCACCCTGATGCTGGTCTCGGGGGTGGCCCCGATCGTCGCCCCGCTGATCGGCGGGCAGATCCTGCGGGTGACCCACTGGCGGGGCGTGTTCGTGGTCCTGACGGTCGTCGGCGCCGTCCTCGCCGCGGTGGTGTGGGCAAAGCTCCCGGAGACCCTGGCGACCGCCGACCGGCACACCGGGGGAGCGGCCGCCGCCGTACGCGCCATGCGCGCCCTGCTCGCCGACCTCCCCTTCACCGGCTACATGCTCGCGGGCGGCTTCGCCTTCGCCGCGCTCTTCGCTTACATCAGTGCCTCGCCTTTCGTGATCCAGGAAATCTTCGGCGCCTCCCCGCAGACCTTCAGCCTGCTCTTCGGGCTCAACTCGGTCGGGCTGGTGATCGCCGGGCAGATCAACGGCAAGGTGCTGGTGGGCCGGGTCGGCCTGGACAAGGTGCTGGGCGCGGGCCTGGCCGTGACCGTGCTCGCCTCGGCCGCCCTGCTCCTCATGTCGACCGGGGTCTTCGGCCCGGTCGGTCTCGCCCCCGTCGCCACCGCCCTGTTCGTGCTGATGTCCGCGATGGGCTTCGCCCTCCCCAACGCCCAGTCCCTCGCCCTGCTGCGCACCCGGCACACCGCGGGATCGGCGTCCGCGCTGCTCGGGACCTCCTCGTTCCTGGTGGGCGCGGTCGCCTCGCCGCTGGTCGGGATCGCCGGGGAGAGAACCGCCGTGCCCATGGCGATCGTCCAACTGGCGGGGACACTGGTGGCGCTGGCCTGCTTCGTGGGAATGTGCCGTCCCTGGACCGTGCGGGAGAACACACGTGCGGGAATGGAGGATGGGGGTGCCCCCGTCCGGACGAAGTCGAGAACAGCGAAGTCGAGAGAGGGGGAGGAGAGCTGAGCGTACCGAGACTGCGCGTCGAGACACCGGAACGGGCCGGGCTCGACCCCGCGGAACTCAGGCACCTCGTGCGCGAAGTGCGTGCCCTCACCGCCGGTGAGCGGCCCTGGGCGGCCGGGACCGTGGTGGTCGCCGGACGCGGTCCCGTGATCGCCGTGCAGCAGGCGGCCGGCTGGGCGGTGCGCTGGTCGGCGTACGACGCCGAGGCCGACGCCGGTGTCGAACTGCCGCCCGCCGCACGGGTCCCGATGACCGTCGACACCCCCTTCGACCTGGCCTCCCTGACCAAACTCTTCACCGCGGTCGCCGCCGTGCAGCAACTCGAACGCGGCACCCTCGGCATCGACGCCCGGGTCGGCGCCTACCTTCCCGACTTCCGGGCGGCCGCCGTCCACCACATCACCGTCCGCCAGCTCCTCACCCACACCTCCGGCCTGCGTCCCGAACTCCCGCTCCACGACTGCCCCGACGACGCGGCCCGCCTCGACCTGCTCCGCGCCGAGGCCCCGAGCAGCGCACCCGGCGCCTACCGCTACTCGGACCTCAACATGCTCCTCCTCCAGCACGTCCTGGAGCGGATCACCGGCCGCACCCTCGACGTCCTCGTCCGCGAGGGCATCACCCGCCCGCTCGGGATGACCGCCACCGACTTCGGCCCCTGCTCCGGCGCGGCGGCCACCGAGGACCAGCGGCGGCCGTGGGCCAAGGCGGACCGGGGCATGCTGCGGGGTGTCGTGCACGACGAGAACGCGTGGGCGCTGGGCGGGGTGGCCGGGCACGCGGGCCTGTTCTCCACGGCCCGGGACCTGGCCGTCTTCTGCCGGACGCTGCTGGCGGGCGGTGCGTACGGCCCGGCGCGCGTCCTCGGCCCCGACTTCGTGGACCTGCTGCTGGCCCCGCCCGGTCTGGGGTTCCTGGTGGACCAGCCGTGGTTCATGGGCGAACTGGCGGGACGGGGCGCGGCCGGGCACACCGGGTTCACGGGCACGAGCCTGGTGCTGGACCGGGCGACGGACACGTTCCTGGTCCTGCTGGCCAACACCGTCCATCCACGGCGGCGGCCCGGCGACAGCGCCCCGCGCGCGGCGGCGGCGACCCGGCTGGCGAGGGCGGTGTTCCTCAGCCCTTCGGGGGTGTGAGGGCGGCCCCGCCGGGGAGGTGAGGGTGCGGGCCGGGCGCCCCTACAATCGCCGGGTGAACCACCCCGCATCCCCGGCCGACCTCCTCCGTGCCACGCTCTCCGACCTTCTCGGCGGCCTTCCTCCGAAGCAGGCCGCCGGAGCCGTCGAGCGGCTGATCGCCAGCTATCGGGGGGCCACCCCGACCGACGCGCCGATCCTGCGGGACCGGGCGGACGTGGTGGCCTACGCGGCCTACCGGATGCCGGCGACCTTCGAGGCGGTACGAGCGGCGCTGGCGGCGTTCGCCGACGCGGTGCCGGAGGGCTGGGTGCCGGCGAGCCATGTGGACGTCGGCGGCGGGACCGGCGCGGCGACCTGGGCGGTGACCGACACCTGGGCCGGGGCGCGGCCGGTGACGGTCCTCGACTGGGCCGAGCCGGCGCTGGCCCTCGGCCGGGAGATCGCCGCGGCCAACCCGGAGCTGCGGGAGGCGGTGTGGCAGCGCTCTCGGATCGGAGCGGCGCTCACCATCGAGAGCACTGATCTGGTCACGGTGTCGTACGTCCTCAACGAACTCGACGAGGCCGCCCGCGCCGCCCTTGTCGACGCCGCCGCGACCGCCGCGCAGGCCGTCGTCATCGTGGAGGCCGGCACCCCGGCGGGCTACGCCCGGGTCATCGAGGCCCGCGACCGCCTGATCGCCGCCGGCTTCCGGATCGCCGCGCCCTGCCCGCACAGCGCCGCCTGCCCGATCGTCCCCGGCACGGACTGGTGCCACTTCTCGGCCCGGGTCAGCCGCTCCTCCCTGCACCGCCAGGTCAAGGGCGGGTCGCTGCCCTACGAGGACGAGAAGTTCAGCTACGTGGCCGCCACCCGCTTCCCGCCCGCCCCGGCACCGGCCCGGGTGGTCCGCCGCCCCCAGATCCGCAAGGGCCAGGTCCTCCTCGACCTGTGCGAGGCCGAGGAACAGCTGCGCCGCACGACGATCACCAAACGGCACGGTGACCTGTACAAGGCGGCGCGGGACGCGGACTGGGGCGACGGGTGGCCCCCGTCCGGCGCCCGGGAGTGAACCCGTCTAACGCCCGCAACCCCATCGTGCTTTCGGAGAGTATCCAACACCTGTAATGCCTTCTCGCCATAGTGAGACCTCTCGTCCCAGTGAGGCCCTTTCGCTTTAGTGAGGCCTCCTCGCCTTAGTGAGGCCCTCTCGTCCTAGTGAGATCCTCTCGCCCCTCGTACCCCCCTTCGCACCCACTTGGCCCCATAAGGCATCCTGGCCGGACCACAGCGAGGCGACGAGGCGATAGATGAGCGCGACGTTCGGCGGCCCGAGCGGCCGGCAGGGCAAACTCTCCCGGTGGCTCCGCGGGCGCCGTCCCAAGGGGGAGGCGGCCGCCGCCGCCGACTCAGGCCGTGCGGCCCTGCTGCTCGCCGCCGCCGGGGCGGGCCTCCCGCTGGCCCCCGCCGCGTATCCCGCCCCCGGCTACGGCTGCTCCTGCGACCGCGTCGGCTGTCCCACCCCGGCCCGGCACCCGGTGTCGTTCGCGTGGCAGACGCAGTCCACCACCGACCGTGCCCAGATCGAACGCTGGGCCCGGCACCAGCCGCAGGCCAACTTCATCACCGCGACCGGGATGACCCACGACGTCCTGGACGTCCCCGTGGAGGCCGGCCGGCCGGCGCTGGAGCGGCTGCTCGCGAACGGCGTCGAGGTCGGTCCGGTCGCCGAGAGCGACGACGGCCGCATGCTGTTCTTCACCCTCACCCGCGGTACCCCGGAGGACGAGGACGAGTGGTGGCCGTGCGAGCTGGACTGCCACCCCGAGACCATGGACGAGCACCCCGGCCTGCGCTGGCACTGCCGGGGGTCGTACGTCCTCGTACCGCCCGCCCGGCTGCCCGGTGACGGCGACCGGCGGGTGCACTGGGTGCGCGGCCCCGAGCACCCGCTGCCCGACCCGCTGACCCTCCTGGAGACCCTCACCGACGCCGGCGCCCGGCACGCAGGCGAGGAGCCCGACCAGGTGGGCACCGCCTGGCCGGTCCGCCGCTAGGGCCTGGCCCTAGGAACCCTCCGCGGAGGTCAGGCCCTGGATGCGTCCGAGGACCGAGACCTTTCCGGTACCCGCCGGGTCCAGGGCGACCTGGTTGGAGACGAACTCCATGGTCAGCGACTGCTTGATCTCGCCCTTGGTGAGGGCCTTCACGTCCTGGTTCGGCGTCGGCACGGACGTGCCCGCGGCCGCGGTCTCCTTGGCGTAGTAGCGGGTGGTGAAGAACACCAGCGCGCCGCCGTCGGTGGTGCGCAGGGCGAGCGGCGCGTAGTCGCCGTTGGTCAGCGGCTCGTCGATGTACTGGGTCGCGAGGCCCGGCTTGGTCGACTTCTTGCGGTCCGTGCGCCAGCCGCTGGTGTGCGCGCCGTCCGCGAAGACGGCGCCGCCGCTCTTCAGGTACGTGGCGTAGTCCTGGCCCAGGTCGGCCGGGGAGACGGCCAGTTGGGCGCTGTTCCCCGCCACGGCCTCCGCCCAGCCGTCCTTGTCGGTCGTGAACTTCGGTACGGCGTCCGGCGCGACCAGCGTCAGATACGCCGCCTGGAACGGCTCGGAGAGGCTGTTGCGGGTGAAGACCAGCAGCCAGCGGTCGTCGCCGCCCTTGTTGCCGTGCGCGTCGGCGAGGAACCAGCGCGGCCAGCCGGCCTTCTTGGGGATGGTGTACGTGACGTCGTCGAACTCCAGTGGCGAGTGGCCGGAGTTGCCGCCCGGGCTGTTGGTGTGCCCGGCCTTCAGGCGCGCGGAGTCGATGTCGGCGAGGGCGCCGGTCGTGTAGTCGGCGTCCAGGGAGCCGTCGTAGGCCTCGTCGGCCTTGTTGTAGGCGTCCGTGAACTGCTTCAGCGCCTTGGCGGCCTCGGCGCGGGTGGTGGTGGGGAGCACCTCGCGTTCCCCGTGCACCACCACGCATCCGCTCGCCGTCAGCGACATGGCGGTCAGCGATACCGCCAGGAGCGCGTTCCGATCACGCCTGCGGAGTCTGCGGAGCCGCCGCGGGCCGCGCTCCCTGGTCGTCAGGTGCGTCATCAGGTGCCTTCACCTTCCCCTTCCCGGAGCCGAACCCTACCGGGGCGAAGAAGAGTGCGAGCGTCGGGACCAGGTACAGCAGCCACACCGTGACCTGGAGCACGGTCGGGTCGGGCTGGAAGTTGAAGACGCCCTTGAGGAGGGTGCCGTACCAGCTGTCCGGCGGGATGGTGCCGCTGATGTCGAAGGCCTGGTTGGTCAGGCCCGGGAGCCAGTCGGCCTCCTGGAGGTCGTGGAAGCCGTACGCCAGCACGCCGGCGGCGACCACGACCAGCATGCCGCCGGTCCAGGTGAAGAACTTGGCGAGGTTGATCCGCAGGGCGCCGCGGTAGAAGAGCCAGCCGAGCAGGACCGCGGTGGCGAGGCCGAGGGCGACGCCGATCAGGGGGCGCGGGGTGCCGTCGCTGGCCGCGTGCACGGACGCCCACACGAACAGGGCGGTCTCCAGTCCCTCGCGGCCCACGGCGAGGAAGGCGGTGGCGACCAGTGCGCCCGTGCCCATCGCGAGGGCCGCGTCCAGCCTGCCGTGCAGTTCGGTCTTGAGATGCCGGGCGGTGCGCCGCATCCAGAACACCATCCACGTCACCAGACCGACCGCGACGACGGACAGGGACCCGCCGAGCGCCTCCTGCGCCTCGAACGTCAGCTCCTGGGAGCCGAATTCGAGCGCGCAGCCGAAGCCCATGGCGATCAGCACCGCCACGGCGATGCCGATCCAGATCGGCCGCAGGGCGTCCCTGCGCTCGGTCTTGACCAGGTAGGCGATGAGGATGCAGACGACGAGCGAGGCCTCGAGGCCTTCGCGCAGCCCGATCAGGTAGTTGGAGAACACGGATCACGCCCCCTTGGCGGACTCGGAGAACAGCGTCCGGCCCCACCAGTCGTCCTTGTCCCGGACGCCGGGCGGGACCGCGAAGACCGCCGAACCCACGTGCTGGATGTACTCGTTGAGTGCGTCGGACGCCGACAGCCTGCGCTGCAGCGGGATGAACCCCTTGCGCACGTCACGCTGGTAGGCCAGGAAGAACAGGCCCGCGTCGAGCCGGCCGAGTCCGTCCGTGCCGTCGGTGAACGAATAACCCCGGCGCAGGATGGTGATCCCGTCGTTGGAGTCGGGGTGCGCGAGCCGCACATGGGCGTCCGGCTTCATCGCCTTCAGGAACGGCGCGTCGTGCTCCTTGGCCTTGCCGACCGGGGCGCCCTCGCCCTTGTCCCGGCCGAAGACGTCCTCCTGCTCCTGGAGCGAGGTCCGGTCCCAGGTCTCGATGTTCATCCGGATGCGCCGGGCGACGAGATACGACCCGCCGCTCATCCACGCCGGATCGTCGCCGTCGCCCACCCACACGAACTTCTTCAGCCGGTCGGTCTCGGTCCCCGCGATGTTGCGGGTGCCGTCCTTGAACCCCATGAGGTTGCGCGGGGTCTGGGCGTCCGGCGTGGTCGAGGACGTCTTCCCGAAGCCGAGCTGGGACCAGCGGATGGCGACCTTGCCGAAGCCGATCCGGGCGAGGTTGCGGATGGCGTGCACGGCGACCTGGGGGTCGTCGGCGCAGGCCTGGACGCACAGGTCGCCGCCGGTGCGGGCGGAGTCGAAGTTGTCGCCCGGGAACTGCGGCAGGTCGACCAGGGCGGCCGGGCGGCTGTCCCCCAGTCCGAACTTCTCGAAGAACGACGGCCCGAAGCCGATCGTCAGCGTCAGCCGGGACGGCTTCAGCCCGAGCGCCTCGCCGGTGTCGTCCGGGGGTGCCTCGGCGAGCCCGCCGTACGCGCCGTCGCCGATCGCCTTCCCGGCGGTCAGCCGCCGGGCCGCGGCCGTCCAGTCCTTCAGTAGCTGGACGAACTCGGCCCGGTCGTCGGTCTTCACGTCGAACGCGGCGAAGTGCAGCCGGTCCTGGACGGGGGTGGCGATACCGGCCTGGTGGGCGCCGTGGAACTCGACCGCGCCACCGGCGTCGGCGGCGGCCGGGTCCAGGTCGTCGCCGGTCTCGGTCATCGCCACCGCGCCCCCGGCCACGGCGGCGCCGAGCGCGAGCCCGGCCCCGCCCCAGCCGATGAGCGCGCGTCGCGAAGGATTGGTCTTCTCGGCCATGTCCCGCCCCTTACTTGACGACGGTCGCGGCGAGCTTGGACAGCGGCTCCGCGAGAGCGTTGACGGCGTCGGACAGCTCCTTGCGCTGGTCCTTGGTGACCTTGTCGTACGACACGAAGCCGTCCGAGGTGGCGGTCGTGCGGTACTTGCCGAGCAGCGTGTTCAGTGCGAGGAACTGCTTGTCCAGCTCGGTGGTCAGGGCCGCGTCGTTCTTCCGGGCGACCGGCTTCAGCAGCTCGTACGCCTTCTGCGCGCCGTCGACGTTGCCCTTGAAGTCGCTGAGGTCGGTGTGGGAGTAACGGTCCTCCTCACCGGTGACCTTGCCGGTGGCGACCTCGTCGAGGAGTTCCTTGGCGCCGTTGGCCATGGAGGTCGGGGTGATCTCCGCCTTGCCGACCCGCTTCTGCCAGTCCTTCAGGTCGGTGAGCAGCTCGTCGGCGAGGGCCTTCTGCTCGGCGCCGACCTTCTTGTCCACCCACAGGGCCTTCTCCAGCGCGTGCCAGCCGGTCCACTTCTGGCCCTTCTCCAGGCCGTCGGCGCGGGTGTCCGTCTTGGGGTCGATGTCCCCGAAGGACTCGGCGATCGGCTCGGTTGTCTCCCAGCCGACGCGGGAGGGGGCGTAGGCGTTCTTGGCGGCCGCTATGTTCCCCGCCTTGACGGCGTTGACGAACGTCTCCACCTTCGGGATCGTCGCGTCGGCTTGTTCCTGCGCGTACTCGCGGTAGTCGGCGACGGCCTTGTCGAGCGCCGGGTTGCGCTTGGCGACCGCGCCGGAGCCGGTGACCGTCAGCTTCTGCCGGACGCCGTGCCCCTTCATCCCGGGCCGGCAGGCGATCTCGTACGACCCCTGCTTCACCTCGGCGGTGAGCGTGTACTTGGTCCCCGGGCCGATGTTCTCCTTCTCCGAGACGATCCGGTCGTCCGGGAAGAGGATCTCGACCTCGGTGGCCTTGGAACCCTTGTTCTCGATGGCGAGCGTGACGTGTCCGGCCGGCACGGACTTGGCCGACGTCTCGCACTTGGAGTCGGCGGCGGTGACCTGAATCGCGTCGTCACCCTTGGCGTCGCTCTTCGCCGTGCAGGCCGAGAGGGCGGTCAGAGCGGCCGCGGTGGCGGCGGCGGTGACGGTGAGTCGGACAGCACGCATGCAGGCTCCAGGCGGGGGAGGTGTGGTGAGGCTGGCCTAACTTACATGAGGCTTACCTCACTGATACCCACCCGGGTCGGGATTGACCAGACACAGAAAGATCACAGCTACGGCTTGATATCGATGGCCCAAAGCCGCCACCAAGGAAAGGTCAAGAGAAGGTCAAGGAGGTGGGCGTCGGCGATGGCATGGCCGGGTGAACGCAAAGGGCGCAGTGCTTCAATGCCGGAGTGACTGATTACGACGTGCTGCGGGTCTTCTGTGCGGCGAACGGCGGCTACGGCAACGAACTCGGGGTCGTCCGGGACGGCTCGGTGCTGCCCGAGCGGGCGGACCGGCAGGCGCTGGCGGCCAAACTCGGGTTCAGCGAGACCGTGTTCGTCGACGACCCCGAGCGCGGGGTGATCGACATCTACACCCCCACCCTGCGGCTGCCCTTCGCCGGCCACCCCTGCGTCGGTACCGCCTGGCTGCTGGACGTGCCCGAACTGGTCACACCGGCCGGCGTGGTCGGTGCCCGGCTGGACGGGGAGTTCAGCTGGATCGAGGCGCGCCCCGAGTGGGCCCCGCCACGCACCCTGCGCCAGTACGCCACGGCCGCCGAGGTGGACGCCCTGCCGGTGCCGTCACCGGGGGAGCGGAGCGAGATGGGGGTCCCCCCGGACGAAGTCTGGGGGAGGATCTATGCCTGGGCATGGGAGGACGAGTCGGCCGGGCGGGTGCGCGCCCGCGCGTTTCCCGGGCGCGGCGACGGCATCGACGAGGACGAGGCGACCGGGGCGGCCGCACTGCTGCTCACCGACCGGCTGGGCCGGGCCCTGAACATCACCCAGGGCAGGGGCTCGCAGATCCTCACGGCACCGCAGCCCTACGGCTGGGTGGAGATCGGCGGCCGGGTCCTCCTGGAGGGCGCGGAGCGGCAGCCCGGGATCAGCTGGTGACTGACGTGTCCTGCCGGCCGCGCCGCACGTAGTACCAGGTCATGTTCGACGACAGCCCCGTCAGCAGCACCCAGACGACACCGATCAGCCAGCTGCCCTGGACGAAGGAGACGACGGCGGCGACGACGGCGAGGACGCAGACGACCAGGGAGTAGAGGGCGAGGCGGGGCATGTCGGAATCGCTTTCGGATCGGTCGGTCGGTCGGGGGAGGGGACACCGGTGGCAGCCACCAGTGTCCCCCATCCGCTCGGAGAGTCCGCTCGGAGGATCCGCTCAGACGTCCGTCACGCGGAGCCCGGCGTGTGCCTTGTAGCGGCGGTTGACCGAGATCAGGTTGGCGACCAGGGACTCCACCTGGTGGGCGTTGCGCAGCCGCCCCGCGAAGATGCCCCGCATCCCGGGGATCCGCCCGGCCAGCGCCTGCACGATCTCCACGTCCGCGCGCGCCTCGCCCAGCACCATCACATCGGTGTCGATCTCCTCGACCTCCGGGTCCTGGAGCAGCACCGCCGACAGATGGTGGAAGGCCGCCGCGACCCGGGAGTCCGGCAGCAGCGCCGCGGCCTGCTCCGCCGCGCTGCCCTCCTCCGGCTTGAGCGCGTAGGCGCCCTTCTTGTCGAAGCCGAGCGGGTTGACGCAGTCCACGACCAGCTTCCCGGCCAGTTCCGCGCGCAGCGACTCCAGCGTCTTGCCGTGCCCGTCCCACGGTACGGCGACGATCACGAGGTCACTGCGGCGCGCGCACTCGGCGTTGTCGGCGCCCTCGACACCGTGCCCGAGTTCGTCGGCGGCGGCCTGCGCGCGCTCGGCGGCCCGGGAGCCGATGATCACCTTCTGGCCGGCCCGGGCCAGCCGGTAGGCGAGGCCCTTGCCCTGCGGGCCGGTGCCGCCGAGTACACCCACGACCAGGCCGGAGACGTCGGGCAGGTCCCAGGGATCCTTGGCGGGGGCCTTCTCGGCCGCCGCCTGCTGTGCACTGTCGGAAGTGTCGGAAGAGGTCATGGGCCGACTCTACGTCCGTGGCGGTGGCCGCACCCGGTCAGGTGAGCCGGTTCACGGGCACCCGGCGGAAGGTGATCGTCTCGTACGCGCCGAAGTCCCCGGTCTCGTACAGCAGTCCGACGGTGGCCGGGTCGATCCGGGTCAGGTCGGAGTACGCGGCGGGCAGGCCGTCGAGCGGGTAGACGGGGCGCCAGGTGGTACCGCCGTCGCCGGACGCACGGATCGTCATCAGCGCGCGGGTGGCGGGGTCCGCGGGGCCCGAGTAGAGCAGCAGATCGGGATCCCGCAGCTGGAGCACGGAGGCCTCGCAGACCGGCGCGGTGAGCCCGGCCTGCGGCCGGAACGGCTTCACCAGCGTCTTCCCGCCGTCCTTCGAGTGCGCGTCGGCCCGGTTGCCCGGGGAGGGCGAGTCGTTGCGGGTGTTGAAGTAGACGCGCCCGTCCGGGAGTTCGGCGGCGGTGGTCTCGTTGACGTTGATGTAGCCGTTGGGGTTCTCGTCGACGTAGCCGAGGTACCAGGTCTCGCCCCGGTCGTCGCTGAGCAGGCAGTGGCCGCTGTTGTACTTGCCCTCGGTGCCGGTGTCTGTCCCGGTGGGCGCGACGGTGTGGTTCGCGGCCACGACGACCCGCCCGGTACGCAGCTGGATGGCGTGCCCGGGGGTCGTGGCGTACCAGCGCCACCCGGCCTTCTTCACCGTCTTGGTGATCTCCTTCGGAGCGGACCAGGTGACCCCGTCGTCGTCACTGTGCTGCACCCACACCCGCCGCCCGTCCGCGTCCGGCACCTGCCCGCGCAGGATGGCGTCCTCGGTGGCGGAGGCGGCGTTGCGGACGTGGACGAGCAGGATCCGGCCGGTGTCCAGGACCACCGGGGCGGGGTTGCCGGCGAGGTCGGTGCCGTTGTTCGCGGCGACCTGGAGCGCCCCCCAGGTACGGCCGCCGTCGCCGGACCTCTTCAGCACCACGTCGATGTGCCCGTGGTCGGCGGCGGAGTTGACCCTCCCCTCGCAGAAGGCGAGCACGGTGCCCGCCCGGGAGACCACCACGGCCGGGATCCGGAAACTGGCGTAGCCCTCGGTGCCCGCGCGAAAGGGGATGCTTGCTTCTACGTCGCTCATGGGTCGCCTTCTCCCCGGGTCGGGCGAATTCGGGGTGAACTCCGCGTCACGAGTGACCGATTGCGGCAGTATGCGGGGGCATGGACGCCGTACGGGTCGCGTTGTTGCGTGAAGTGCTCGCCGGGACCGAGTGGTTGGGGGCCACGCGGAGGTTCGCCGGCGCGCTGCGCGGCTCGGTCGTCACCCACGGCGGCGGGCTGCTCCTGCTCGGCACCCCGGAGTACGAGCCGTGGCATCTGGCCGCGCACCTGGTGGACGAGGCGGCGTGGTCCGGTACGCCGGAACTGGCGCCCACCCTCGTACGGCACGACGCGCCCCCCACCGCCCCGGCGCACCTCGCGGTCGGCCCCGGCCGCATCGAGGCGGCCCGCCGGGGCGAGACGCTGCTCGTCGTGGCGCCGGGCGGGTCGGCACCGCTCCTTGACCACGTCCACACCGCCCGCCGGGCCGGGGTGACGGTCCTGGCGCTGTCCGCCACGGCCGACGACGCGCTGACCGCGATGGCCCACGAGACCCTCACGGTCCCCGAGGGCGCGGAACTGGACCTGGACACAGTCCAGCACCTGGTCAGCGCGGCGACGGGCGAGAACGGCCCGTCACCGAGAGGCCGCCGCCGCTTCCGGGACCGCCTGGCAAGACTGGCCGAAACGGTGACCGCACCGCCCCCGACGCCCTGGTAGCCGTCCGCCCGCCACGAGAAAATCGGTTGAGACGGCCGGCGCGGCCGTTCAGCATGGCCCAGCGTGACCGTCCTTCCCGACCTCGCCCCCTGGCGCGCCTCCGTGGACTTCCGTCGGCTGTGGGCCTCCGGCCTGATCAGCAACTTCGGGAGTTTCCTGACGTTCGTCGCGCTCCCCGTCCAGATCAAGGACCTCACCGGTTCCGCGGCCGCCGTAGGAGCCATCGGCGCCGTCGAGCTGCTCCCGCTCGTCCTCTTCGGACTCTACGGCGGCGCCCTCGCCGACGCCCTCGACAAGCGCGCGCTCATCGTCCGGACCGAGGCCGGCCAGGGCCTGCTCAGCGCGGCCCTGCTGGTCAACGCCCTGGTGCCGCACCCCGCCGTATGGCCGCTGTACGCCGTCGCCGCGCTGTCCGCCGCCCTGGTGTCGCTCCAGCGCCCCGCCCTCGACTCGCTCTGGCCCAGGATCGTCGCCCACGACGACCTGCCGGCCGCGGCGGCCCTCAACTCGTTCCGCTGGACGGTCGGCGGCGTCGCGGGCCCCGCCGTGGCCGGTCTGGTTGTGGCGTACGGGGGCCTCGGCTCGGCCTACGGCGCCGACCTCGCCACCTTCGCCGTCTCGGTCGTCCTGATCCTCCCCATCGCCCCGTCCCCCGCGTCCCACCAGGCCGCGGGACCCTCACTGCGCTCCATCGCCGAGGGCGCCCGCTACGCCTGGAGCCGCAAGGAACTCCTCGGCACCTACGCCGTCGACCTCGCGGCGATGTTCCTGGCGATGCCGCTCGCCGTTCTCCCGTTCCTGGCCGACGAGTTGGACGCGGAGTGGTCGCTCGGGTTGATGTACGCCAGCATCCCGGCCGGGTCGCTCCTGCTGAGCCTGGTCAGTGGCTGGACTGGGCGGGTGCGCCGGCACGGGCGGATGGTGGTGCTGTCGGCCGCGCTGTGGGGCCTGGCGATCGCCGCCGCCGGCGCCGTGGCCGACGTATGGCTGGTGCTGCTCTTCCTCGCCGTCGCCGGTGGCTGCGACATGGTCAGCGGGATCTTCCGGGCCGCCATGTGGAACCAGACGATCCCCGACGAGCTGCGCGGCCGCCTCGCCGGGATCGAGCTGCTGTCGTACTCCGTGGGTCCCACCCTCGGGCAGGTCCGGGCCGGCGCCATGGCCGGCCGGTTCGGCGTCCGGGCGTCCGTCGGTGTGGGCGGCCTGCTGTGCACGGGCGCGGTGGGCCTGCTGGCCCTGTGCCTGCCCGCCCTGATGTCGTACGACGCGCGGACCGACGAACACGCCGTACGGCTGCGCGCTCAGCGCACGGCCGCACCGACCCGGCTCTGATCAGACCTCGTCCGAGGAGTCACCCGCCGGCGCGTCGTGCCACTTGGGATCGTTCTCCCACTGGAGGTTGCGCTCCCGCGCGATCTCCATCGCGTGCTCGGCCTCCTGCCGGCTGGCATAGGGGCCGAACCGGTCCTTGGCAGGGCACTCGGGGCCCTCCTCGACCTTCTTGTGCTCCAGGCAGTAGTACCACTCGCCCGGCTTGCCGACGGTCCGCTTCTTGAACAGGGCCATGACCGGCTCCTTTCGCCATCCTCATGTTCCCGCATGCCCGCTGGTTAGACTCGCTGGCATGTCTGGCCAGTCGCTGCTCGTACCAGGGGAGCTCTCTCCCACCCGTTCGGTACCCGGAAACATCCGCCGCCCCGAGTACGTCGGCAAACCCGCGCCGACCCCGTACACCGGGCCCGAGGTGCAGACACCGGAGACCATCGAGGCGATGCGGATCGCCGGCCGTATCGCCGCGCAGGCGATGGCGGAGGCCGCGAAGATCATCGCGCCGGGGGTGACCACGGACGAGCTGGACAAGGTCGCGCACACGTACATGTGCGACCACGGGGCCTACCCGTCCACGCTCGGCTACCGCGGCTTCCCCAAGTCCCTGTGCACCAGCCTCAACGAGGTCATCTGCCACGGCATTCCGGACTCGACCGTCCTCCAGGACGGTGACATCGTCAACCTGGACGTGACGGCGTACATCGGCGGGGTGCACGGCGACAACAACGCGACGTACCTGGTCGGGGACGTCGACGAGGAGAGCCGGCTGCTTGTCGAGCGGACCCGGGAGTCCCTCGACCGGGCGATCAAGGCGGTCAAGCCCGGCCGGCAGATCAACATCATCGGCCGGGTCATCGAGTCGTACGCCAAGCGCTTCGGCTACGGCGTGGTGCGGGACTTCACCGGCCACGGCATCAACTCCTCCTTCCACTCCGGGCTGATCATCCCGCACTACGACAGCCCGCAGGCGACGACCGTGATGCAGCCCGGGATGACCTTCACGATCGAGCCCATGCTGACGCTCGGGACGCACGAGTACGACATGTGGGACGACGGCTGGACGGTCGTCACCAAAGATCGCAAGCGGACCGCCCAGTTCGAGCACACCCTGGTGGTGACCGACACCGGCGCGGAGATCCTCACCCTGCCGTAGCCCCGCCGCCACACTGTCCGCCGGGCCCGTCCTCCCCTCGGAGGGCGGGCCTTTTCGGGTGGAGAGCAAGCGCGCCCGCGCCCTCATCACGGACGTTTTCCGGGCACCCGGCGAGGAGTTCCCGCTCTCGGCGTGAGGGTCAGCCGGCTACGGAGCAGTACTCGTTCGTCCCCTGCCAGAAGCGGTACAGCTCCTGACCGCAGTAACGGTCGAAGTCGTCCACACCCAGGCCGCGCAGCAGTGCGTCGATCACGTCGAAGAACGCGCTGTTGATCGACGGCACCCACAGCAGCGCGAACACGAAGAGCAGGCCGAAGGGGGCGAACGGCTCCACCTGGCGCTTGATGTCGTACGACAGCCAGGGCTCGATCACGCCGTAGCCGTCCAGGCCCGGTACCGGCAGGAAGTTCAGGATCGCCGCCGTGACCTGGAGCAGGGCGAGGAAGGCGAGGGCGTAACGGAAGTCGCGCGGGACGCCGTCCAGGGAGTGCAGCCAGAACGGCGCGGTGCACACGGCGGCGAAGACCACGTTCGTCAGCGGGCCGGCCGCCGAGATGAGACTGTGCCGCCAGCGGCCGCGGATCCGGCTGCGCTCGATGAACACCGCACCGCCCGGCAGTCCGATCCCACCCATGATCACGAACAGCACCGGGAGCACGATGCTCAGCAGGGCGTGGGTATAGGCGAGAGGATTAAGGCTCAGATAGCCCTTCGCGCGGACCGAGGTGTCACCGCTGTGCAGGGCGGTGCGCGCGTGCGCGTACTCGTGCAGGCACAGCGAGACGATCCAGGCCGCCGTCACGAACAGGAAGACGGCGACCCCGGGCTGCTCGGCGAACCCGGACCAGGTCGCCCACCCGGTGACGGCGGTGACGGCCAGGATCCCGACGAAGACGGGACTGATCCGCCGGTCGCTGTGGCGGGTGGTGGTGGCGGTCATGGGTCGGGACTCCTGGGACGCGTCGGTGGTGGTGGCGTGCGGGGTCGACCGTACAGGTGACGTGAGAAGAACGTCGTACGGAGGGCTGTGGGTTCCTGGTAGTCGTCAGTCCGCAATTCATGCGCATCTGAAACCCTGAGGCGGAGGCCGGGCGTCCCCAGGGACAATGGACCCCGTGCGCTACCGGATTCTTGGCACCACCCAGGCCCTCCACCCCGACGGCACGGCCGTCCCCGTCGGCGGGGCACGGCTGCGGGCCCTGCTGACCGTGCTGGCGCTGCGCCCCGGGCGCGGGGTGCCCGCCGGGCTGCTCGTCGACGAGGTGTGGGGCGAGGAACCGCCCGCCGACGCGAACGGCGCGCTCCAGGCGCTGGTAGGCCGGCTGCGCCGGGCGCTCGGCGCGGACGCGATCGAGTCCACCGACGGCGGCTACCGCCTGGCGGCCGCCCCCGACGACATCGACCTGCACCGCTTCGAGCGGCTCACCGGCGAAGCCCTGCGCGCGCTCGCCGACGACGACCCCGCCAAGGCGGCGGCCGTCCTCGACGACGCCCTCGCCCTGTGGCACGGCCCGGCCCTGGCAGACCTGCCCGACCGCACCGCCGAGGCGGCCCGCGTCGACGTCCGCCGCCTGGACGCGCTGCGCGCCCGTCACACCGCCGCCCTCGCCCTCGGCCACGCCGAACAGGCCCTGCCCGAGCTGACCGCCCTGTGCGACGCCCACCCCCTGGACGAGCCCCTCCAGACGCTGCGGCTGCGCGCCCTGCACAGCTGCGGCCGCACCGCCGAGGCGCTGGCCGCCTACGACGACGTACGCCACCTCCTCGCCGACCGCCTCGGCTCCGACCCCGGGCCCGAACTGCGCGCCCTGCACGCCGAGTTGCTCGACCCGGCAGCGGAACCCGAGGAGCCGTCCCGGCCCGGCAACCTGCGTGCCCGGCTCACCTCCTTCGTGGGACGCGAGGCCGACCTGGAGGTCATCCGGGGCGACCTCGCCGCCGCCCGCCTGGTCACCCTGCTCGGACCCGGCGGGGCCGGCAAGACCCGGCTGTCCCAGGAGGCCGCCGAGACCGTGCGGAACGCCGCCCGGGACGGGGTGTGGCTGGCCGAACTGGCCCCCGTCGACGACCCGGCCGACGTCCCCGAGGCCGTGCTCAGCGCCCTCGGCGCCCGCGAGACCGTGCTGTACGGCGCCGGCGCCGAGGGCATGCGGGCCGCCGCCGACCGGCACGACGACCCGGTCGAGCGGCTCGTCGACCACTGTTCCCGGCGCCGGATGCTGATCGTCCTCGACAACTGCGAGCACGTCGTCGACGCGGCGGCCGACCTGGCGGCACAGCTGCTGGAGCGCTGCCCGGACCTGACGATCCTCGCCACCAGCCGCGAACCCCTGGGCGTCCCGGGGGAGTTGCTGCGCCCGGTGGAACCGCTGCCCGAGCCGGTGGCGCTCCGGCTGTTCGCCGACCGGGGCGGTGCGGCCCGGCCCGGCTTCAGGGTCGACGCCGACGAGGAGACCGCGGCGGCCTGCGCCGAGATCTGCCGCCGGCTGGACGGGCTGCCCCTCGCCATCGAGCTGGCCGCCGCCCGGCTGCGGATGCTCACGCCCCGCCAGATAGCCGACCGGCTCGACGACCGCTTCCGCCTGCTCACCTCCGGCAGCCGTACCGTGCTGCCCCGCCAGCAGACCCTGCGCGCGGTCGTCGACTGGTCCTGGGACCTGCTCGACGCTGCCGAACGGGACGTCCTCGGCCGGCTCTCCGTCTTCGCGGGCGGCTGCGACCTGGCCGCCGCCGAGGCGGTCTGCGGTCCCGCCGCGCTCGACGCGCTCGCCTCCCTGGTCGACAAGTCCCTTGTCGTCGCCGCCCCTTCGGCCGGACACGGGATGCGCTACCGGCTCCTGGAGACCGTCGCCGAGTATGCCGGCGCCCGCCTCGACGAGAGCGGCGCGCGCGCCGCCGCCGAGCGCGCCCATCTGACGTACTACCGCGAACTCGCCCGCACCACCGACCCGTTGCTGCGCGGCTCCGGTCAGCGTGCGGCCGTGGCCCGGCTGGAGCTGGAGTACGAGAACCTGCGCACCGCCATCCGCCACGCCATCGCCGCCAAGGACGAGCAGGAGGCGCTGTGCCTGGCCCACTCCCTGGTCTGGTACTGGCAGTTGCGTGACAAGCGGGTCGAGACCCGCACCTGGTGCGAAGACATCATGGCCCTCGGCCCGGACCCCTTCACCGAGCCGGTCCAGCGCGCCGAACCGGTGTGGCGGCGCCTGACCGACACTCCGCCGCCGTACACCGGAGAAGTCCTCATCGAGGCCCGGCGCGGCATCCATCTGGCCCATCTGGCCTGCATGGACACCGATCTGGAGGCCTGGCAGACGCCGGCCGCACAGGCCAAGATGCGCGCCGTCACCCAGGCCTACGAGCCCGGTCTGCCGCAGACCTGCCGGGCCCCCGGCATGTTCTGGTTCTTCGCCGTGATGCTGACCGAGGGCCTGGAGCAACTGCGCACCCTCGTCGACGCCGGCGTCGAGACCTGCCGTCGTACGCCCGGCTACGAGTGGGAACTCGCCGGCGCCCTCCAGCTGCGCGCCAACGTCTTCGCCAACTTCGCCGCCTCCGCCGGTGCCGCCACCCGCGACGCCGACGAGGCGCTGGAGATCTTCCGGCGCCTCGGGGACGACTGGGGCACCGCCGAGGCCTTCTCCGCGCGCGCCGAATCCCGGGAACGCACGGGGGAGTACCGGGACGCCGCCGCCGACTACGAGGCCGCCATCGAGTGCGCCGAACGGCTCGACGCCCGCTCCCAGGTCGCCGTGCTCAACGCCCGCCTCGGCATGGCAGTGCTCGAACTGGGCGAGGTCGAGCGCGGTGAACGGCTGCTGCGCGAGGTCATCGCCGACCATGACAGCACCCACAGCGAGGCGATGCCCGCCGCCCGGCTCTTCCTCACCGTGTGGCTGCTGCTGACCGACCGGATCGCCGAGGCCCGTGAGCAGCTCCGGCTGCTGCGCGCCCAGTTCAAGATCTCGCACTTCGTCGTCTTCGACGCCATGATCCTCACGCAGGAGGCCTGGGTGGACGCCCTCGACGGCCTCCACAGGGACGCCCTGGCCAAGCTGCGCGAGGCGATAGCGCACTCCGGCGACCCGCTCACCCAGGCCATCACCCCGCACATCGTCTCCTCCTGCCTGACCGTCGCCGCGACCGCCCTGTCCGACGTGGACGGCGGCGCCCGCGCCCGGGACGCCGCCCGCTGCCTGGGTGCCGCCGAGGCCCTGCAGCCGCCCGGCCATGTCTGCTCCGGCATGGAACGCAGGCTGCAGGCCCGCGCCGAGGCCCGGGTCCGCGCCGCACTCGGCGACGACACCGCCTACGAGGCCGCATACGCCGAAGGCGGTGGCCTCTCCCTCGCGGAGGCCACCGCCCTGATCTGACCCGGGACCGGGTCGCCGAACGTCAGCTCTTGGTGCGGAACTTGTAGATCGCGTACGGTGCCGCCACCGCCGTGATCCCCACCGACCAGGCCAGCGTGATCCACAGGTCGTGGGCGACCGGGCCGCCGATCATCAGTCCGCGGGCCGCGTCGGCGAGCGTGGACAGCGGGTTGTAGTCGGTGAAGGCCTGCAGCCAGCCCGGCATCGACTGCGTCGGCGCGAAGATCGACGAGCCGAACTGCAGCGGGAACAGCACCAGGAACCCCATCGCCTGCACGGACTGCGCGCTCTTCAGGATCACGCCCAGGGTGAGGAACACCCACATGATCGAGGAGGCGAACACCGCGGACAGGCCGACGGCGGCGAACAGCCCGCCCCAGTGGGTGATGTGGAACCCGACCAGCACGGCGACGACCATCAGCACGGCGGTCGCGAACAGCATCCGCACCAGTTCGACGGAGATCTTCGCGAACAGCACCGAGCCGCGCCCGATCGGCAGCGACCGGAACCGGTCCATCACACCGGAGTTGAAGTCCTGGCTGAACCCGGTGCCCACGCCCTGCGAGAGCGTCATGCTCATCATCGCGATCATGCCCGGGATGACGTACTGGACGTAGCCGTCCTGGCCGCCGCCGAGGGCCTGCCCGATCGAGCCGCCGAAGACGTACACGAACAGCAGCGTGAAGACGACCGGCATCAGCAGGGCGTCGAACATGGACTCCGGGTCCTGCCGGATCCACAGCAGATTGCGGCGGATCAGGGCGCCGGTGTGCCGCAGATGCCCGCGCAGCGGGATCCGGGCGTCGGCGGCGGCCGGGGTGGCGGTGACGCCCGGGGTGGTGGTGACGGCGCTCATACGGGGACCTCCTCGCGGTCGTCGGCGGGCGTGGCGTCCTGCGGGGCACTGGCACGGTGGCCGGTGAGGGACAGGAAGACCTCGTCCAGGCTGGGCAGTTCGGTGACGATGGAGCTGATGGTGATACCGCGGGCGGTGACGGCGCCGACCACGGCGGTCAGCTGCTCGTCGCTGAGGATCGGCACCAGCAGGGTGCCCCGCTCGGCGTCCACGGTCGTGTTGGCGAGCCCGGTGATCCCCAGCTCGTCGATCATGGCGGCGAGCGGCCGCACCTGCAGCGGGTCGACCGGCTTCACACGCAGCGTCCGCCCGCCGACCTTGGCCTTCAGCTCCTCCACCTTGCCGCCGGCGATGACCTTCCCGCGGTCCACGACGGTCAGCTCGGAGGCGAGCTGCTCGGCCTCCTCCATGTACTGGGTGGTCAGCAGCACGGTCACGCCCTCGCCGACCATCGCCTTGACCTCGTCCCACACCTCGTTGCGGGTGCGCGGGTCGAGACCGGTGGTCGGCTCGTCCAGGAACAGCACCTGGGGGTGCCCGATCATCGACGCGGCGAGGTCCAGCCGGCGGCGCATGCCGCCGGAGTAGGTGCCGGCGGGCCGCTTGGCGGCGTCGGTCAGCGAGAACCGCTCCAGCAGCTGGTCGGCCCGGGCCCGGGCGTCCTTGCGGGACAGGTCGAGCAGCCGCCCGATCATGTAGAGGTTCTCCCAGCCCGGCAGCTTCTCGTCGACCGAGGCGTACTGCCCGGTCAGCCCGATCACCCGGCGCAGCTGGCGGGGCTGGCGCAGGACGTCGTAGCCGGCGACGGTCGCCTGCCCGGCGTCGGGCTTCAGCAGGGTGGACAGGATCCGGACGATGGTCGTCTTGCCGGCCCCGTTCGGCCCGAGGACACCCATCACGGTGCCCTCGCGGACGTCCAGATCAACTCCGTCGAGAGCCTTGGTGTCGCCGTAGTGCTTCACCAGCCCCCGTACGGTCACGGCGGTGTTGTCGATTCGCGTCATGGGAAGAACCGTGCCAGGCCCCACCGACAAACCACCGACAGGCCGCCGACACCGGCGGCCCTCCTGCCGACAACCCGCCTGCAGACCGCCGACAAGGGGCTGCGTACCGGACCCGCCACGACCGTCCCCGCTGCTCAGCCCCTCGACACCGACCGGCTGGAGCCGCTGCCGCTGCGCGTCGAGCACGCCGGACGACCACCGCGACCACGAATCCCCCTGACGAATCCCCCTGCCCACCGCGACCATGTATCCCCCCGGCCACCGCGACCATCAATTGAGCAACCCCCACGGCGAGCAATCACCTCCGCGAGAGCGGCGCCGGTTTAGGCGCAAAATAGGGGCCAGCCCGCCGACGGGGGAAGATCGGCGGGCTGGCCGTGGTGTTTCCGCAGTGGCTCTAGTGGACGGAGTGCTCCTCGAGCGGGAACGTTCCGCCGACGACGTCCTCGGCGTAGGCGCGGGCCGCGTCGCCCATGACCTCGCGCAGGTCCGCGTACTTCTTCACGAACTTCGGCACCCGGCCCGAGGTCAGGCCCAGCATGTCCGTCCAGACCAGGACCTGTGCGTCGGTCTCGGGACCGGCGCCGATGCCGACTGTCGGGATGTGCAGCACCCGGGTCACCTCGGCCGCCAGCTCCGCCGGGACCAGTTCGAGTACGACCGCGAACGCGCCCGCGTCCTGGACCGACTTGGCGTCGCGCAGCAGCTGCTGGGCCGCCTCCTCGCCGCGGCCCTGCACGCGGTAGCCCATCGCGTTGACGGACTGGGGGGTCAGGCCGATGTGCGCCATCACCGGGATACCGGACTCGACGAGCAGCCGGATCTGGTCGTGCGAGCGCTCGCCGCCCTCCAGCTTGACCGCGCCGACACCGGCCTCCTTCACCAGCCGGGTCGCCGAGCGCAGCGCCTGCACCGGGCCCTCCTGGTAGGAGCCGAAGGGGAGGTCGCCGACGATGAGGGCGCGCTGGGTGCCGCGGACCACGGCCGCCGACAGCATCGTCATCTCGTCCAGGGTGACGGGTACCGTCGACTCGTACCCGAGGTGACAGTTGCCCGCCGAGTCCCCGACCAGGAGTACCGGGATCCCGGACTCGTCGAAGACGGAGGCGGTCATCGCGTCGTACGCGGTGAGCATGGGCCACTTCTCGCCGCGTTCCTTGGCGAGGGCGATGTCGCGGACCGTGATGCGGCGGGTGCCCTTCCCCCCGTACAGCGTCCTGCTGCCGTCGGAGGGGCTGTTCTGCACAGGCTGGGCAGCCGAGAGCTGCGTCATGGCAACGGCTCCTTCAAATCATCTCGAGGCACCCTGACGGTGTCCCCGGATCGCCTCCATGGTGGCACTTCGTGCCGTCCTCGGCCAGAGGACCGCCGTGTGATCCATCGGTCACCCCGTCTTGCGTAAGGCCTCGGTAAAGGAATTCAGATACGAGACGGGTCCGTATTGAAATGGGCCTAGGCTCGTCGTCATGACAACTCCTGCCGACCACGCTCCAACCGGCCCGCGCATATCCGAGGAGGTGCACCGGCGCCGCTGGGCGATCCTCGGAGTGCTCATGCTGAGCCTGCTGATCGTGGTGCTCGACAACTCGATCCTGAACGTCGCCATCAAGACCATCTCCACCCCGGCCCCGGTCGGCCTGGGCGCCACCCAGAGCCAGCTGGAGTGGGCGATCAACGCCTACACCCTGGTCTTCGCGGGCCTGCTGTTCACCGCCGGCCTCGTCGGTGACCGGCTCGGCCGCAAGAGGGTGCTGATCGGCGGCCTGGTCGTGTTCGGCCTCGGCTCCGCCCTGGCCGCCGAGTCCGGCTCCGCGGACCAGCTGATCGCCTACCGCGCCCTGATGGCCCTCGGTGCCGCCTTCGTGATGCCCGCCACCCTCGCCGTCCTGATGAACGTCTTCGAACGTCAGGAACAGCCCAAGGCCATCGGCATCTGGGCCGGCGGCGTCGGCCTCGCCATCGCGATCGGCCCGATCACCGGCGGTGTGCTGCTCGACCACTTCTGGTGGGGCTCGGTCTTCCTCGTCAACGTACCGATCGTGATCGTCGCACTCGTGCTGATGGTGTGGCTGGTGCCCGACTCGCGCGACCCGCGTCCGGGCCGCCTCGACCCCGTCGGCGTGGTGCTGTCCGTCGTCGGCCTGGTCCTGCTGGTCTACGGCATCATCAAGGGCGGCGAACTGGCCGACTTCACCGACGGCAAGGTGCTCGCGACCATCATCGCCGGTGTCGTGGTGCTCGCCGGCTTCGTGATCTTCGAGATGCGCAGCGACCATCCGTCCCTGGACGTCACCTACTTCAAGAACAAGGTCTTCTCGGCCGCCATGGCCGCCATCGCGCTGGTCTTCTTCGCGCTGATGGGCGTGACCTTCTTCTCCGTCTTCTACACCCAGAGCGTGCGCGGCTACTCGCCGCTGCAGTCCGGTCTGCTGCTGCTCCCGCTGGCCCTCGCCCAGCTGATCTTCGCGCCGCGGGCCCGACTGGTCGTGGAGCGGATCGGCAACAGGGCCACCACCACCGGAGGCCTGGTGCTGATCGCCGCGATGCTGGGCATGTTCGCCACCTTCGAGGCCGACACCCCGATCTGGCTCCTGGAGGTCGTCTTCTTCCTGATGGGCACCGGCATGGCGCACATCATGACGCCGACCTCGGTCGTCATCATGCAGGCGCTGCCCCGGGAGAAGGCCGGTTCCGCCTCCGCGCTCAGCAACACCTTCCGCCAGGTCGGCGGCGCCCTCGGCATCGCCGTCCTCGGCTCGGTGCTGTCGACGTCGTACCGCAACGGCATCGAGGGCAAGCTCGGCACGCTGCCGCCCGGGTTGCGCGAGACCGCCGGCGAGTCCATCGAGGCCACGCTGGGTGTCGCCCAGAAGCTCGGGGCGCAGGGCAAGGCCCTGGTCACGCCCGCCAACGACGCCTTCCTGCATGCCATGCACATGACCGCCCTGTGCGGTGTGGGCGTCGCGCTGCTCGGTGCCGTGGTCACGGCCCTCTTCCTGCCGGGCAAGCCGCCGGCCGGTCAGCAGGGCGAGCGGGAAGAGGAGTTGGTCGCCGCCGGGGAGTGAGCTGACGCACGGTACGGCACGGATCAGCGGGGGGAGGCTTGGGCTGCGGGAGAATGACCGCAGCCAGTGAGAGGACGGTATGACGTGAGGCTTGCCGACGGTCGGCCGCGGTCCGTGGGTCCCGCCCGGGGCCGGCCCCGCAGCGAGGCGGTGGAGAGCGCCATCCTGGAAGGGGTCATGAAGCTCCTGGAGGACGGTGTCCCGCTCGCCGAGCTGTCCATCGAGCGGATCGCCCGGACCGCCGGCGTCGGCAAGGCCACCATCTACCGCCGCTGGAACGGCAAGGAGGAGCTCTTCGTCGACGTCATGCGCGCCGCCGAGCCCCCCGACCCCGAACTCCCCGGCACCTCCATGCGCGACGACCTCGTCGTCCTGCTCGAATCGCTGCGCCGGCGCGGGCTGATGAACCGTTCGTCGGCGATCCTGCACAACGTGTACGCCCAGATGAAGAGCAGCCCCCGCATCTGGAACGCCTATCACGTCAACGTCGTCAACCCTCGGCGCGAACTCGGCAAGGAAGTGCTGCGCCGGGGCCAGCGCAACGGCGAACTCCGCGCCGACGTCGACCTCGACCTGGCCAACGACATGTTCACCGGCCCGATGCTGCTCAGGGCCATCCTGCGCCCGGACGCGGAACTCCCCGAGGGCCTGGCCGAACAGATCGTCGACTCGGTTCTGGCCGGTCTACGGCCCGTCAGTTCGCCCGCCCCGGCCCCGGACCGGGACTCGCAGCCGCAGCCTCAGCCGTAGGGGGCTGTCGTCGCCGTCGGCGGAATGTCCACGTTCCGTCACAGTCCACCCCGACCCGGCGGTAACCGGAACCCCTTCGGCCGGTGTGTTCGTCCTCGTCTTCCGTACGGCCGTCATGTGACGGCGGGATCGGAGCCGATCATCCCCTAGGGTCGTATCCCGGGGGACGACGGTGTGCACGGCAGGTTGTGAGGCAGACGGTATGGCGCAGCAGGCGTACATGACGGAGACGGACAACGGCGGCTCGGGGCCCGAGCGTCGGGGAGACCGGTTCCGGCGCCTGGTGAACCGCCTGCTGGCAGGCTGGCGCGACGATCCACGCATCTGGCGCCGGGGCATCGTCCTCGCCGTCATCGCCCTGCTGCTGGCCGGCGTGATGCTGATGCACTCCCGCATCCCCAACGCCATCGGCAACCTCGGCAGTCTCACCGAGACGTTCCTGCCCTGGCTGGGCCTGCTGATCCCGGTGCTGCTGGTGCTCGGCGTCCTGCGCAAGTCGGCGACCGCGCTCATCGCCCTCCTTCTCCCGGCGATCGTCTGGCTGAACCTGTTCGGCGGCCTGCTCACCGACAAGTCCGGCACCGGCGGCGACTTCACGGTCGCCACGCACAACGTGAACGCCGATAACCCCGATCCCACCGCCACCGCCGAGCAACTCGCCGCGTCCGGCGCCGATGTGGTGGCCCTGGAGGAGCTGAAGGCGTCGGCCGTACCGGCGTACGAGAAGGCGCTGGCGTCGACGTACAAGTACCACGCGGTCGAGGGCACCGTGGGGCTGTGGAGCAAGTACCGGCTGACCGGGGTGAAGGCCGTCGACATCAAGCTCGGCTGGACGCGTGCGATGCGTGCCACGGTCGCCACGCCGGAGGGGGCCCTCGCGGTCTACGTCGCCCATCTCCCCTCGGTCCGGGTCAAGATGAACGCCGGGTTCACCGCCCGCCAGCGGGACACGAGCGCGGACGCGCTGGGCGAGGCCATCGCTGACGAGAACCTGCCGCGGGTGGTCCTCCTGGGCGACCTCAACGGCACGATGAACGACCGTTCGCTCAACGCCGTGACCTCGCAGATGCGCTCCACGCAGGGCGCCGCGGGCAGCGGGTTCGGGTTCAGCTGGCCGGCCGCGTTCCCGATGGCCCGTATCGACCAGATCATGGTGAAGGGCGTGGAGCCGGAGAGCTCCTGGACTCTGCCGAGGACGGGCAGCGACCACCTGCCGGTCGCGGCACGTGTGAACCTGACCACATCGGATTAGTGAAAGCTCCTGGTCAGGCCAGTGTCGCTGTCTTTGTAAGGACAACCGGACACCACGCTGTAACCTGCCGGAATACTGGGCCTGGGATGCTTTGTTCCGTAGATGAACTTAAACCCGTCCGTACGGAACCCCGCTCCCCGAAAGGCAAAGCCCCCCATGCCCCTGGCCCTGCTCGCTCTGGCCGTCGGCGCTTTTGGTCTCGGCACCACCGAGTTCGTGATGATGGGCCTGCTGCCCGACGTCGCCGACGACCTGCACATATCGATCCCCACCGCCGGCCACCTGGTCTCGGCGTACGCGCTCGGCGTCGTCATCGGTGCCCCGCTCCTCGCCGCGCTGACCGCGCGCATGCCCCGCCGCACGGTCCTGATCTCCCTGATGGCCCTGTTCGTGGCGGGCAACGCGCTGTCGGCCCTGGCTCCCACGTACGACTGGTTGCTCGCCGCCCGCTTCCTCAGCGGCCTGCCGCACGGCGCCTTCTTCGGCGTCGGCGCGGTGGTCGCCACCAACCTGGTGGCACCGGAGCGCAAGGCCCGCTCGGTCTCGCTGATGTTCATGGGCCTGACGGTCGCCAACATCGCGGGCGTTCCCGTCGCCACCCTCATGGGCCAGCACCTGGGCTGGCGGGCGACCTTCCTGGGCGTGAGCCTGATCGGCGTCGCCGCGATGGCCGCCGTGGCGCTGCTGATCCGAGGGGCCGACGCCCCGGCCCCGGACTCCGGCCTGCGGGGCGAACTGACCGCCCTGCGCTCCCTCCCGGTCTGGCTGGCCCTCGCCACGACCGTCGTCGGCTTCGGCGCGCTCTTCTCCGCGTACAGCTACATCACGCCGATGCTCACGGACTCCGCCGGGTACGCCGACTCCGACGTGACCCTGCTGCTGGCGCTCTTCGGTGTCGGCGCCACCGCCGGCAACCTGATCGGCGGCCGCCTCGCCGACCACGCGATGCGCGGCACGCTCTTCGGCGGCCTGGCCTCCATGGTCGCGGTGCTGCTTCTCTTCCCGGTCCTGATGCACGCGCAGTGGAGCGCGGCCCTGGCGGTGACGTTGCTCGGCGTGGCCGCGTTCATCACCGGCTCGCCGCTCCAGCTGATGGTCATGGAACGCGCGGCGGCGGGCCCCTCCCTCGCCTCCTCGGCCAACCAGGCGGCCTTCAACCTCGCGAACGCGGGCGGCGCCTGGATCGGCGGCGTGGCGCTGGCCGCGGGCTTCGGCGTCACCTCCCCGTCCCTGGCGGGCGCGGCGCTCGCGGTCCTGGGCCTGGGCGTGGCCGGCGTGGCGTTCGCGGTGGACCGGCGGCGGGATGTCCCGTCGACGGGCCGTGTGCGGGTGGTCGCCTCGCACGTCCCGGAGGCTACCGAGCCGGTGCGGACCTGACCCGCACGCAGAAGCTCGTCCAAGGACGCCGTGCTCGTCGTGGTCGGCGCTTCGGTCCCCGCCCGGGACCGCATCGCCGGTTGTCGTGGTCGGCGCTTCGGTCCCCGCCCGGGACCGCATCGCCGGTTGTCGTGGTCGGCGCTTCGGTCCCCGTCCGGGACCGCGGGGCCGGTCGTGGTGGTCGGCGCTTCGGTCCCTGCCCGGGACCGCGGGGCCGGTCGTGGTGGTCGGCGCTTCGGTCCCTGCCCGGGACCGCGGGGCCGGTCGTGGTGGTCGGCGCTTCGGTCCCCGTCCGGGACCGCGGGGCCGGTCGTGGTGGTCGGCCGACCGGGACCCGAGGCGAGCCGACTTCGCCCATCGGCCGACCGGTTCGCCGACCGTGCCTCTGTCAGGACCTAGTCCCGGATCCCCAGGTCCTCCCGCATCAATGTCCGCATCGCCACCAGCCGGGGCTCCGCCCGTTTGACCTCGACGAGCAGGCGCTCAACGCTCTCCCCGTCCCGCGCGAGGCCGCGGTCGACGCGCTTGGCCGCGGCGTCCACCCCCGCGAGGACCTTGTTGAGTTCCCGTGACGCCTCCATGATCCGCAGCGGGACGATCATCTGGGCCGCCGCGTAGCGGTCGCGGTACTCCCTGCGGGAATCCTCGAGACGGGTGCGGTCCTCCTCGGTGTAGACGCCGTCACGCATACGGTGCAGGGCGTCCTTGAGGAGCGTGTGGAACTGCTCGGAGGCGCGGTTCATGGCCGTGTACGCCTCTCGGCGCTCCTCGAACGACCGTCTACGGTCGGCGAGTTCGGCCTCGGCGGCGCGTTCGCGGGCGTTGAAGCGTTGCGGGAGCACCGCGCCGAGGAGAGCCCCGCCGAGGCCCGCCGCCGCGGTGATCGCGGTCGCTATCGCGTCGGACATGCGCGGACCCTATCGTGATCCGCACGCCCCGCTGCCCGCCGCCGCAGCGGGAACTGTCACTGAGCGGGTCTTTTCCCTCACGTGAGCCGGCCCGGCAGGTGGCTCGGGTGCTGAGGACGGACGGGTACTCCGGGCGTCATCGCGAGGACGTGCGGCGGGCTGGGCGGGCGGCCACGCCGCGTACTGCCCGGCCTCCCTCAAGCCGGCCTGACGCAAAGGGGCGTGGGGGCCTCCGAAGAGAAGGACCCCACGCCCCTTGGTCAAGCCGCGCAGCGGATCAGTGCTTGCGGTGCGCCTTGTACGACTCCACGTAGCCGGCAGCCGGGGTACCGACGCCCGTGACGTCGTCGTAGCCCTTGACCGCGGACAGGGAGCTGTCCTTGCCGAGGCTGCGGACCGAGGTCAGCAGGCCGTCGGTGGCGTCGTAGCCGTTGGCGAAGTCGACGCGGGCGACCGCGAGGTCCTTGCCGGTCGGCTTGTCCGTGACGTCGTGGTAGGCCTTCGTGCCGTACTTGGAGTAGATCAGCGGGTTGGCGAAGCCGATCGCCTTGCCGCCGCCCGCCTCCTGCGCGAGGGCCTGGACCGCCGCGAGGACCGGAGCGGCCAGCGAGGTGCCGCCGATGCGGTACTCGCTGTACGCCTCGGTGCCGTCCGCCTGGGTCTGCGTCTGGCCGACCTTGAAACCGGTGTTGGGGTCGGCGATCGCCGAGATGTCCGGGACCACGCGGTTGCCGGAGGCGCTGTTGGCCTTGGCGAGCGAGTCCGGGACGACACCCTTCTGGTAGGACGGCTCGTTCACCGTCTTGCTGGTGCCGCCGCCCGCGCCCGAGGTGAACGGGCCGGGGAAGCCGGTCCAGCTCTTCCCGTCGGTCGACAGCGAGGCCTTCTCGGTGCCCCAGCCGGTCTCCCACAGGTACTTGTCGCCCTTGCCGACGGCCAGCGAGGTACCGCCGACCGCCGTCACCCAGGCGGAGTTGGCCGGGGTGTCGACCTGCTTCGTGTTGGTGTTGGCGACCTCGTCGCCGTTGTCACCGGAGGAGAAGTAGAAGCCGATGCCCTGCACCGCGCCCAGCTGGAAGACCTGGTCGTAGGCGGCCGCGAGGTCCGGGGTCTGGTTGGCCTCGATGTCGCCCCAGGAGTTGGAGACGATGTCGGCCAGGTGGTTGTCGACGATCTTGCTGAGGGAGTCCAGCAGATCGTTGTCGAAGCAGGACGCGGCGCCCACGTAGGTGACGTCGGCGTCCGGCGCGACCGCGTGCACGGCCTCGACGTCGAGGGTCTCCTCGCCGTACCAGCCGGAGGCGTCGCACTCGTCGGCGCCGGTGTTCGTGTAGTTCGAGGGCAGCACCTGGTGCAGCTGGCTCGTCTTCCACGCGGCGTCGCCGTGCGCCTTGGCGTAGGTGCCGGCGTCGTAGGCGATGGTCGGCGAGGCGAACGCGTCGGTGATCGCGACGCGCACGTGCTTGCCGGTGTACTTGCCGGCGCCGTAGGCGGCCCGCAGCTGCTTGCCGGTGTAGCCCTCGACGGCGTACGGGATCTTGGTGCCGTACGCGTCCGGCAGCGTGGTCGCGGTCTTCGAGCCGTAGTACGACGAGAACGGCCCGGAGTTCTTGAACACGCCGGCCGGGGGCGGCAGCGTGTCGTCGTGGGTCGCCTTGTGCGGCGCGTTGTCCAGACCGGTGACGGTCAGGATCGCGCTGCTCACGGCCGCCGGCACCGACGCGGTCTTCACCGGCGCGCGGTAGGTCTTCGAGCCCTTGGCGTAGTTGTGCAGCTGGGTGCCGAACGCCTGCTCGACGGCGGACACGTCGCCGGACACGGCTATGTAGTGCTGGGTGACCTCGGTGACCTTCAGGCCGGACGCGGCCAGCCAGGACTTGACGGCCTTCACCTGGGCCGCGGTGGCGCCGAAGCGGGCCTGCGCCTGCTTGGCGCTGAGGTACTTGCCGTAGAGCGGCGAGCTGGGGTCGGACACCGCCTTCGCGTAGGCCGCGAGGCCGCTGGCGTTCCGGCCGGCCAGGTAGACCCGGGCCTTGACCTGCGCGCTGTTGGAGGTGGCGCCCTTGTCCGCCTTGGCCGTGGCCCAGGTGGGCTTGGTGCCCTTCAGGGTGTCACGGGCCGGGCTGTCCGCGGCGTGCGCCGCGGGTATGCCGAGTGCGAGCGCGCCGGCGATCATCGGCAGTGTCGCTGCCATGCTCACGCTGGCCCGCACCTTGGCACGGTTGGATCTCATACTGCCCCCTGCTATGCGGTTCGACGCATGGAGTGGTCGGTCAGGCGTGATCATCAGGAGGCCAGCGGCGGAACGGCCCGTGAATGGATCACACGATGGGGGTCACTCTTGCGGTGAACTGTTCATGCCAGGGGAATGAAAAGGCCAAGGAAACCCCAAGTGGGAGTTGATTAGGGGCCTTTGACCGGATTTCGATGCCGTGCCAAACGTTACGGATCGATTGCGATTGCCCGTAAGCCCTTGCGGTGCCGTTAAGTCGACAAATCCCCCACCTTGTACGCCGGTTCAGTCGCGCGGCGCGGCGCCCCGCTCCTTCAGCATCCGGGCCATCGTCGTCAACTCCGACTGCTGCGCGTCCACCATGCCCTGGGCGAGGTTCTTCTCCACCGTGACGGTGCACTTGGCCACACACCCCTCGGCCATGTGGATCCCGCCCTTGTGATGATCCGTCATCAGCTGCAGGTAGAAGATCTCCGCCTGCTTGCCGTTCAGGGTCCCCAGCTTCTTCAGCTCGGTGTTGGTCGCCATGCCCGGCATCAGTGCACCGTCCTTGCCGGAGGCCATGTCGCCCATGCCCATCCAGGTCATCGGCGGATCGGCCGACACCTTCGGCAGCCCCCACAGGTCCAGCCAGCCCAGCAGCATGCCGCGCTGGTTGGCCTGCGTCTGCGCGATGTCGTAGGCGAGGCGCCGTACGTCGGTGTCCTTCGTGCGGTCGCGCACGATGTACGACATCTCGACGGCCTGCTGGTGATGGACCGCCATGTCCCGGGCGAACCCCGCGTCCGCCGAGTCGGCGCTCGGGATCGCGCTGCCGCCGTCGTCGCCCTCGCCCGCGACCGCGTAGGTGATCGCGCCGGCCGCGACCAGTACCGCCACCGCGGAGCCCGCGATGAGCACCGACCGCATCACTGACCCTTACCGCCCGTGCACGCGGCACCCGGCTCGGGCGTCTGCTTGCCCTGCACGAACTCCTCGAAGAACTTGCCCACGTTCGGGTCGTCGGCCCCGGTCACGGTGCGCTGATGCGCCCACGCCGTCAACATGATCGGGTCCTTCTGCTTGTCGTCCGGGCTCATCAGCGTGTACGGCGTCTGCTTCACCTTCGCCGCGAGCGCGTCGACGTCGGCCTTCTTCGCCTTGCTGGTGTACGTCACCCAGACCGCGCCGTGCTCCAGCGAGTGCACGGCGTTCATGTTGTCGAGCGCCTTGGTGTAGACGTCGCCGTTGCAGTTCTGCCAGACCGGGTTGTGGTTGCCGCCCACCGGGGGCTCGGTCGGGTAGTGCACGGTCGTGGTGACGTGCGTCCGGCCCAGCGTGCCCTTCCAGGTGTTCACCCCGTCCTTGCCGGTCACGAAGTGCCCCGAGGTCTTCGCGTCGGCCGCCGCGGAGTCGTCACCGGACTGGTTCTTCACCAACACCACACCGCCGACCACGAGGCCGGCGACGACCACCACGCTCGCGGCGATCGTGAGGATCCGGCCGCGACGCTCACGCGCCTGCTCGGCGCGCCGCATCTCCTCTATGCGCGCCTTGCGCTCGGCACTGTTGCTCTTCTTCGCGGAACCCATGGGATGTGTCCTTCTGGGGGAAAGGGGCGTGGAAGGTGGGGCCCGCTGATCGTAATGGGGGAGATGGGGCCGGTCGTAGGGAGGACACAGGAAAGACCTGGAAATGCCGGAGATTCGACAGGAAACCGATAATCGGAACGCGAGGGCGCGGACGGGGGCGGGGCGGGGCGCGAGGGCGCGGGCGGGGCGTGGCCCGCGCCGGGGGCGCCGGACCTCGGGTGACCTCGGGTACGTCTGCATCTGATATCCATCTTCATGAGCCGGGTGTGACGTGCGTCGGAATCGGATCGGCCATTACGGATGTCGGTGCGAGCAGGCAAGATGGGCGCCAGGGCGGTACACCTGCCGTACGGGAGCCGTTCAGGCCGAGGACGCCGGGGCGATCATGGTCCGCAACGCGCATGAAATGCTGTTGTGGTGTGATGCTCAGGTGCCCGACCGCCTCCTGTGGGACCGGGAACAGGCGGCCTGACCAGCAAGGATGGGGAAGCGGAAGATGGACAAGCAGCAGGAGTTCGTGCTCCGGACCTTGGAGGAGCGGGACATCCGGTTCGTACGCCTGTGGTTCACGGACGTGCTGGGCTTCCTCAAGTCCGTCGCCGTGGCCCCGGCCGAGCTGGAACAGGCCTTCGACGAGGGCATCGGCTTCGACGGCTCCGCGATCGAGGGCTTCGCCCGGGTCTACGAGTCCGACATGATCGCCAAGCCGGACCCGTCCACCTTCCAGGTCCTCCCGTGGCGCGCGGAGACCCCCGGCACGGCCCGTATGTTCTGCGACATCCTGATGCCGGACGGCTCGCCGTCCTTCGCGGACCCGCGCTATGTCCTCAAGCGGGCCCTGGCCCGCACCTCCGACCTGGGCTTCACCTTCTACACCCACCCGGAGATCGAGTTCTTCCTCCTGAAGGACCGCCCGCTGGACGGCTCCCGCCCGGTCCCCGCCGACAACTCGGGTTACTTCGACCACACCCCGACCAACGTCGGCATGGACTTCCGCCGCCAGGCGATCACCATGCTGGAGTCGATGGGCATCTCGGTCGAGTTCTCCCACCACGAGGGCGCGCCGGGCCAGCAGGAGATCGACCTGCGGTACGCGGACGCGCTGTCGACGGCCGACAACATCATGACGTTCCGCCTGGTCATGAAGCAGGTCGCGCTGGAGCAGGGCGTGCATGCGACCTTCATGCCGAAGCCCTTCTCCGAGCACCCCGGCTCGGGCATGCACACCCACCTCTCCCTCTTCGAGGGCGACCGGAACGCGTTCTACGAGTCGGGCGCCGAATTCCAGCTCTCCAAGGTCGGCCGCTCCTTCATCGCGGGCCTGCTGAAGCACGCCGCGGAGATCTCGGCGGTCACCAACCAGTGGGTGAACTCCTACAAGCGCATCTGGGGCGGCTCCGAGCGCACCGCCGGCGCCGGCGGCGAGGCCCCCTCCTACATCTGCTGGGGCCACAACAACCGCAGCGCGCTGGTCCGGGTTCCGATGTACAAGCCCGGCAAGACCGGCTCGGCGCGCGTCGAGGTCCGCTCCATCGACTCCGGCGCCAACCCGTACCTGGCCTACGCCCTCCTGCTGGCGGCGGGCCTCAAGGGCATCGAGCAGGGCTACGAGCTCCCCGCGGGCGCCGAGGACGACGTCTGGGCCCTCTCCGACGCGGAACGCCGCGCGATGGGCATCGAGCCCCTCCCGCAGAACCTCGGCGAGGCCCTCACCCTGATGGAACGCAGCGACCTGGTCGCCGAAACCCTCGGCGAACACGTCTTCGACTTCTTCCTCCGCAACAAGCGCCAGGAGTGGTACGAGTACCGCTCCGAGGTCACCGCGTTCGAACTGCGGAAGAACCTGCCGGTGCTGTAGGCGCGGGTCGGAGCGTGTTACCGCTGAAACGACCCCGTGGGGGTCGACGGTCCACGACCGTCGACCCCCACGGGGTTTCGTCGCCCCTGGGCCGTCATGTCGTGAGTCTCTGTGCCGGGAGCGCTAACGCACAGCCTTGCTATGCGTACAGAGGGAGCTTAGGGCCAAACGGCGGTGACATCGGCATCCAGTACTTCACTGCTCCCGGCAGGAGCGAAAGGCACGGTATTGAGAGGATGCGATCTGTTGAGAAGGCCTAGAGCGTATCCGGCGACATGGGTTGGCGATTGGTCATCCGCGTGGCATGCCCAATCAAGCCTCATGCCATTGATCTCCTGTACGCCGGTGCCCTGAACCCAGACACAGTGCAGAGTCTGCTCATGTCTGACAGGATTCCGGAGTTCGATCGCCCAAGGCTGGGTGAGTTTGTTTGTAGGACGTGTTCCGGATGGCGTCCCGCCCCATTCTGGAGTTTCCAAAATCACAACATTTCGATCCCAGGGTGACGACACGCATGCAAGATTATTGTTGTCGGACGCGGCGTACGGCTTGTACCAGCAGGGGTCAAGGATCTGGTTGCCTGCGATGCAGCGCCAGGCGTTCGGGTCCAGGGTACCGGCCGCACCCGTGAAACATTCGGCATTTCGGTTTCGACGGACTTCTTTGAAGGGTGGCAGCAGCTGGCCATTTTCCTCGAACAAGCGCAAATAGCGCACTTTTGTGGGTCCCAAGCCCGGCTCGGGTGCAGTGCTTCGAGTGACAGCCTGCTGAACGGCGATTCCAACGAATGCCACAACGGCAACACCAATCAGCTTTTTGAGGTGCTCGGCTACCCAGTTTCGGAACCGTAGCCAGCCGCTCCGCGTATCTGTGCTCTGTCCGTCGGTTTCACCCGGAGTGCCACTGCCTGTACTTGAATCGCCTGAGTGAGAGGTCCCTTCGTTTCTCATATGAGGCATTATCACGGGACTTGATCGGGAGGCGCTCTGGGTGGACGTGGGCCATACGGGTCGGGCACCTCCTGCGCGCCTCGAAGCCGGGCCGGCGACACGTGCCGCCAGCCGGAGCTGCTTTACACCTCCTGGCCCATTTGGGGGTCGTCCAATGGGAGTCGACCGCTCTCGTACAGGCCGTCCACCGCCTTCCGGGCCCGTCGCTGCTCGGCATCAGGTGCGTGTAGACCCGGAGCGCGAACCCCGGGTCGTCGTGTCCCAGGTAGTTGCTGAGTGCCTTGACGTTCTGGCCGGCGTCCAGCAGAACCGTTGCGTAGAAATGCCAAATCCGCCGTGCTGCTGCAAGGCCGGGCCGTCCCTGGGCCGTCCGATCGCAGGCCAGCGCTGCGCCGACGCCGATCGCGCTAAGCCACTCCGGGCCGGCGTCACTTCCTTCGTGACAAGCGCCAGGAGGGGGAGGAGTAGCGCTCCGAGGTCACCGCGTTCGAACTGCGGAAGAACCTGCCGGTGCTGTAAGGGCGGGTCGCCCCTGCGCGGTAAGGCGGGGCGCCGCCCTGGCCCGAGTCGATGCGACGGCCCCCGTGTGCGCTCGCGGCCACGGGGGCCGTCACCCGTTCGGCGGGTTCGGGCCGGGATGTTCGAATTGACACCGGGTTGCCGGGGCCTCGTACTGAACACGAGGGACTTCTGGCCAGTTTCCCTGTGGGGGATTCCAGCAACCGTGATCCATCCCGCCTTCAGGGAGGCACCGTGACGGTGCAGCAACAGCAATCCACGATCCCGACGATCCTGGTGTACGAGGAGGACCCCGGATCCTTCGGGCACGTCAACATGCCCGTGCCGCATGCCGTTCCCCAACTCGACACCCAGCCCTTCCCCGCCGCCATCGCCGAGACCGCGCCGCAGCCGGACAGTGCGGGACCGGGCACCGAGGCGTTCCGCTACTGGGTCGCGGCCGACGCGCTCAGCAGCGCCTGCCAGACCTGGGGCCCGCTCGTGCCGACCGGCACGCACTGGTACCCGACGGTCGGCCGCGCCCTCACCGCCCACCTCGACGCCGGCAACGACCTCAACGCCTTCTACGACCGCAAGGGCCTGTGGTTCTTCCGCCGCACGGTGGCCGGGATCACCGTCGCCGCGTGCGAGAGCGGCGACGTCGTCAGGCACGAGGCCGGACACGCGGTCCTCGACGCGCTGCGCCCCCAGCTGTTCAGCGCGTCGAGCGCGGAGGCGGCCGCCCTGCACGAGGCGTTCGGCGACATCAGCGCGCTGGTGTCGGCGCTTCGGCAGGAGTCGCTGCGCACCTCCGTCCTGGCCGAGACCCAGGGCGACCTCGAAGTCTCCTCGCGGGTGTCCCGGATGGCCGAGCAACTGGGCTGGGCCATCCGCCAGGGCCACCCGAGCGCGGTCGACCCCGACTGCCTGCGGAACACGTCGAACAGCTTCTTCTACCGCGACCCGGTGCTGCTGCCGCCGAGCGGCCCCGCGAACACGCTGTCCAGCGAGCCGCACTCGTTCTCCCGGGTGTTCAGCGGCGCCTTCCTGAAATGCGTCGCCGGGATCTTCCGGCAGCAGGACCTGCAGGACCAGGCCGGTCTGGGCCTCGCGGCCGAGATCGCCGCGCAGCTGCTGGTGGACGCCGTCGTCGCCGCGCCCGTGGTGTCCGCCTACTACGCGCAGGTCGCCGGCCACATGATCGCCGCCGACCAGCGCCGCAACGGCGGCCGCTACGGCCCGTTCCTGCGCTCGGCGTTCGTCCGGCACGGCATCCTCTCCCTGGAGGCCGCCACGTCGATCACCGAGTCCGAGGTGTCGCGCAGGGGCGTCGGCATGGCCGAGGCGACCCCGGGCGGCGGTGACGAGGAGGGGCTGATGCCCGTCACGGTCCAAGGGACGACGTACGGCCTGAACCAGCCGATCACCCTGCCCGCCCCGGCGGAGGGACGACGGTTCGGCATCGCGGCCTCCGACCCCGCCGGCGGCTCACTGCGGGCCGCCGACCCCGACCGGGTCGCCACGTCGTTCCTCGAGGACCTCTTCCGGCGCGGCCGCGTCGACGTCCCGGAGGAGCACCGCACCGCCTCGGCGTTCGTCGACAACAGCCCGTCGCGGATCAAGACCCACGAGATCGCCCGGAGCTCGACCGGCGAGGGCCTCGCCCTGGTCCGGCGCTGCTTCGACTGATCCACCGGGAGAGCTTCGGCGTCAGCTGAAGAAGCGCAGACGGCGGGCGGTCAGCCGCCCGTCGTCCTCGCGCCTGATGACATGCGTCGTACGCGTCGTCGGCTCCTCGCCCTCGAACACCGCCTCGCCGCGCGCCAGCAGGTCGTTGACGAACTTCTCGGCCGCGACCCGCTCGGCGTCCCCGTCCGGCTCGGCGCCGCCGAGCACGTCCGGCTCCTCGCCGGCCTGCACGCCGTCACCGGTGGTGTCCACCGGCCCGCGCAGGTCTACCGTGAACCCCGCCCGCCGCAGCGCCTCGGTGCCCCGGGCGGTCACCATGGCGAGCGCGAGCCGCTCGGAGACGACCTCCACGACGACGGCCTCGGTCGCGTCCACGGCCGCAGCCGGCTCCGGGCCGTCCGGGCCGGCGGGCGACTCGATCCGGGCCCGGAGCACCGGACGGTCCTCCGTGGCGGCCCGGGTGAACACCGGGTGGGCCGCCGTACGCATCCCCGCATCCCGCGCGAACGCGCGCTCGCGGGCGTCCTCGCCCACGAAGACACAGTCGTCGGCCGTTCCACCGGCGCTCGCGACGGCCCGGTCGAAGAGGGCGCGGCTGTCCTTCGCGCCCCAGTGCACGAGGGTCACGTCGGTGAAGCGGCCCGGGAACGCCTCGTGCAGCGCGGCCGCCACCCGTTCGGCGTCACCCTCGTGGGTCCCGGGGTTGGAGATGATGCCCTTGCGCACCTCGCCGAGGTCGTCGAGCACGGCGAGGACACGTGGCAGGGGACGGAGCGTCAGGGAGCCGTCGGGGTTCAGCCGGGGTTCCGCCAGGGTCGCCCCGATGTCGAAGAAGATCACAGGCATGGGAAGTGCCTCCCCACGGCGGACGCGTTCGAGTCGCAACCGCCCGGGAGAGGACCCCACATTCACCCGGGGCGGCTACGGACCGACGTACGCCGGTGACACCGCCGAGACGCTGATCCGCCGCGGCTTTCCCGATCCGTCCGCCGGTACCTCGTACAGGTCCGCCCCATAGTCGCCCGGCAGCGCGTACACGACCGTACGGGCGTCCTTCCAGACCGCCTGGTCGTCCACGCTCCGTGTCTCCGCCAGCGGCGTTTCGCGCATCGTCCGCAGGCTCAGGACGTACAGGCGCCAGGGGGCGTCCTTGGGAAGGCCCTGCACGCGCTTCTTGTAGGCGATGCGCGTGCCGTCGGGGGAGAGGGACGGGCACTCGACGTTCGGGTGGAGCGTGGTCACCGTGCGGGTGCGGAGGTCGCCGCGCACGAGGTACGTGGTGCCCTTCGTCGCCAGCGTCGCGTAGAACGTGTTGTCGTCCGAAGCGAAGGTCACACCCCAGAAGTTGACGTCCGCGGACCGGTAGGAACGGCCGTCCTTGACGATCCGGAACGCCTCCAGGGACGGGATCAGCGCGCCGGTGCGGGTGTCGACGATCGCCGTACGCGTGGAGAAGTTCGTGCCCGCGTACGAGTCGCCGCCCACGAACGCCGTCCAGGCCGCGTAATGGCCGGTGGGGGAGACCCGGGCGCGGGACGGGATGCCCGGGACGTCGTAGTGGGCGCGCGTGCGCAGCTTCGCGTCCAGGATCAACGCGCGGTAGGTGTCCGAGACCGGGCCGTGGACGGCCCGGAGGCATACGCCCGTGCCTGAAGCGGCGTGGAAGCGCAGGCATTTCACGCCGGAAGCCGTGCGTGGGCCGGCCGGGTCGGTCGCCGGGGTCGTGGTCAGTTCGTCCCGGTGCGGGCCCCAGGCCATGTTGCGGAAGATCATGCGACCGGGGGTGGTCAGGGCGACCGTCCCCGCGGTGACCTTGGGGCCGCCCGCCTGGGTCTGGTCGCGGCGCTCCGCCCGCGCCGAGGCGTGCAGGACGGAGGCCAGGGCTATCGCCCCCAGCACGGCCAGGGCCGCGACGAGGATCAGGACGCGGGACCTCAGGGTCATACGGCAGCCTCCCGGAAGGGTCGGAGGGTCAGGGCGTACGCGGCGCACACCGCCAGGGCCACCGCCGACACGCTCAGCGCGGTACGGTCGCCCCACAGCGTCCAGGCCGCCCCGAACGTCAGTGAGCAGGCGAAACGTGCCCCCGCCTGGCCCGTCTGGACCAGCGCCAGGCCCGACGAGCGCAGCGCCTCCGGCACGCTGTCCGACGCGGCCGCCATCAGGACCCCGTCGGTCGCCGCGTAGAACGTGCCGTGCAGGGCGAGGACCACGTACGGCAGTGCCGTGCCGTGCCAGGACGTGAGCAGCGAGGCGTACGTCAGCAACAGGGCTCCGTGGCCCGCCAGGAACACCCGCCAGCGGCCCCAGCGGTCCGCCAGCCGGCCCAGGGGGACGGCCAGGAGGAGGAACGCGGCCGCCGTACCGAGGGGGAGCAGCGCGAACCAGCGGTCCGGGACGCCCAGGCGCCGTTGCAGCAGCAGGTACACGAACGAGTCGCTCACCGTGGCGAGGCCGAGGAGCAGGGCGCAGACGGTGATCCGGCGCAGGTCCCGATTCGACAGGAGACCCACGGCCGCGCGCAGCGTGGGGCGCGCCGCCGCGTCGGCCGTACGAGCGTGTTCACCCGGTACGAACAGCACCAGGATCAACACCCCGACCACCGCCACGCAGAAGCTCACCGTGAACACCGCGTCGTAGCCGTCCACCGTCGCCCGCAGGATCAGGAACGCCGCCAGGGGGCCGAGCAGGGCGCCGGCGGTGTCCATCGCCCGGTGTACGCCGAAGGCGCGGCCCCGGGTCCCGGGGGTGCTGGAGAGGGAGATCAGGGCGTCGCGCGGAGCCGTGCGCAGGCCCTTGCCGGTGCGGTCCGCCGCGAGGACCAGGCCGATGGGGGTCAGGGTGTGGGCGATCAGCAGCAGGGGTTTGCACACCGCCGAGAGCGCGTACCCCGCGCCCGCCACCCACTTGTGCCGGCCGCCGCCGCGGTCGGCGAGGTGGCCGCCGACCAGGCGTACGACCGCCGAGAAGCCGTTGTAGACGCCGTCCAGGAGCCCGAAGCCCAGCGGGGACAGGCCCAGGCCCGTCACCAGGTACAGCGGGAGGACCGCTGTCACCATCTCGGAGGACACGTCCGTGACCAGGCTGACCGTGCCGAGGGCGAGGACGGTGGGGGTGACCGCGGTGCGGTACCGCCCGGCCGGTGACGGCCGGGCGGTACCTTCCGCGGACGCCGCCGGTGTGCTCGCGCGGCTGTCCGCTACGTACACGTCAGGACGCCCAGATCCCGGTGATGTCGTCGGCCGAGGCCGCGTTGCCCGCGTGCGCGCTCAGGCCCTGGGTGTCCTCCAGGGTGCGCAGCAGGTCGTAGTGGTTGTAGGTGGTGGAGGAGGTCGACCCCGCCTTGACCGGCTGTCCGTAAAGGACCGTCGGGATGCGGTTGCCGGCCAGGCGGTTGTCCTCGTCCATGGTGACGACGAGGAGGCTGTTGTGGGTCTTGGCCCAGGTCGCGTACGTGCCGAGGTTGTTCTTCAGCCAGGTGTCACCGGTGGACACCGAGCAGTCGTGCATGTCGCTGCACAGGTTGGGGGTCACGAAGGAGAGCTGGGGGAGGGTGGTGTAGTCGGTGGGGAACTGGGCGAACGTCTTGGCGGTCGACGTCGGTACGTTGCTGAAGCCGAACCACGGGTTGTGCTTGCGCGCGTAGTTGCCGCTGCTGCACGTGGTGGAGCCCTGGCTGGGCAGGGTCTCGTTGTAGCTGGCCCAGGTGCGGCCGGCCGCGAGCTGCTCGGAGGCCAGGTTCGCCGCCGAGGAGAAGCCCGCGGTGTAGCAGCTGTCGTCGGTGATGCCCTGGGTGGCGCCGGAGAACAGGGCGAAGTAGTTGGGCTGGCTCGGGTGTGTCTCGGCGTACATCTGGGTCAGGTTGGCGCCGCCGGTCGCCAGCGAGTTGATGTACGGGGCGCTGGAGGAGCCGACGACCTGGCTGTAGGCGTGGTTCTCGAAGACCACGACGATCACGTGGTCCGGGGTGGGTACGGCACTCGCGGCGTGCGCGGACGTGCCGCCGAGACCGGTCCACAGGCCGATCGCGGCCGCGGTGAAGGCGGTGGCGGAGGCCACCGCCGTACGGGCTCGGCGCAGCGTCGCCGAACGTGCGGAACTGCCGGACACATCAACCTCCGGTGCTGGGGGAAGGGAGGGACTGGTGGGGGTGCGGACAGAGCATGCACACGCCAATAATCCCCCGACCCACCGCGTCCGGCCAGATGGATGAAGAGCGGGTGAACTGCTCCCGCAGGACGCCTACTCGGTCCAGGTCCACTTCGTCTGGCTGAACGGCTCGCCCTTGCCGAAACCGAGGACCTTGCGGGGCCGCACCGCGAAGACCAGGGCCCGGCCGGGCCCGTGCTGGAAGCAGCCGTCGGCCACCTCGTAGTGCCAGGCGGGGCCGTACTTCGCCTCCCAGGCCGCCGCCAGCTCGCGCAGCCGGCCGTCGTCGGTGACCCGCACCGCCTCGCCCTCGACGGTCAGGTCGTACCCCTTGGCCCAGCTGTTGGCGCCGGTGGTCAGGACGACGTGCGGGTTCCCGGCGAGGTTGCGCGCCTTGTGTTCGCCGGGGCCGGTGCCGAAGTGCAGGGCGCCGTCGTGCCACACCGCCAGCAGCGGGGTGACGTGCGGCCGCCCGTCCGGCCGAACCGTGGAGATCCAGAACAGTTCGGCGCCGGTGAGCAGCTTCTCCGCCTCGGACCAGTCCTGCGCCCGGATGCCGGGGCTGCTGTAGCGGGCGTCCAGCACACCCTCGGGTTCGCGCATGATGCCTCCTTCGGTTTCCTGCCGGTACGGACCCGGTACAGACCACGATCCCGCCGGAAACTCATCGGCGCCCGGGACAGGGTCTGCGGTTAGGCTCTGGCGTGGACGACCTTGATCCGGTTCTCGATCCCTGGGGAGGCCGCGGATGACGCCGGGGCGCAGGAGCAGTACCTTCACGCGACTGCTGCGGCACGGCTTCACCGATGCCTCGGCCGCCGAGCGGCTGCTGGACAGCCCCGAGCTGGCCGCCGTACGCGACGACCCGGTCCTCCTGGAGGCACTGGGTGCGACCGCCGACCCGGATCTCGCCCTGCACGGCCTGGTACGGCTGCTGGAGGCCCAGCCCGGCCCCACCGCCCACCGGGAGCTGCTCGACACCCTGATAGCGGCCAAGCCGCTCCGGGACCGCCTGCTGGGAGTCCTCGGCGCCTCCGCGGCCCTCGCCGACCATCTCGCCCGGCATCCGCGGGACTGGGAGGTCCTGGTCACCTACGAGCCCCGGGACCTGCACCCCGGGGTGGCGGAGTTCGAGCGCGGCCTGGCCGAGGCCGGCGACCCGGTCGGCCTCCGGGTCGCCTACCGGCGCTGCCTGCTGTCCATCGCCGCCCGGGACGTGTGCGGCACCACCGACGTCGCCGAGACCGCTGCCGAGCTCGCCGACCTCGCCACCGCCACCCTGCGCGCCGCCCTCGCCCTGGCCGAGCGCGCCGCGCCCGAGGACGCCGCCGGCTGCCGGCTCGCGGTGATCGCCATGGGCAAGTGCGGCGGCCACGAGCTGAACTACGTCTCCGACGTCGACGTCATCTTCGTCGGCGAGGCCGCCACCGGCGCCGACGAGGCCAAGGCCCTGCGCTCCGCCACCAAGCTCGCCTCGCACATGATGCGGATCTGCTCCGAGACCACGGTGGAGGGCTCGATCTGGCCGGTCGACGCCAATCTGCGGCCCGAGGGCAGGAACGGCCCGCTGGTGCGCACCCTCAGCAGCCACCTCGCCTACTACCAGCGCTGGGCCAAGACCTGGGAGTTCCAGGCCCTGCTCAAGGCCCGCCCGGTCGCCGGCGACCGCGAACTGGGGCAGGAGTACATCGACGCCCTCGAACCGCTGGTCTGGACGGCCGCCGAGCGCGAGAACTTCGTCACCGACGTGCAGCAGATGCGCCGCCGGGTGGTGGAGAACATCCCCGTCGCCGAGGTCGACCGCGAGCTGAAGCTCGGCCCCGGCGGCCTGCGCGACGTCGAATTCGCCGTCCAGCTCCTCCAGTTGGTGCACGGCCGGGCCGACGCCACCATCCGCTCCGGCACCACCCTCGTCGCCCTCCAGGCCCTCGCCGCCGGCGGTTACGTCGGCCGCGCCGACGCCATGCAGCTCGACGACGCCTACCGCTTCCTGCGCTCCATGGAGCACCGCATCCAGCTCTACCGGCTGCGCCGCACCCACCTGGTCCCCGTCGACCAGGCCGACCTGCGCCGCCTCGGCCGCTCCCTGGGTCTGCGCACCGACCCGGAGACCGAGCTGGTCCGCGAGTGGAAGCGGCACACGGGTGTCGTACGACGCCTGCACGAGAAGCTCTTCTACCGCCCGCTGCTCGACGCGGTCGCCCAACTCGCCACCGGCGAGGCCAGGCTGAGCCCCAAGGCGGCCCGGGAACGCCTGGAGGCGCTCGGTTACGCCGACCCGGCGGCCGCCCTGCGCCATCTGGAGGCCCTCGCCTCGGGCGTCACCCGCAAGGCCGCGATCCAGCGCACCCTGCTGCCCGTCCTGCTGGGCTGGTTCGCCGACTCCGCCGACCCGGACGCGGGCCTGCTGAACTTCCGCAAGGTCTCCGACGCCCTCGGCAAGACCCCCTGGTACCTGAGGCTGTTGCGGGACGAGGGCGCCGCCGCCGAGAACCTCGCCCGGGTGCTGTCGGCCGGCCGGCTCGCCCCCGACCTGCTGATGCGCGCCCCCGAGGCGGTCGCCCTGCTCGGCGACGGCGACAGCGCCCGCGAGGGCGGCGGCTCCGGCGGCCTCGAACCGCGCGAACGCGCCCCCCTGGAAAGGGAGATCCTCGCCGCCGTCGGCCGCGCCGACAACGCCGAGGACGGCGTGCGGGCCGTGCGCGGCGTGCGCCGCCGCGAGCTGTTCCGTACGGCCGCCGCCGACATCGTCGACTCCTACGGCACCGAGACCAACCCCGCCGAGGCCGACCAGGGCGCGCTGGTGGACCGGGTCGGCGGCGCGGTCTCCGACCTCACGGCGGCGACCCTGGCCGGGACCCTGCGGGCGGTCGTCCGCGACGGCTGGGGCGACACCCTGCCGACCCGGTTCACGATCATCGGCATGGGCCGGTTCGGCGGGCACGAGCTGGGCTACGGCTCCGACGCGGACGTGGTGTTCGTGCACGAGCCGCGGGAGGGCGTGGCCGAGCGGGAGGCCGCCGACGCGGCGAACAAGGTCGTCTCCGAGATGCGGCGGCTGCTCCAGATCCCCAGCGCCGACCCGCCGTTGCTGATCGACGCCGACCTGCGGCCGGAGGGCAAGTCCGGGCCGCTGGTGCGCACGCTCAAGTCCTACGAGGCGTACTACCGCCGGTGGTCCCTGGGGTGGGAGTCGCAGGCCCTGCTGCGGGCCGAACCGGTGGCCGGGGACGAGGAGCTGGGGCGCCGGTTCATCGAGCTGATCGATCCGCTGCGGTACCCGGCGGAGGGGCTCGGCGAGGACGCGGTACGCGAGATCCGGCGGCTGAAGGCCCGGATGGAGTCCGAGCGGCTGCCGCGCGGGGCCGACCCCAAGCTGCACACCAAGCTCGGGCCGGGCGGGCTGTCCGACGTCGAGTGGACCGTGCAGCTGCTGCAACTGCGGCACGGCTGGGTCGAACCGGGGCTGCGGACCACCCGGACCCGCGAGGCGCTGGCCGCGGCGTGCGCGGCGGGGCTGCTGGGGGCCGAGGAGGCCTCGATACTGGATGAGGCGTGGGTGCTGGCCACGCGGGTGCGGAACGCGGTGATGCTGGTGCGGGGGCGGGCCGGCGACACGTTTCCCCCGGAGAGCCGGGAGCTGGCCGCGGTGGGCCGGTATCTGGGGTACGGGGAGGGGCATGCGGGGGACATGCTGGATGCGTACCGGCGGACGGCGCGGCGGGCCCGGGTGGTCGTGGAGGAGCTTTTCTACGGGGCTTGAGGGGTGGTGCCGGGGGGAGTCCGGTCGTGTTTCGGGTGCGGCGCCGCCGGGGCTGGTCGCGCGCCGCGGCGGAGCCGCTGATGTATACGGCCCCGCGCCCCTTCGGGGCGCTCCAGCTGGTGGCGTGTCAAGGCCACCCCGGTCAACACGACCGCCATGCCTGTCACCACCCGCCGGCCGATGTGTTCGTCCAGGATCAGGGCGCCCAGGGCCACCGACACCACCGGTAGCAGGTAGCCGACCGTCGCCGCGCTGGTCGCGCCCTCGTCGGCTATCAGGCGGTAGTTGAGGTAGAAGGTGACGCCCGTCGCCAGGGCACCGAGGGCGGTGACCGCCAGCACGCCGGTCAGGTCCGTGTCCACCGGGCCCGCCCACGGCAGCCCCAGCGTGCTCCACGCCGTCGCCGTCAGGAGCTGCGCGGCCGAGACCGCCAACGGGGCGCCCCGGCCGGTGAGATGGCGGGCCATGTACGCGAACGCCGCCGCGTAGCTCGCCGCCGCCCCGAGCAGGGCGAGCGCGCCCCAGCTCAGCAGGCCCGAGCGCTGCCAGGGGGTGAAGATCAGGACCGTACCGGCGAAGCCCAGCAAGAGGCCGGTGAGGCGGGTGCGGGACAGGCCGCGGTCGGTGCCGACGGCGAGGCCGATGAGCAGGGACCACAGCGGAGTCGTGGCGTTCAGGACGCCCGCGATGCCCGAGTCGACCGACCGCTCGCCCAGCGCGAACAGGGCGAAGGGGATGGCGTTGCAGAACAGGGCGGCCACCGCCAGGTGGCCCCACAGGGCGCGGGAGCGGGGGATGCGCTGGCCGGCTCTGCGGGCCAGCAGGGCCAGGACGGCGGCGCCCAGGGCGCAGCGGACGATCGTGATCTGGGCGGGGGACAGTCCGTGGTTCAGGGCGAGTTTGATCCAGAGGAATCCGGAACCCCAGAGCAGGGCCAGGGCGGCCGTCCGGACGGTCGAGGCGAGTGGCATGGCTCCACCATGGCCGCCCCGATCCTTGAGGACAAGTGAAAGGTTATGCACATACCGTTAAGCTGTGCTGCATGCTTGATGTGCGACGGATGCAGGTGCTCCGGGCCGTGGTGGCCGACGGATCGGTGACCGGTGCGGCGGCCACCCTCGGCTACACGCCCTCCGCGGTGAGCCAGCAGATCGCCGCGCTGGAGAAGGAGGCCGGGGCCGCGCTCCTGGAACGGGTCGGACGCGGGGTACGGCCCACCGCCGCCGGGCTGCTGCTCACCGAGTACGCCGACACGGTGGCCCGGCAGGTCGCCGAGGCCGAGACCGCCCTGGCCGACCTGCTCGCGGGTCGCACCGGGCGGCTGTCGGTGCGGTACTTCGCCACGGCGGGGGCGGCCCTGGTCGCCCCGGCGGTCGCCCGGCTGCGCGCGGACCACCCCGGCGTGCGGATCGAACTGCGGCTCTCCCGCGACGCGGAGGAGCCGCTGGCCGACGTGAAGGAGGGCCGGGCGGATCTGGCGCTCCTGGTGCGGGCCGAGGGACGGCAGGAGACCGGCGTACGGCTGGTGCGGCTGCTCGACGACCCCTATCTCGCCGTGCTGCCACGCGGGCACCGGCTCGCCGGGCGGCGCTGCGTCCGGCTGACCGAGCTGGCCGAGGAGGCGTTCGTCGGCAGCGAGTGGCCCGGCCCCTGTCTGGACGCACAGCTCGACGCCTGCCGGGCCGCCGGGTTCCGGCCCCGGTTCGTCGTGGAGAGCGAGGACTACGTCACCGCGCAGGGGTTCGTCGCCGCCGGGCTCGGGGTGAGCCTGGTGCCCCGGCTGGGGCTCGGCAGCCGACATCCGGGGGTGGTCGTACGGGAGGTGCGCGACCCCGTGCCGGTGCGCGCGATCCACGCGGCGGTACGGGAGACCGCGCCGCCGCAGCCCGCACGGGAGGCGTTCCTCGACGCGCTGCGGGCGGCGGCCGTCAGGTGATTGGGCATGGGCCCGCGCGCGGTTCATGAGCCCTGCGTGCGGGCGGGGACCGGCCGTGCGGTCACCATGGGGAACCGGCGTGCCCGGCGCCGACGGGCGGCCCCGGCCGAGTCGGCCCCGGCCGCCCGCAGGGCTACGTTCGTCTCGGTAGCGCGTAGGGCAGCGTGCCGTACCACAGGAGGGCCAGGGTCAGGCCGAACGCCAGGCACAGCATGCCGCCCGCCGCGTCGAGCCAGAAGTGGTTGGCCGTGGCGACGATCACCAGCAGGGTCGCCGTCGGGTAGAGGAGGCCCAGGACGCGTGCCCACGGCACCGACGCCAGGGCGAAGACCGTCAGGCCGCACCACAGCGACCAGCCGATGTGCATGGACGGCATCGCCGCGTACTGGTTGGACATGTGCTTGAGGTCGCCGGAGGCCATCGAACCCCAGGTGTGGTGGAGCATCACCGTGTCGATGAAGCCGCCGCCGTACATCAGCCGCGGCGGGGCGAGCGGGAACAGGTAGTAGCCGAGGAGGGCCACGCCCGTCGTGGCGAAGAGGGCGAGGCGGGCCGCCGCGTAGCGGCCGGGATGGCTGCGGTAGAGCCACACCAGCACACCCAGCGTCACCACGAAGTGCAGTGTCGCGTAGTAGTAGTTCATCCCGATGATCAGCCAAGTCATCGAGTTCACGGCGTGGTTGACCGAGTCCTCGACGGCGATCCCCAGATGGTGCTCGGCGCTCCAGATCCAGTCCGCGTTGCGCAGCGCCTGCGCCTTCTGCTCCGGGACCGCGTTGCGGATGAGCGAGTAGGTCCAGTAACTCACCGCGATCAGCAGGATCTCGAACCAGAGCCGGGGCCGGCGCGGCGTGCGCAGCCGGCGCAGGAACCCCTGTTCCCCCTCGCCCGTGACGGTCCGCGGAAGGGTCTGCTGTGCGCGACCTTCCGGCTCTGCCACGGTCGAGTCACTCATAAGAACAGAGTCTGCCAGAAAAGACATCTTCGACAGATCATCCCAAGGTTGGGTTCACAGCGCATGTTCTACGGCGGGGCGACTACTTCCCGGGTACCGCTGCCGTAGAACCGCGTACCACCAGTTCCGGCATGAAGACGAACTCGCTGTGCGGAGCCGGCGTCCCCCCGATCTCCTCCAGCAGGGTGCGCACCGCGGCCTGCCCCATCGCCGGGACCGGCTTGCGGATCGTGGTGAGCGGCGGGTCGGTGAAGGCGATCAGCGGGGAGTCGTCGAAACCGACCACCGAGATGTCCTTGGGGACGTCCAGCCCCCGCTGCCGGGCCGCCCGTATCGCGCCGAGGGCCATCATGTCGCTGGCGCAGACGATCGCCGTGCAGTCGCGGTCGATCAGCGCGGTGGTCGCCGCCTGACCGCCCTCCAGGGTGTAGAGGGAGTGCTGGACCAGCTCGGTCTCGATCACCGCGGCCGGCAGCCCCACCTGGTCCTGCATGGCCCGTACGAAGCCCTCGATCTTGCGCTGCACGGGGACGAAGCGCTTCGGGCCGAGGGCGAGGCCGATCCTCGTGTGCCCCAGGGACGCCAGGTGCGTGACCGCCAGGATCATCGCCGCCCGGTCGTCGGGGGAGATGAACGGCGCCTGCACCTTGGGCGAGAAGCCGTCCACGAGGACGTACGGCACGCCCTGCGCCCGTAGCCGCTCGTAGCGCTGCATGTCGGCGGTCGTGTCCGCGTGCAGACCGGAGACGTAGATGATGCCGGCGACCCCGCGGTCCACCAGCATCTCGGTCAGCTCGTCCTCGGTGGAACCGCCGGGGGTCTGGGTGGCGAGCACGGGGGTGTAGCCCTGCCGGGTCAGCGCCTGCCCGATGACCTGGGCCAGAGCCGGGAATATCGGGTTCTCCAGCTCGGGGGTGATCAGCCCCACCAGCCCCTCGCTGCGCTGCCGCAGCCGTACCGGACGCTCGTAGCCGAGCACGTCCAGCGCGGCGAGCACGGACTGGCGGGTGGTGGCGGCGACGCCCGGCTTGCCGTTGAGGACCCGGCTGACGGTCGCCTCGCTCACCCCCGCCTGCGCTGCGATGTCGGCAAGCCGTGTGGTCACGGCACTGGACTGTACCGGCCGTATGTCCCCTTGCACACCGATCGGGCGCCTGATGCGGCCTGGGGGGCGGCCCGGTGCGGGCTGCTGCGTCATCGCACTCCCTCGTGAAACGTGATGGCAAGAGCTTGCAGAGTCTTGCACAAGTGGCCGTCGTAGCGCTCTACCGCCGTAAACAAGCAGCAAGCAAGCGTCTCACGGCGGTCGCCGACAGGTCACGCCCGGATAACTTCGGAGATCTCTTGCACTTTTTTGCTGCAAGGTCTTTCGTCGCGCTTACATCGCTGTTACGTTCCCTGACGCCCGGCCGCCGCAACGGCGCTGTCGGCACGACGGCGAGGACGGCGGACGGGGCCGCCCTCGCATCACTCGGGCTTTTCACCCTCAAGGAGAACTCATGCGGCGTGGCATAGCGGCCTCCGCGCTGGTGGCGTCCCTCGCCCTCACGGCGACGGCGTGCGGCGGGAGCGACAGCGACAGCAAGTCGGACGGCCCGGTCACCATCACCTGGTGGGACACCTCCAACGCCACCAATGAGGCACCGACGTACCAGGCCTTGGTCAAGGAGTTCGAAGCCGCGAACAAGGGCATCAAGGTCAACTACGTCGACGTCCAGTTCGACCAGGCGCAGAACAAGTTCGACACGGCGGCCCAGTCCGGCAAGGGCGCCCCCGACGTGCTGCGCTCCGAGGTCGGCTGGACCCCCGCCTTCGCCAAGGCCGGCTACTTCCTGCCGCTGGACGGCACCAGCGCGCTCGCGGACAAGGACAAGTTCCAGTCCAGCCTGATGACGCAGGCCCAGTACGAGGGCAAGACCTATGGTGTCCCGCTGGTCACGGACACCCTCGCGCTCGTCTACAACAAGGCCCTGCTGAAGAAGGCCGGCATCGCCGAGGCCCCCAAGACCTGGGACGAGGTGAAGACCGACGCCGCCAAGATCCAGGCCAAGGCCAAGGTCACCGGCTACTGGGGCCCCGAGGCCGCGTACTACACGCAGCCCTTCCTCTACGGCGAGGGCACCGACATGGTCGACGCCGCCGCCAAGAAGATCACCATCACGTCGGCGGCGGCCAAGAAGGGCTACCAGACCTGGCTGGACCTCTACTCCGGCAAGGGCCTGCAGAAGGCGGACACCACCGCCGACGCCTACGCCCACCGCCAGGACGCCTTCGTCAACGGCAAGGTCGCCATGACCATCGAGGGCCCCTGGGAGATCACCAACTTCTACAAGGGCTCCGCGTTCAGCGACAAGTCCAACCTCGGCATCACCACCGTCCCGGCCGGCTCCACCGGCAAGGCGGGCGCCCCGACCGGCGGCCACAACCTCTCCATCTACGCCGGCATCGACAAGGCCCACCAGGAAGCCGCCGAGAAGTTCGTCGCCTTCCTGACCTCCGCGAAGTCCCAGACGGAGATCGCCCTGAAGAACTCCACCCTGCCGACCCGCTCCGACGCCTACACCGCCGAGGTCAAGGCCGACCCGGGCATCGCCGGCTACCAGGCCGTCCTCTCCTCCGCGCAGCCGCGCCCGGCGCTCGCCGAGTACTCCTCCCTGTGGGGTCCGGTCGGCACCGAGCTGACCAAGATCGCCGGCGGCAAGGAGTCCCTCGACAAGGGCCTGGGCAACGCCGAACTCGGGATCGAGAAGCTCGTCCCCGACTTCAGCAAGTAAGCCGCGAGTGGCCGTCGGATCCCCCTGAGACATGGGGGGAGGGATCCGGCGGCCACCGGCCTGTGCCCAGCCCCCTCCCGGAAAACCCAGAAGGTGTCGAACCATGACAGTCGCCATCGACCGCGCGACCGGCAAGCGCCACGGCGACCGCGCGCCCCGCCCCGGGCTGGGCCAGCGGCTCCGCAACAACTACCAGAAGTACTGGTACGCCTACGCGATGGTCGCCCCCGTGGCCGTCGTGCTCGGGGCGCTCGTCATCTACCCGCTGGTGTACGGCTTCTACCTGACGCTGACGGACGCCAACAGCCTCAACACCGCCCGCACCATCGGCGTCAACCACATCGACGCCACCTACAAGTTCATCGGCCTGGACAACTACAAGGACATCCTGTTCGGCCCGACGTCCTACGACCGCTTCTGGTCGCACTTCGTGTGGACGATCGTCTGGACCGCGCTCTGCGTCACCCTGCACTACACCATCGGTCTGGGCCTCGCCCTGCTGCTCAACGAGAAGTTCCGCGGCCGCACCTTCTACCGCATGGTCCTGGTGCTGCCCTGGGCGGTGCCGACCTTCGTCACCGTGTTCGGCTGGCGGTTCATGCTCGCCGACGGCGGCATCATCAACGCGACGCTCCACTTCCTCCATCTGCCGCAACCCGAATGGCTGGAGGACACCTTCTGGCAGCGGGCCGCCGCCATCCTGGTCAACACCTGGTGCGGTGTGCCGTTCATGATGCTCTCGCTGCTCGGCGGCCTGCAGTCCATCGACGGCACGCTCTACGAGGCCGCCGAGATGGACGGCGCGAGCGCCTGGCAGCGCTTCCGGTACGTCACCCTGCCGGGGCTGCGGTCCGTCAGCTCCACGGTCGTCCTGCTCGGCATCATCTGGACGTTCAACCAGTTCGCCGTCATCTTCCTGCTCTTCGGCAACACCGCCCCCGACGCGCAGATCCTGGTCACCTGGGCTTACTACCTCGGCTTCGGACAGCAGCCGCGTGACTTCGCCCAGTCCGCCGCCTACGGCATGCTGCTGCTGGCCATTTTGATCGTCTTCACCTCCTTCTACCGCCGCTGGCTCAACCGCAACGACCAGCAGCTCGCGATCTGAGGCAGGAGTTCCCATGAGTACGACCACTGTCGAGACCTCCGCCCAGGTCGCCGAGGAGGCCCCTGTGACCAGCAGTCCCCGCGTCCGCCGCCGGGGCGAGCGCGGCCCCCTCGGCACCGCCGTCACCCACGGCCTGCTGGGTGTCGCGAGCCTGATCGCGTTCTTCCCGGTGGGCTGGCTGATCTTCCTCTCCCTCGGCCCGGACAAGGACGACTACCTCCATCCGGGCGGCATCTGGCACAAGATGACGCTGGACAACTACTCCTTCGTCCTCCAGCACACCGGCTTCTGGGACTGGTTCAAGACGACGATGATCGTCGTCGGCGGTACGACGGTCATCGGACTGATCCTCGCCTCCACCACCGGCTACGCCGTCTCCCGCATGCGCTTCCCCGGCTACCGGAAGTTCATGTGGCTGCTGCTGGTCACCCAGATGTTCCCGATCGCCGTCCTGATCGTGCCGATGTACCAGATCCTGTCGCGGCTCGGCTTTATTGACAGCTACCTCGGCCTGATCCTGGTCTACTGCACCACCGTCGTCCCCTACACGGCCTGGCTGCTCAAGGGCTACTTCGACACGATCCCCTTCGAGATCGACGAGGCCGGCCGGGTCGACGGGCTCTCGCCCTTCGGCACCTTCTTCCGGCTGATCCTGCCCCTTGCCAAGCCGGGCCTCGCGGTCGCCGCGTTCTACAACTTCCTGACCGCCTTCGGTGAGGTGGCGTTCGCGTCCACGTTCATGCTCAGCGACGACAAGTACACGTTCGCGGTGGGGCTGCAGAGCTTCATCAGCGAGCACGACGCGCAGCGCAACCTGATGACCGCGACGGCGGTGCTGATCGCGATACCGGTGGCCGTGTTCTTCTATCTCGTGCAGAAGAATCTGGTGACCGGTCTCACCGCCGGCGGTACCAAGGGGTGACCGTCGGTCGCCGAAAGCCGCCTCGGTCGCCGTTCGTCTGCGGCTTCGTCGTGGCTGGTCGCGCCCACGCGGCGGAAGCCGCATATCGATAGAGTCCCGCGCCCTCGGGGCGCGGGGAGGCGGCCGCGGTCTCCATCCGACCCCGCTGTGACCGCGGCCGCCTCGGCACCACCTCACCGCCGTATCCATCTCCGACCCGATGACCCAGTTACGACGCATCAAGGACGCCATGAGCCAGCAGCAATCCGCCGCACCGGCCACCGCAACCACCACCGTCACCCGTCGCCGCGACTGGTGGCGGGACGCGGTGATCTACCAGGTCTATCCGCGCAGCTTCGCCGACAGCAACGGCGACGGGATGGGGGACCTGGAGGGCGTACGTTCCAGACTCCCGTACCTGCGTGACCTCGGTGTCGACGCCGTGTGGCTCAGCCCGTTCTACGCCTCCCCGCAGGCCGACGCCGGCTACGACGTCGCCGACTACCGGGCCGTGGACCCGATGTTCGGCAACCTGCTCGACGCGGACGCGCTGATCCGGGACGCCCATGAGCTGGGCCTCAGGATCATCGTCGACCTGGTCCCGAACCACTCCTCCGACCAGCACGAGTGGTTCAAGCGAGCGCTGGCGGAGGGCCCCGGCTCGCCGCTGCGGGAGCGCTATCACTTCCGTCCGGGCAAGGGCGACAACGGCGAACTCCCGCCCAACGACTGGGAGTCCATCTTCGGCGGCCCGGCCTGGACGAGGGTGGCGGACGGGGAGTGGTATCTGCATCTCTTCGCCCCCGAGCAGCCCGACTTCAACTGGGAACACCCCGCCGTCGGCGACGAGTTCCGCTCCATCCTGCGCTTCTGGCTGGACATGGGCGTGGACGGCTTCCGTATCGACGTGGCGCACGGCCTGGTGAAGGCGGAGGGCCTCCCGGACCTCGGCGGCGCCGACCAGCTGAAGCTGCTGGGCAACGATGTCATGCCGTTCTTCGACCAGGACGGTGTCCACGAGGTCTACCGGCAGTGGCGGCACGTCCTCGACGAGTACGCCGGCGAGCGGATTTTCGTCGCCGAGGCCTGGACGCCGACCGTGGAGCGCACCGCCAACTACGTCCGCCCGGACGAGCTGCACCAGGCCTTCAACTTCCAGTACCTGAGCACCGACTGGGACGCGAAGGAACTGCGTACCGTCATCGACCGCACCCTGGAGGCGATGCGCCCGGTCGGCGCTCCCGCCACCTGGGTCCTCTCCAACCACGACGTCACCCGGCACGCCACCCGCTTCGCCAACCCGCCCGGCCTCGGCACCCAGATCCGCACGGCCGGCGACCGGGAGCTGGGCCTGCGGCGGGCCAGGGCCGCGACCCTGCTGATGCTCGCGCTGCCCGGATCGGCGTACATCTACCAGGGCGAGGAGCTGGGACTTCCGGACGTCGTCGATCTGCCCGACGAGGTCCGGCAGGACCCCGCGTACTTCCGCGGTGCCGGGCAGGACGGCTTCCGGGACGGTTGCCGGGTGCCCATCCCGTGGACGCGGGAGGGCTCGTCGTACGGCTTCGGCGGCGGGGGCAGCTGGCTGCCGCAGCCGGCGAGTTGGGGTGAGCTGAGCATCGAGGCGCAGACCGGGGTGGCCGGTTCCACCCTGGAGCTGTACCGCACCGCGCTGCGCGTCCGTCGTACACAGTCCGATCTGGGTGCGGGTGAGGCGGTGGAGTGGCTGCGCGCCCCGGAGGGCGTACTCGCCTTCCGGCGCGGGGAGTTCGTCTGCGTCGCGAACACCAGCGGGGAGTCGGTGACCACTCCGGCGTACGGCCGCGTGCTCCTGACCAGCGGTGAGGTGACCGAGGCGGGCGGCGAGGCGAAGCTGCCGGCCGACACCACCGTGTGGTGGACGACCGCCTGACGGACCGTCATTCGGTAATTTGTTGCGTCAACTTCTGAGGGCCCGCTACCCATCCGGGGAGCGGGCCCTTAACATCTGCGCAACCGCAAGGTTTCAGCAACCTTTCAGCAAGAGCCTTCAACGGCGCCTTCAAAGACGAAGGAACCCCCACATGGCACCCAAGACCCTCTCCGCCGCGCTGGCGCTCGCCGCCTGCAGCATTGTCATGACCCCGTCCGTCGCGTCGGCCTCCCCGCCCGGCACCAAGGACGTCACCGCCGTCCTCTTCGAGTGGAAGTACGCCTCGGTCGCCAAGGAGTGCACCGCCACCCTGGGCCCCGCCGGCTACGGATACGTCCAGGTCTCCCCGCCCGCCGAGCACATACAGGGCTCGCAGTGGTGGACGTCGTACCAGCCCGTGTCGTACAAGATCGCGGGCCGGCTCGGCGATCGCACGGCCTTCCAGAACATGGTGAACACCTGTCACACGGCCGGTGTGAAGGTGGTCGTCGACACGGTGATCAACCACATGTCGGCGGGCAGCGGCACCGGCACCGGCGGCTCGTCGTACACGAAGTACGACTACCCCGGCCTGTACTCCTCCTACGACTTCGACGACTGCACCTCCCTCGTCTCGAACTACGCCGACCGCTGGAACGTCCAGCACTGCGAACTGGTCGGCCTGGCCGACCTGGACACCGGCGAGGAGTACGTCCGCAAGACCATCGCCGGTTACATGAACGACCTGCTCAGCCTCGGCGTCGACGGCTTCCGCATCGACGCGGCCAAGCACATCCCGGCCGAGGACCTGGCCAACATCAAGACCCGGCTGACCAACCCGTCGGTCTACTGGAAGCAGGAGGTCATCTACGGCGCCGGAGAGGCCGTCCAGCCCACCGAGTACACCGGCAACGGGGACGTCCAGGAGTTCCGCTACGCCTACGACCTCAAGCGCGTCTTCAACGACGAGAACCTCGCCTACCTGAAGAACTACGGCGAGGGCTGGGGGTACATGAGCAGCTCGGTCGCCGGCGTCTTCGTCGACAACCACGACACCGAGCGCAACGGCTCCACGCTCAACTACAAGGACGGTGCCAAATACACCCTGGCCAACGTCTTCATGCTCGCCTACCCCTACGGCGCCCCGGACATCAACTCCGGCTACGAGTGGACCGACGCCGACGCGGGGCCGCCCAACGGCGGTACCGTCAACGCCTGCTGGCAGGACGGCTGGAAGTGCCAGCACGCCTGGCCGGAGATCATCCGCATGGTCGCCTTCCGCAACGCGGTACGCGGCGAGTCGGTGACCAACTGGTGGGACGACGGCGCCGACGCGATCGCCTTCGGGCGGGGCGCCAAGGGCTACGTCGCCATCAACCACGAGTCGGGCTCGCTGACCCGCACGTACCAGACGTCGCTGCCGGCGGGGACGTACTGCAACGTGCAGGCGAACACCTCGGTGACGGTGAACACGAGCGGCCAGTTCACCGCCACCCTGGCCGCCAACACCGCCCTGGCGATCTACGCCGGAAAGTCGACCTGCTGATCCATCCGATCGCCGCCACTCAGCCCCCCAGCCCCCCGCCGTTCGCGCCGGAGCGTCAGGGAGTGACGTCGATGTGCCTGGCCAGCGCGGTGACCGAGAGGTCGCCGTGGTCGACCCACTGGGGGAAGGCCGGCGTCTTGTGCTGGGTGGCGGCGGGCGGGGTGATCTCCAGGTAGGAGGCGTGCACCGCGCCCGAGGTGCCGGTGTTGGCGTGCGTCCAGGCGACGACGGCCTCGGCGCTCTCGCCGTCCTTCAGGACCAGGGTCTTCTTGCCGGGGTCCTTGGCGTACCAGGTGTTGCCCCAGTGCGTGTGGGTCGTGAGGCTGTGGTGCGCGGAGTTCTCCAGCCCCAGGCCGGGGTAGCCACGCAGGGCGCAGGTCCTGCCGCTGAGGTTGCGCAGCCTGATGACGACCCCCTGGTGGTTCATTCCGCCGCCGAGCTGCTGGCCGAAGGTGGCCTTGAGCGCGGCGGCGGAGCAGGTCGGCGTCGACTTCGCGGCGCTCGGGCTCGCCGCCTCGGCGGTGCCCGCCCAGGCGAGGCCCAGGCCGGTGACGGCGGCCACGGCGAGCGCCGTGCGGCCGATCCTGCGGTGGGTGCGGTGCTCGGCGGTGCGGGTCCGGGCGATGGTGTTCCGGTGATCGTTCACGGTGACGGTGCTCCACTCGTGCTCCACGGCGCGCTCGGCGGTGGTGTCCGTGCCCGCTCTCCGCGCCGTCCTCTGGTGACCTACACAAGGTTCGATGCGGGACACCGCCGAATTGTTCACCGGAACGCAGAAATTTCTCCCGTCTGTCGGCCGGGCGCCCCGCTCGTGTGCGACGAGCGGGGCGCCCGGCCGCGGTCCCCCCCAGTGCGCCAGTTGAGACACCCCGTCCCTACGCCCCGTGAAAGGTCTTGCTGTGAGTTGCAAGCCTCTTGCTGTAAACCTTTCGCCAGCGGTACGGTCGCGCGGGGTCGGACCCAAGAGAGCCGCTATCGCTAGGAGTTCACACCGGTGATACATGTCAGACGGGTCGCGGCCGTCGCCGTCGCCGCCCTCGCCGCCGCGCTCGTGCAGCCCCTCGCCGCGCACGCCGCCGCGCCGCCCGCGCCGCCCTCCGACGCGAAGCTCGCCGCCGAGCCCGCCCGGCACGACGACACCCGCGAGCAGTTCTACTTCGTCATGCCGGACCGTTTCGCCAACGGTGACACCGGCAACGACCAGGGCGGCCTCACCGGCTCCCGCCTCTCCACCGGCTACGACCCCACCGACAAGGGCTTCTACCAGGGCGGTGACCTCAAGGGCCTGACCAAGCGGCTCGACTACATCAAGGGGCTCGGCACCACCGCCCTGTGGATGGCACCCATCTTCAAGAACAAGCCGGTGCAGGGCACGGGCAGCAACGCCTCGGCCGGCTACCACGGTTACTGGATCACCGACTTCACCCAGGTCGACCCGCACTTCGGGACCAACAAGGACCTGGAGACCCTGGTCTCCAAGGCGCACGCCAAGGGGATGAAGGTCTTCTTCGACGTCATCACCAACCACACCGCCGACGTCGTCGACTACGAGCAGAAGTCCTACGGCTACCTCTCCAAGGGCGCCTTCCCCTACCTGACCAAGGACGGGCAGCCCTTCGACGACGCCGACTACGCGGCCGGCGGCAAGAAGTTCCCGGCCGTCTCCGCCGCCTCCTTCCCGCGCACGCCGACCGTGACCAGTCAGGCGAAGGTGCCGTCCTGGCTCAACGACCCGACGATGTACCACAACCGGGGCGACTCGACCTTCGCCGGCGAGTCCGCCACCTACGGAGACTTCTCCGGCCTCGACGACCTGTGGACCGAGCGTCCCGAGGTCGTCAGCGGGATGGAGAAGATCTACCAGCGATGGGTGCGGGACTACGACATCGACGGCTTCCGGATCGACACCGTGAAGAACGTCAACATGGAGTTCTGGACCCAGTGGGCGACCGCGCTCGACAAGTACGCGGGCCGGCACGGCCGTAAGAACTTCTTCATGTTCGGCGAGACCTACTCCGCCGACACCTCGGTCACCTCCCCGTACGTCACCCAGGGGCGGCTGGACGCGACCCTCGACTTCCCCTTCCAGGACGCGGCCCGCGCCTACGCCTCCCAGGGCGGCAGCGCGCAGAAGCTCGCCTCGGTCTTCGGCGACGACTACAAGTACACGACCGACAAGGCCAACGCCTACGAGCAGGTCACCTTCCTCGGCAACCACGACATGGGGCGGATCGGGTACTTCCTGGAGCAGGACAATCCGAAGGCCACCGACGCCCAGCTGCTGGCCAAGGACCGGCTCGCCAACGAGCTGATGTTCCTCAGCCGCGGCAACCCGGTCGTCTACTACGGCGACGAGCAGGGCTTCACCGGCTCCGGCGGGGACAAGGACGCCCGGCAGACCATGTTCGCGTCGAAGGTCGCCGACTATCTCGACGACGACGAGATCGGTACGGACCGGACCGCCGCCAGCGACTCGTACGACACAAGTGCGCCGCTCTACAAGCAGATCAGTGCTCTCGGCAAGCTCCGCAAGGACAACCCCGCCCTCGCCGACGGTGTCCAGACCCAGCGCTACGCCGCCGACGGCGCCGGCATCTACGCGTTCACCCGGACGGACGCCAGGACCGGCCAGGAGTACGTCGTCGCCTTCAACAACGCCGACACGGCCGAGTCGGCGACCTTCGCCACCGGCTCCGCCGGCATGCGCTACCGGGCGGTCTACGGCACGGACGGCACGCTGACCTCCGACGGTGCGGACCGGCTGGCCGTCACCGTCCCGGCCGGATCCGCCGTCGTCTACAAGGCCACCGGCTCCCTCGACAAGCCCGCGACCAGCCCGGAGATCACCCTCACCGCCCCCGCCGCCGGCACCGTCGACCTCACCGCGAACGTCACCGGCGGACAGCTCAACCGGGTCGTCTTCGCCGCCCAGGTCGGCAACGGCAGGTGGACCACCCTCGGCTCCGCCGACCACGCCCCCTACCAGGTCACCCAAACCCTCGCCGAGGACCTCCCGGCCGGCACCGTACTGCGCTACAAGGCGGTCGTCGTCGACTCGGCGGGTCACCGCGCCTCCGCCACGGCCGAGAGCACCTCCGGCACCCCGCCCGCCCCCGAGACCCCCACCGCCTCCTCCCGCGACTACGCGATCGTCCACTACAAGCGCACCGACGGCGACTACGCCGACTGGGGCCTGTACGCCTGGGGTGACATCGCCGACGGCGAGGCGACCACCTGGCCCGCCGGCCACCCGTTCGTCGGCCGGGACGCGTACGGCGCCTTCGCCTACGTCAAGCTGAAGTCCGGTGCCTCGAACGTCGGCTTCCTCGTCGTCGACAAGGACGGCGACAAGGACGTCTCCGCCGACCGCTCCATCGACGTCACCAGGACGGGCGAGGTCTGGATCGAGCAGGGGAAGGCGGAGGTGATGACCGAACGGCCCGCCTACCCCGCCCAGGACACCACCAAGGCGGTCATCCACTACCACCGCGCCGACGGGAACTACGACGGCTGGGGCCTGCACGTCTGGACGGGCGCCGCGAACCCCACCGACTGGTCGAGCCCCCTGAAGCCGGTGAAGACCGACGCCTATGGCGCGGTCTTCGAGGTACCGCTCACCGAGGGCGCCACCAGCCTCAGCTACATCATCCACAACGGTGACGAGAAGGATCTCTCCGCCGACCAGTCCCTGGACCTCACCTCCAGCGGCCACGAGGTGTGGCTGCTGAACGGCCAGGAGAAGTACCTGCTCCCGCAGCCCGCCGGCAGCGCGGCCGCCCTGGACCTGACCACCTCCAAGGCGATCTGGATCGACCGGGACACGGTCGCCTGGGACGGCGCCGACGGTGCCGCCTCCACCCAGCTCCTCTACTCCCACGACGGTTCGATCGCCGTCAAGGACGGGACGCTGACCAGCGACGACGAGCGGTGGCTGCGGCTGACGAAGACCACCCTCACCGACGCCCAGAAGGCCAAGTTCCCGCATCTGAAGGACTACGCGGCCTGGTCGGTCGACCCGCGCGACCGCGACCGGGTGCGCGAGGCGCTCGACGGACAGCTCGTCGCCTCCCAGCGGGCGGCGAACGGGGCGGTGCTGGCCGCGACCGGCGTACAGATCGCCGGGGTGCTCGACGACGTGTACGCCAGGGCGACGACGGCGAGTCTCGGTCCGGTCTTCCACCGCGGAAAGCCGACCCTCTCCGTCTGGGCGCCGACCGCACAGCGCGTCGGCCTCGAAATCGGCGGCTCAACCGTGGCCATGAAACGGAACCCCGCCACCGGCGTCTGGTCCGTCACCGGCCCCGGGTCCTGGAAGAACAAGCCCTACCGGTACGTCGTGAAGGTCTGGGCGCCCAGCGTCCGGAAGCTGGTGACCAACAAGGTCACCGACCCCTACTCGGTCGCTCTCACCGCGAACTCCGAGCGCAGTCTCGTCGTCGACCTGGCCGACAGGTCCCTCACCCCGGGCGGCTGGTCGACGTACACCAAGCCCAAGGCCGTACCGCTGAAGGACGCCCAGATCCAGGAGCTGCACATCCGGGACTACTCGGTGGCGGACTCCACGGTCCCGGCCGCCCACCGGGGTACGTACCTGGCCTTCACCGACAAGGGCAGCGACGGCTCGAAGCACCTGCGCGCGCTCGCGAAGTCCGGGACGTCGTACGTCCATCTCCTCCCGGCCTTCGACTTCGCCACCGTGCCCGAGAAGAAGGCGGACCAGGCGAGCCCCGACTGCGACCTCGCCTCCTACCCGGCCGACTCCGACCAGCAGCAGGAGTGCGTCGCCGCGACCGCAGCAAAGGACGCCTACAACTGGGGGTACGACCCCTACCACTTCACGGTCCCCGAGGGGTCGTACGCCACCGACCCGGACGGCACCGCCCGCACGGTCCAGTTCCGGCAGATGGTCAAGTCGCTGAACGAGGACGGCCTGCGGGTCGTCATGGACGTCGTCTACAACCACACCGCGGCGAGCGGGCAGGCGGACACATCCGTCCTCGACAGGATCGTGCCCGGCTACTACCAGCGGCTGCTGGCCGACGGCTCGGTCGCGAACAGCACCTGCTGCGCCAACACCGCGCCCGAGAACGCCATGATGGGCAAGCTGGTGGTCGACTCGATCGTCACCTGGGCCAAGGAGTACAAGGTCGACGGCTTCCGCTTCGACCTGATGGGCCACCACCCGAAGGCCAACATCCTGGCGGTCAGGAAGGCCCTGGACGCGCTGACCCTGAAGAAGGACGGCGTCGACGGCAAGAAGATCATCCTCTACGGCGAGGGCTGGAACTTCGGCGAGGTCGCCGACGACGCCCGGTTCGTGCAGGCCACCCAGGCCAACATGGCCGGCACCGGCATCGCCACCTTCTCCGACCGCGCCCGGGACGCCGTACGCGGCGGCAGCCCCTTCGACGCGGACCCCGGCGTCCAGGGCTTCGCGTCCGGGCTGTACACCGACCCCAACTCATCCGCGGCCAACGGCACTGCGGCCGAGCAGAAGGCCCGCCTGCTGCACTACCAGGACCTGATCAAGGTCGGCCTGAGCGGCAACCTCGCCAGGTACCGGTTCACCGACACCGACGGCAAGGAGGTCAGCGGCGCCGAGGTCGACTACAACGGCTCGCCCGCCGGCTACGCGGACGCGCCCGGCGACGCCCTCGCCTATGTCGACGCGCACGACAACGAGTCGCTCTTCGACGCGCTGACGTACAAGCTGCCGGCCACCACCAGCGCCTCCGACCGGGCCCGGATGCAGGTCCTGGCGATGGCCACGGCAGCCCTGTCGCAGGGCCCGTCGCTCTCCCAGGCGGGTACGGATCTCCTCCGCTCCAAGTCCCTGGACCGCAACTCCTTCGACAGCGGCGACTGGTTCAACGCCATCCACTGGAACTGCTCCGACGGCAACGGCTTCGGGCGCGGGCTACCCATGGCCGCCGACAACGCGTCCAAGTGGCCGTACGCCAAGCCGTTGCTGAGTGCGGTGCGGGTCGGCTGCGCCGAGATCGACGGGGCCTCGGCCGCCTACCGCGATCTGCTGAGAATCCGTACGACCGACAGCGTGTTCTCGCTGGACACGGCTGGACAGGTGCAGTCGAAGCTCTCGTTCCCGTTGTCCGGGAAGGACGAGACGCCCGGCGTGATCACCATGGAACTCGGTGACCTCGTCGTCGTGTTCAACGCGACGCCCGAGCGGCAGGAGCAGCGGGTGAGCGCGCTGGCCGGGACCGGTTACCGGCTGCACCCGCTGCAGGCGGCGGGCGCCGATTCCGTCGTCAAGTCCGCATCGTACGAGCTGAAAGCGGGTACGTTCATCGTGCCGGGACGCACTGTGGCGGTGTTCTCCCGCACCGCATGACATCCGCACTACTTTGGTGGGGCAGGCCCGGAACCGGGTCCTGCCCCACCGGCGTTGTCCAGGGGCTGGTAAATGGACGTCAACGGCAAGCTGACAGACACCACCGTGCTGATCGTGGACGACGAGGCCGCGAGCCGGTACGCGATGGGCACCGTGCTGCGCCGGGCCGGTCACCAGGTCGTCCCGGTTGCCTGCGGCCAGGAGGCGCTCAGCGAACTCGACGTACGGCTGCGCAAGGGCCACCTGCCCGACGTGGCCCTCATCGATGTGCACCTGCCGGACATGAGCGGCTTCGAGCTGTGCCGCCGGCTCAGGGAGCGGCCGCACATGGCCGGGCTGCCCGTGGTGCACTTCTCGGCCCTGTCCTCCGTCCCGGGGGACCGCTGCCCGGGCCTCGAGATGGGCGCCGAGGCGTATCTGACCGTGCCCGCCGAGCCGGAGGACATCGAGGCGGCGGTCCGGACCGCGGTCCGCTCCGCCCGGCTGCGCGCCGACGACCAGGCGCTGGTACGGCGGCTCAGGCAGCTGTCGGAGACGATCGTCACCATCCAGTCGGCGCGCTCGCTGCACGAACTGGCCGACGCGGCGGCGGACGGCGCCGCCCGGCTGCTCGGCTGCCCCGCCGCCGTCTTCGTCCTCGACCGGGACGGCGAGCTGTACCGCGGCCTGAGCCGGGAGCGCACCTCCCTCGCCCTGCCCGACGAGGGCGCCCACCGGGACGTGGCCGCGCTGTTGCGGCGGCTCACCCGAGGGCAGTCAGGGGTGCAGATCACCACCGTGCCGGCCCCGCTGTGGCCCACCGGGTTCTTCCGGCCCGGGGTGCAGCACGACGCCCGGCTGGCGGTGGTCCTCACCCAGGACGGCAAGGCGCCGGTCTGTCTGGCCACGCCCACCCGCGGGCTGCGCCGGGTCAGCCCCGACGGCGAGGCACTGCTGGCCCAGCTGGCCCAGGCCACCGCGCTGGCCGCCGAGCCCCTGCTCATGTACCAGGTGGAGCGGCATGTCGCGCTCACCCTCCAGCACAGCTTCCTGCCCCGCCCGCACCAGCTGCCCGAGCTGCCGGGCGTCGACATAGCGGTGCGATACGAACCCGCCTCCCGGGAGACGGAGATCGGCGGCGACTTCTATGCCGCGCTACGGGTCGGCGACGGCGTGCTCACCGCGGTGGGGGACGTCGTCGGGCACTCGCTGGAAGCGGCCACCGTCATGGTCGAGCTGCGGCACGCGCTGCGCGCCTACTGCCTCGCGGAGAGCGACCCGGCCGCGCTCGCCGACCGGCTCGACCGGTTGCTCCAGCACTACCACGCCGAGGTCACGGCCACCGTCTGCCTGGCCCTGATCGACCCCGGCACCGGACGCACCCGTATCGCCAACGCCGGCCACATCCCGCCGCTGATACTCGGTGACGACGGCAGCGCCGAGTACGTCAAGGCGTCCGGCCCGCTGCTCGGCGTGGGTCTGCCGCACCCGCCGCCCACCGAGCTGGTCCTCGGACCCGCCGACCGGCTCCTCATGGTCACCGACGGCCTGATCGAGACCCGGGGCATCGACCTCACGGTCTCCATGGAACACCTCCGCTCCGCCGCCGTCGGCGCCCTGCCCGGCCTGGAGGCCCTCTGCGACACGCTGCTGGCCTGTTTCGGCCGGGACCGTGAGGACGACGTCGCCCTGCTGGCGCTGAGCCTGGCGGACTAGGCTGGGCGCGAGTTCCAGCCGACCAGGAGGGCCCATGCCGCAGATCACCGTCGACTACTCGCACCCGGTGGAAGACGCCTTCGACTTCGATGGCTTCGCGCGGGGACTGCACGAGGCGACCGTCGAGATCGCCGCGGCGAAGCCGGAGGCGTGCAAGACCCTGTACCGGCCCACCGAGTACTGCGCGTTCGGATACGAGGACCCCCGGGCGGGTGGCCACGCCATCGTGCATGTGACCATCGGGCTCCTCGCCGGGCGCAGCGACGAGACGAAGGAGAGACTGACGCAGGCCACGCTGGAGCTGCTCCGCAAGCACATCGAACCGGAGGACGGGGTCGTCCTGCACGCGTCCGCCGAGGTGAGGGATCTGGACCCGTCGTACCGGAAGTACGAGGGCTGACGTTTCACCACCGGCACCGTGCACGTGCCGTCGTTCGGCTGCGGCTCCGTCGTGGCCGGTCGCGGCGCGCGGCAGAGCCGCATGTCGATGCAGCCCCGCGCCCCTGGGCGCTGCGGCTCAGCCCGCCAAGGCGAGCAGCCGGACGGCCAGGTCCGCGAACGGGCCGTCGCCCGGCTCGTCCTTGACCATCCGCTTCAACAGGGTGCTCATCTCCTGGTCCTGGGCGGCGCTGACCGCGGCCAGCGCCGCGAAGTCATGGACGAGCTGGACCTCCAGTTCGGCGCGGGGGATGCGCCGGCCGTCCAGCCAGATCAGCGCGGTCGACTCGGCGAGGGAGATCCAGGAGCGGACGACCAGTTCCAGCCGGGCCGGTGCCTCGGTGACGTCGAGGTGCGCGAGGATCTGCTCGTAGGCGGCCTGCCGTACGGAGTCGATGAGCGCGTTGGTCGCGGAGGAGCCGACCGCCGGGCCGCCGCGCATCAACGCGGCGAAACCGGGCCCGTGTTCGTCGACGAAGTCGAAGAAACGCCGCATCACCCGCAGCAGCCGCGCCCCGAGCGGGCCTTCCCGCGGCTCGGCGAAGCGGCCCGCGAGATCCTCCGAGGCACGCTTCAACGCGGCCTCGTACAGGCTGAGTTTGCCGGGGAAGTAGTGGTAGACGAGCGGCCGCGAGATCCCCGCGGCCGACGCTATCTCGTCTATCGAGACCTCGTCGGGCGATCGACGGCTGAACAGTTCGAGGGCGACGCCGATCAACTGCTGCCGCCGCTCCTCGACTCCCAATCTGCGGCGTACCCCGGTACTCATACGAACACCTTACCGATCGGATCCGGCCTTCCACGGACCCGACCCGGCACGGGCGTTCACAGATCCAGCACAAGTCTCCCCCCGTGCGCCCGGGACACGCAGATCAGCATCGAGTCGGCACGCTCCGTGTCCGTCAGCAGCTCGTCGTAGAGAGGCCTCACCGCAGCCCGCGGATCCCGCTCCCGTCCTCCAGCGTCCCCGTCAAGTCGGCCCGCGCACCCTGTTGCGCCTTGGCCGCCAGCAGCGTCCCCCGAGCCGACGCGGTGACCCCGCCGGTCGCCCGGATCGACGCCGTGTCGCGGCTGCCCGCGGCCAGCAGGTACCACTGCCCGGCCCCGGACTTCCACAACACCCCGGCCAGCACGTGCGGATCACGCGGACCGCAGGCCGTCACGTCGGACCCCTTCGCCGCCACCGCCCCGTACTGACTGCCCGGCGTCCGGAACTGCGCCAGCGACACCGCGCCGTCGCCCCGCCAGGTCTCCGCGCGCGTGCACACCCACGAACCGGCGCCACCGGCGTCCGGCAACGGCTGCTCCGCGAACGCCCACGCGTTGACGCCGCGCACTCCGGCGGACCGCTCGGCGGACAGCGAACAGGCGAACGGCGCCCAGTCGCGCAGCGCCTTCGCGCCCGAGGCCTCGTCGGTGTACCCGGGTCGGCCCGAGGTGAGGCGGGCCGGCACCAGTTCGCCCAGGTCGGTCGAGAGGTGCACGCCCTGCGCGTCGGTCAGCTGGAGCGCGTTCCAGGACGTGCACGCCCCCTGCTGGAGGGCGGGGCTGGCCAGCGGACCGGTCACCCCGTCGGTCAGCCCGAGGTCCATCGCCCCCGCGGTCGGTTTGACCAGGTCCCGCTCCGCCGCCCTGGTCACCCAAGGAGCCGTCAGATAGCGGACGTTGCCGTCGGAGCGGCCCAGCACCATCGCCTCCGCCTCGACGCCGGACGCGCCGTCGACACGGGCGAAGTCCAGGGCCGCGCCCTGGGTGCCGTCCTTCGGCTCGGCGTAGCGGGCGATGCGCAGACCGTCGTAGAAGATCACCACCCGGGCGCTGTCGACGACGCCCGCGTACAGCAGCTGGGGCGGTCCTGCCGGGCCGCCGGTCTGGGTGCCGGGGGTCGCCGAGACGCGGACGGTCTCGCCGGGGCGGGCCCAGACGGCGAGGGCGCGGCGCAGCAGCGCGGTGTCGCCGGCGAGGCCGCCGCGCGCGGGCCAGACGGAGAAGTCGGTGCGGGCGGCGGTCTTCCAGGCGGTGGACGGGGCCCTCGTCAGCTGGGCCGGGTCCAGGGCGGCCTGGGCGGCCGGGTTCTGCGCGTACACCGGCGCCGCCGCGCCGTCGGCGCCCCAGCCACCGCTGGGCAGCGCGACCAGCGCCCCGCACACCGCGAGCGCGGCCGCGGCGGCCAGCGCGGCCTTGGTGTGCTGGCGGCGCCGCATCAGATCGGTGGGACGCACTTGCAGGGAACAGGGGTCGAACTCGGGGGAGTCGAGCAGCGGGTACTGGGCCGGCACGCCGTTCGCGTCGGCGAGCGCGTCGTCCGGGTGCTCCACCCCGGCCGCCCGGAGGATCTTGCGGACGTCGCCGTCGGGGAGCTGCTCGAGACCGCGCAGGGCAAAGGCGGCGCGGGCCGGCCCGGACAGGGTGGCGAGGCGCTGGTCCAGGGCGAGTTCGTCGGCGCCGCCGGAGCGCGGGAAGAGCCGCAGGCCCCACACCTGGGGGAGCAGCGGTGGCAGCTGGGCCCGCTTGGGCCACGCGGTCAGCCTGAGCGGCAGGCCCGCCTCCAGCGCCGTACGCACCACTTCGAGGCGGACCAGGGCGTACCCGGGGTCGGTGTTCCGGCCGGCGGACTGGGCCGGGATCACCGGGGCCTGCTTACGGCCCCGGGGCAGCGCCCGCTGGACCAGGGAGTGCGCGGTCAGGACGCGGCGGCCCCGGGACAGGCCCGGCGGCAGCACCAGATAGGCGAGCCGGACCAGCCGCGGGTAGTGCTCGACGAGCGCGGCCTCGGCCTGCTCGACGTCGACGGCCGGACCCAGGGCTCCGGCGGAGGCTGCTGCGTGACTCTGGGCTACATCCTGTGACTGCACGTCCTGAAGAACGAGCGACCCGTTGGTAGGTCACCACCACTCGGGTGACCACGGCATCCTGGACCCCTCTTCGATTTGAGCGCCCCGCGCCCCACAGCCGTATCGAAGGGGAGGGCCCCGCAGCCATTCCCGGGGCCGGCAACGCGACCGGAGGAACAGATGAGGTTGACCCGACCGATGCTCGCCGTGGCCGGCGCGACGGCCGTACTGGCGCTGGCGGGCTGTGGATCCGGTGACGGCAGCGCGGAGGCGAAGATACCGGTCACCGCCACCGGCAGTCTGGAGAGCCTGGCCGCCAAGGTGAAGTGCACCCCGGACATGCAGATCGACTCCGACGAGGTCCGGCAGGCCATCTGCAAGAACGCGGCCGGCAAGTTCGTCTTCGCCACCTTCGCCACCGACCGCGGCCAGCGCGAGTGGATCAACGACGCCAAGGACTACGGCGGTTTCTACCTCGTCGGCCGCAAGTGGGTCGCCGTCGGCGACGACAAGGTGGTCAAGGCGCTCCGGACCACGCTGGGCGGCGAAGAGGAGATCGGGACCGACCACAGCAAGCACACCAGCTGAACCTCCCGGCACACACGAGAAGGCGGGCGGTGGGAGATCCCACCGCCCGCCTTCTCGCTATCGGCTGCTAGCTGTTGCTCACTGGCACTTGCGGCCGCTGTTGATGCAGTTGGCGATCTTCGCCGCCAGGTTGTTCTTGGTGACGCTGATGAAGTCGTCGTGGTCGGTCGACGGCTTGTGCAGCTGCTCCGGGAAACCGTCCACGGCGTAGGCGTTCTTCACCGTGCCGTCCGCCTGGATGGTGGGGGGCGTGATCTTGTAGACCAGGCTCATCGTCAGCTGCGGAATGGCCTTGAAGCCGTTCCCGCAGACACCGCTCGCCGGGTCCGCGAAGGCCACGTGCGAACGGTGGTTGGCGCTGTCGATGTTGACGCCGTCCCAGCAGCTCTGGAAGGCGAAGATGCGGACCACGTTGCTGCCCTGCGGGCAGATCGGGTACTGCTCGGTCAGCTGGACCTTGTTCTCGAAGCCGGTGCAGCTCCAGTGCGCGTTGGCGTTGGCCAGACCGTTGGTCGTGGTCTTGGCGTCACCGGTGATGATGCGCAGGAACTGCGGCATCGCGACGACCTTGCTGGCCGGGCTGCCGACGTACTTGATCTGCGCCGACTGCGGGGTCAGGATCTTGCCGACGTTGCCTTCCTTGCCACCGCCGTCCGCGTTCTGGTCGAAGTCCTGCGAACCGTCCTGGACACGCACGACCGGCCAGTAGTACGACGACAGGTCGCTCTGGTTCTGGCAGGAGCTCGGCGCCGCCAGCAGCGAGTCGTTGGTGGCGAACGCGTTGACCTTCTGGTTGCCGACGTAGTCGTGCAGGTGGTGCGCGCCGTTGGTCACGCCGGGCGCCACGATGACGTTGTCGGTGTTGTGGTTCTTGTTCGCGTTCACACCGCAGCGGGTGGTGAAGCTACCGGTCGAGGCGGTGCGCTGCTTCGCCGGCTTGGCCAGGACGTTCGGCGCGACCTTCGTGATGTCCACGAAGTCGGCCGCGACCGGGCCGTTGCCGGCCTGCCCGCCGACGTTCGCCGGCGCGCTGGCGCTGGCGCTCGGGGCGGCCGTGGCCTGGCCGTTGTTCCCGTTGTTGTTCTGCCCGCCGTTGTTCTGGCCGTTGTTGTTGTTCTGACCACCGTTGTTGTTGCCACCGCCGGCGGTGGTCTGGTTGGCGGTCTGCGTGGTGCAGGCGGCGAGCTGGGCCAGCGAGCTGTCGAACTGTCCGCCGACCCGGGTGATGTCGATCCGGATCCGGTCGATCGTCGCCGCCCGCTTCTCCTTCAGGGGGCCGACGATCGCGTTCTGCACGAAGTTCGCGTCGTTCGCCTGCGCCTGGCGCGTGGAGGCGAGCCGGGCGTAGGCCTCGGTGATCTGCTTGTCGAGTTTCGCCAGTTCCGCCGCCACCCCCATCTTGGCGTTGGCGGGCACGTTCGTCAGCTTCTGGCCGACGTCCGGGCAGGAGATGGTGGCCACCGTCGCGGAGGCGGCCTTCGTGTAGTTCTGCGCCGAGTTGTTCGACTCGTGAGCCGAAGCGTTCATCTGCGCATAGAGCAGCCCGCCCCCGCCGAGTGCGACAGCCGCCGATGCGGCTATGACCTTGACGGTCAGCGGCGAACGGCGTTTGCGTATGTTGCGTCCCATGGAACTCCTCAGACCTTCCTTGCGGGGCGGCATCGAGGCGCCCGACAGGAGTGAAGCGGCGTCCTTTCATACGCAGCCCGTCTCAGGCGTGTTCAGGCGTCTCACAAATTCATCAGAGACTTGTTACGCACTTGGGCCACAACTGCCGTTTGAGCAGGGCGATTTCTGGAAAATCAGCGGTCGCGGTCCAGATACGCAAGCACCGCCAGGACGCGCCGATTGTCATCGTCCGACACCTCAAGTCCCAGTTTGGTGAAGATGTTGGAGGTGTGTTTGGCGATGGCCCGTTCCGTGACGACGAGCTGCCCGGCGATCGCCGCGTTCGAGCGGCCCTGTGCCATCAGCTCCAGCACCTCCTTCTCGCGCGGTGTCAAGCCCTCCAGGGGCCGGTCGCCGGACCGCCGGGACAGCAGCTGCTGGATCACCTGCGGGTCCATGGCCGTACCGCCCGCCGCGACCCGCCGTACGGCGTCCACGAACTGCTCCGCGTCGAACACCCGGTCCTTCAGCAGGTACCCCACCCCGCCGCTGCCGTCGGCCAGCAACTCCCGCGCGTACAGCTGCTCCACGTGCTGGGAGAGGACCAGCACCGGCAGCCCCGGCCGGTCCTGCCGCGCCCTGAGCGCGCACTGCAGCCCCTCGTCGGTGTGCGTGGGCGGCAGCCGTACGTCCACCACCGCCACGTCCGGCTCCAACTCGGCGAGAGCGCGGGTGAGTTCGGGGCCGGTCTCGACGGCGGCCGCGATCTCGAAGTCATAGGCCTCCAGCAGCCGGACCAGCCCGTCGCGCAGCAGGAACAGGTCTTCGGCTAGGACAACGCGCACGGAATCTCCATGGTGACCATGGTGGGGCCGCCCGCGGGGCTGCTGACGGCCAGGACGCCGTCGAATGTACCGAGCCGCCGCTCGACCCCGGTGAGCCCTGACCCGGCACCGATGGCCGCGCCGCCCCTGCCGTGGTCGGTGACCGATATCCGCAGCATGCCGCCACCGTCCGGCACGTGATGCAGGTCCACCCAGATCCGGTCGGCACCGGAGTGCTTGACCGCGTTGGTGAGCACCTCGCTCACCGCGAAGTACGCGGCCGACTCCACCGGCGCGTCCGCCCGGCCCGGCAGGTCCACGGTCACCTCCGTGGGCACCGGCAGCCGCAGCGCCAGCGCCCGTACCGCGTCCCCGAGACCGCGCTCGGCCAGCACCGGCGGATGAATGCCCCGCACCAGGTCGCGCAGTTCCCCCAGGGCCTCCACGGACGCCCGCCGGGCCTGCGCGAGCAACTGCCTCGCCTTCTCCGGATCCTTGTCCAGGAGCATCTCGATGGTCCCCAGGTCCATGCCCATGGCGACCAGCCGGGCCTGCGCCCCGTCGTGCAGATCGCGTTCGATCCGGCGCAGCTCGGCCGCCGAGGTGTCCACCGCGTCCTTCCGGGTCTCGGTCAACACCCGCACCCGCTCGACGAGTTCGCCCTGACCGGTGTCGAGGACGGCGCGGGTGAGCTTGAAGTGGACGGTCAGCAGGGCCGGGGCGTAACGGAAGGCGGCGACGAGGATGACGGCACCGAGCCCGGCGGCGGCGAACGCGGTGGCCTGCCCGCTGACCGGCACGAAGCCGTACCAGTAGCCGTCCCCCAGCACCCGCCACAGCCCGGCGGCCACCGCGAACCCCTCCAACGGGTAGAACACGAGCACCGCCGGCAGCAGCGCCGTCACGAACCCGGCCGTCATGTCCACGAGAAGCCACAGCACGTCCCGCCCGACCTGCGGGTCCTGGAGCAGCGCGAGGGTGCGGGTCCAGGGGTTGGCGTTCGCCGGCACCGGCCGGTACGCCGACGGGATCCGCACCCCGCACCACTCGTCGGCGAGCCGCCGCCGCACGTCCGCCGCGTCCCGTACACCGCCGAGGATCCAGGGGGTCGTGAGGATGCCGAGGCCGCTCGGGATCAGCGCGACGGAGAGCGCGGTCAGGACAAAGCAGAGGATCGAGATCGCCGGCATCACCAGCGCCAGCACCAGCCCCCGCACGGCGGCCAGCAGCACCTCACGCGCCCTGCCGCGGAAGCCACCGCTGTTCGTGTTCGTCGTCATGCGGCCAGTCTGTCCGACCGGTTAGCCACGGGTCACTGGCCCGAAGCCCCATGTGAGGGGGTGGTGCTATGTACACCCCAGGGGCTGTCGCGCCCCGTCAGGGGCGCGGGGCCGTGTCCGACATGCGGCTCCGCCGCGTGGGCGCGATCGCCCCCCGCCGGCCCGCGGATCGATCACCACTTGCCGGCCGAAAGGCCAAGCACCCTCGCCTCCACCGCCGGGTCCAGCCCCACGGCCGTACGGTCCGGCCGGAGCGGCGCCTCGCCACCGGCGCCCCGGAGCCACCCCCACGTATCCGCCACGGTCTCCTCGGCCGGCCTGCAGACCAGCCCCGCCGCCACCGCCCGCGACACGTCCATGCGATGCATGGCGTCGTGCGACTCGCTCCCCGGCGGCACCCACACCGGTAGCTGGACCCACGGCTCGATCCCGGCGGCGAGGATCACCTCGGGGTCGGTCCAGCGGAGTTCCGCGGCCGAGCCCGTGACCCGGCGGCAGGCCTCCAGCAGCGCGCCCATCGTGGTGTGGCCGGGCGGCCCGACCAGGTTGTACGGCCCGGACAGGCCCTGTTCGACCGCGCCCAGGGTCCACTCGGCGAGGTCGCGGGCGTCCACGAACTGGATGGGCAGGTCGTGCGGGCCCGGTGCCAGCACCGGGCCGCCCCGGGCGATCCGGTTCAGCCACCAGGGCAGCCGGCCGACGTTCTCGTACGGCCCGAGGATCATCCCGGCCCGCACCAGGACCGAGCCGTCCGCGCCGAAGGACTCCACGGCGGCCAGCTCACCGCCCCGCTTGTCCCGCGCGTACTCGGTCGGCCCGGCGTCGGCCGCGGCGCCCGTCACCAGTGCCGTGTCCTCGGTGAAACCGGCCGGGCGCGGCCAGTCGTACACCGAGCAGCTCGACACGTACGCGTACCGTCCGGCGCGGTACCGCAGCAGCCGTGCCGTCTCCCGCACGGCGCGGGGCGCGGCCGACCAGGTGTCGACGACCGCGTCCCATTCGGTGCCGTCGGCGAGGGCGGCGAGACCGTCGGGCGCGGTGCGGTCGCCGTGCAGCGCCCGCACGCCCGGCGGGGGCGGTTGCTTTCCCCGGTGGAAGACGGTCACCTCCCAGCCGCGCTCCAGCGCCGCCGTCACGACGGCCCGCCCCACGAACTCGGAACCACCCAGTACGAGAAGTCTCATGCCGGTGATCGTGCCCGGAAGGGACGCCGGACGGAACGGGACTCTGCCGAGGGCAGAACGCCTCGTCAGCGGCCGGTCGGCGGGGTGTACTTGTAGCCGACCCGGCGGACCGTCTGGATCGCGCCCCGGTGCTCCGCGCCGAGCTTGCGGCGCAGCCGGGCGACATGGACGTCGACCGTGCGGCCGTCGCCGACATGGCCGTAGCCCCAGACCGTGGTGACCAGCTGGTCGCGGGTATGCACCCGGTTCGGGTGCGCGACCAGATGGGCGAGGAGCTCGAACTCCAGGTAGGTGAGGTCGAGTTCACGCCCGTCGACCTGGGCGGTGCGCTGCACGGAGTCGACGGTGACGAGCGGCCGGGTGCCGCTCGCGGCCGGGCCGACCGGTGCGTCCGCCTGCTCCTGCGCGTCCGGTACCGCGACGGGCAGGAACGGCGGACGCTGGTCCGCCGGCACCAGCACCAGGTAGCCGATCATCGGCGGCTGGCCCGGCAGGGTGGGCAGGGTGTGCTGCGGGGCGGGCAGCCAGGTGGCGCCCGGCGGCAGGAAGTCCGCCATGTCCACCACCTCGTCCCGGTCGACGGCACGCAGCCGGTGCCGGGCGGCGGAGGAGGCGGCGAGGGCGGAGGCGGGGGAGAGAGAACGAGTGGTCGCCATGAGACGTCAGCTCTTTCGCGCGAGGAGTTCGTCGGTCGGGACGACGGCCGCGATTCGTGGTCGGGCGCGCCGGGGACGTACTGCGTTTCGCGCTGGCCGAAGGCCGGGGTAAACGGCTTTAGAGGGCCCGCGCGTTCATCGCGCGGCAACACACCCGGTCGAAGTCGTGGTGCTGACGGGAAGGCCAGAAGGGCTCGAGGTCATGGCGACCCGTCGCGGTGCACTTCTGGTAGCTGGCCATGGGCCCATTGAAGCAGACACAGCCCGGAAACAGGACCCTCCTCTCACTGCTTGGACGCGTCCCGGGCGGGATCCCGATCCTGCCCGCCTCATCCCACCAGCCGTTTGTCCCAGGTCAGCGGGGTGAGCTCGATCGCCTTGTCCGGATTGCCGTCCCACACTGCGGACAGCCCGGCGGTGGTGAGGGCGGCGACCACCGCGCGGCCGACGGCTGTGGTGGTGTCCGCGGAGCCGTCGAAGCCGCCGTAGTAGAGGCTGAGGCCGTGGCCCTCGGCGGCGGAACGGGTGCCCTGGTGGTGGAAGAAGACGAAGCCCCGGGCGCCGTCCGCGTCCTCGGCCTCGGCGCCGATCTCGGCCATACCGCAGGAGCGGCAGCAGGCGAAGTCCTCGCGGGCGACGACGCCTTCGCGCTCCAGGGCCGTGAACGCCCGCGTGAGCCGGTCCGGGTCGGTGAGCCCGGTCCACGCCCGCTGCTCCGCGACCCGCGCCACCCAGAGCCGCTCCACGATCTCGCGCGCCTGCGCCGGGGAGACCGGCGCGGCGCCCTCCCGGTCGTCGTCCGCCATCAGGTCCACGGTCTCCTGGACGAGCCGGTCGATCCCCAGGTAGCCGTCCCGGAGCAGGACGTGCACCAGCTCCTCGGCGCGGGCCGCCACCTCGGCCGCGAGCGCGGGTATCTCCTCGCGCGGCAACACCGGGACCGGCTCCCAGGCCACGCCCGCGTCCCAGCCGTCGTCCTCCCGCGCCCAGCCGGCCAGCAGCTCCGCCACCCGGCCCGGGTCCGTGAGGTTCGTACCGGAGAACTCGTCCGCGCCACGCCGGTGTTCGAGGCGGAAGTCGCCGCCCGCCTCGTGCCACACCTGCGCGAACACCCTCGGCAGGTCCGGGATGCGCTGGGCGATCAGGAAGCGGTTCCCGGCCGCGCCGAGCCCGCGCACCGCGTCGCTCAATTCGGCCGGCGAACTCCACAGACACCTCTGCCCGTTCTCCGTCCAGGCGTTGACGGCGAGCACCTCGTCGATCTCCATGGGCCCACCATGACACGCGCCACTGACAACGCCGCGGGGGCGCCCACCGTGACGGTGGGCGCCCCCGCGGGGAGTTCGCGGATCAGACCTGTCCGGCCTTGTCCAGGGCGGTGCAGCAGGTGTCGACGATCAGCCGGGTCACCAGGTACGGGTCGACGTTGGCGTTCGGGCGGCGGTCCTCGATGTAGCCCTTGCCGTCCTTCTCGACCTGCCACGGGATACGGACCGAGGCACCGCGGTTGGAGACGCCGTAGGAGTACTCGTTCCACGGGGCGGTCTCGTGCAGGCCGGTCAGACGGTCGTCGATGCCGGCGCCGTAGTTCTTGACGTGGTCGAGCGGCTTGGAGCCCTCGCCGAGCGACTCGCAGGCGGTGATGATCGCGTCGTAGCCCTCGCGCATCGCCTTCGTGGAGAAGTTGGTGTGCGCGCCGGCGCCGTTCCAGTCGCCCTTGACCGGCTTGGGGTCGAGGGTGGCGGAGACGCCGAAGTCCTCGGCGGTGCGGTAGAGCAGCCAGCGGGCCACCCACAGGTGGTCGGAGACCTCCAGCGGGGAGACCGGGCCGACCTGGAACTCCCACTGGCCGGGCATGACCTCCGCGTTGATGCCGGATATCGCCAGACCCGCCTTCAGGCAGTTGTCCAGGTGGGCCTCGACGATCTCGCGGCCGAAGATCTCGTCGGCGCCGACACCGCAGTAGTAGCCGCCCTGGGGCGCCGGGAAGCCGCCCTCGGGGAAGCCCAGCGGACGCGCGCCGTCGAAGAAGGTGTACTCCTGCTCGATGCCGAAGATCGGCTCCTGCGCGGCGAACTTCTCCGCGACCTCGACCAGCGCGGCACGCGTGTTGGAGGCGTGCGGGGTGAAGTCGATGTCCAGGACCTCGCACAGGACGAGTACGTCGTCGCCGCCGCGGATCGGGTCCGGGCAGGTGAAGACCGGCTTCAGCACACGGTCCGAGGAGTGCCCCTCGGCCTGGTTCGTGGAGGACCCGTCGAAGCCCCAGATCGGCAGCGCGTCGAGACCGGCGGGGGCGCCCGCGATGATCTTCGTCTTCGAACGCAGCTTGGCCGTCGGCTCGGTGCCGTCGATCCAGATGTACTCAGCCTTGAAGGTCACGGGCCACATCCTTCGGGGTGGGTCGGGCGCACTTGCGGGTGCAGCGGCGCTACGGCACTGGGGCGCCTCGGTGTTGCCCGGCAGCCTGTCAACAGGCGATTTCCCGATCATTGCTCGAATGTGAACCCGGTGTTACCTGGCGGTTCTGTGGTGCGACTCACGTTGTGAGGAGCGGGCGGGCGGGGTACGGAGCCCATTTCGGGCGCCGTGCGCGGCCCTGTGCGGCGGCCGCCGGCTTTCCCTCCGTGAAAGCCGGTGGCCGAGCCACACCCGTCTCGTCGGTCAGCCGATCTTCTCGATCACGGCACGGCGGATCAGGAACTTGCCGGGTTCCCGGACCTGTTCGAAGGCGGCGTTGTTGAGCAGCACGCAACTGCCCGACACCGAGGTGACCTTCACCGTCGTGGACTTGTTGTTGTCCAGGTTGGTGACCTTCAGCGTGGTTCCCGCCGGGAACTGGTTGCTGGAGGCGGCCGGGGCACCGGCCTCGCCGGACAGCGTGACGGTCGAGCCGTTGCAGACCTGCTGGCCCGAGGCGGCGGCACCGCCACCGGTGTTCCCGGTGGCCGCGCTCTTCGAGGGCGCCGGCGTGGCGGCCTGCTGGCCGGTCTGGCCCGTCTGCGCGCCGCCCGCCGCCTGGGAGCCCTGAGCCGACTCCCCAACGACGCAACCGGACGCCTTCTGCTGGACCTTGATCTGCGCGATCACCGCTTCGCGGTTGGCGATCCGGGCCGCCGACTGGGCGTCCGGGTTCGCCTTCTGGTCCGCGATGAACTTCTGGTTGTTGCCGAGGGCGGTGGCCAGCCCCGAGCAGACCGTCGAGTCCGCGGCGGACGACAGTGTCTTCGCGTTCTGCGAGGTCTGCGCGGCGTTCGAGGTGGACGCCAGGACGAAGGCCCCGCCGCCGGCCACGGCTGCGGCGCCGACCAGCAGTGCGATCGACTTCTTGGCGCCGAGAGTTCTCCTACGCGACATGCGCGCCTCCTGAAAGGGGTGGGGGAGCGTACGTCGGTAGGTACGAGATACCGAACGTCGTTACTCAGCGGTTACAGGAGTCACTGAAGTAACCTACGTCACACTGGAATTGAGGACTGTTCAGCTCTTATCCCTGGCCAGCGCTTCCTGTACGGCGTCGTCGGTGCGGGCGACGAGGGCCGTGCCGTCGTCGGCGGTGATGATCGGCCGCTGGATGAGCCGGGGGTGCTCGGCGAGAGCGGTGATCCACCGGTCGCGCGCGCTCGCGTCCCGCGCCCACTCCTTCAGCCCCAGCTCCTTGGCGACCGCCTCCTGGGTGCGGGTGATGTCCCACGGTTCGAGCCCGAGCCGTTCCAGTACGGCCCTGATCTCGCCCTCGCTCGGCACGTCCTCCAGATAACGGCGGACGGTGTAGTCGGCTCCCTCGGCGTCGAGCAGGCCGATCGCGGTACGGCACTTCGAGCAGGCGGGGTTGATCCAGATCTCCATACCCGCCACGGTAGCCAAACAGCCGCGCCGGCCGGCCGCACCGGTGGTCCGGCAGCGCGGACGGATCACCCTCGGCGGCCTTTTTCCCTATCGTGGTCGGACGGCGAACGGAATCGGGGGAGCGATGCGGGTGCTGATGGCTACGACGGGGGACGGCGGGCAGGACGCCGTACGAGATCTGTACCGATGGCTGCGCGAGGATCCCGACACGCGCCGCTCGGCCACGCCCACGCTGGTGCCCGCACCGGACGCGGCGGGGCAGCGCCCGGGCACCGCCATGGGCGCGGTCGAGATCATCGAGCTGGTCCTCGGCCAGGGCTTCTCGGCGCTGAACCTTGCGCTCGCGTACGCCGCCTGGCGCGGCCAGCGGCCGTCCGCCCCGCCGATCGTCATCCAACTCGGAGACGGCCGGTCCGTCACCGTGCACGACGGCTCGCCCGAGACGGTGCGCCGCATCGTCACGGCCCTGGAGGAACCGCCTCCCCACCCACAGACCGCGAACACGAACGCGTCCTCGACCCTGGATCCGGGCCCGTCCCTGGACCCGGCCCCGGCCCTGGATCCGGGCCCGTCCCTGGATCGGGGCCCGTCCCTGGATCGGGGCCCGTCCCTGGATCCGGGCCCGGCCCTGGATCCGGGCCCGTCCCTGGACCCGGCCCCGTCCCTGGACCCGGCCCCGGCCCTGGACCCGGAATCGCCCCCGCACCCGGTCCCAGCCCCCGCCCCGGCCCCGGAATCGGAATCGGCCCCGGACCCAGCCCCGGCCCTCGACCCGGAATCGGCCTCAGCCCCGGCCCCGGACCCGGACGGGACCGGGGCGGGAACCCCGGGAACGCCGGGAACGCCGGGAACCCCGGGAACGCCGGGAACCCCGGGAACCCCGGGAACGCCGGGAACCCCGGGAACGCCGGGAACCGGAACCCCGGGAACCGGAACCCCGGGAACCCCGGGAACCCCGGGAACGCCGGGAACGCCGGGAACGCCGGGAACCCCGGGAGGGTCGTGATGGGCCTGCCCGACCCGGTTGCGTCCCGTGCGCTGCTGATCGGCGTGAGTGAGTACGCCACCCTGCCCGGACTGCCCTCCGTGGCCGATGGCGTCGACGACCTCGCGGCCCTGCTCGGCGCCGCCGACCTGTGGGGACTGCGCCGCCCCAACTGCCGGGTCCTGCACGACCCCGCGTCCTCGGAAGTGGTCCTGGACGCCGTCCACGAAGCCGTCGGCGAGGCGACCGACCTGATGCTGGTGTACTTCGCGGGCCATGGACTGGTGTCCCAGGACGGCGACCTGTACCTGGCCCTGCCCCGCGCGGACGCGAGCCGGCTCTACCGGGCGGTGCCCTACGACGCGATCCGCCGGATGCTGGTGTACGAGTGCGACGCGCCGCGCAAGGTCGTCATCCTCGACTGCTGCTACAGCGGCCGGGCGATGACCGGCCACCTGGGAGCGGACGGCACGCTCGCCAACCTGGCCGAGGCGGACGGCACTTATCTGATGACGGCCGCGACCGAGACCAGGACGGCCTGGGCGCCGGAGGGGGAGAAGTACACCGCGTTCACCGGCGAACTGATCGCGGCGCTCGGCCGGGGCGTGCCCGGCGGAGCCGAACTCCTGCAGATGGACACCCTGTTCTGGCATGTCCACCGGGAACTCACCGCCAAGTCCAGACCGAAGCCGCAGCAACGCGCCCGCAACGGCGGACACGGCATCACGCTCGTACGGAACCGGTGGACCGAGAGCGGGGCGGACACGGCGGGCACCGGTGGAGCCGGCGCGGCGGGCGCCACGAGCGGGGAGGACACAGCGGGTGCCGGTGGACTGGGCGCGGCGGCTGGTGAAGAGGGCGCGGTCATGGGCGGCCGCCCGAAAACCGCCGCCCGGAAGGCCAGTAGGACGGGCGGTGGCTCGAAGGCGGCGGCCGGGGAGGCCGCCGGGGCGGTTGCCGCGGCACCCGTCCAGTCGGCAGTGCAGCTCAACCGGAACCGTGCGCGCGCCGGCGTACCGGCCCGCCACCGCGTCCCCGACGGCGAACTCCACGCCGTCCTGCACACCAGCCTCGGGGACATCGCGCTGCGGCTCCTGCCGGACCACGCGCCCGACACCGTACGGAACTTCGTCGAACTCGCCGAGGGCAAGCGGGAGTGGACCGACCCGCTCAGCGGCCGCAGAACCCGGGCCAGGCTCTACGACGACACCGTCTTCCACCGGGTGATCGAAGGGTTCATGATTCAGGGCGGCGACCCGCTGGGAACCGGAAGGGGCGGCCCCGGCTACCAGTTCCGGGACGAGTTCCACCCCGACCTGAAGTTCGACAGGCCGTACCGGCTGGCGATGGCCAACGCCGGCCCGAACACCAACGGCTCGCAGTTCTTCATCACCGTGGCACTCACCACCTGGCTGAACGGCAAGCACACCATCTTCGGCGACGTCCTCGACGCGGCCGGCAGGCGGGTCGTCGACGCCATCGCCGCGACGCCCACCGGGCCGGGCGACCGTCCCCGTGGGGATGTCGTCCTGCGCGGCGTGAGCGTGCTCGGATCCAGCCACGCACGAGGGGCCGACGGCTAGCCGTGTTCGAATTTCTGCGGCCTCATGCGCACCATCCGAAACCGCTGAACCGGCCCTGCAATTCCCTTCATCACCTGCTGTTTTGACGGATTGTTCAGGACCCCCGATTGTCAGTGGCGGCCAGTACACTGGAAGCAGTGTTCGAGAGAGTCGCCGGGGTGTCCGGAGGCCCTCTGACCGCGACAGGAGGATGCCTGTGCCCGCTGCCGCACTGAAGCCGAAGCCGTTGCCGACCCAGTCCACCGCGAAGCGTGCCGTCCTGCTCGACTCGCCCTACGCGCCGGCGGAGAAGCGCCCGCTGCCGGCCGGGCGGCCACGCGAGTGGTACGTCACGCACAACCGCCGCCTCAAGGCCATGCGCCTCGCCATCGCCCTGCTCGACTCCGGCGTCTACCTGCCCAACCAGGCGCGCGACGAGACGATCCGGAGCACGGCGGAGAGCATCGGCGTCCATCCGCCGTCGGCCACCACGTGCCACATGGTGCGAGCCCTGATGCGCTACTCACGGTGAGCCGGTGGCGCCGGGTGCCGTCCGTCCGACACGGCACCCGGCGCCTTCGCCACCGGGACTCCCGCCCGCGCCCCCCGGCCACCCGTTCGCCGGCCCCGGCATGCGGACCTCCCCTGGTACGCCCTTCACTGCGATCAGCAGGTGACGGAGGGAGCGGTCGACCGGGGAGCGGCGTATGCCCACACCGGCCGAGCGGGCCGCCCGCGGCAAGACCGCGCGCAAGCGCGTTCCCCGCTCCGCGCACGCCTTCCGGCTGCCCGCCGTCGACCGGCGCGACCCCGTCGCCGTGCTGGAGCGCCCGGGCCGGGACCGGGTGCCCGAGCTGCTGCCCATCCGGTACGGGCGGATGGCCGCCTCGCCCTTCGCGTTCACTCGCCGTCCCGGTGGCCGTCGCCGCCCGCGAGAACGGGCACAGCGAGGTGCGGGCGCGGGCGGCCACCCGGGCGGCGGTGGCCGGGTACCGGACCGCCATGCGGCGGGTCTGAGCCGGACCTGTCCCCTCCTGCCGGCGCTCCCGAAAACGGGATGCACGCCGAGTGACCGGATCCCTACGCTGGGGACGCGTTCCGGAGCCGTCCACCACCGCTTTCCGAAGGGCCGACCGCGCTCTGGGGGCTCGGGGCTACTCTGCTACGCACCGACGGACGGCCGCCCGTCCCCCGCGTGCCGTCGGATCCGTCGACCGCTCACACACCCACGCCACGGAGACCCGTCATGGGCACCATCGTCCTATCCGGAACTGTCGTTCTGGTCATTCTCGGATTCGGAAACCACAACTGGTGGCTCGCCGCCGTCGCCCTGCTCTTCCTGTACGTCCACTACGGGCGCGGCTCGTCGTCGGCATCCTCGTCGGGCGGTTCGTCCGGCGGGGGCGGGGGCATGCCGAACGACTACAAGACGTACCGCGACCGCCGTGACCGTCAGGCCAAGTGGGAGCGCCGTTACCGGCGCGAGCGCCCCATGGAGTTCCGGCGTCAGCAGCGGAACAAGGGTCAGTAAGGGCCCGTAGGCGGGTGTCCCCGGCCGGTCAGAGGCCGGGGGCGCCCCACACCGGGAACCAGCGGCTGAGGTCCTGCTCGATCCGCAGATCGTTCGCGAGGGTCGCCTTCACCTGCAACTCCAGTGCGCTGTCCCGCCGTTCACCGGACCCGGGCAGCGGCGCGAAGGGGTAGAACGTCGCCCGCTTGTAGAGATAGACGAGCGCGAGCCTGCGCCCGCGCTCGTCCTCGAAGGAGGCCAGGGAACAGAGCAGTTGCGGGCCGAAGCCGTTGATTTCCATCGAGCTGTTCACCGCGTGCAGGTCGTTGACCAGCTGCGGAAGCTGCTCGGGGGTGCGCCGCGAGACCAGCCAGGAGTACCCGTAGTGGTCCTGGCTCAGCTCGACCGGGGAGCCGTCGCGTTCGGCGTCCGCGTCGAGCAGCGCCTGCACCTCGCGGTGGGTCTGCTCGAAGGCCGCGCCCTCCACGGTGGCGAAACACACCGCGCCCAGGCCGGTCGGCCGGAACCCGGCCGCCGCCTCCAGGGTCACCGCCGCCGACGGCAGCGCGAACAACTGGTCGAGGTCGGGCGCGACGGGCTTGGTACGGCCGAGCAGGATGTCCAGGAACCCCATGCTCACCCGGCCTTCCCGGGCGTCGCCGCCTCACCCAGCTCCGCCGAGATCCGCCCCAGCTGCTCGAGCCGCTGCTCCAGGGGCGGGTGGGTGGAGAAGAAGCGCTCGATGCCGGGCTCCTTGCCGGTCGCCGGGGTGAAGTAGAACGCGTTGAAGGCCTGGGCGGTCCGCAGGTCCTTGGTCGGGATCCGGGCGATGTCGCCGGAGACCTTGGTGAGCGCCGACGCCAGCGCGGAGGGACGCCCGGTGAGCTGGGCGGCCGCCCGGTCGGCGGCCAGCTCCCGGTACCGGCTCAGCGCCCTGATCAGCAGGAAACTGATCGCGTACACGGCGGCGGAGACTCCGATGACGGCGGCGAAGACGGCGGCCGTGTTCTGGTCCCGCCTGCCCCCGCCGAAGATCTGCGAGTAGAAGGCGAACCGCACGATCAGCCCCGCGATCACACCCAGGAAGGACGCGATCGTGATCACGGCGACGTCCTTGTGCGCCACGTGCGACAGCTCGTGCGCGAGCACCCCCTCCAGCTCGGCGGGCTCCAGCCGCCGCAGCAGGCCCGTGGTCACGCAGACCACGGCGTGATCGGGGTTCCGCCCGGTGGCGAACGCGTTCGGCATGTCCATCTCGGACACGGCGACCACGGGTTTGGGCATGTCGGCGATGGCACACAGCCGGTCCACCACCGCGTGCAGCTCGGGATACTCCTCCCGCTCCACGACCCGCCCGCGCATGGCGAACATCGCGATCCGGTCGGAGAACCAGAACTGTGCCACGAACATCGCGCCCACCAGTACGACGACCAGCAGCCACGACTTCAGCAACACGATCAACGCGGCAACGAAGCCGACGTACAACAACCCGAGCAGGAACAGCGTGACCGTCATTCGCACGGTCAGTCGCCGGTCGCTCCGGAAGCGGCTCTGCATCTGCCATCACCCCGCAGTCAGGCACTCGTCCCGCTGTCCAGTGTGCACCTGCCGGGGGCAATGAGGAGGCCCCGAATGTGCCTAGTGGCGGCAAAAGGTCCCTGTGAACGCCCGATGCCGTCAGTACGGCGACAAGGTCAGTACGGCGACAAGGTCAGTACGGCGACAAGGTCAGTACGGCGACAAGGTCAGTACGGCGACCGGGTCTGTATGTACCCCAGCAGGATGATCACCGCCGCGACACACCCCAGTACCAGGACCGTGGACACCCACGACGACCGGCGTGGCCCCGCCGGCCCGGGGTCCGCCCGGAACGGTACCGGGTCCGGCGGGTTCTCCTTCCAGCGCGCGGCCAGCATCCGGGCCCGCGCCGACGGCTCCTTGTGCTCCGCCTGGTCGGCCCAGCGCAGGTCGAACTCCTGCTCCTCGTCACCCTGTTGGGACATCACGGTTCCCCCCGTCTCGAACATGAGTACCCCCGCACGATACGACGACGCCCCCGCCCTGAGAAACCAGGAACGGGGGCGTCGAGGGCCGGAATCGGCCTCTGTCACACGTCGAAGTACAGCTCGAACTCGTGCGGGTGCGGACGCAGCTGCAGCGGGGCGATCTCGTTGGTGCGCTTGAAGTCGATCCACGTCTCGATCAGGTCGGACGTGAAGACGTCACCGGCGAGCAGGAACTCGTGGTCGCGCTCCAGGGAGTCGAGGACGGCCGGGAGGGAGGTCGGGACCTGCGGGACGCCCGCGTGCTCCTCGGGGGCCAGCTCGTAGAGGTCCTTGTCGATCGGCTCGGCCGGCTCGATCTTGTTCTTGATGCCGTCCAGGCCCGCGAGCAGCAGCGCCGAGAAGGCGAGGTACGGGTTGCCGGAGGAGTCGGGCGCGCGGAACTCGACGCGCTTGGCCTTCGGGTTCGAACCCGTGATCGGGATACGCATCGCGGCCGAGCGGTTGCGCTGCGAGTACACCAGGTTCACCGGGGCCTCGAAGCCGGGCACGAGGCGGTGGTACGAGTTCACCGTCGGGTTGGTGAAGGCCAGCAGCGACGGGGCGTGCTTGAGGATGCCGCCGATGTAGTAGCGGGCGGTGTCCGACAGGCCCGCGTAGCCGGCCTCGTCGTAGAACAGCGGGTCGCCGTTGGCCCACAGCGACTGGTGCACGTGCATGCCCGAGCCGTTGTCGCCGAAGATCGGCTTCGGCATGAAGGTCGCGGTCTTGCCGCTGCGCCAGGCCACGTTCTTCACGATGTACTTGAAGAGCTGCAGGTCGTCGGCGGCCGCGAGCAGCGTGTTGAACTTGTAGTTGATCTCCGCCTGGCCGGCGGTGCCCACCTCGTGGTGCTGGCGCTCGACCTTCAGGCCGTTCTTCTCCAGCTCCAGGGAGATCTCGGCGCGCAGGTCGGCGAAGTGGTCGACCGGCGGGACCGGGAAGTAGCCGCCCTTGTAGCGGACCTTGTAACCACGGTTGTCCTCCAGGGCGCCGGTGTTCCAGGCACCCGCCTCGGAGTCGATGTGGTAGAAGGACTCGTTCGCGGTGGTCGCGAAGCGCACGGAGTCGAACACGTAGAACTCGGCCTCGGGGCCGAAGTACGCGGTGTCGGCGATCCCCGTCGACGCGAGGTACGCCTCCGCCTTCTTCGCCACGTTGCGCGGGTCACGGGAGTACTGCTCGCCCGTGATCGGGTCGTGGATGAAGAAGTTGATGTTGAGCGTCTTGTCGCGGCGGAAGGGGTCGACCCGGGCCGTCGACAGGTCCGCGCGCAGCGCCATGTCGGACTCGTGGATCGCCTGGAAACCACGGATCGAGGATCCGTCGAAGGCGAGCTCGTCGTCCGGGTCGAACGCATCGACGGGCACCGTGAAGTGCTGCATGACGCCCGGCAGGTCGCAGAACCGGACGTCGACGAACTTGACGTCCTCGTCAGCGATGAACTTCTTGGTCTCGTCGGCGTTCTGGAACATCCAGCTCCTCCTACTTCCGGGCGTTCCCGCGCCGGGGTGGTAGTTCGTTCGTGCGGCCAGTGCGGTGGCACACGCTGTCCTCGACCCTAGGGACGGGTGATTTCTCGGGCGTGACCCATTTGTTTCGCTGAAGTTAACCGCCCTTGTTCCACCGTAGCCCCGGGGCACCCCGCCGGACCCCAGGCGTTTGCCCGGGCAGTACCGTGTTCGGGTGGACAACAGGCAAGCAATGGGATCGTGGCTCTCGGGACCCCGCGCGGCCATGGAAGAGGCCGGTGCGGAGTTCGGGTACCGGGGCGAGCAGCTGGGTCTGCCGGAGGACGGGCCGGGCTCCATCGCCCGTCCGGGGCGGCGGCTCGGCGCGCTGGTCGTGGACTGGGCGCTGTGCGTCTTGATCGCATACGGCCTGATCACCGACGGCTACAAGCCGGCGACGACCGGCAACTGGGCGCTGCTCGTTTTCTTCGTCCTCGGCGTCCTGACCGTCGGTACGCTCGGCTTCACGCCGGGTAAGCGGCTGTTCCGGCTGCGGGTGGTCGGTGTGGAGACGGGGCGGGTGCAGCCGTTGCGCGCGCTGGCCCGCACGGTGCTGTTGTGCCTCGCGATCCCGGCGCTGGTGTGGGACCGGGATGGCAGGGGGCTGCACGACCGCCTTGCGAAGACCGTCGAGGTCCGTATCTGAGCGCGGGTGAGTGGGGCTGGTCGCGCAGTTCCCCGCGCCCCTGACGGGGCACGTGACAGCTGCGGGCGGCCGTGCCCCGGGGGCGGCACGCGTGGGCGATGGGGGTCCCCCCGCTCGAGCGAGGCCGAGAGTGGGGGAGGCATCCCGCAAGCGCCGGTAAGCGTCCCCACCCCCACCTCGGCCCCGACCCCGGCTCACCTTCCGCGCAGCAGCCGGGACAGTACGTCCCGCAGTTCTCCCTCCGGGTCCGGTACCGCGCCCTCCGAGCGCCAGGCCACGAATCCGTCCGGCCGTACCAGCACCGCGCCGTCCGCCGTCGTCCCGTGCGCCACCGCCCAGTCCATGCCCTCCCCGTCGTACCCGAGGTCCGCCCCCGCCGCCCCGATCCGGTACGTGTCCAGTCGCAGCCGCTCCGTGTCCGCGATCCGGCGGGCGGCCGTGTGCCAGGCCGCGCCCGCCGCCGAGCCCGCGTCGCTGAGCAGCACCAGGGACCGCTCGTACAGGTCGAGCGTGGAGAGCCGTTCGTCCGCGCGGCGCAGCCACAGGTGGGGGGCCCGGCTGCCCGGCTGCCCGGTCAGGTTCATCCCATCGGGTACGACCGGCTGGCCGGGGTCCGAGCCGAGGACCGCGCCCTTCGGGTACCGGTAGCCGAGGACGATGTTGAGGATGCCGCCGCGCTTGCCGGCGCCGATGCCGGGCGCGGGCGCGAAGCCGGGGTGGCTGTGCTCCACCGAGCGGGCCGAGGCGCGGGCGCTGGTGGCCAGGGCGACCGGGCGGCGCTCGGCGTCGTACGACTCCAGCAGCCCGGGGCCGGCCCAGCCGTCGAGGACGGCCGCCAGCTTCCACGCCAGGTTGTGCGCGTCCTGGATGCCGGTGTTGGAGCCGAAGGCCCCCGTCGGGGACATCTCGTGCGCGGAGTCGCCGGCCAGGAAGACCCGGCCGGACGCGTACCGTTCGGCGACCCGTTCGGCGGCCCGCCAGGAGGCGCGGCCGGTGATCTCGACGTCGAGGTCGGGGACGCCGACGGCCCGGCGGATGTGCCGGGTGAGGCGCTCCTCGGTGAACTCGTCGAGGGTTTCGCCGTGTTCGGGGTGCCAGGGGGCGTGGAAGACCCAGCGCTCCTTGTTGTCGACGGGGAGGAGGGCGCCGTCCGCCTCCGGGTCGGTGAGGTAGCAGCAGATGAAGCGGCGGTCCCCGACCGTGTTCTGGAGCAGCTTGGAGCGGAAGGTGATGCTGACGTTGGCGAACAGGTCGCCGGGGCCCGTCTGGCCGATGCCGAGCCGGCCCCGGACCGGGCTGCGCGGTCCGTCGGCGGCGACCAGGTAGTCCGCGCGGACGGTGTACATCCGGTCGGAGTCACGGTCGCGGACGTACGCCGTCACACCTTCGGGGTCCTGCTCGAAGGACTCCATCTCGTGGAAGTAGCGCAGCTCGCCGGTGAGGGACTCGGCCGCCTGCCGGAGCACCGGTTCGAGGTCGTTCTGGCTGCACAGGCACCACCCCGTAGGGCTGAACCTCGCGAGTCCGCCGCCGGGATCGATCTCCTTGAACAGCCATTCGCCGGCGTCGCCGACCAGCGTCGGGGTCTGCAGGATGCCGTGGTTCTCGGCGAGGAGTGAGGCGGCGGACTTGATGGCGGGCTCGATGCCGGCCTTCCGGAACAGCTCCATCGTCCGCACGTTGTTGCCCCGGCCGCGTGGATGGATCGAGGTCCCGGAGTGCCGTTCGACGAGCATGTGGCGTACGCCCAGGCGGCCCAGGAAGAGGGACATGGACAGGCCCACGAGGGAGCCGCCCACGACGAGGACGGGGACCTGGTGATCGGTTCTCTGCTGCATCGGGGACTCCAGGGGCGGGTGGTGGTGCGTCAGGTGCGTTGGAACTTCCATGCCCCTTCCGCGCCCCTTCCCGAGGGGTTCCGCGTGCTCAATCACCCACCTGGTTCACGCGAGTCGCGCGCTTCGGAGGACCGGCACAGGATCAAAAAGCGCTGACGCCGCGTCATCGGCGAAGGCGCAGGCCGTTGCCCCCGCGAAGGAGATGTGCGAAGCATGACGACGATCTCGGAAAAGGTTTCGGAAAAGCTGACCCGGCCGGTGTCGAAACGGGTCTCCCAGTCCGTCTTCGACGGCTCCCGGCTCCGGGTCGTCCTGCTGGTGGACGTCTACGACGGCGCGCAGCAGCAGTTCCTGGAGGCCTACGAGCAGCTGTGCAACCAGGTCGCCCAGGTGCCCGGTCACGTCAGCGACCAGCTCTGCCAGTCGATCGAGAACCCCTCGCAGTGGCTGATCACCAGCGAGTGGGAGAGCGCCCCGCCGTTCCTCGCCTGGGTGAACAGCGAGGAGCACGTGGAGATGGTCAAGCCGCTGCACAACTGCGTCCGCGACACCCGCTCGCTGCGCTTCCACGTCGTCCGCGAGACCGGCGGGCCGGCGGCGGACGCGGTGCGGGTCCTGCAGGCCGAGCCGCGGATGGGCGACGGCGTGATCCGCCACGCGCTCACCTTCACGGTCCGGCCGGGCAGCGAGGCCGAGGTCGCGAAGATCCTGTCGGACTACGCCTCGCCCAAGGCGAAGGTCGACGACTCCACCCGGCTGTGCCGCACCTCCCTGTTCATGCACGGCAACCGGGTGGTGCGGGCCATCGAGGTACGCGGCGACCTGATGGCCGCCCTGCGCCATGTCGCCCGGCAGCCCGAGGTGCGGGCCGTCGAGGAGGCCATCAACCCTTATCTGGAGCAGGACCGCGACCTCGACGACCAGGACTCCGCACGGGTGTTCTTCACCCGGGCGGCGCTGCCGGCCGTCCACCACGTCAGCGCCGACGAGCTGGCCGACGGCGACCGGCACGCCCTGTACTACCCGGCCCGCCCAGGCTGCGGGATGCGACTCGCCGAGCTGCTCGCGCAGCAGGACGAGGCCGCGGCCGAGGACCCGGCGAGCCCGGTGCTGCACAGCACGGTCTTCCAGCGCGACGACGTCGTCGTACGACTGGTCGAGCAGCGGCCCGGCACCCCGGTGGACGCCGTCCCGGCCCATGCGCTGACCGCCCTGCTGGACGGCGACGCGGTGCGGATGCGGCTCCTCACCGACCGCCGCTCACCCGACGCCTGACCCCCCACCGCCGGATCACCCTCAGGGAGGAACGTAGAGATGAAGCCCATTCCGAAGATCGTGGACCTCAGCGAGATCGAGCCCAACACCCGGCGCGGCGGCGATCTGCGCGCCATGCTCACCCCGGCCACGGTCGGTTCCACCAGCGGTTTCATGGGTGTGGCCATCGTGCAGCCGGGTGACCGCATCGCCGAGCACTACCACCCGTACTCCGAGGAGTTCGTGTACGTGGTCTGCGGTGAGATGGAGGTCGACCTGGACGGCGAGCCGCACCCGCTGCGGCCCGAGCAGGGGCTGATGATCCCCATCAACATGCGCCACCGCTTCCGCAACGTGGGCAACGTCGAGGCCCGGATCGTCTTCCACCTCGGCCCGCTGGCCCCGCGCCCGAGCCAGGGTCATGTCGACACGGAGGAGACGGAAGCCGCCGTCGCCGTGGGGCAGGTCCGGTCGTGACCCGGCGCGTGGCGGTTACGGGCATAGGCATCGTGGCTCCGGGGGGTGTGGGCGTACCGGCGTTCTGGGACTTGCTCGCCTCCGGCCGGACCGCGACGCGCGGCATCACCTTCTTCGACCCCTCCGGCCTCCGGTCGCGGATCGCCGCCGAGTGCGACTTCGACCCGGCGGCGCACGGCCTGGACGCCGAGGAGATCGAACGGGCGGACCGTTACATACAGTTCGCCCTGGTCGCCGGTGACGAGGCGGTCCGGGACTCCGGTCTCGACTTCGGCCGGGAGGACCCCTGGCGGATCGGGGTCTCCCTGGGTACGGCCGTCGGCGGCACCACCCGTCTGGAGCACGACTACGTCCTGGTGAGCGCCGGCGGCCGGCACTGGGACGTGGACCACCGGCAGGCGGGGCCCCAGCTGCACCGGGCGTTCTCGCCGAGCACGCTCGCCTCCGCGGTGGCGGAACGTTTCGGCGCCCAGGGTCCGGTGCAGACCGTCTCCACCGGCTGCACCTCGGGCCTGGACGCCGTCGGCTACGCCTTCCACACCGTGCAGGACGGTCGCGCCGACATCTGCATCGCCGGTGCCTCGGACTCGCCGATCTCCCCGATCACCATGGCCTGCTTCGACGCGATCAAGGCCACCTCCCCGAACAACGACGACCCCGAGCACGCCTCCCGGCCCTTCGACAACCGCCGTGACGGGTTCGTCATGGGCGAGGGCGGCGCGGTACTCGTCCTGGAGGAGCTGGAACACGCCAAGGCCCGCGGCGCGCACATCTACTGCCAGCTCGACGGCTACGCCACCTTCGGCAACGCCTACCACATGACCGGTCTCACCAGCGAGGGCCTGGAGATGGCCCGCGCCATCGAGACCGCCCTCGACCACGCCCGCCTCGACCCCACCGCCATCGACTACGTCAACGCGCACGGCTCCGGCACCCGGCAGAACGACCGTCACGAGACCGCGGCCGTGAAGAAGGCGCTCGGGCAGCACGCGTACAGCACGCCCATGAGCTCCATCAAGTCCATGGTGGGCCACTCGCTCGGCGCCATCGGCGCGATCGAGGTCGTCGCCTGTGTGCTCGCCCTGGCCCACCAGGTCGTCCCGCCCACCGCGAACTACGAGACCCCCGACCCCGAGTGCGACCTCGACTACGTGCCACGGGTCGCCCGCGAACGGCCGCTGGGCGGCGTCCTGTCCGTGGGCAGCGGGTTCGGCGGTTTCCAGTCCGCGGTGATCCTGACCCGGCCGAGAGGAAGGACAAGGACACGATGAGCGGATCCCGTCCTCGGCGGGCGGCTGTCACCGGTATCGGTGTCGTCGCGCCCAACGGAACCAGCACCGAGACCTTCTGGAAATCCGTCCAGGAGGGACGCAACGTCCTCGACAAGGTGACCCGCGACGGCTGCGAGCACCTGCCCATGAAGGTGGCCGGAGAAGTCCGCGACTTCGACCCGGCGGCCACCGTCGAGGAACGCCTCATCGTCCAGACCGACCGCTTCACGCACTTCGCGATGGCCGCGGCCGACCTGGCACTCGAAGACGCCCGGCTCGGCCGCGCCGACACCGACGGCTCGCCCTTCGACATCGGCGTGGTCACCGCGGCCGGCTCCGGCGGCGGCGAGTTCGGCCAGCGCGAGCTTCAGCAACTCTGGGGCAAGGGCAGCCGGTTCGTCGGCCCCTACCAGTCCATCGCCTGGTTCTACGCGGCCAGCACCGGCCAGATCTCCATCCGGCGCGGCTTCAAGGGACCCTGCTCGGTGGTCGCCGCCGACGAGGCCGGCGGCCTGGACGCCCTGGCACACGCCGCCCGCGCGGTGCGACGCGGCACCGACGTCATCGTGGCCGGCTCCACCGAGGCGCCCATAGCTCCGTACTCGATGGTCTGCCAGCTCGGCTACCAGGAGCTCAGCCGGGAGACCGACCCGACCCGCGCCTACCGCCCGTTCACCGAACAGGCCTGCGGGTTCGTGCCGGCCGAGGGCGGCGCCATGCTCGTCGTGGAGGACATCGGCTCGGCCCGGGAACGCGGGCTGCCGGTACGGGCCACCCTCGACGGACACGCGTCGACCTTCACCGGGGCCTCCCGCTGGGCCGAGTCGAGGGCCGGGCTCGCGCAGGCGATCCGTGGCGCCCTCGCCGAGGCCGGCTGCGCCCCGGAGGAGATCGACGTGGTCTTCGCCGACGCCCTCGGCGTCCCGGAGGCCGACCGGGCGGAGGCGCTGGCCATCGCCGACGCCCTGGGCGCGCACGGCCGGCGCGTGCCCGTCACCGCGCCCAAGACCGGGATCGGCCGGGGGTACTGCGCGGCCCCCGTCCTGGACACCGCCGCCGCGGTGCTCGCCATGGAACACGGCCTGATCCCGCCGACTCCGGGTGTCCACGACATCTGCCACGACCTCGACCTCGTGACCGGCAGCGCCCGCGCCGCCGCACCACGCACGGCGCTGGTCCTCAGCCGGGGACTCATGGGGTCGAACTCGGCACTCGTGCTGCGCCATGGCACGGCCGGGTGAGCCGGAGAAAACCAGCTGCCCAGCAGCGAAGGAGAAGGAGTTCCTATGACCATCACCGTGGACGAACTGTCCGAACTCATGAAGAAGGCCGCCGGCGTCACCGTCGCCCCGGCCGACCTGCAGGACCGGCGTGACACCGGCTTCGACGTCTTCGGTGTCGACTCGCTCGGCCTGCTCGGCATCGTCGGAGAGCTGGAGAACCGGCACGGCGTGCCCATGCCGGTGGACGCCGAGCGGTGCAAGACCCCCCGCCAGTTCCTCGACCTCGTCAACAGCGCCATGCCCGCGGGAGCCTGACATGACCGGACACACCCAGAACGAGATCACCATCGCCGCGCCCGTCGACTTGGTCTGGGACATGACCAACGACGTGGCCAACTGGACGCAGCTGTTCAGCGAGTACGCCGGCGTCGAGATCCTCTCCGAGGAGGGGAACAAGGTCACCTTCCGGCTGACCATGCACCCCGACGAGAACGGCAAGGTGTGGAGCTGGGTCTCCGAGCGCGAGACCGACCGTCCCAACCTGTCCGTCCGGGCCCGCCGCGTGGAGACCGGCCCCTTCGCCCACATGAACATCCGCTGGCAGTACGAGGAAGTACCGGCCGGCACCCGGATGATCTGGGTCCAGGACTTCGCGATGAAGCCGGAAGCCCCCGTCGACGACGAGTGGATGACCGACAACATCAACAAGAACTCCAAGGTCCAGATGGCCCTGATCCGGGACAAGATCGAGAAGGCGGCCGCCGGCCGGCGCCCCGACCCGGCCCTGGCCGACTGAGCCGGCCCTCGGAAGACAGGAACGGAGAGACACGTGCACCAGGCCCTGATCGTCGCCCGTATGGCACCGGGCTCCGCCCCCGACATCGCGAAGGTGTTCGCGGAGTCCGACCGGGGAGAGCTGCCGCACCTCGTCGGGGTGGTCCGGCGCAGCCTCTTCCAGTTCGGTGATGTGTACATGCACCTCATCGAGTCCGAGCGCGAGCCGGGACCGGCCATCGCCAAGATCACCTCGCACCCCGAGTTCAGGGACGTCAGCGACCGTCTCACGGCGTACGTCAGCGCGTACGACCCGGAGACCTGGCGCTCCCCGAAGGACGCGATGGCCCAGCGCTTCTACCTCTGGGAGCGCGACGGCGGCGCGTGAACCGTCCTGCCGCCGTACGCCAACGGTGCCGGACCCGCGCAGAACGCGGGCCCGGCACCGGCGTGTCCGGGATCCGCCTCAGGCGGGCACCGTGCACTCGAAGGCGTGCAGATACGGGTTGACCGGGCGGATGTCGTCGACGCTCAGCCCCGCCTCCGTGAGCCGGCGCACCATGCTGTCGGTGGTGTGCTTGGCCCCGCCGACGTTCAGGAGCAGCAGCAGGTCCATCGCGGTGCTGAACCGCATCGACGGGGTGTCGTCGACCAGGTTCTCGATCACCACGACCCGGGCCCCGGGGCCGCCCGCCGCGACCACGTTGGCCAGCAGCTGCGCGGTGGACTCGTCGTCCCACTCCAGGATGTTCTTGATGATGTAGACGTCCGAGTCGACCGGCACGGCCTCCCGGATGTCACCCGGCACGATGCGCGCCCGGTCCTCCAGGTCACCGCCCGGGCGCAGCCGCGGCAGGGCCTTCTCCACCACCCGCGGCAGGTCCAGCAGATAGCCCTTCATCGCCGGGTACTTGTCCAGCAGACACGCCACCACGTGCCCCTGGCCGCCGCCGAGGTCCGCGACCGACCGGCTGCCGGACAGGTCGAGCAGCGCGGCGACCTCACGGGCCGACTGCTCGCTGGAGGTGGTCATCGCCCGGTTGAAGACGTCCGCCGACTCCGGCGCGTCCTCGTTCAGGTAGACGAAGAACTCCTTGCCGTAGAGGTCCTCGATGACGTTGCGGCCGCTGCGCACGGCCTCGTCCAGCTTCGGCCAGGCGTCCCAGGTCCACGGCTCGGTGCACCACAGGGCGATGTAGCGCAGGCTGTGCGGGTCGTCCTCGCGCAGCAGGCGGGAGGTCTCGGTGTGGGCGAACGTCCCGTCCGGGCGCTCGGCGAAGACGCCGTAGCAGGACAGGGCGCGCAGCAGTCGGCGCAGCGGCCTGGGGTCGGTCTTCACCGCGGACGCCAGGCTCTCCACGGTCATCGGGGCGTCCCCGAGCGCGTCGGCGACGCGCAGCCGGGCGGCCGCGCGGACGGCGGCGGCACAGGCCGCCCCGAACACGAGCTCGCGCAGCCGCATCGACGGCGGCGGGGCGTCGTCCCGCGCCGGGTCCTTCGCCGGCGCCGAGAGATCGCGTGCTGGTGCGGTCATGTGCCGCCTACCTTCCTTGTGGGGGTGTCGTACGGCCGTCAGGTCAGCACAGACCGGCGGGCTTGGACTTCTTGCAGGTGTTGTCCTTGAAGGAGTTGCCGTGCTTGGCGGCTTCCTGGTTGACCAGGTCGGCGGGGGCGTTGCCCGACAGCTTGTTGCGGGTGATCCGGTTCTTGTCGCTGGTGGCGCCCACGAAGCTCTTGAAGACCACGACACCGCCCGACAGCGGGGACTTGCCCGAGTTGCCGGTGACCTTGTTGCCGGTGACCAGGGTGTCCTCGGTGCCGGTCAGGACGATGCCGGAGCCCTGCAGGAAGGACAGCCGGGCGGTCTTCTTGCAGTACTTGTTGTTCTTCACGACCTGGTTGTCGGCGACGACGATGTGACCGGCCTTCGGCTTGTTCTCGTCGCCGACGACGAACACGCCCGCGCAGTTGCCGCTGACCGAGTTGTCCGAGACGGTCAGGTTGCGCAGCCGGCGCACGGTGACGCCGATCCGGTTCTTCTCCAGCAGGTTGTGCTCGACCACCGTGCCGTCGGTGTCGGTGGCACCCTTCTCCGTGGTGACGGAGTTGGCGAGGAACAGACCCGCGTCGCCGTTGTTCCGGGCGACGTTGTACCGGTAGGCGCTGTGCACGGAGCGCTCTTCGGCGATGCCCCACTGGCCGTTCTTCACGGCGGCCACGCCGTGTACGTTCAGGTTGGCCGCGCCGACCGCCATGACACCGATCCGGGAGAACCCGGTCACGGTCATCCGGGCGATGGTGACGTTCTCGACGGGCCGGCTCTTGGTGCCGACCACGCAGATGCCGTTGCCCATCTCCGCGCACGACTTCTGGGCGGCGGCCTTCTGCGGCATGGCCTTCTTGGCCTTTTTGGCCTTCTTGGCCGGCTGGAGCACGGTTTCCTGGCCCACGCCGCGCAGGGTGAGGTCGGGCGTGGTCACCTTGACGCTCTCGTGGTACGTGCCGGCCAGCACGAGGACGGTGTCGCCGGGCTCGGCCGCGTTCACGGCCTTCTGGATCGACTCACCCGGATGCACCACGAGGGTGCGGTGGGTGGCGGTGGCCGGGGCGGCGCCGAGGAGGGAGCCGCACAGGGCGGCGGCGCAGGCGAGGTATGTGATATGGCGTTTTGTCACATTTAGCAGGCTAGGAGCCGATGACCTGATTACCCGCTGGATACGCCGTTCGGCGGCGTGTCGCCCGGGCCGCGGCGGACCGGGGCGGACCGGGGCCGGACAACACGAAGACGCGGCGGTCGCATCGACGACCGCCGCGTCCCGACGTTCTCGGGTGTGCCTACCGCCCCCGAGGTCCACCCTTGGGCATCCGCATGCCCTTCGGCATCGGCCCCTTCGGCAGCGGCATGTTGCTCATCAGGTCACCCATCGCCCGCAGCCGGTCGTTGGTGCTCGTCACCTGGGGACCGGTCAGCACCCGCGGGAACTTGAGCATCGTGGTCCGCAGCTTCTTCAGCTCGACCTGGCCCTCGCCCGTGCCCACGATCACGTCGTGCACCGGCACGTCGGCCACGATCCGGGCCATCTTCTTCTTCTCGGCGGCCAGCAGGGTCTTCACCCGGTTCGGGTTGCCCTCGGCGACCAGGACGATGCCGGCCTTGCCGACGGCCCGGTGCACCACGTCCTGGCTGCGGTTCATCGCCACCGCCGGTGTCGTCGTCCAGCCCCGCCCGACGTTGTCCAGAACGGCGGCCGCGGCGCCCGGCTGGCCCTCCATCTGGCCGAAGGCCGCCCGCTCGGCCCGGCGGCCGAAGACGATCGCCGTCGCGAGGAAGGCGAGCAGCAGGCCGAGGATGCCCAGATAGACCGGGTGGCCGATCAGGAACCCGATCACGAGGAAGACGGCAAGGATGCCGAGACCGACACCCGCGAGCACAAGACCGATCGTCTTATCGGCCTTACGGGTCATCTTGTACGTCAGGACGATCTGCTTCAGTCGCCCGGCATTCGCAGCGTCCGCTGCGGGTTCCTTCCTCGCCATGCCCCGAAGTCTACGTGTCCCCGGGAGTGCCGACGACGGCGGTGCCCGGAGAAGGGGCCGGGGGAGCCGTCAGGAGCGGCCGGCGGCCTGCTCCAGGAAGTGCTGCGCCTCCACCCGGTCCTTGGCGCGACGACGGTCCTCCAGCACGGAGGTCCAGGCGTTCTGGCGGGCGGTGCGCTGGCCGCCGCTCATCAGGAGGGACTCGACGGCGCGCAGCGCGTCGGTGAAGGACGGGATGGCGGTGGCGCGAACCGGCGCGGCCTGCATGGTGAAGGTCCCCCCTCGGAGTGGGTGTACGTGCTGTGATACCAGGGTCACTGTTTGGTGTTACCAGGGCGTGACCGACCGGTCAAACACCAATGAAACCTTGATACGCGGACTCCGCACGCCGACGCGGTCCTGACGGGCGTCCTCATCAGCGAGGACGGTCAGGACCGCGGTCATTCGGACATTACTGGCCGGTAGTCGCTTGTGCGTGAATTCACACAGCCTGTGCGGCGACGAACGCGCCGCCCCGCTGCGGAGCAGCTGACTGACGCAGCTCGACCGCCATCTGGTATAGCCGCCCGGCCCGGTACGAAGAACGGACCAGCGGCCCGGACATCACGCCGGAGAAGCCGATCTGCTCGGCCTCCTCCTTCAGCTCCACGAACTCCTGCGGCTTGACCCAGCGCTCCACGGGGTGGTGCCGCACGCTCGGGCGCAGGTACTGCGTGATGGTGACCAGCTCGCAGCCCGCCTCGTGCAGCTGGCGCAGCGCCTCGGAGACCTCCTCCCGGGTCTCGCCCATACCGAGGATGAGGTTCGACTTGGTGACCAGGCCGAAGTCACGGGCCTCGGTGATGACCTTCAGCGAGCGCTCGTAGCGGAAGCCGGGACGGATCCGCTTGAAGATCCGGGGCACCGTCTCGACGTTGTGCGCGAAGACCTCGGGGCGGGACTCGAAGACCTCGCGCAGCAGCTCCGGTACGGCGTTGAAGTCCGGGGCGAGCAGCTCGACCTTGGTACGGCCGGCCTCGCGGTCCGCCGTCTGCGCGTGGATCTGGCGCACGGTCTCGGCGTACAGCCAGGCGCCGCCGTCCTCCAGGTCGTCGCGGGCGACGCCGGTGATGGTGGCGTAGTTCAGGTCCATGGTGACCACGGACTCACCCACGCGGCGCGGTTCGTCGCGGTCCAGCGCCTCGGGCTTGCCGGTGTCGATCTGGCAGAAGTCGCAACGCCGGGTGCACTGGTCACCGCCGATGAGGAAGGTCGCCTCGCGGTCCTCCCAGCACTCGTAGATGTTCGGGCAGCCGGCTTCCTGGCAGACCGTGTGCAGGCCCTCGCTCTTCACGAGGTTCTGCATCTTGGTGTACTCGGGGCCCATTTTCGCCCGGGTCTTGATCCACTCGGGCTTGCGCTCGATGGGGGTCTGGGCGTTCCGGACCTCCAGGCGCAGCATCTTGCGTCCGTCGGGTGAGACTGCGGACACGTCGGCTCCCTGTAACTTCGATTCCTCGGCGTACACCAGGGTACGCCCGTGATTGCTGGGCCCTTCCGACGAGGCCAACCCCTCGGCCGCAGGGCGCATTCCCTGGATCAGGCGGGGGTCTTCTCGATCTCGCGCGGCTTGAGCTCCGCGTTCTCCAGGACGTCCGTCAGGTGTCGCTCCACCACCGGCAGCACCTCCTCGATCGTCACGTCCCGGCCGAGCTCGCCCGCGAGGGAGGCCACCCCGGCGTCCCGGATGCCGCACGGGATGATCCGGTCGAACCACTGCATGTCCGGGTTCACGTTGAACGAGAAGCCGTGCATGGTGACGCCCTTGGCGACCCGGATGCCGATCTGGGCGATCTTGCGGTCCTCGCGGCGCTGGCCGGCGTTGGAGGGCGCGTACTCCGGGCCGTTGAGGCGGGGGTCGAACTCGTCGTCCGTCAGCCGGGGGTCGAAGTCCAGGGACAGCCCGCCGAGGGCCTGCGGCCGTTGCTCGACCGGGTCGCCGAGGACCCACACGCCGCTGCGCCCCTCGACCCGGGTGGTCTCCAGGCCGAACTCGGCGCAGACGCGGATCAGCGCCTCCTCCAGGCGGCGTACGTGCGCGACCACGTCCACCGGGCGCGGGAGCTTCTGGATCGGGTAGCCCACCAGCTGGCCCGGGCCGTGCCAGGTGATCTTGCCGCCCCGGTCGACGTCGATCACCGGGGTGCCGTCCAGCGGCCGCTCGTTGTCCGCGGTACGCCGGCCCGCCGTGTACACCGGGGGGTGTTCGAGCAGCAGCACCGTGTCGGGCGCCTCGTCGGCGAACCGCGCCGCGTGCACCCGGCGCTGCTCGTCCCACGCCTCCTGGTACTCCACGGCGTCCGCGCCGAACCCCATGCGGACGAACCGCAACTCACTCACGGCAAGCGCCTCCCTCGGGCGATGGGTGTGTCAGGCACATAACGCGCCCAAGCCACTGTACGTCCGCTCGTCACGCGTCAGCCCTGGGGTCAATCCTCACACGATCGGATGAATGAAGGTCGAAATGTGCGATCGGCTGCTCACTCTCCGCTACATTCGCGCCGTCCACGAGCGCCAAAAGGGCTGCTCACCGGCAATCCGGGCACAAGCTACCGAGCTGAGCCAGAAGGCAGGAGACCGCACCGCAGATGACGGACCGACCCGCGCAGCGCACCCCCAACCGCCAGCTCGCCGCGCTCATCGCAGAAGCAGGGTTCTCCAACGCGGGTCTGGCCCGTCGGGTCGACCAGCTCGGTCTCGAACACGGGCTGGATCTCAGATACGACAAGACGTCGGTCACCCGATGGCTGCGCGGCCAGCAGCCCCGGGGCACCACCCCCGCCCTGATCGCCGAGGTCTTCACCCGGCGCCTCGGCCGCCGGCTCACCGCCCAGGACCTGGGCCTCGACGCCTGCGCCCCGGTCTACGCGGGGCTGGAGTTCGCGGCCACCCCCGAAGAGGCCGTCGACATCGTCAGCGGGCTGTGGCGCAAGGACTCCGGCAGCCACGCCGAGCTACGCAAGATCGCGTTCACCCCGGCCGGGCTCGTGGTGCCCAGCCGGGACTGGCTGATCGGCCGCGCCGACGACCGGGTGGCCCGCGGTGAGACTGCGCCGCCGGTGGCCGCCCGGGTGCCGGCCCAGATCCGGCCCGCCGCGGCCAAACCGCCGGCCCCGCCGGTACGCTCCCGCGGGCAGGCCGAACGCGGGCCCGGCCAGCGGGTCACCGGCGGGGACATCGCCGCGCTCCGCTCGGTCGGCGAACTGTTCCGCACGCTCGACGACACGTACGGCGGCGGGCACGCCCGGCAGGCCCTGGTGCGCTATCTGGAGCACGAGTGCGAGCCCATGCTGCGCGGCACGTACGGCGAGCAGACCGGGCGCAAGCTGTTCGCCGCGGCCGCCGACCTGACCCGGCTCGCCGGCTGGACGTCGTACGACATCGCCGCGCACGGTCTCGCCCAGCGCTACTTCGTCCAGTCCCTCCGGCTCAGCCAGGCGGCCGGGGACCGCTCCTACGGCTCCTACGTCCTCGTCACCATGAGCCGCCAGGCCGTCTACCTCGGCCACGGGCGGGAGGCGGTGCAGCTGGCGCGGGTGGCCCAGCAGGGCGTGGGCACCAACGCCCCGCCGGTCGTCCAGGCCCTTCTCCACGCGGCCGAGGCCCGCGCCCACGGGGTCCTCGGCGAGGTGCGGGCGTGCACCGGCGCGCTGGTGCGGGCCGAACGCGCCCTGGAGGCGGCCCGGCCCGGCGACGAAGTCCCCCACTGGGCGCGCTTCTTCGACGAGGCGCAGCTCGCCGACGAGTTCGGCCACTGCCACCGGGATCTCCAGCAGTTCCGGGCGGCCGCGCAGCACGCGGAGCGCTCGCTGCAGCTCCGTGCGCCCTCCTACGCGCGCAGCCGTCTCTTCTGCCGCGTCGTCCTCGCCACGGCCCGCCTGGGCCTCGGCGAACTCGACCAGGCGTGCGCGCTCGGGGCGGAAGCGGCGGGCGCCGCGGCGGAGATGCGCTCGGTACGCGCGATCGAGTACGTCAAGGACTTCGAACGCCGCCTGGAGCCGTACAAGGACGCAGCACCGGCCAGGGCCTACCGCGACAAGGTCGCCACGCTGAACTGACCGACGCGCGGCCGGACGCCGGGCCGGCCACCGCAGGGCCGGACGCCGGGCCGGCCGGCACCTGGCTCGGCACTGGGCCGGCCGGCGTCCGGTTCGGTGCTGGGCTGGCGGCCCTGGCTCTCTTTTCCGCCTCGGCCGAAACTTCTTTCCGCCGAGGCGGTGGTCGGCCACGACGGCGTGGTCCGGCGGTGCCGGGCCGGCCGGTGCCAGGCGCCGTTGCCGGTTCCGGTCGGTCGCCGGGTGTCGCGCCGTCGTGGCTTGTCGCGCACGCGCGGCGGAGCCGCATCTCGAATGCAGCCCCGCGCCCCTTAAGGGCGCGCGTCTGCCCTGCCCGGCGTCCGGTTCGGTGCTGGGACTGCCGGTCCTGGCTCTCTTTCCGGATGCAGCCGCGCGCCCCTGAGGGCGCGTCTACGCCGCCCGGCGTTGCATCGCCTCCGCCGCGTGCATGGAGCCCGGTACACCCAGGTCCGTCAGGATCGCCGCCGTCGCCCGGTGGGCCGAGTGCAACGCTCCCTGGACCGTGCTGGTGTCCCGGTGGTCGCCGCAGACGTAGAGGCCGGCCAGGAGGCGGACCGGGCGGCGGAGGTCGTGCGGGGGGCGCATCGCCGGGATCGCCTCCGGCGTGTGGTGCACGGCCAGCGTCTCCCAGCGGTGCGTCGACGTGCCGTAGAGCCGGGCCAGGTGCATACGGACCGCCGTGTCGATGTCCGACGGCGGCGCCCCGAGGACCGTCGAGGAGATCAGGGCGCGGCCCTGCGGGGCCCGGCTCGGGTCGATGTTGCTGACGACCGAGGTGTGGGAGACCGGCCCGCCCCGGTCCGCGTCGAGGAGGAGCGACGTCCCCGTCGTGAGCGCGGCCGGTTCGTCCGTCGTGTGATGGACCACCGTCACCTGGTGGAAGTCCGGCACGCGCAGCCCCGGCAGCAGCCCGGCGGCGGCCCGCGCGTCCGTCGCCAGCAGCACCGCCCGGCAGCGGATCTCGCCGTGCTCCGCCGTCGTCACGGACGTCGTCGAGACCGAGGTGACCCGGACGCCCGTGTGCACCGTGCCGGGCGGGAGGGCGCGGGCGAGGAGCTCCGGAAGGACCTCGGCGCCTCCCTCCGGCACGCACAGCCGCCCGCTCGCGAAGGAGCGCAGGGCGAGGTCCGCGCACCGGCTGGACGTCGTCAGTTCCGGATCGCAGAGCAGGGCCGCGAGCAGCGGGCGCAGAAAGCCGTCGATCGTACGGGCGGGTACCCCGCGCGCCGCCAGGGCGTGCGCGGCCGGGAGTTCGGGGCGGGCGAGGATGCGTTCCACCGGTGTGGTGGCGATCCGGCCCAGCGCCGCACCGAGCCGCGCCTGGTCGACCGCGCCGCCCATCGGCGCGGTCGCCCGCGCGGGCGACACGGCCGAGCCGCTCCTGGGGGCGCTTGCCAGGGCGCGCACCGCATACAGTGCGCCCCTCGCGCTCCCACCGCCCGCCGGAGCGCCGGCCCGGTGCCTGCGCCCGTCGCGATACAGCAGTACGCCGGGCGCGAACCGGCGCAGAACCAGCGCGTCCAGTCCCGGTGCCCGCCGTAGCTCCGGGTAGGACGTGGACAGGAGCTGTCCTATCCGGTCGAGCCGGAAGCCGTCGACCTTCTCGGTCGACATACGGCCGCCGACGTAAGGGGCGGCCTCCAGGACCGCGGTCGTTACTCCTGCGCTGTTCAGCCGATGAGCCGCGGAGAGTCCGGCGATACCGGCTCCCACGATGACGACGTCCGCCTGGTACGCGGGCTCATGCACGAGGCCCCTCCTCGATTGCGCGTCCGGTGGAGACGTGATGCCCCCAACCGGCTCCAGGGATACCCGAGTTCGGGTCGAGGTTAGGACGGTGATCGGTCAACGGCAGTCGCGCATGAACAGGGCACGGTCGCACGGCGGTCGCATACGGTCACATGCGTTGTCAGGCCGCGCGGATCGCGTCCTCGATGCCCGGGAACGCGAAGGTGAACCCCGACTCCAGCAGCCGCTTTGGCACCACACGTTGACTGCCCAGCACGTCCTCGGCCATCTCGCCGAGCGCCAGCCGCAGCGCCGGCGAGGGGACCGGGAAGAGGGCCGGGCGGCCCAGCACCCGGGCCATCGTCGCGGTGATCTCACCGTTCGTCAGGGGATGCGGCGCGGTGAGGTTGAAGGGGCCCTCCAGACCCTCGGTGTCCATCAGGAACCTGATGGCGGCCACCTCGTCGTGCAGCGAGATGAACGACCAGTACTGCCGGCCGTCGCCCAGCCGGCCGCCAAGTCCCGCCTTGAACAGCGGGAACAGCCGGGCCCAGGCCCCGCCGCCGCGGGCCACCACCAGGCCCGTGCGGACGAACACCGTCCGGATGCCCGCCTCCCGCGCCGGGGCCGCCGCCTCCTCCCACTCCACGCACAGCGACGGCAGGAAGCCGTCCCCGGGCGGCGCGTCCTCGTCGACGACCCGGTCGCCCGTGTCGCCGTAGAAGCCCATCGCGCTGCCGCTCACGAACACCCGCGGCGGCTCCTCGAGGGCGGCCACCGCCTCCGCGAGCGCGGCCGTGCCGAGGACCCGGCTGTCCCGGATCCGCCGTTTGTAGGCGGCCGTCCAGCGCCGGTCGCCGATGCCGGCCCCGGCGAGGTTCACCACCGCGTCGCAGCCGGCCAGCCCGGCCGTGTCCACGTACTGCCCCTCGGGGTCCCAGCAGACCTCCCCGGCGCCGTGGGCCGCGCGCCGCACCAGGCGCACCACCTCGTGCCCGTCCGCCCGCAGGGACCGGACCAGGGCGTTGCCGATCAGACCGGACGCGCCGGCCACCGCGATACGAGAGCGTTCCATGTATCCCAGCATGCCGGGACTCGCGCCGGAAAACTTCTGGGACCGGGGTGCCTCCCGACCTAGGGTGACCACATGCCGGAACCGTACATACGCGCCGCCCTGCCCGACGACGACGAGGAGCTGTCCGCCCTCGACCGCGCCACCTGGTCGTCTCTGCACGCCGTGCTCCCCGAGCCGCAGCCGCCGTACGACCCCTTCTTCAGCGCGCGCCACGCCCCCGAGGACACCCTGGTCGCCGAAATCGACCGGCGCATCGTCGGCTATGTCCGCCTCGGTTTCGCCTACAACATCGCCTCCAACGCGCACGTCCGGCAGATCCAGGGCCTCGCGGTCGCCGAGGAGGCCCGCGGCCACGGGGTCGCCCGGGCGCTGCTGCGGGCGGTGATGGAGGAGGCCCGCCGCCGTGGCGCCCGCCGGATCCGGCTGGGCGTCCTCGGGCACAACGCGCCGGCGCGCAGGCTCTACGAGTCGGAGGGCTTCGCCGTCGAGGGCGTGCTGCCGGGGGAGTTCCTCCTGGGCGGCGAGTACGTCGACGACGTGATCATGGGCCGGGCGCTCTGACGTCAGGGCGTGACGGTCCGTGCGTGACGGTCAGGGCGTGACGGTCCGTGCGTGACGGTCAGGGCGCGACGGTCCGTGCGTGACGGTCGGGGCGTGACGGTCCGTGCGTGACGGTCAGGACGTGATCAGCTCGCCGGTGTCCACCGCCGCCGTGGCCTTCGCCCCGCGGGTGGCGTCCGAGGCCACCTCGTCGGCCGTCAGGACGTACCCCGTCTCGTCGTCCGACGTGGAACGGGCGAACACCACGCCGTACACCCTGCCGCCGGCGGTCAGCAGTGGGCCGCCGGAGTTGCCGGGGCGGACCGTGGAGCGGATCGAGTAGATCTCGCGGGTCACGGTGGCGTCGTTGTAGATGTTCTGGCCGGTGGCCGGCACCTTGGCCGCCACCGTGGCCGCCTGCAGGTTCAGGTCGCCGTCCTGCGGATAGCCGGCCACCACCGCCGAGTCGCCGCGCGCCGCACCGGTGTCGAACCCCAGCACCGGCGCGCGCAGCCGCGGCACGTACAGCACCGCCACGTCCCGGTCCGGGTCGAAGAGCACCACCTGCGCCTCGTACGACGCCCCCACCCCGCCGATCCGCACGCTCGGGTCCGTGATGCCGGCCACCACATGCGCGTTGGTCATCACATGCTCCGGCGCGTACACGAACCCGCTGCCCTCCCGGCCCTGGGTGCCCGAGACACCCTCGATCTTGACCGTGCTGCGCTTGGCCGCATTGGTGGCGGCCGCCGTGACGCTGTCGCCCGTCGGCTTGGCGACCCGGGCCGTCGACTCGTTCTCGAACGGGTTGAAGACCTGCGGGAAACCCGCCTCCGTGAGCGCCGAGGTGGCCCGCGAGAACCAGGCCGGCGTGGTGTCCGGCATCGTGTTCTGTACCGCGCCGAGCAGCTTGGAGTCCCGTATCGCCGTCGTCACCCCCGGCGACGAGGACGCGCCCAGCACGCTCGCCGCCACCCAGGCCACGATCAGCACCGCCACCGAGTTGGCCGCCGCCCCGCCGACCCCGTCGGCCACCCGGAGCGGCCCCTGGTCCAGCTCACGGCGCAGCCGCAGCGCCAGCCGCCCCGCCAGCTCGTGCCCGACCACCCCCGGCACCAGCACCGTCAGCACCGCGACCACCGTCGCCGTGGCCGTCCCGCGGGTGACCAGTTCCATCACCCACGGCAGCACCCACACGCCGATGACCGCGCCGCCCACGAACCCGGCCAGCGAGACACAGCCGGCCACCAGCCCGCGCCGGTAACCGGACGCCGCGTAGACGAGGACCACCAGTACGAGCACCAGGTCGAGCAGGTCCACTGAGCCGCCTTTCTCTCGGTGCCCTTAGTACGGTCGGGACAGGTCCAGTGATCAGTCCACACGCGCGAGGAGCTCGGGAACCGGCCACGTGTGCGTGTACCACCTGAAACGCCCCGGACCAGGACGTTGGTTCCACCAGGTGGCACAGCACACATCGCGGGCCAAGTGGATCAACCCGAGAGTGGATGCCATGCGTGTCTTCCCCAGAGCAGGGCGGCGCACCAGAATCGCCGTCCTGACCCTGCTCGGCTGTCTGCCCGGCCTCGCCGTCGCCCTCGCGCTGGTGCTGTGCGCCCAGGGCGCCGACCGCCCCGTCGCGATCCACCTCGCCGCGCCCGCGCCCGCCAGCCCGGCCACCCGCTTCGGGGCGCCCCGGCCGCCGATCGTGCCGCGCTCGGCCTGGCTGGACGGCACGGTCCGCCGCACCCAGCCGCCGCCGCGCTACGACGACAAGGTCGTCGCCGTCTTCGTGCACCACACCGACTCGCCGAACGGCTACGCCTGCGCCGAGGTGCCCGAGATCATCCGCCGCCTCTACACCGGCCAGACCGGCGACCGGGCGTGGGACGACATCGGCTACAACTTCCTCGTCGACCGCTGCGGCACCATCTACGAGGGCCGCGCGGGCGGCACCGAGCGAGCGGTCGTCGGCGCCCACACCCAGGGCTTCAACCACCGCACGGCCGGCATCGCCGCCCTCGGCACCTTCACCGCCGGGGTGCCCGTGCCGCGCGCCATGACCGACTCGATCGCCGCTCTCGCCGCCTGGAAACTCGGGCTGGCCGATGTCGACCCGCGCACCAGGGCCCGCCTGGTCTCCAGCAACGGGCTCAGCCGGTACCGGGAGGGCGCCGTCGTCACCCTGCCCGCGGTGGCCGGTCACCAGGACGGCTACCGGACCAACTGCCCCGGCGCCGCCCTCGCCGCCCGCCTCCCCGAGATCAGGCAGGCGGCGGCCCGGCTCCAGGGGAGGGTGCCGCAGGCACCGCCCACGGCGATCCTGACGGCACCGCCCACGGCGATCCCGCCGAGCACACCGACGGGGACTCCGCCGGGCACATCCGCCGCGCCCCCGGCCCGAACACCCCCGAAGACGCCTCTCACAGCACCTCTCAAAGCACCGCTCAAAGCACCCCTCGAAGTACCCCTCAGGTTCCTGAAGACACCCGTGGAAGCGTCCACAGGAACGCCATAGGCGGCACGCAGCCCGTTCAGATCCCCGCGTCCTAACGTCATGGGCAACACAAGCCGACTGGAGGTGGGGATCATGAACAGCAGTCGTACCGGAGCCCGCAAGGACACCAAGGACAGCAAGGAGCAGGACGGTTGGGTCAGGTCCGCGCGCGGCCCCTGGGCCGTGGTCTGCGCGGTCGCGACCGTCGTCCTCGGCCCGGCCGCGGTCACCGCGTCCGCCCTCGACCAGGCCAACGCGGCGCCGATGCACCACGCGGTCAAGGCCGAGCAGACCCAGGCGTACATTCCGTCGGACGTGACCCGGCGCCGCGCGGCGTAGCACTCACTCCTTGAAGCGGTTCCAGAGTCTGGGGAACCGTTCCGCGAGCGCCTGCTCGTTCTCGAAGTCGACCGGGCTGCCCTCCGGTTCGGAGGGTGCGGGGGCGATGCCCAGGTCCGGGGCCACGGTCCCGGTGAGCTGTTCGTACGCCTCGTCCGCGGCGTAGCCGAGTTCCTCGCCGTCGCCGTCGATCTCCTCGTCGAAGTCGCCCAGCGACTCCGCCAGCCCGTCCGGGTCGTGCAGGGCGCCCTCGAACACCTCCCGGCCCTGGCCGATCAGCCAGCACCGGAAGAAGTCGAACGCGTCGTCGCTGGCCCCGTCGAGCAGCACCCACGCGGCTCCCCACAGGTCCCAGCGGTAGGCGCGGTTGTAGCGGGCCTCGAAGTGACGGGCGAAGTCCAGCACCATGTCCGGGTCCAGCTGGAGCAGCCGCTCCACGAGCAGGTCCGCCTGGTCCTCCGGGTCGCCCTCGGCGGCCTCGCGGGTGCCGTCGACCAGCTCCCAGAACTCCGTCTCGTCCATCACGGGTCAAGCATCGTGCCTGCGCGCCGGGGGCGCACGCGGAGTGGTGCGGATTGTTATCAGCCGTCCCCCGCCGGTGGGTACAGCCCCGCCAGGCGCCGCGCGTCCGCCGCGAAGCGCGCCCGCAGCCCCGGCGGCGCGAGCACCTCGGCCTCCGGCCCGAGCGCGGTCAGCTGACCGTGCGCGACCTCCTCGCTCTCCACCGGCAGGGTCACCGTCACCCACCCCCGCGCGTCCGGCGGGCCGGCGCCCGCGAGCGCCTGCCGCGCGGCCACCGGGTCGACGGCGTACGGCAGTCGGCGCAGGCCGACCGCCGACAACCGCACCACCACCTCGGCATGCAGGATCGACCGCGCGAACTGCTCCGCCCGCCGGTCCCAGAACCCCGGCAGATCGAACTCCTCGTCCCGCCCGAACCGCTCCTCGCCGGCCTCGACCGAGGTGAACCGGTCGATTCGGTAGACCCGGTAGGAGTCGGTCTCCGCGACCCGCGCGCACAGGTACCAGACGCCGGCCTTCAGCACGAGCCCGTACGGCTCCAGCTCCCGACGTACCTCCGACTCCCCGCGCCGGTAGTGCGCGACGACCCGCCGGTCGTCCCACACCGCGTCGGCGAGGGCGGGCAGCAGCGCGGGTGTCCCGGGCTCGGCGAACCAGTTGGGCGCGTCCAGGTGGAACCGCTGGGCCGCGGTCCGGGAGGCGTCTCGCAGCGAGGGCATCAGCGCGGCGGACACCTTCAGCCGGGCGGCACTGGCGGCGTCCGCCAGCCCCATCTCCCGCAACGCCCCCGGCACCCCGCTCAGGAACAGCGCCTCGGCCTCGCTCCGCCCGAGTCCCGTCAGCCCCGTCCGGTACCCCCCGACCAGCCGGTACCCGCCCGCCCGGCCCCGGTCCGCGTACACCGGCACACCCGCCTCCGACAGGGCCTGCGCGTCCCGCATCACGGTCCGCTCGGACACCTCCAGCTCGGCGGCCAGTTCACCGGCGGTCATCGTGGACCGGGACTGGAGGAGAAGCACCATTCTGATGAGACGGGCGGCGCGCATGCGTCCCATGATGCCGGGCCGGAAAAGGATCTCCGCCGCAACGGCGAGCCGTTGCGGCGGAGAGAGGTACGCGTTTCCTACAGGCCGTAACGCTCCCGGGCTTCCTTCACCGCGGTCGCCTTGACCTCGCCGCGCCTGCCCAGCTGGGCCAGGGCCGCCACGACGACCGACTCGGCGTCGACGCCGAAGTGGCGGCGGGCCGCGTCCCGGGTGTCGGAGAGGCCGAAGCCGTCGGCGCCCAGGGAGGAGTAGTCCTGCTCGACCCACTGCGCGATCTGGTCCGGGACCTGGCGCATGTAGTCGGAGACGGCCAGCACCGGTCCCTCGGCACCCTGCAGGGCCTGACGGACGTACGGCACCCGCTCCTCGCCGCGCAGCAGGGCGGCGTCCGCCTCCATGGCGTCACGGCGCAGCTCCGTCCAGGAGGTGGCGGACCAGACGTCGGCCGCCACGCCCCACTCCTCGGCGAGCAGCCGCTGCGCCTTGAGCGCCCAGTGGATCGCCGTACCGGAGCCGAGCAGCTGGATCCGGGGGGCGTTCGCCACCACCGAGAGCCCGGCCGACTCCGCGGTGTTGAAGCGGTACAGGCCCTTGACGATGCCCTCGTCGATGCCGAGGCCGGCCGGCTTCGCGGGCTGCGGGAGCGGCTCGTTGTAGACGGTCAGGTAGTAGAAGACGTTCGGGTCCTCGCCCGGGGCCGACTCGCCGTACATGCGGCGCAGACCGTCCTTGACGATCGTCGCGATCTCGTAGGCGAAGGCCGGGTCGTACGACAGCGCGGCCGGGTTGGTCGCGGCGATCACCGGGGAGTGGCCGTCGGCGTGCTGGAGGCCCTCGCCCGTCAGGGTCGTACGGCCGGCGGTCGCGCCGACGAGGAAGCCGCGGCCGAGCTGGTCGCCGAGCTGCCACATCTGGTCGGCGGTGCGCTGCCAGCCGAACATCGAGTAGAAGATGTAGAACGGGATCATCGCCTCGCCGTGTGTGGCGTACGCGGTCGACGCGGCGATGAAGTCGGCCATCGAACCGGCCTCGGTGATCCCCTCGTTGAGGATCTGGCCGTTCTTGGCCTCCTTGTAGTACATCAGCTGGTCGCGGTCGACCGGCTCGTACGTCTGCCCCTTGGGCGAGTAGATGCCCAGGGAGGGGAAGAGGCTCTCCATGCCGAAGGTGCGCGCCTCGTCGGGGACGATCGGCACCCAGCGCTTGCCGGTCTCCTTGTCGCGGACCAGGTCCTTGACGAGCCGCACGAAGGCCATCGTCGTCGCCACGTTCTGCGAGCCGGAGCCCTTGTCGAAGGAGGCGAAGGCCTTGTCGGCGGGGGCCGGCAGGGGGGCCAGGGCGTGGGTACGGCGGGCGGGGGCCGGGCCGCCGAGGGCCGCCCGGCGCTCCTGGAGGTAGCGCACCTCGGGGGAGTCGGCGCCGGGGTGGCCGTAGGGCACCACACCGTCGACGAAGTCGCTGTCCTTGATGGGCAGTTCGAGCAGGTCACGCATCTGCTTGAACTCGTCCACCGTCAGCTTCTTCATCTGGTGGTTGGCGTTCTTCGACGCGAAGCCGTCGCCGAGGGTGTGGCCCTTGACGGTCTGGGCGAGGATCACGGTCGGCGCGCCCTTGTGGTCCAGGGCCGCCTTGTAGGCCGCGTACACCTTGCGGGCCTCGTGACCACCGCGCGAGAGGTGGAAGCACTCGATGATCTTGTCGTCGCTCAGCAGCTTCGCCATCTCGGCGAGCGCCGGGTCCTTGCCGAAGAAGTCGGCGCGGATGTAGGCGGCGTCCCGGGTCTGGTACGTCTGCACCTGCGCGTCCGGTACCTCACGCAGCCGCCGTACCAGCGCGCCGGTGGTGTCGAGCGCGAACAGCTCGTCCCAGGCCGTGCCCCAGAGCGTCTTGACGACGTTCCAGCCGGCGCCGCGGAACTGCGCCTCCAGCTCCTGCACGATCTTGAAGTTGGCGCGCACCGGGCCGTCGAGGCGCTGCAGGTTGCAGTTGATGACGAAGGTCAGGTTGTCCAGGCCCTCGCGGGAGGCGAGTGCGAGGGCGGCCGTGGACTCCGGCTCGTCCATCTCGCCGTCACCGAGGAACGCCCAGACGTGCGAGTTCGAGACGTCCTTGATGCCGCGCGCCGTCAGATAGCGGTTGAAGCGGGCCTGGTAGATGGCCGACAGGGGGCCGAGGCCCATGCTCACCGTCGGGAACTCCCACAGCCAGGGCAGGCGGCGGGGGTGCGGGTACGACGGGAGGCCGTTGCCGCCGGCCTCCTGGCGGAAGTTGTCGAGGTGCGCCTCGGTCAGGCGGCCGTCGAGGAAGGCGCGGGCGTAGATGCCGGGGGAGGCGTGGCCCTGGATGTACAGCTGGTCACCCGACCCGGCCGCCTCCTGGGACTCCTTGCCCTTGAAGAAGTGGTTGAAGCCGGTCTCGTAGAGCCAGGCCGCGGAGGCGAAGGTGGCGATGTGGCCGCCGACGCCGTGTTTGCTGCCCCGGGTGACCATCGCGGCCGCGTTCCAGCGGTTCCACGCGGTGATCTTCCGCTCCATCTCCTCGTCGCCGGGGACGGCGGCCTCGGCGACGGTGGGGATGGTGTTGACGTAGTCGGTCTCGAGAAGCTTCGGCAGCGCGATGCCGTCCGCCTCGGCGCGCTCCAGCGTGCGGCGCATCAGGTATGCGGCGCGGTGCGGCCCGGCCTCCCTGGCCACGGCGTCCAGTGAGGCCTGCCATTCGGCGGTCTCCTCCGGGTCCCGGTCGGGGAGCTGGTCGAGCGCGCTCGGCTGGATGGCCTGGGGGTCGGTCATGTCGCCGCCTTCCTCAGTCGAAGGGGGTTCCCTCATCGGTAAGGGTTCGGGGGTGCCCTTGGTCTTTGGCAGGACAGGGCGGCGGGCCCGGGTTCGGGCCCGTCGGCGACAATAACTCCCTGATCGATGATCGATCAAAGGGTTGAGGGGCAAAACTTCTCGATTCCGAGAAAGTCGGCACGGGGTGCCTTCGGCGCTGGCACGGGGTGACGCGATCGGAACGGGGTTTGCGCAGGTGGGACGGGGTTTTGAGCGGGGGCGCGCTCTTGTGTTCCGGCCGTCGGGGAGGGGCTACGGGACCTTGAACCACGAGGCCTGGCCTGGAACGACGAGACCTGGAACTACGGGACCTTGAACCATGAGGCCTTGAACCCCGAGTCCCTGAACCGCGAGGCCTTGAACCCCGAGGTCTTGAACTACGAGGCCTCGGGAAGGGTTGCCGGGCCGACGGACCCCAATTCCCGCCCCCGCAGGACCAACAGGACGGCCAGGACACTGCCACAGGTGATCGCCCAGTCGGCGAGATTCATCACACTGAAGTCGCGGACCGCGCCCCCGGCGGTCATGCCCGCGGCGCGCACCCCAGCACATGGGCCTTCACGATATCGGCGATGCGCGGATCCCGGCGCTGGAACGCGGCCACCAGCTCCTCGTGTTCCTCGGCGTACGACTGCTGGACCGTCCCCAGCCAGCGGATCGACAGTGCGGTGAAGACCTCGATGCCCAGGCCCTCCCACGTGTGCAGCAGCACCGAGTTGCCGGCTGCCCGGACCAGCTCGCGGTGGAAGCCGACCGTGTGCCGGACCTGCGCCGTGCCGTCCGCGTTCCGGTCGGCCTCGTAGAGCGCCGTGACGTGCGGGTCGAGCGCCGAGCAGTCCGACGCCAGTCGCTCCGCCGCCAACTCCGCCGCGATCGCCTCCAGGCCGGCCCGCACCGGGTAGCTCTCCTCCAGGTCGGCAGCCGTCAGGTTCCGCACCCGCACGCCCTTGTTCGGCGCGGACTCGATCAGCCGCAGCGACTCCAGCTCCCGCAACGCCTCCCGTACCGGCGTCTGGCTGACCTCCAGCTCGGTGGCGATCCGCCGCTCCACGATCCGCTCGCCCGGCTTCCAGCGCCCGCTGACGATTCCCTCCACGATGTGCTCGCGGATCTGTTCGCGCAGCGAGTGGACGACGGGCGCGGTCATGGGAGCTCCTTAAGGGCGTTTGACGTTTAGACAATAAGGCCGGACCGCGTTTCGGGAGGGGCGCACGGGGGCGCTTTCGCGCAGGTGAGACGAGACTTACACGCTTCCCGGGCGGGATCCGTAAAGCCCCGTACCGCGGTCGCTGCGGAGTCGTCACCGCCGCGTCACCGGCAGAACCCGTGCGGGCCGGTCGCCGTCAGGTGTGCGGAGGGACTCCGGCAGGGGCGCCCCTCCGTGGCACTGGGGGGCGTAATGAACATCGGGGGACGGACCGGCTGGGCGGTCACCGCGGCGGCCGTCGCGGCGGTCCTGGGGATCACGGCGTGCGGACCGACGGGCACGGGTCCGCACGGCGGCAAGGTCAGGAAGGGGAAGAGCATGGCCGCCGCGGCCGACGGAACGGCCCTCCTCGGTGCCCGGTGCCCGGTGCCCGGTGCCCGGTGCCCGGCGTCCCGGCCCCGCGGCGATGCCGGCGGTGCCTGTGTGTTCGTGAAGCCCGACGGCGCCCAGAAGTTCGGCCACGCGGGGTGGGGCTTCCGCATCACCGGCATGGACCGGGGGGAGTACGGCGCCGTCGAGAACCCCAGCGGGAAGCTCTACACCCCGCCCGGCGGTGACATCGGGGCCTGGCACGTCCAGGTGAGACGACGGTGCCCCGCCCGGAGCAGCTCCGGACGGGGCACCGTACGACTCCTGGCGGATCAGAGGCCGAGCTCGACCTCGAACTCGCCCGCCTCCAGGATCGCCTTGACGGCCGTCAGGTAACGGGCCGCGTCGGCGCCGTCCACCAGGCGGTGGTCGTAGGACAGGGTCAGGTACGTCATGTCGCGGACGCCGATGACCGTGCCGTCCTCCGTCTCGATGACGGCCGGACGCTTGACCGTGGCACCGATGCCGAGGATCGCGACCTGGTTCGGCGGCACGATGATCGTGTCGAACAGCGCGCCGCGCGAACCGGTGTTGGAGATGGTGAAGGTCGCGCCGGACAGCTCGTCCGGGGTGATCTTGTTCGCCCGGACCTTGCCCGCGAGCTCGGCGGTGGCCTTGGCGATACCGGCGATGTTGAGGTCGCCCGCGTGCTTGATGACCGGGGTCATCAGGCCCTTCTCGGAGTCCACCGCGATACCGACGCTCTCGGTGTCGAAGTAGGTGATCGTGCCCTCTTCCACGTTGATCCGGGCGTTGATGGCCGGGTGGGCCTTCAGCGCCTGGGCCGCCGCCTTGACGAAGAACGGCATCGGGGAGAGCTTGACGCCCTCGCGCGCGGCGAAGGAGTCCTTGGCCTGGGCGCGCAGGCGCATCAGGCGGGTCACGTCGACCTCGACGACCGAGGACAGCTGCGCCTGCTCGTGCAGCGCCTTGACCATGTTGTCGCCGATGACCTTGCGGATGCGAGGCATCTTGACGGTCTGGCCGCGGAGCGGGGAGACCTCCAGCTTCGGGGTCTTCTTCGCACCGGCGCTCGGAGCGGCGGCGGCCACGGGGGCCGGAGCGGCGGCGGCGGCCTTCGCGGCCTCGGCGGCGGCGATGACGTCCTGCTTGCGGATCCGGCCGCCGACACCCGTGCCCTTGACGGCGCCGAGGTCGACACCGTTCTCGGCGGCGAGCTTGCGGACCAGCGGGGTGACGTAGGCACCCTCGTCGACCGGAGCGGCCGGAGCCGGAGCCGCGGCCGGGGTGACCGGGGCCGGAGCCGCCGGCGCGGGGGCCGGGGCGGCCGGAGCCGGGGTGGCGGCGACCGGGGCGGGAGCCGGAGCCGGAGCGGCCGGGGCGGGGGCCGGAGCCGCGGGGGCCGCGGGGGCGGCCGGGGCGGGAGCCGGGGCAGCGGCGGCGGGTGCCGGAGCGGGCGCGGCCGGAGCCGGGGCGGCACCCGGGGCGCCGATGACGGCGAGCTTGGCGCCGACCTCGGCGGTCTCGTCCTCGGCGACCACGATCTCCAGCAGCACACCGGCGACCGGCGCGGGGATCTCGGTGTCGACCTTGTCGGTGGAGACCTCGAGCAGCGGCTCGTCCTCCGCGACCTCCTCGCCGACCGACTTCAGCCAGCGGGTGACGGTGCCCTCGGTGACGGACTCCCCGAGCGCGGGCAGGACCACGTCCGTGCCGGTGGCACCACCGGCAGGCGCGGCGGGAGCCTCGGCCGCGGGGGCCGGGGCGGGAGCGGCGGGGGCCTCGGCCACCGGGGCCGGGGCGGGGGCAGCGGCCGGAGCCGGGGTCGGCTCGGCGGCCGGAGCCGGTGCGGCGGGGGCCGGGGCGCCGGTGCCGTCGTCGATGATCGCCAGCTCGGCGCCCACCTCGACGGTCTCGTCCTCGGCGACCTTGATCGAGGCCAGCACGCCGGAGGCGGGCGCCGGGATCTCGGTGTCGACCTTGTCGGTCGAGACCTCGAGCAGCGGCTCATCGGCCTCGACGCGTTCACCCTCGGCCTTCAGCCAGCGGGTGACGGTGCCCTCGGTGACGCTCTCGCCGAGCGCCGGAAGGGTTACGGAAACCGCCATGGTTTCGGTTGCTCCTTACGAATTGCGGAAGTCTGAGTCGTCGCGTGTGTCGACCGAGGGTCAGTCGTGCGAGTGAAGCGGCTTGCCGGCCAGGGCCAGGTGGGCCTCACCCATCGCCTCGTTCTGCGTCGGGTGGGCGTGGATGAGCTGGGCGACCTCGGCGGGCAGCGCCTCCCAGTTGTAGATCAGCTGGGCCTCGCCGACCTGCTCGCCCATGCGGTCGCCGACCATGTGGACGCCGACCACGGCACCGTCCTTCACCTGGACGAGCTTGATCTCGCCCGCGGTGTTGAGGATCTTGCTCTTACCGTTGCCCGCCAGGTTGTACTTCAGGGCGACGACCTTGTCCGCACCGTAGATCTCCTTGGCCTTGGCCTCGGTGATACCCACGGAGGCGACCTCCGGGTGGCAGTACGTGACCCGGGGGACACCGTCGTAGTCGATCGGAACGGTCTTCAGACCGGCCAGACGCTCCGCCACCAGGATGCCTTCGGCGAAGCCGACGTGCGCGAGCTGGAGCGTCGGGACCAGGTCACCGACGGCGGAGATGGTCGGGACGTTCGTCCGCATGTACTCGTCGACCAGGACGTAGCCGCGGTCCATGGCGACGCCCTGCTCCTCGTAGCCGAGGCCGGCGGAGACCGGGCCGCGGCCGACGGCGACGAGCAGGACCTCGGCCTCGAACTCCTTGCCGTCGGCGAGGGTGACCTTGACGCCGTCGGCGGTGTACTCGGCCTTGGAGAAGAAGGTGCCCAGGTTGAACTTGATGCCGCGCTTGCGGAAGGCGCGCTCAAGAAGCTTGGAGGAGTTCTCGTCCTCGACCGGGACGAGGTGCTTGAGGCCCTCGATGACGGTGACGTCCGCACCGAAGGACTTCCAGGCGGAGGCGAACTCGACGCCGATGACCCCGCCGCCCAGGATGATCGCGGACTTGGGCACGCGGTCCAGGACGAGGGCGTGGTCGGAGGAGATGATCCGGTTGCCGTCGATCTCCAGGCCGGGCAGCGACTTCGGCACGGAGCCGGTCGCCAGCAGGACGTGGCGGCCCTGGATGCGCTGGCCGTTCACGTCGACGGAGGTCGGGGACGACAGACGGCCCGTGCCCTCGATGTACGTCACCTTGCGGGAGGCGATCAGACCCTGCAGGCCCTTGTACAGACCGGCGATCACGCCGTCCTTGTACTTGTGCACGGCCGGCACGTCGATGCCCTCGAAGGTGGCCTTGACACCGAACTGCTCGCTCTCGCGGGCCTGGTCGGCGATCTCGCCCGCGTGCAGCAGGGCCTTGGTGGGGATGCAACCCCGGTGCAGGCAGGTACCGCCGACCTTGTCCTTCTCGATCAGGGCGACGTCCAGGCCCAGCTGCGCCCCGCGCAGGGCCGCGGCGTAACCGCCACTACCACCGCCGAGGATCACTAGGTCGAAAACGGTGCTGGCGTCGTTCGCCACGTCACGTCCTCCATGCATGTGCGCCGTACGCCGGGCACCTTTTTCCCATACGGGTGGTTGACCGGTCGGTCGGCTGGTGTCCGGCCGCTCTTCTTCGGCCCTGTGGTGGGGCCCTGTCCTGCCGAGCCCCATCTTCGCACTTGTCGGAGGTGAACGAGACGCCGGGCTGGGGTGTGAGACACCACACGCTCACTTGATAACGCCGTGAGGACAGCGCCCCGTGAGGACAGCGCCCCGTAAGGGGCGCGGGGAACTGCGCGACCAGCCACACACCACCCGCAGTCGCCCTGCGACAGCACACGCCGATTCAATAGGCGACGGGGCCCCGCCCTACCCGCACGCGAGGCCCCGCCCACAAAAACCGACGTCAGCCCAGGTCACCCTCGGCGGTCAGCTCGGCAAGCCGCACCAGCGTCCGCACCGCGGACCCGGTCCCGCCCTTCGGCGTGTACCCGAAGGGCCCGCCCTCGTTGAACGCCGGCCCCGCGATGTCCAGGTGCGCCCAGGTGATCCCCTCACCCACGAACTCCCGCAGGAAGAGCCCGGCGACCAGTCCGCCGCCCATCCGCTCACCCATGTTCGCGATGTCCGCGGTGGGGGAGTCCATCCCCTTGCGCAGGTGCTCCGGCAGCGGCATCGGCCAGGCCGGCTCGCCGACCTCCTCGGCCGCGTCGTGGATCGCCGTACGGAACGCGTCGTCGTTGGCCATGATCCCGAACGTCCGGCTGCCCAGCGCCAGCATCATCGCCCCGGTCAGCGTCGCCACGTCGACGATCGCGTCCGGGTTCTCCGCCGACGCCGCCCACAGCGCGTCGGCGAGGACCAGCCGGCCCTCGGCGTCCGTGTTGAGCACCTCGACCGTCTTGCCGCTGTACATGCGCAGCACGTCACCCGGGCGCACGGCGGAGCCGGACGGCATGTTCTCGGCGAGCGCCAGCCACCCGGTCACATTGACCCGGAGACCGAGCCGCGCCGCCGAGACGACGGCCGCGAAGACCGCCGCCGCGCCGCTCATGTCGCACTTCATCGTCTCGTTGTGCCCGGCCGGCTTGAGCGAGATACCGCCCGAGTCGTAGGTGATGCCCTTGCCGACGAAGGCGAGGTGCTTGTCCGCCTCGGGGCTCGTGTACGACAGCTTCACCAGTCGCGGGGTCGCGGCCGAGCCGCCGCCCACGCCGAGGATGCCGCCGTAGCCGCCCTTGACGAGCGCCTTGTCGTCGAGCACCTGGATCTTGATGCCGTGCTCCTTGGCCGCCTCCTGGGCGATCGAGGCGAACGCGGCCGGCGTGAGGTCGTTCGGCGGGGTGTTGACCAGGTCGCGGGCACGGTTGAGCTCCTCGGAGACCGCGGTGGCGCGGGCGAGGGCCGCCTTGTGGGCCGCGTCCCGCGGCTTGCCGCCGAGCAGCGTGGCCTCGGCGAGCGGCGCCTTGCCGTTCTTCGCCTTCCCGTTGGTGCCGCTGTCCTTGTAGACGTCGAACGAGTAGGCGCCGAGCAGCACACCCTCGGCGATCGCGCCGACGGCGGCCGTGTCCTCGACGGGCAGCGCGAAGGCCGCCTTCTTCGCGCCGTTCAGCGTGCGGGCCGCGACGCCCGCCGCCCGGCGCAGCGCCTCCGCGTCGTAGCCGGCGCCGTCGTCGGGCTCGGCGCCCAGGCCGACCGCGATGACGAGCGGGGCCTTGAAGCCGGCCGGCGACGGCAGCTTCGTCAGTTCGCCCTCGGCACCCGAGGCACCGAGGGTCTCCAGGACGTCGGCGAGCTTGCCGGCGTAGGCCTTGTCCACGGCCTCGCCGCCCGGCGCTACGACCAGGTCCCCGGACCGGGAACCCGTGCCCTTGGCGACACCGATCACGATCGCGTCGGCCCGGAGGCCGGGCGCCGCTGAGGTGCTGAGAGTGAGAGCAGTCACGGTGGTGGAATCTCGCTTCCGATGTTGAGTTGCTGTGGCCGAGTGGGTGGGTCGACCGGGCCCGGGAAGCGACCCTAGGCAGTGGCCTGGGGGCGCGTTACCACCGGGGCCTTCACCCTGCCGGCGAACACCCGGGACGAGCCTACGCGTGTGGATGCGTTCGCTCATTCCTGCGGGCGTTCACCTGAGGGTGGCGTCATGGCCACTTCCCCCTCTCGCGCCGGGCGACCCGGGCCCCACGCCGTACGCCGGTGAGCGCTCGGCCTGGACCACACCGGGGCTGCCGCGGTCGGCGGTCACGGGCCTCGGTATGCGGCGCGGTACCCGGGGTGGGAGATCATCGATGGGGTCCGCCGTCGCACACCCTGGAGCCCGCCCGGTGAAACTCCGCACCACCACGCCCCTGCTCGTCGCGCTGGTCCTGCTCGCCGGCTGCGCCGGGGCCTCGGACGGCCCCGGGCGCTGGCAGCCGAGGCCCGGGGTCACCTGGCAGTGGCAACTGAGCGGCCGTGTGGACACGTCCGTGCCGGCGTCGGTGTACGACATCGACGGCTTCGACCAGTCCGAGGCGACCGTCGGCACGCTGCACGGCAAGGGCCGCAAGGTCATCTGCTACCTCTCCACCGGAGCCTTCGAGGACTGGCGCCCCGACGCGAAGAAGTTCCCCGAGTCGGTGCTGGGGCGTGGCAACGGCTGGGAGGGCGAGCGCTGGCTGGACATCCGCCGTACGGACGTCCTGGAGCCGTTGATGGCGGCCCGCTTCGACATGTGCAAGGACAAGGGCTTCGACGCGGTGGAGCCCGACAACATGGACGGCTACAAGAACCGCACGGGCTTCCCCCTCAAGGCGGCCGACCAGCTCCGCTACAACCGGCTCATCGCCCGGCTCGCCCACGACCGGGGCATGTCGGTGGGCCTGAAGAACGACCTGGACCAGATCCCGCAGCTGGTCGCCGACTTCGACTTCGCGGTCAACGAGCAGTGCGCCCAGTACGGCGAGTGCGACGACCTGAAACCGTTCATCGAGGCGGACAAGGCCGTCTTCCATGTGGAGTACGAACTCCCGACGGCGAAGTTCTGCGCCCGGTCGCGCAAGCTGGAACTGAGCTCACTGGAGAAGAAGTACGAGCTGGGGGTGTGGCGCAGAACGTGTTGAGGAGGCTCCAGGGTGTCCGACGGCCTTCAGCCCCCCGACGGCCTTCAGCCCCCCAATGAGAACACCACGAGCGCCACGGTGGCCGCCGTCTCGGCGAGGCACCCGAACACATCCCCCGTCACCCCGCCGAACCGCCGCCGGCACAGCCGCAGCAGTACATCCGTCGCCGCCTCCGCCACCACCACCGCGAGCAACGCCCGCAGACTGTCGGCCGACCCCACCAGCGCCCCGGCCCCCGCCGCCACCACCATCACCGCGACCGTGACCGCCGACGCCCCCACCTTCGGCACCACCCCGGCCACCGCCGCCCCCAGCCCCTCCGGCCGGGCCGCGGGCACCCCCTCCACCGCGGCCAGGCTCATCGCCAGCCGGGCCACCGTGGCCGCGACGACCGCGGCCAGCATCCCGTGCCGCCACGAGGCGCCGTAGGCCTGGGCCAGCGCGGCCACCTGCCCGAGCAGCACGAGGACGAGCGTGACCACCCCGAACGGCCCGATGTCCGACCGCTTCATGATCCGCAGCGCTTCCTCGGCGGCCTTGCCGCTGCCCAGCCCGTCGGCGGTGTCGGCGAGCCCGTCCAGGTGGAGCCCCCGGGTGAGCACGGCCGGTACCGCGACCGCGGCCACCGCGGCCAGCAACGCACTCGCCCCGGCCAGGACCAGCAGGGCGCCGACCGCACCCGCGCAGAGCCCGACGGCGAGGCCGGCCAGCGGCGCGAGCAGCATGCCGCCCCGGGCGGCCTCGCGGTCCCAACGGGTCACCTTCACGGGGAAGACGGTGAGTGTGCCGAAGGCGAAGCGGAGGCCGTCACGCCAGGGAGTCGCAGAGGTCGCAGCCACCGGCGCAGGTTACCCGGTGGTCAGGAGGGTCGCGTCCACGGCCGGGGATAAAGTGCGCACATGGGACACTGGCTGGAGCGGAACGTCGTCGAGCCGGGCAAACTCCCCCTGTTGCTCGCCCTGACGGCCTTCGTCCTGACCTTTGTGATCACACGGATCGTCACCCGGCTGATCCGCGCCGGAAAGGGCCCGTTCGGCAACGTGAAGGCCGGCGGGCTGCACATCCACCATGTGGTCCCCGGGGTCGTCCTCGTCGTCATCGGCGGTTTCGGCGCGGTCGCCGGCGGCCGGCAGGGCCTCGGCGCGGCCCTCGCCGCGATCGTCTTCGGCATCGGCGCGGGGCTCGTGCTCGACGAGTTCGCCCTGATCCTGCACCTCGACGACGTCTACTGGAGCGAGGAGGGCCGCCAGAGCGTCGAGGTCGTCGTCATCACCGCCGCGATGGTCGGGCTGCTGCTCGCCGGGTTCTCGCCGTTCGGCGTCAACGACATCTCGGCCGACGAACTCCAGGACCGGGGCGCCGTCATCGCGAACGTCGTGGCGAACTTCTTCTTCTCGCTCGTCGCCCTGAGCAAGGGCAAGGCCCGTCTCGCGATCTTCGGGGTGGTCGTCCCGTTCGTCGGCGTCGTCGGCGCGGTCCGCCTGGCCCGGCCCGGCTCGGCCTGGGCCCGCCGCTTCTACGCCAACCGCCCGCGCGCCCGGGCCAGGTCCGGGCTGCGCGCCTACCACCACGACCGCCGCTGGGCCCGGCTCAGCAGGACCCTTCAGGACTGGATCGGCGGCAAGCCCGACCGCCCCGAACCGGCCCGGCTGCCCGGCCGCCGCTGACGCCACCGGCGCCGCAGCCGCCGCCCCACCGCCACCGCCGTGTACAGCGCCACCACGCCGGCGATCGCCGCCAGATGCTCCTTGCCGGCGAGGTTGTCCTTCAGCGCCACCTCCACCACCATCGCCGCCGCCACCGCGCCCGCGGTGACGTACGAGCCGTACCGCCGGCCCAGGACGACCGCGAGCCCGACGACGGCGGCCGAGGGGCCGGTGTCCACCACCCAGGCGTCCGAGGCGGGCAGGCCCAGGGGGCTGTGCGGACCCAGCGCGATGCCGACGCGGGCGTACAGCGTGCCGGCGAGGGTCGCGACGTACGCGACGGTCAGCGTCCGCCACCAGCCCAGGCACACCTCGGCGATGCCGAACACGACCAGGATCTGCACCAGCGCTCCCCACACCGGCAGGTCCAGCGCCGGTACGAACAGCGACAGGGGAGTGCGCAGCAGGGCCAGCCAGAGTGGGTCCGCGGCGCGCACACCCCCGACGTCCCGCACGAACCGGTAGCCCCACGACTGGTTCTGGACGAACTGCAGCAGCGCCGTCAGACACACCGCCGAGACCGCCATCGGCGCCGCCCGCAGCCGCCGCTTCGCCAGCGCGCCGCGCACGGTGGCGTACAGCGGACCCCACTCGGCGCGGGCCCGGCGGGCGAGCGACTTCATGCGATCGTCCTCACCGACGGGAGTCCCGGTCCGTGTCCAGGTGCCGCCGGTGCAGCCACTTCGGCAGTACCGGCGTCTCCAGGAACCCCTCCGCACGAGCCGACGCGAGGCCGATGCGCGGCAGGTCCGCGCTCTTCTCGAAGAGCAGGAACCGGGGTTCCCAGATGGGCCGGTACTTGGCGTTGGCCCGGTACAGGGACTCGATCTGCCACCACCGGGAGAAGAAGCTCAGCAAGGACCTCCACAACCGCAGCACCGGCCCCGCGCCGAGCCGCGCGCCACGCTCGAAGACCGACCGGAACATGGCGAAGTTGAGGGATACCTGCGTGATCCGGATCTCTCCGGCGCGCCGCAGCAACTCGATGACCATGAACTCCATCAGCCCGTTGTCGGAGTCCCGGTCCCGTCGCATCAGGTCGAGGGAGAGCCCGCCCGGCCCCCACGGCACGAACGACAGCAGCGCCCGCAGCCGGCCCTCCCCGTCGGTGCACTCCAGCATCACGCACCGTCCGTCCCGCCCGTCCCCGAGCCGCCCCAGCGCCATGCTGAACCCGCGCTCGGTGGCGCCGTCCCGCCAGTCGTCGGCGCGCCGCAGGAGGTACGACATCTCGTCCGCGGGGATGTCCTCGTGCCGGCGGATCCGCACCGAGTAGCCCGCCCGCCCGACCCGGTTGTGGGCCTGCCGGACGGTCCGCATGGCCCGCCCCTCCAGCGTGAACTCGCCGACCTCGACGATCGCTTCGTCACCGAGCTCCAGCGCGTCGAGCCCGTGCCGCGCGTACACGGTCCCGGCCTCCTCGCTCGCCCCCATCACCGCCGGGATCCACCCATGCGCCCGCGCCTCGCCCAGCCACGGCTCGATCGCCCCCGGCCAGGCCTCCGGATCCCCGATCGGATCCCCGGAGGCCAGCGACACCCCGCCGACCACCCGGTAGGCCACCGCCGCCTTCCCGGTCGGCGACCACACCACGCTCTTCTCCCGGCGCAACGCGAAGTACCCGAGCGAGTCCCGCTCGCCGTGCCGCTCCAGCAGCGCCCGCAGCCGCTTCTCGTCGTCCTCGGTGATCGGGTCGACGGCGCGGCGGGAGCGGAAGGCGGCGTAGAGGACGGTGAGGACGAGGAGCGTGCTCAGCACGTTGACGGAGACGTTCACCCAGTTGGGCGGCGCGATGTACGGGAACCGGGAGGGGTCGGCGGCGACCGAGACCAGGCGCAGGGTGCCGTAGTGCCAGCGCTCCGCGAACGTCGAACGGGCGGCGTGCGGGGCCTGGTTGGTGACGGTCACGAGGAGGGCGGCGAGCAGCGAGGCGAGGAGGCCGCCACCGACGGCCACGGTCGCGGCGAGCCGCGGGTTCGACCGGTCGCCCTTGGCGTAGAACTCCCGGCGGCCGGCGAGCAGCGCGCCCACGAAGGCGGCGGTCAGCGCGATCGAGATCCAGTTCTGCGGGTACCGCCGGATCTCCGGAAACGCCATGGCGAACGCGAACAGCGCGAGGAACAGCCCGCTCAGGACGAGGTTGAGGATCCAGGCGGCCCGCTTGCGGCGTCGCATCGTGATCGCGAGGAACGCGGTGAACACACCGGAGGCGAAGCCGGCGGTCAGCAGGTACGGCGTGAAGAAGTCCTCCTGGTTGTGGCGCCGCACGTCCTGCCCCAACGACACCCACACCGCGCTGAGGAAGTTGACGAAGGCGACGGCCCGCAAGTACCAGACGGCGAAGGCGGCGCCCCGCCGGGAAACCCCGCCGGCCCGCCGGCCCACCGCACGTCCACCACACCGCTCAACGGCAATTCGGACATCTCCCATGGAGATGGATCATATGGGCGCCCCCACAGCGAACACCGCCACACGCACGGACCTCACCGCTCCGGTACCGCCCACCCTCCCGCCCGCCACCCTCTTCCGTCTCGCGCCCCCTGCTGCCCGCCACCCTCTTCCGTCTTCCGGCTCCTCTTGCCCGCCGGTCTCTTTCGTCCCCCGGCTACTCTTCTTCGCCGGTCTCTCCTTCCCGCCGCGACGGCGCTCGGCCGGGGCGGTGCGGTCCGGCGTGCCCGTGCGGTCTTGGGGCCGTCGGTACCTACTCCGCCGGCTTCTCCTCCGACTCCGGATCCCGCGGCTTCTCCGGGAGTTCCGCGGCCAGGGCCGCCGCGGACTGGACCAGCGGCAGGGCGAGCAGTGCTCCCGCTCCCTCACCGACCGTCAGGCCCTGTTCCAGCAGCGGCTCCAGGGCCATCCGGTCCAGCGCCTTCGCCTGGCCCGGCTCCCCGCTGTCGTGGCCGGCCAGCCACCAGTCCGGTGCCCGGAACGCGATCCGCTGCGCGACCAGCGCACACGCGGCGGCCACCACCCCGTCCAGCACCACCGGCAACTTCCGCACCGCCGCCTGCAACAGGAACCCGGTCATCGCCGCGAGGTCGGCCCCGCCGACGGTCGCCAGCAACTGCAACTGGTCCCCGAGCACCGGCCGCGCCCGCCGCAACGCGTCCCGGATCGCCGCACACTTCCGCATCCACGCGAGGTCGTCGATGGCGAGCCCGCCCCGACCGGTCACCACGGACGCGTCGGTCCCGCACAGCGCCGCCACGAGGACGCAGGCCGCCGTGGTCCCCCCGACGCTCACATCGCCGAGCACCACCAGATCGGTCCCCGAGTCGGCCTCCCCGTCGGCCAGCGCCGTCCCCGCCCGGAAGGCCGCCTCCGCCTCCTCCAGGGTCAGCGCGTCCTCGATGTCGATACGGCCGCTGCCCCGCCGCACCCGGTGCCGTACGACCTCCGCGGGCAGCGTGTCCGGGTCGCAGTCCAGCGCCATGTCGACGATCCGCAGGGGCACCCCGAGCCGCCGGGCCAGCACCGCCACCGGGCTGGCCCCCTCCAGAATCGCCCGCACCAGCAGCCCGGCACTGCCCGCGGGCCGCGCGGACACGCCGAGTTCGGCGACGCCGTGGTCACCGGCGAAGAGCAGGACCCGCGGCCGTTCGACCGGCCGCACCGGCACGGAACCCTGCGCGGCGGCCAGCCACTCACCCAGGTCGTCGAGGCGTCCCAGCGACCCGGGCGGCACGATCAGCCGCTCCCGGCGCGCCTCTGCGTCACGGCGCACACCGCCGTCGGGGCGCTCGATCAGATCGGTGAAGTCGTCGAGATTAAGCGAGCTCATTCGCCGAACAGTACCGGCACCGAACGAACGCTTCGGTGTCAGATCGCGAGCCCACCCGCACGGCGTCTTGGCAGGCAAGATCGGTATCCCATACGTTCCGTTTTGCAGTGGATTGCGTACAGGGAGCACAGGGAGCCGCCCATGCCGCCCACACCCGAACTCCTCCCGGGTGCCGACCGGTTCCACGAGCCGCGCCGCGAGGACTGTCCCTGGTGCGGTTCCAGACGCCTGCGCACCCGGCTGCGCACGCCCGACCTCCTCCATCACCGGCCCGGCAGGTTCGCCGTCGACGAGTGCCGCGACTGCGCCCACGCCTTCCAGAACCCCCGGCTGACCGCGGAGGGCTTCACCCTCTACCACCGGGACTACTACGAGGGCCGTCTGGAGGACTACACCGACCGCCTGCTCGCGACCCGCGGCGGCCGCCGCCGGCACCGCGCCGCCGCCCGCGCGGTGCTGGCACTGGCGGAGCCGGAGAGCTGGCTGGACGTCGGCACCGGCCACGCCCACTTCCCGCGCACGGCGAAGGAGCTCTTCACGTACACGTCCTTCGACGGCCTGGACTCGACCCTGCGGGTGGCGTGGGCCCAGGCCGAGGGGCACATCGAGGAGGCCCACTGCGGCCACCTGACCGCACCGGAGGTCCTGGCCCGGCTGCGCGCCCGCTACGACGTCGTCAGCATGTTCCGGCACCTGGAACACGCCCCCGACCCGCGCGCCGAACTCCGCGCGGCGCTCGCGGCGCTGCGCCCCGGCGGGTACCTCCTGATCGACGTCGCGAACCCGCGCAGCGCCTTCGGCGCGCTCCTCGGCAAGTGGTGGGTCCCGTACGGCCAGCCCCGGCATCTGCATCTGGTGTCGCCGGCCAACCTGCGGGCGGAGCTGGAGTCCCAGGGCTGCGAGATCCTGAAAGCCGACCGGAAGTCGCCCCACATCCCGTACGACATCTCGGCGGCGCTCACCCTGGTGCTGGGCCGGGTGCTGCCGAAGCGCTGGCTGCCTGCGACGGCCCCGCTGGTGGCCATGGCGGCGGCCGTCGACCACGCGCTGGCCCCGCTGCTGCGCCGCACGCCGTTCTCCAACGGGTACCGGATCATCGCGAGAAAGGGACGCTGACCCCCACCCGCGGCACCACCGCCACTACGGCGGCACCACCGCCACTACCGCAGCACCACCGCCTGCCCGGCCACCACCAGCACCACCTGCTCGCACTCGTCCGCGAACGCCGCGTTCAACCTGCCCAGTTCGTCCCGGTACCGCCGCCCCGACGCGGTGGCCGGCACGATCCCCGACCCCACCTCGTTGGAGACGGCCACCACTGTCCGCCGCGTCGCCCGCACCGCCTCCGTCAACTCCCGCACCCGCTCCCGCAGCGCCTTCTCCCCGCCCGACGCCCACTCCGTGTCGTCCCACGCCCCGACCGAGTCCATCGCGTCCGTCAGCCACAGCGACAGACAGTCCACCAGCAACGGCGGCCCGTCCTGCGTCAGCAGCGGCACCAGGTCGCACGTCTCCGTCGTGCGCCATGACCCCGGCCGCCGCTCCCGGTGTACGGCGACCCGCTCCGCCCACTCGGTGTCCCCGCCGCGCGTCCCGCCGGTGGCGACGTACAGCACGTCGGGGAAGGACTCCAGCCGCCGCTCGGCCTCCACGGACTTCCCGGACCGCGCCCCGCCCAGCACCAGCGTCCGGCGCGGCACGTCGGGCACCTCCTCGTACACCCCCACCGTCAGCGTCGTGCCGTCCGGCACCGCCCGTGCCCCGGCCGCCGCCAGCCGCCGCCGCGACTCCGGTCCCGGCGGCACGTCGTGGTCGAGATGGACGGCGATGACGTCGGTGGCCGGGCCCACCACCCCCACCGCCCGCAGGCGCGCCAACGCGTCCGGGCGCCCCACGACGTCCAGGAGCGCCATGTCGTACGACTCCGTGCTGTCGTTCTCCAGCCCGGCCGGCGCGCCGCCCGGCGGCAGATACAGCAGCCGCTGCCCGTCGGGGCCGGTCACCGCGTACCCGGTACCGCCCGCGTCCATCGCCAGCGCCCGCACCCGGTGCCCGGTCAGCAGCGCCAGCTCCCGGCCGTCCGGCACCCGCCCCGGCTGCGGCAGCCCGGCCGGCACCTCGACGGCGGGCCCGTCGTGCGGATGCGACAGCAGCACCTGCCGTACGCCGGTGAGGGACCGCCCGGCGCGTGCCGCCGCGAACGCCGCGCCCGGCGTCAGGTCGAGCAGCAGCGTTCCGTCGACGAGCGCCGCGGTGGCGGCCCGGACGTCCGCCCCGACGGCGCAGGCACAGGCCGCACAGGGACAGTTCGGGCGGGGCAGACCCGCGGGAGCACCGGTACCGAGCAGAGTCACTTCCACGCCCTGATTTTCACCCGACGCGATGAGTCCTGCTCTCAGTGGTAGTCCCGAAGGGGTCCTGCGCCCAGCACTGACCACATACGATGCACGAGTTGGATCAAAGGAGGCCTACATGGCGGCATGGACGTGGCGGTTCGAGAAGGCCGACGGGACGGAGGTCCAGCCGGCGGTGGAGCCCGAGGAGTTCACCACCCAGGGCGACGCCGAGTCCTGGATCGGCGAGCAGTGGAAGGACCTGTTGGCCGGCGGCGCCGACCAGGTGCGGCTCTTCGAGGACGCCACCGAGATCTACGGCCCGATGAGCCTGCACGCGGACGGGTCCTGAGAGGTGCCGGTCAGGGGTGGCCCTCCACGGGCCGCCCCGCCGTCACTGCTCGCCCAGCGTCACGTCCACGGTCCGCTCGACGTCGTTCCGGCTGTACGTCACCGTCGTCTTCTGTCCCGGCCGGTCCACGGCGAGCGACTCGGCCAGTGAGGTGATGGTGGTGATGTCGTCGTCACCCACTTTGGTGATGATGTCGCCGGGCCGGATGCCCGCCTTGTCGGCCGCGTCCCCCGGCTTCACGGTCACGACGGCCACTCCGGCGGGCTGGTAGTTCACGTCGACGACCGTGCGCCCGCTGATGCCGAGCGCGGCCCGCCCCGAGTCGACCACCTTGCCCTGCTTGATGATCTGGTCGGCGACCGTCTTCACCATCGACCCCGGGATGGCGAACCCGATCCCGGGCGCCGCGCTGCCGCCCAGGTCGGGGTCGCTCGCGGCGAGCGTCGGGATGCCGATGACCTGGCCGTTCAGATTGACCAGGGCGCCGCCGCTGTTGCCGGGGTTGATGGCGGCCGAGGTCTGCACCATGTTCGGGATGGTCGCGCCGGTGCCGCCGCCCTCCTGGTTCTCGCTGACGGTCCGTCCGGTCGCCGACACGATGCCCTCGGTGACGCTGGACGACAGCCCGAGGGGCGAGCCCATGGCGAGCGTGATCTGCCCGACCTCGACCTTCTCGGTGTCCCCGAAGGTGGCCGCCTTCAGACCGTCGGGAACCTTGTCGAGCCTGATGACCGCCAGGTCCTGCTCGGGGTAGGAGTAGACGAGTGTCGCGGTGAGCGGTTCCTCGTTGTTCGCGGTCGTCACCTTGAACTTCTTCTCGCCCTGGACGACGTGCGCGTTGGTGACGATGTGCCCGTTGCCGTCGTAGACCACGCCGGAGCCCAGGTCGCTGCTGGCCTGGATCTGCACGACCGACGGCAGGACGTCCTTGATCACCTTCTGGTACTGGTTCTGCAGATCGGCCGCCGCCACGGGAACGGCCGCCACCTGGGCGGCCCGGGTGGTCGAGCCGTCCTCGGCCGTGTCGCCGCCGAAGGCGGAGCAGCCGGAGACGAGGGCGAGACAGCAGGAGCCGAGCGCGGCGGCCGTCCGGAAGGTCCGACGGGTACGGGAAGCGTCCATGCCCCCGAGTCTCGTGGCGGGGCGCCGGTCCGGCTCGTACTGCTGACCCGAACGAGCAGCACGCGGCGGTTCAGCCGCGGACCCCGCACAGATGCAGCAGCGCCGCGACCGCCCGGTACGGATCCGTCCGCCCGGCCCGCTCCTCCGCCGCCAGCAGCGTCTCCAGGCCGGCGGGCGGTTCGGCACCGTCCGCGGCCGTGTCCGTGAACACCCGTACGCCGTACCAGGAGTGCAGTGGCGCACCGATGCCGGCGAGTGCGGCGGTGAGGGTGGTCAGCCGGTCGGCCCGTACCTCCAGGCCCAGCCGGTTGCGGTAGGAGCAGGTGTCGAAGGCACCCATCGCCCCCGCCCAGTCCCCGCTCAGCCCCGGCCGCATGGCCAGCGCGTCGGCGTTGCGCACCAGCAGCGACAGCAGTCCGCCCGGGGCCAGCATCCGGGCCAGCCCGGCCAGCAGCGCGTCCGGCTCCTCGACGTACATCAGCACCCCGTGGCAGAGCACCACGTCGAAGCTGCCCGGCAGGAAGTGGACGCCCGTGTCCCGGCCGTCCCCCTCGACGATCCGCACCCGCTCGCGGATGCCCTCCGGCTCACCGGCCAGGGCCTCCCGCGCGGCCGCGATCATCGTCGGCTCCCGCTCGATGCCGGTCACCTGGTGCCCGGCCCGGGCCAGCCGCAGCGCCTGCGTGCCCTGGCCCATCCCCACGTCGAGCACCCGCAGCCGCTGCCCGACCGGGAACCGCCCGGCTATCTGCTCGTCGAGCTGCCGGGCCACCAGCTCCTGTCGTACGACATCACGCAGACCACCCAGCCCGGTCAGCCAGGCCTCCGCCGCACCCCCGGAGAAAGGCTCTGTGCTCAGGGCCGCTCTCCGCGCTTGACCTGCGGCTTGGGCAACCGGAGCCGGCGCATCTGGAGGGAGCGCATCAGACCGTAGGCGACGGCGCCCTTCTTGTTCTGGTCCGGGAAGCGCTCGCCCAGCCGCTTGCGCAGCCGCAGGCCGCTCACCGCCGCGTCGAGGACGATCAGCACGATCACGACCAGCCACAGCAGCAGCGCGATGTTCTTGATCGCCGCGTTGTTGACCACGCTCATCACGAGGATGATCACGGCCAGCGGCAGGAAGAACTCCGCCACGTTGAAACGCGAGTCGACCCAGTCGCGGGCGAACTTGCGGACCGGGCCCTTGTCACGGGCCGGCAGGTACCGCTCGTCGCCGGTGGCCAGCGCCTGGCGCTGCCGCTCCATGGCGGCACGCCGGTCGTCCCGCTGACGCTTGGCGGCGTCCTTGCGGTTGGTCGGCGTGCTGGCCACGCTGCGGCGCTGGGTCTGGGCCTCACTGCGCTTGGGCGTGGGCCTGCCCTTGGGCGCCTGCGGGTGACGGGTCTGCTTGGAGTCGGTCACCGCCGCCTTGTCGGCGGGGCCCTTCTCTTCCTTGGCACGGCTACGGAACACAAAGCCCAAGGGTACGGGGTAATCAGGAGGTGCGGGGCCGCAGGCCCCTCAAAATAAGGGTGGCGGTGGGCGACGGGCGGGTGTGGGCCGTAGTCCGGCGGGGAACGATCCCGCAACGTCAGTCGTCTCCAGAAGGGACAGAGGGGACGTTGCAGACGGTTCGCTCGGGGGAGCACCTACTACCTGTGCCGGAGTGGAACTGTCCGCAGTCGTCCTTGGGGATGAGCGCATCGGTCCCCGAACAGTGCGGTAATGGAGGCAGGGCCCGTACTGTGGGTTCTGTCGCAGGATCTGTGAGCTGGAGTCCGTCAGAAGGGGGCGCGCGAAGCCCATGAGCGGTGTCATGAAGCGTATGGGGATGATCTTCCGCGCGAAGGCGAACAAGGCCCTGGACAGGGCCGAGGACCCGCGCGAGACCCTCGACTACTCGTACCAGAAGCAGCTTGAGCTGCTCCAGAAGGTGCGTCGCGGGGTGGCCGACGTCGCCACCTCCCGCAAGCGGCTCGAACTCCAGCTGAACCAGCTCCAGCAGCAGTCCACCAAGCTGGAGGATCAGGGCCGCAAGGCGCTCGCGCTCGGCCGCGAGGACCTCGCCCGCGAGGCGCTGTCCCGCCGCGCCGCCCTCCAGCAGCAGGTGACCGACCTGGAGACCCAGCACGCCACCCTCCAGGGCGAGGAGGAGAAGCTCACCCTCGCGGCCCAGCGCCTCCAGGCCAAGGTGGACGCCTTCCGTACGAAGAAGGAGACCATCAAGGCCACCTACACCGCCGCCCAGGCCCAGACCCGTATCGGCGAGGCCTTCTCCGGCATCTCCGAGGAGATGGGCGACGTCGGCCTCGCCATCCAGCGCGCCGAGGACAAGACGCAGCAGCTCCAGGCCCGCGCCGGCGCCATCGACGAACTGCTCGCCTCCGGTGCCCTCGACGACCCGACCGGCATGGCCAAGGACGACATCGCCGCCGAGCTGGACCGCCTCTCGGGTGGTACGGATGTAGAGCTGGAGCTGCAGCGCATGAAGGCCGAGCTCGCCGGCGGTTCACCCCAGCAGGCGATCGAGGGCGGCACCGGCCAGGGCCAGCAGTCGCAGCAGCCGCAGGACACCCCGCGCTTCGACAAGCAGTAGCCGACGCCTGGAGGGCGACATGGCCGACATGGTCGTAAGGATCATGGGGGAGGGCCAGGTGAGGCTGGCCGACAGCCACCTCACCGAACTGAACAAGCTGGACGACGACCTCCTGACGGAGACGGAGTCCGGCGACGAGGCGGCCTTCCGCCGCACCCTGGCCGCCCTCCTGGACAAGGTCCGAGAACTCGGCACCCCCCTCCCGGACGACGCCCTGGAACCCTCGGACCTGATCCTCCCCTCCCCGGACGCCACCCTGGAGGAGGTCCGGGCACTGCTGAGGGACGACGGCCTGATCCCGGGCTGACCCTCCACCATCCAGCCCGTCCGGCGTTCGAGGACGAGGCCGTGCCGGCCTAGGCGGGGTCTGGGGGCGCAGCCCCCGGGGGCGGTGCCGTGCGGCGGCCCGAACCGACGGTTCCGGCCCGCACGAACCAGCCGTACTGTTCAGACCGTGAGCCCCTTCGAGAGAGCCCGCTGCAGAGTCGGCGCCCATCCACTCGCCGTGGACGCGGTCATCGCCGCGGGCGCCCTCGTGTGCATGGTCGTCAGCTCTTTCGCCGTCCCGCACGGCGCGCACGGCGTCGCCTGGGGAATCCGCGCCCCGGACCCCCTCAGCCTGGTCCTGATGACGCTCGCCGCCGCCGCCCTGGTCTTCCGCCGGCACGCCCCGAAGACCGTCCTGGCCGTCACCGGCGCGGCCTCCGTCGTCGAGTGCGTCACCGGCGACCCCCGCGCCCCCGTCGCGATGGCGGCCGTCGTCGCCCTCTTCACCGTCGCCGCCACCACCGACCGCCGTACCACCCTGCGGGCCGGCCTGCTCACCATGACCGTGCTGACCACCGCCGCGATGGCCGCGGGCCCCCTCCCGTGGTACGCCCAGGAGAACCTCGCGATCTTCGCCTGGACCGGCATCGGCGCCACCGCCGGGGACGCGGTGCGCAGCCGGCGGGCCGTCGTCCAGGCCATCCGGGAGCGCGCCGAACGCGCCGAGCGGACCCGCGAGGAGGAGGCCCGCCGCCGGGTCGCCGAGGAGCGCCTGCGCATCGCACGTGACCTGCACGACGTCGTCGCCCACCACATCGCCCTGGTCAACGTGCAGGCGGGCGTGGCCGCACACGTCATGGACAAGCGGCCCGACCAGGCCAAGGAGGCCCTCGCCCACGTCCGCGAGGCCAGCCGCTCCGCGCTCAACGAACTGCGCGCCACCGTCGGCCTGCTCCGGCAGTCCGGCGACCCCGAGGCCCCCACCGAACCCGCCCCCGGCCTGCACCGCCTCGAAGAGCTCGCCGACACCTTCCGCAACGCCGGCCTCCAGGTCGAGGTGGCCCGCGCCGACCAGGGCACCACCCTGCCCGCCGCCGTGGACCTCGCCGCCTACCGGATCATCCAGGAAGCCCTGACCAACGTGCGGAAGCACGCCGGACGCGAGGCCAAGGCCGAGGTCAGCGTCGTACGCGTCGGACCGCACATCGAGGTCACCGTCCTCGACAACGGCTCCGGCGAGGACACCGCCCCCGAGGCCGGCGGCGGCCACGGCCTGCTCGGCATGCGCGAGCGCGTCACCGCCCTGCGCGGCACCCTCACCACCGGCCCCCGCTACGGCGGCGGCTTCCGGGTCCATGCGATCCTGCCGGTCAAGACCGACACCGACGACCGTACGAACCACCGAGCGGCCGCCCTGGGGGATTCCGCATGACGATCCGTGTCCTGCTCGCCGACGACCAGGCCCTGCTGCGCAGCGCGTTCCGCATACTCGTCGACTCCGAGCCCGACATGGAGGTGGTCGGCGAGGCCTCCGACGGCGCCGAGGCGGTGCGGCTGGCCGGGGAGACCCGGGCCGACGTCGTCCTGATGGACATCCGGATGCCGGGCACGGACGGACTGGCCGCCACCCGGCTGATCAGCCAGGACCCGTCCCTGGACCGGGTCCGGGTGGTCATACTGACCACCTTCGAGGTCGACGACTACGTCGTGCAGGCGCTGCGCGCCGGCGCCTCCGGCTTTCTCGGCAAGGGCAGCGAACCCGAGGAGCTCCTGAGCGCCATCCGGGTCGCCGCCGGCGGCGAGGCGCTGCTCTCCCCGACCGCCACCAAGGGGCTGATCGCCCGCTTCCTCGCCCAGGGCGACGCCGGGGGCGACGGCCTCGACCCGGCCCGCGCCGAGCGGCTCGACGCGCTCACCTCACGCGAGCGCGAGGTTCTGGTCCAGGTCGCCGGCGGACACTCCAACGACGAGATCGCCGAGCGCCTGGAGGTCAGCCCACTGACCGTGAAGACGCACGTCAACCGGGCCATGGCCAAGCTGGGCGCCCGGGACCGGGCACAGCTCGTGGTGATCGCGTACGAGTCGGGGCTGGTCCGTCCGAGGATGGAGTGACCTCCACCCGGGCGTACTGCGGCGGGAGTAGGAGCCGGATAAAGGAACGGCACCCAGGACTTACGTGAGCGGGGTGGCGCATGGGTCAGGGTGGTGGCGTGGGCGCTCACAGGTGCCCCCTGTGCCGTACCTCCGCCGCTCATTCGCCGCTCACAGCAGCCCCGCTCACCAGCGGCTCCGCTCACAGCAGCTCATCGAAAAGAGACCCTGACCCATGTCCTGGCTGTCCCGATTCAGCCTCGCGCAGCGGGCCCTGATAGGCCTCATGTCATTGATCGCGCTCGCCTTCGGGGCGATCGCCATCCCCCAGATCAAGCAGCAGCTGCTGCCCACCATCTCCCTGCCCATGGTGTCGGTCATCGCCCCCTACCAGGGAGCGGCCCCCGACGTCGTCGAGAAGCAGGTCATCGAGCCGGTCGAGAACAACCTCGAAGGCGTCGACGGGATCACCGGCGTCACCTCCACCGCGAGCGAGGGCAACGCCGTGATCATGGCGTCCTTCGACTATGGCAGCGACACCAAGCAGCTGGTGGCCGACGTCCAGCTGGCCGTCAACCGCGCCCAGCTCCCGGACGGCGTCGACCCGCAGGTCATCTCCGGCTCCACGGACGACATGCCGACCGTGGTCCTCGCCGTCTCCTCAGGCCAGGACCAGCAGGCCCTCGCCGACCAGCTCGACAAGACGGTCGTCCCGGACCTGAAGGACATCGACGGCGTCGGCCGCGTCCAGGTCACCGGCGTGCGGGACCTCCAGGTCACCGTCACCCCGAGCCAGGCGAAGCTGGCCCAGGCGGGTCTCACCCCGGCCGTGGTCGCCCAGACGCTCCAGGCGGCCGGCGCGACCGTGCCGGCGGGCTCCTTCGACGAGGACGGCGCCAACCGCACCGTGCAGGTCGGCGGCGGACTCACCTCGCTGGGGCAGATCAAGAACCTGATGGTCACCGGACAGGGCGTCGAGAAGCCCGTGCGGCTCGGTGACGTGGCCTCGGTCAGGGAGCAGGAGGCCCCGGCGGACTCGATCACCCGCACCGACGGCCGCCCCAGCCTCGCCGTGAACGTCACCATGGACCACGACGGCAGCGCGGTCTCCATCTCGAACGCGGTCAAGGACAAGCTGCCGAAGCTGCGTCAGGACCTCGGCTCCGGCGCCACCCTCACGGTCGTCAGCGACCAGGGCCCGGCGGTCTCCAAGTCCATCAAGGGCCTGACCACCGAGGGCGCCCTCGGCCTGGTCTTCGCGGTCCTGGTCATCCTGGTCTTCCTGGCCTCGATCCGCTCGACGCTGGTGACGGCGGTCTCCATCCCGCTGTCGGTGGTCCTCGCGCTCATCGTCCTGTGGACCCGCGGCCTCTCCCTCAACATGCTCACCCTCGGCGCGCTCACCATCGCCATCGGCCGGGTCGTCGACGACTCGATCGTGGTCCTGGAGAACATCAAGCGCCACCTCGGCTACGGCGAGGAGCGCCAGGCCGCCATCCTCGGCGCGGTCCGCGAGGTGGCCGGCGCGGTCACCTCCTCCACCCTCACCACGGTCGCCGTCTTCCTGCCGATCGGCCTGGTCGGCGGCATGGTGGGCGCCCTGTTCGGCTCGTTCAGCATCACCGTGACGGCCGCGCTGCTGGCCTCCCTGCTGGTCTCGCTGACGGTCGTACCGGTGCTGTCGTACTGGTTCCTGCGCGCCCCGAAGGGCACCCCCGAGGACGCCGCAAAGGCCCGCCGCGAGGCCGAGGCGAAGGAGGCCGACAGCCGGCTCCAGCGCGCCTACGTCCCCGTCCTGCGCTTCGCGACCCGGCGCCGCCTCACCAGCGTGCTGATCGCGATCGTGGTCCTGGTCCTCACGTTCGGCATGTCCGGGCTGCTGAAGACCAACTTCTTCGACCAGGGCGACCAGGAGGTCCTCACCGTCAAGCAGGAGCTGAAGCCGGGCACCAGCCTGGCGGTGACCGACGCGCAGGCGAAGAAGGTCGAGAAGCTACTCGCCTCCGTCGACGGTGTGAAGGACTACCAGGTCACGGTCGGCTCGTCCGGATTCATGGCGGCCTTCGGCGGCGGCACGGACACCAACCAGGCGTCGTACTCGGTCATGCTGGACGACTCGAAGTCGTACGACCGGGTGCAGAACGCCATCGAGGACGGCCTGCGCAAACTGTCCGGCATCGGTACGACCACCGTGTCGGCCGGTGACGGCTTCGGCAGCCAGGACCTCAGCGTCGTCGTGAAGGCGGCCGACGGGAACGTGCTGCGCACGGCCTCCGAGCAGGTCCGGGCCGCCGTCGCCCAGCTGGACGACGTCACCGACGTCACCAGCGACCTCTCGCAGAGCGTGCCGCGCATCTCGGTGAAGGCCAACTCCAAGGCGGCGGCGGCCGGGTTCGACGACCAGACGCTGGGCGCCGCCGTCACCCAGGCGGTCAAGGGCACCACGGCCGCGAAGGCGGTCCTCGACGACACCGAGCGGGACGTCGTCGTGAAGTCGGCGAAGCCGGCCGAGACCCTCGCACAGCTGCGCGCCCTCAAGCTGGGCCCGGTGAAGCTGGGCGACATCGCCACCGTGAAGCTGGTGGACGGTCCGGTGTCGATGACCCGGATCGACGGCCGGCGCGCCGCGACCGTCTCCGCGAAGCCGACCGGTGACAACACCGGCGCGGTCAGCAGCCAACTCCAGTCCAAGATCAAGGCGTTGAAGCTCCCGGCGGGCGCGACGGCCTCGATCGGCGGTGTCACCTCGGACCAGGACAGCGCGTTCAGGAACCTGGGCCTTGCGATGCTCGCGGCGATCGCGATCGTCTTCATGGTGCTGGTCGGGACCTTCCGGTCGCTGGTCCAGCCGCTGATCCTGCTGGTCTCCATCCCGTTCGCGGCGACCGGCGCGATCGGCCTGCTGATCGTCACCGGCACCCCGATGGGCGTCCCCGCGATGATCGGCATGCTGATGCTGATCGGCATCGTGGTGACCAACGCGATCGTGCTGATCGACCTCATCAACCAGTACCGGCGCCAGGGTCACGGCGTGGTCGAAGCGGTGATCGAGGGCGGCCGGCACCGGCTCCGCCCGATCCTGATGACCGCCCTGGCGACCATCTTCGCCCTCCTGCCGATGGCGCTCGGCGTCACCGGCGAGGGCGGCTTCATCGCCCAGCCGCTGGCGGTGGTCGTGATCGGCGGTCTGATCACCTCCACGCTGCTCACCCTGCTGCTGGTGCCGACGCTGTACGCGATGCTCGAACTCCGCAAGGAGCGCCGGGCGCGCAAGCGCGCGGCGAAGAAGGGGCAGGGCCCCACGGAACCGGCGCGGCCCGCCGCGGAACCGGAGCCCGCGGCCGTGTGACGGTCCCACGCCCGTCCGGACAGTCCTATGACCGCAGGACGGTCCTGTGAACGACGGCCGGTTCCCGGTGCCCCGGGAACCGGCCGTCGGCGTGTTGCCGGTTCCGCATGCTGTCGGCTCGAACTGTCATGCGGCTACGGCAGCGCCAGCATCCGCTCCAGCGCCAGCTTGGCGAACGCCTCGGTCTCCTTGTCGACCTCGATCCGGTTGACCAGGTTGCCCTCGGCCAGCGACTCCAGGGTCCAGACCAGGTGGGGGAGGTCGATGCGGTTCATGGTCGAGCAGAAACAGACCGTCTTGTCGAGGAAGACGATCTCCTTGCCCTCGGGAGCGAAACGGTTCGCCAGGCGCCGGACCAGGTTCAGCTCGGTGCCGATCGCCCACTTGGAGCCGGCCGGGGCGGCCTCCAGGGCCTTGATGATGTACTCGGTCGAACCGACGTAGTCCGCCGCCGACACGACCTCGTGCTTGCACTCGGGGTGGACGAGGACGTTCACGCCGGGGATGCGCTCGCGGACGTCGTTCACCGAGTCCAGCGAGAAGCGGCCGTGGACCGAGCAGTGACCGCGCCACAGGATCATCTTGGCGTCGCGCAGCTGCTCCGGGGTGAGGCCGCCGTTCGGCTTGTGGGGGTTGTAGAGGACGCAGTCCTCCAGGCTCATCCCCAGGTCGCGGACGGCGGTATTGCGTCCGAGGTGCTGGTCGGGGAGGAAAAGGACCTTCTCCCCCTGTTCGAACGCCCACTCCAGGGCCCGCTGGGCGTTGGACGAGGTGCAGATGGTGCCGCCGTGCTTGCCCGTGAACGCCTTGATGTCCGCGGACGAGTTCATGTACGAGACGGGGACGACCTGCTCGGCTATCCCCGCCTCCGTCAGCACGTCCCAGCACTCGGCGACCTGCTCGGCCGTCGCCATGTCGGCCATCGAGCAGCCGGCAGCCAGGTCGGGAAGGACCACCTTCTGGTCGTCCGAGGTCAGGATGTCGGCGGACTCGGCCATGAAGTGCACACCGCAGAAGACGATGTACTCGGCCTCCGGGCGGGCGGCCGCGTCCCGGGCCAGCTTGAAGGAGTCGCCCGTGACATCGGCGAACTGGATGACCTCGTCGCGCTGGTAGTGGTGGCCGAGTACGAAGACCTTGTCGCCGAGCCTCTCCTTGGCGGCGCGGGCGCGCGCGACCAGGTCCGGGTCGGACGGCGAGGGCAGGTCACCGGGACACTCGACGCCCCGCTCGCTCTTCGGGTCGGCCTCACGGCCGAGCAGCAGCAGGGCGAGCGGAGACGGCTGTACGTCGAGCTCCGTGGTCTGGGCGGTGGTCACGGCACGCACCCTTTCTACTTTTCGTCGTTCTGACGTTATCTATCATAACCGCTTCATGTCACTTTGACGACGGCCATTGTGTCGATGTGACGTGAATCCCGGAGCCGTACGGGAGGCTTGCGCCGGGGTGACCTTGGAGTGGTGGCGGGGTGGTCGGCAGGCCGCTGTGCGTGACTTCGGGCGTGTGCGAGCATGGATACGTAGACGAAGGCGCGAGAACGCGAAAACGCCAGAACGCGAACGCCGGCCCGGAATGAAACAGCGGACCCGCCGGTTGCACTCGTCGGCAAGCAGTCTCCGTACAACCCGGGAGAGATGTAGATGTCCGTATCGGACGAGACCAGCACCGCCACCGACGGCATCATCCTCAGTGACGCCGCCGCGGCCAAGGTCAAGGCCCTGCTCGACCAGGAAGGCCGCGACGACCTCGCCCTGCGTGTCGCCGTCCAGCCCGGTGGCTGCTCCGGCCTGCGCTACCAGCTGTTCTTCGACGAGCGTTCCCTCGACGGAGACGTGGTCAAGGACTTCGGCGGTGTCAAGGTGGTCACCGACCGCATGAGCGCTCCCTACCTCGGCGGCGCGTCGATCGACTTCGTCGACACCATCGAGAAGCAGGGCTTCACGATCGACAACCCGAACGCGACCGGCTCCTGCGCCTGCGGCGACTCCTTCAGCTGAGCCGGCCGGCACAGCAGAGCGAAGGCGGCGGTCCCTCACGGAGGGGCCGCCGCCTTCGTGTGTCCTCAGCCCACCTGCGGGTCGAGGGTGATCGCCTTCTCCTTCGGAACCGCCGTGCCGTCCGTGCCGACCACCTTCCGGCCGTCCAGCGGCGCGTCGAGATGCACCGTCTGGTGGTACTGCTTGGCGATCAGGATGCAGATCTTGTCCGGCCAGGGCGTCTCGGTCACCTTGACCACCACCTGCTCCGAGCCCTCGTCCGCGGAGGCCTTGTAGTCGGCGCACACCCCGCCGGTGAAGGCCACGGTCAGCTCGCTGCCGTCGGCCGTGTAGCCGTCCACCTTCACGTCCCTCGGGGTCCCCGGCGAGGAACTCGGCGTCGGCGAGGCCGCGGAGGCCAGGTACTTCGGGTCCACCGCCGGATAGGTGACGGTGTACGAGTCCGCCGCGCCGCGCACCTCGAACAGCCAGGACGGCACCAGCGCCTGCCGGCCGCCGACGGACTGCGCGGCCAGCCCGAACACCGCGTTGTCGATCAGGGCCGAGGCGGCCGGGGAAACGGACGACGTCGAGGCGGAGCACGGCTGCTCCAGCCGGTCCTTCAGCGGTACGGAACTGGCGCAGCCGCCGATGCCCATCCGGTGGTCGGAGCGGGGCGCCGCGTTCAGCAGGCCCAGCGTCTTCCCGGCGCTCAGCACCGGGTACGTGTCGCCCTTGGCCGGCGTCGCCAGCATGCCGTTGCCGCCGACGACCTCGCCCTGCTTGCTGACGGTCAGCCCGGTCGTCCAGCCGTACGTCGGCAGCCCGCCCACCACGGGATCGGCGTTCACCGCCCGCTGGGCGCCCATGACCTGGCTCGTGTCGAGCTTGGCGTCGTCCTGGCCGAGCGCCTTCAGAACCGGCGCCGCCGCCTTCTCCGCGACCGAGACGCTCACCGGGTCCCCGGCCGGCGCCGCCGGGTCCTGGGCGCATACGAGGCCGCTCTTGCAGTTGTCGGTGCCGGGCGCGTAGCGACTGTACGTCCAGATGCCCGGGGCGGCCCTGTTCACCTGGAGACTCCCGCCGGAGCCGTCGTTGTCGGTGCCGACCTTCCACACCCCGCCCTCGGCGACCGGCGTCCCGTCGACCCCGAGCGCCTTCGCCAGCGCGGCCACCCGGTCCCTGGAGACCTCACCGGTCGGCTGGTACACGGCGGCCGAGCCGGGCCCGTCGGGGAGCGTTCCGCCTGCCTTGTAGGTCACGCCGTAGGGGTTGGGCTCACCCGCGGCTATCCCGTTGCCCCCGGAGGAGTAACCGTCCAGGGCGAGCGGCGGGGGAGTGGAACCACCGGAGGCACCGGTCCCGGTCCCGGTCCCGGTCCCGGTACCGCCGCCGGAGCCGCCGCTCGCGGCGAGAAAGGCCCCACCGCCACCGATCAGCAGCACGGCGGCCGCCACGGAGGCGATGACAGCGGGGGACCGCCGCCGGGCCGGGCGACCGGCCTCGCCCCCGAAGACCGCACCGACACCGGAGAGCGAGGCCACCTCGGACTCGGGGGCCGCCTCTGAGTCGGGGATTTCCTGCGACTGGGCCGTGCCCGTGGTGGGGGTCTCCTGCGCCTGCGGGGCCCTGTCCGGGCCGGAGGACTCCGGCGACTCCGGGGCCGGGGCCGGGGCGGGGGTTCCCGGCGACGCCGGGGCCGGGGTCTCTTGCGGATTCCGGGCAGTTTCCGGCCTCGGGCTCTCGTCCCGGGCGGGATCCCCGTCCGCGGAGGGGGCCACGGCCGGATGGGGGCTTCCTGCGGGCTCGGAGTCCTTCTCCGCGGCGGGGGACGCTGCCGGCTCCGGGGCCGCATCCGGCTCGGGAGCCTCGGCCTCGGCGCGGGCCGCGGTCGGCGCGGGGCTCGCCGCGGGCTCGGGGGCCGTCTCCGCGGCAGGGGGTGCTGCCGGCTCCGGGGTTCCTTCCGGGGCCGGGGCCGTTTCCGGCTCCGCAGGGGTCCTGTCCTGTGCCGGGCGTGCGGGGCTTTCGGCGGGCTCCCCGCTGGGGCGGCCGTCGGGCTCCGCCGCTTTCGGCGACTCCGTGGTCTGCCGGGCCTCGGGGGGTTCCCCAGTGGTGCCGGCGGCCGCGTCGTCGTCGTTCTCGGGTCGCTCGCTCTTCACCGCATCGCTCCTTGCCGCGTGTCGTATCCCGCCTCCCCTTCACGGGGGACGGCGATGGGACGCGGGAGGGGAGCGCGCGGTTCCCTGGAAACGCGCCGGGCGGCTCAGTCGCCGTAGTCGGACATCGCGTCCAGCAGCCTGGCGGACTTCTTCGGCACGGTCACCCCGTGGATGAGTGACGGCGGCACCGGCCGGGCGTCGCTGTGATCGGGAACCGCCCAGTGCGGGGCCATCCGCGCGCAGTCACCGCGCAGCGACGCCAGGTCGCCGTCGAGGTCGGCCGGAGCGGGGGCGTGGACCTTGAGGTTCGTCATGCCCGAACGGTATGCACGTCGGACGCCGCGAAGAAAGATCTACTATCGGGTAGTTTTGGCACCTTCAGGGCGCGCCTGTCGACCCGGTAGCGTTAACTGGCAATCACGCCCGCCCGTCTCCCGCCACCGCCCTTCCAACGAGCGCTACCGCGCGCCCCTTCTTTTCCCTCAGGAGAGTCCCAGCCGTGCGCATCGCAGTCACCGGCTCCATCGCCACCGACCACCTCATGACCTTCCCCGGCCGCTTCGCCGACCAGTTCGTCGCGGACCAGTTGCACACGGTCTCGCTGTCCTTCCTGGTCGACAACCTGGACGTACGCCGGGGCGGCGTCGGCGCGAACATCGCGTTCGGCATGGGACAGCTCGGCACCCGGCCGGTCCTGGTGGGCGCGGCGGGCTTCGACTTCGACGAGTACCGGGCCTGGCTCGACCGGCACGGCGTCGACACGGACTCCGTCCGCATCTCCGAGACCCTGCACACCGCGCGTTTCGTGTGCACGACCGACGCCGACCACAACCAGATCGGCTCCTTCTACACGGGCGCGATGAGCGAGGCCCGCCTGATCGAGCTGAAGACCGTCGCCGACCGGGTGGGCGGCCTCGATCTGGTCCTCATCGGCGCGGACGACCCCGAGGGCATGCTCCGCCACACGGAGGAGTGCCGCGCCCGCGCCATCCCCTTCGCCGCCGACTTCTCCCAGCAGATCGCCCGGATGAACGGCGACGAGATCCGGATACTGCTGGACGGCGCGACGTACCTCTTCTCCAACGAGTACGAGAAGGGGCTGATCGAGACCAAGACCGGCTGGAGCGACGAGGAGATCCTCGGGAAGGTCGGCCACCGCGTCACCACGCTGGGCGCCCGCGGGGTGCGGATCGAGAAGGCCGGCGAGGAGGCCATCGAGGTCGGCTGCCCCGACGAGGAGCGCAAGGCCGACCCGACGGGCGTCGGCGACGCGTTCCGCGCGGGGTTCCTCTCGGGCCTGGCGTGGGGGGTCTCGCTGGAGCGGGCGGCCCAGGTGGGCTGCATGCTCGCGACCCTCGTCATCGAGACGGTGGGCACGCAGGAGTACCAGCTGCGTCGTGGGCACTTCATGGAGCGGTTCACGAAGGCGTACGGGGACGAGGCCGCGGAAGAGGTTCGGGGCCACCTGGTCTGAGTCTCGGGGCGGGGGCGGGGCGTGGGGGCTGGTCGCGCACACGTGGCGGCAGCCGCGGATCGGCACAGCCCCGCGCCCCTGACGGGGCGCCTCAGCTGATCCGGCGGACCAAGTACGCCGTTCCTCTTTCCGCCTTCTCCTCGCCCTCGTACTCCTGGCCCCGCATCTCGCACCACGCGGGGATGTCGAGTCGTGCGGCCTCGTCGTCGGACAGGACCCGCACCCTGCCGCCCACCGGCACGCTGCCGATGACCTTCGCCAACTCGATGACCGGGATCGGGCACCGCTTCCCGAGCGAGTCCACGATCACTTCCTCCGCCTGCTGCGCGGTCGCCGTCGGCAGCGGGGCGCCCAACTTCTCCCGCACCCCGGCCACCACCCCCGGCAACACCTCCAGGAACCGCTCCACATCCGTCTCCGTCGCCCCCGCCGGCAGCGACACCCGCACGTTCCCCTCGCTCAGCACCCCCATCGCCCTCAGCACATGGCTGGGCGTCAGCGTGCTGCTCGTGCAGGACGACCCGGACGACACGGAGAAGCCCTCACGGTCGAGTTCATGGAGCAGGGTCTCTCCGTCGACATAGAGACAGGAGAAGGTGACGATGCCCGGCAGGCGCCGGTCCGCGTCCCCCACCACCTCCACGTCCGGCACCAACTCCGGCACTCGCGCCCGGATCCGCGCCGTCAGCTCCCGCAGCCGTAGTGCCTCCTGCTCGGCCTCCGCCCGGACGGCCCGCAGTGACGCGGCCGCCGCGACGATCGCCGGCAGGTTCTCGAAACCGGGCGAACGCCCCGACTCCCGCTCGTCCGAAGCCCCTTGGGTGGCGAACCGCACCCCTTTGCGTACGACCAGCAGCCCGACCCCGCTCGGCCCGCCCCACTTGTGCGCACTCGCCGTCAGCAACGACCAGTCGCCCTCCACCCGCCCCCATCCCAGCGACTGCGCCGCGTCCACCAGCAACGGCACTCCGGCCGCCCGGCACACCTCGGCCACCGCCGCCACCGGCTGCACGGTCCCCACTTCGTGGTTGGCCGACTGGAGGCACGCGAGTGCGGTGTCCGCGCGGAAGGCGGCGGCGTACGACTCGACGTCCACCGCGCCGGTCCGCCGCACCGGCACCTGCGTCACCTCTCCGCCCTCGGCCTCGAACACCTCGGCGGAATGGAGCACCGAGGAGTGTTCGACGGCTGACACGATCAGGTGACGTCCGGTGCGACGGCGACCGGCCAGCGCCCCCGCGACACCCGTATGGACGGAGCGGGTTCCGGACGAGGTGAAGACCAGTTCGTCCGCCCGGCACCCAACCGCCTCGGCGGCCGCCTCCCGGGCGGCGTCCAGCAGCAAGCGGGCCTTCCGCCCCTCGCGGTAGAGGCGCGAGGGGTCCGCCCACCCGTCGTCGAGCGAGGCCGACAACGCCTGGCGGGCAACAGGATGGAGGGGAGCGGCGGACGCGGCGTCAAAGTAGGACACACGGCAACGTTAAAGCGTCCTCGAGTGCGGCGAAGCCAGGGGCGCGGGGCTGTGCCGATACGCGGCTCCGCGGCGCGGGCGCGACAGGCCACGTCGCACCCGCACTCGCCACACAAACCGCGACAACCCGAGCTATTGGGCGCCCGTTCCCACCCCAACCGAGTGACAGGCGACGCGTATGCCCCCCTCCCCGCGAACCCCCGAATCGCGTCGGCTAGGGTTTGGTCCGCATAAACATCCAAACCCCTGCCCGACGCAGGGCGGCGACCGACCAGCGAGAAGGCCGCAGCCGAACAGCGCGGGCGAGACTCTCGGGAAGGCGCTACGTGAGTCCCAACGGCTCCGACCGCTCGCCGCGGCGCCCGATGCGGCGGAAGCTGCTGCAGGCAATGACCGCGGGCCTGGTCCTTGCGACCGCTACCGGTTGCACATACAAGGACTTCCCCCGCCTTGGTATGCCCACCCCGACCACGGAAGAGGCTCCGCGGATCCTCTCCCTGTGGCAGGGTTCCTGGGCCGCCGCGCTCGCCGTCGGCGTGCTGGTGTGGGGTCTGATCATCTGGAGCGCCATCTTCCACCGGCGCAGCCGCACCAAGATCGAGGTTCCGGCCCAGACCCGGTACAACATGCCGATCGAGGCGCTGTACACGGTGGTTCCGCTCATCATCGTCTCGGTGTTGTTCTACTTCACCGCGCGTGACGAGACGAAGCTTCTCAGCCTCACCGACAAGAAGCCCGACGTCACGGTCAACGTGGTCGGCTTCCAGTGGAGCTGGGGCTTCAACTACATCACGCCCGTCGACGGTGTCACCGGCGACGCGAAGACCGACGCGAACCTGGACGCCATTCCGAACCGGTTCAAGGACGCGTTCCCGGCCAACGCCGGTGGCGTCTACGACGTCGGTACGCCGGGCACCAAGAACCCGCAGACCGGCAACCCCGGTCCGACGCTCTGGCTGCCCAAGGGTGAGACCGTCCGCTTCGTCCTCACCTCGCGTGACGTCATCCACTCCTTCTGGGTGGTGCCGTTCCTGATGAAGATGGACGTCATCCCGGGCCACACCAACGCGTTCCAGGTGACTCCCAATCAGGAGGGCACCTTCCTCGGCAAGTGTGCCGAGCTCTGCGGCGTCGACCACTCCCGGATGCTGTTCAACGTGAAGGTCGTCTCGCCTGAGCGCTACCAGCAGCACCTCAAGGACCTCGTCAAGAAGGGGCAGACCGGTTACATTCCCGCCGGCATCGCGCAGACGAGCCACGAGAAGAACCGGGAGACGAACAACCTGTGAGCATCCTCAACGAACCCCAGGGTGCCGCGGCTGAAGGCTCGTACGCTGACGAGCTGCCGGTCAGGCGCAAGCAGCCCGGCAATGTCGTGGTGAAGTGGCTGACGACCACCGACCACAAGACCATCGGAACGCTCTATCTGGTCACGTCGTTCGCGTTCTTCCTGATCGGCGGTGTGATGGCGCTGCTGATGCGCGCCGAGCTCGCTCGCCCCGGTCTGCAGATCATGTCGAACGAGCAGTTCAACCAGGCGTTCACGATGCACGGCACGATCATGCTGCTGATGTTCGCGACGCCGCTGTTCGCCGGCTTCACGAACTGGATCATGCCGCTCCAGATCGGCGCGCCGGACGTCGCGTTCCCGCGGCTGAACATGTTCGCCTACTGGCTCTACCTGTTCGGCTCGACCATCGCGGTCGGCGGCTTCCTCACCCCGCAGGGCGCGGCCGACTTCGGCTGGTTCGCCTACTCCCCGCTGTCGGACGCGGTCCGCTCGCCGGGCATCGGCGCCGACATGTGGATCATGGGTCTGGCCTTCTCCGGCTTCGGCACCATCCTCGGCGCGGTCAACTTCATCACCACGATCATCTGCATGCGTGCGCCGGGCATGACCATGTTCCGCATGCCGATCTTCGTGTGGAACGTGCTGCTGACCGCCGTCCTGGTCCTGCTCGCCTTCCCCGTCCTCGCCGCCGCGCTGTTCGCGCTGGAGGCGGATCGGAAATTCGGGGCACATGTCTTCGACGCGGCAAACGGCGGAGCCTTGCTCTGGCAACACCTCTTCTGGTTCTTCGGCCATCCAGAGGTGTACATCATCGCCCTGCCGTTCTTCGGCATCATCTCCGAGGTCATCCCGGTCTTCTCCCGTAAGCCGATGTTCGGCTACATGGGCCTGATCGCGGCGACCATCGCGATCGCCGGTCTCTCCGTGACGGTGTGGGCCCACCACATGTACGTCACCGGCGGTGTGCTGCTGCCGTTCTTCTCCTTCATGACGTTCCTCATCGCCGTACCGACCGGCGTGAAGTTCTTCAACTGGATCGGCACGATGTGGAAGGGGTCACTGAGCTTCGAGACCCCGATGCTCTGGGCCACCGGCTTCCTGATCACCTTCACCTTCGGTGGTCTGACCGGTGTCATCCTGGCCTCGCCGCCGATGGACTTCCACGTCTCCGACTCGTACTTCGTGGTGGCTCACTTCCACTACGTGGTCTTCGGTACGGTCGTCTTCGCGATGTTCTCCGGCTTCCACTTCTGGTGGCCGAAGATGACGGGCAAGATGCTCGACGAGCGGCTCGGGAAGATCACCTTCTGGACGCTGTTCATCGGCTTCCACGGCACCTTCCTGGTCCAGCACTGGCTGGGCGCCGAGGGCATGCCACGCCGGTACGCCGACTACCTGGCACAGGACGGCTTCACCACGCTGAACACGATCTCGTCGATCAGCTCCTTCCTGCTCGGCCTGTCGATCCTGCCGTTCCTCTACAACGTGTGGAAGACGGCCAAGTACGGCAAGAAGGTCGAGGTCGACGACCCGTGGGGCTACGGCCGTTCGCTGGAGTGGGCGACCTCCTGCCCGCCGCCGCGGCACAACTTCGTCACCCTGCCGCGGATCCGCAGCGAATCCCCGGCGTTCGACCTGCATCACCCTGAGATCGCCGCGCTGGAGCAGCTGGAGCACGGTCACGCCGCGGCCGCCGCTGTCGCGGGCAGCAAGGAGGCCGGCAAGTGAAGATCCAGGGCCGCATGTTCGTGTGGCTGAGCGTCTTCGTCCTCGCCATGGCGATCGTCTATGGCGTGTGGTCGAAGGAAGCGGCCGGTACCACGGCGCTCTTCATGGCCTTCGGCCTGTGCATCATGATCGGCTTCTACCTGGGCTTCACGGCCTCGCGGGTGGACGCCGGTGCCCAGGACAACAAGGAGGCCGACGTCGCGGACGAGGCCGGCGAGGTGGGCTTCTTCAGCCCGCACAGCTGGCAGCCGCTCGCCCTCGGTGTCGGCGGCGCGCTGGCCTTCCTCGGTGTCGCGGTCGGCTGGTGGCTGCTGTACTTCTCGGCGCCCATCATCATGATCGGCCTCTTCGGCTGGGTATTCGAGTACTACCGCGGTGAGAACCGCACCCAGTAAGCACGCGCCGAGCGCACCGGGAGCCCGGACCCTCTGCCAGGAGGGTCCGGGCTCCCGCTTTTGCGGCAGCTCCCGCCTTCGGCGCCGTACCGGTCCCCCGTCCGGAGTACCTGGCGTGCCGGTCCGGAAAACCTCTCATAGCGTGATCATATGAGTCACTCTCCGTGCGCCCGTACCGTCGTCAGCTGCACCCTGCTGGTGACCGCCCTCGGCGCGGGCGTCACCGCCTGCGGATCGGACGGCAACCCGCTGTCGGGCAAGCCGTACGACGCCGCGGACCAGGTCTCCTTCAACACCCCTACCGGCGCCGGGAAGCGGGCCGACCCCGACAAGCCGCTGGAGGTCGTCGCCAAGAGCGACGAGGACCGGATCACGGACGTCACGGCCGAGGACGCCACCGGTCGCCATGTGGCGGGCGAACTCGACGCCGACGGCCGTCGCTGGCACAGCACCTCCCCGCTGGCCGCCAACGCCCACTACACGGTCCAGGTCAGCACCGAGGACGAGGACGGCGCGCCCGGCCGCAAGGTCCTCACCTTCGACACCAGCATGCCCACCACCCAGCAGCGGCTGAAGGTCACCTTCGGCCCCAAGGCGGGCGAGTACGGCGTCGGCCAGCCCGTCACCGCCCAACTCGACCACCCGGTCAAGGACAAGGCCCAGCGCGCCGTCGTGGAGCGCGCCCTCAGGGTCGACTCCATCCCCGCCGTCGACGGGGCCTGGTACTGGGTGAGCGACAAGGAACTCCACTACCGGCCCAAGGACTACTGGCCGGCCCACGCCACCCTCCAGGTGCACAGCAACCTGGAAGGCGTCAAGATCAGCGACCGTCTGTGGGGCGGCGCGGCCAAGCCCCTGAAGCTCACCATCGGTGACAAGCTCCTCGCCGTCACGGACGCCGCCGCCCACCAGATGACGGTGTACAAGAACGACAAGGAGATCAACCAGATCCCCATCACCACCGGCAAGCCGGGCTTCGAGACCCGCAACGGCGTCAAGGTCGTACTGGAGAAGCAGTACTTCGTACGCATGCGCGGCTCCACGGTCGGCATCGCCGAGGGCACCTCGGACTCGTACGACCTTCCGGTCTACTACGCCACCCGGGTGACCTGGTCGGGCGAGTACGTCCACGCCGCACCCTGGTCGGTGGGCTCGCAGGGGTACGCGAACGTCAGCCACGGCTGCACCGGCATGAACACCTCGAACGCCGAGTGGTTCTTCGACACCTTCCACCCGGGTGACCTGGTGAAGGTCGTCAACTCCAACGGCGAGGAGATGGAGCACTTCGGCAACGGCTTCGGTGACTGGAACCTCGCCTGGAAGGACTGGCGCAACGGCAGCGCCCTCATCAACGGCACCCCGGACGGCCCGAAGCCCCAGGACGCGGCGAGAGTGCAGCCGGCCGCCCTGTGAAACGCCCTCAAGGGCGGCTGACTCAGGGGCGCGGGGCCGTGTCCGGCATGCGGTTACCGCCGCGTGGGCGCGAACGGCCCCCACCGGCCCGCAGTCGCGCACCGCACCGCGCCCCGCCCTCTCCTAGGCGCTCTGCAGCCTCCGCTGCCGCAGCAGAGACGCCAGCGCCGAGGCGAACTCCACCGGATCCACCGGCAGCGTCACAGCCGCGTCCGCCCGGCTCCACGTGGCCAGCCACGCGTCCTGCGGCCGCCCGATCAGCAGCAGCACCGGCGGGCAGTTGAACACCTCGTCCTTGATCTGCCGGCACAGCCCCATGCCTCCCAGCGGCACGGCCTCGCCGTCCAGCACGCACACGTCGACGCCGCCCTTGTCCAGCTCGGTGACGACCGCCTGAGGCGTCGCGCACTCCACGAACTCGACGAACGGCACGTCGGGAGCCGGCCGCCGGCCCGCGGCCAGCCGTACCTGCTCGCGGGTGTTGGAATCGTCGCTGTAGACCAGCACCGTGGCGGTCGGCTGCATTGTTCCTCCGAGACGTCAGCGTCGTACGGACAGGACCGATGGGCCGGATGCTACTCCCCCGGACACCTCGTCAACACCTCTTGGAACACCGCTTCGATGGGCCATCCGGGCAGTACACACGGTGCGGACACCCCGAACGGCACCCCCCGGAGTGAGCGCGAGATAAGCGACCGACATAATGTCGGTCGTGGCGACAGCAACGACAGTAGAAACCGGGCACGCGCACCCGTCGGTCAATCGGCCGAACCTCACCAGCGTCGGAACCATCATCTGGCTGAGTTCCGAGCTGATGTTCTTCGCGGCCCTCTTCGCGATGTACTTCACCCTGCGATCGGTGACCGGTCCGGATCACTGGAAGGAGATGGCGAGCCATCTCAACATTCCGTTCTCCGCGACCAACACCACGATCCTGGTGCTCTCCTCCCTCACCTGCCAGCTCGGCGTGTTCGCCGCCGAGCGCGGGGACGTGAAGAAGCTCCGGGGCTGGTTCATCGTCACCTTCGTGATGGGCGCGATCTTCATCGGCGGTCAGATCTACGAGTACACCAGCCTGGTGAAGGAGGACGGGATCTCGCTCTCCTCCGACCCGTACGGCTCGGTGTTCTACCTGACCACCGGGTTCCACGGCATGCACGTGACGGGCGGCCTCATCGCCTTCCTGTTCGTCCTCGGCCGCACCTACGCGGCGAAGCGCTTCACGCACGAGCAGGCGACCGCGGCCATCGTCGTGTCCTACTACTGGCACTTCGTCGATGTCGTCTGGATCGGCCTTTTCGCCACGATCTACCTGATCAAGTAGCCGGGCCGGCTCCACGCGCTGCAGAAGCGCACAACCCAGAAGCATCGACGCAGAAGATCCTGACACCGGGGTAATCCGTGAAAAAGCTCTCCGCACGACGACGCCATCCGCTGGCGGCGGTCGTCGTCCTACTCTTTGCGCTGGCGGCCACTGGGGGGCTGTACGCCACGCTCGCGCCCGCGGGCCGGGCGCAGGCCGATGAGACCTCCCAGTCCCTGACCATTGAGGAGGGCAAGAAGCTCTACTCGGTCGGCTGTGCCAGCTGCCACGGCACCCGCGGTCAGGGTTCGTCCGACGGCCCCAGCCTGGTCGGCGTGGGCGCCGCGGCCGTGGACTTCCAGGTCGGCACCGGCCGTATGCCGGCCGCCACCTCGCAGGGCCCGCAGGTCGTCAAGAAGAAGAACATCTACACCCAGGCCCAGATCGACCAGCTCGCGGCGTACATCGCCTCGCTGGGCGCCGGTCCCGAGGTGCCCACCAAGGAGCAGTACGGCCCGGGCGGTGCCGACATCGCCGCGGGCGGTGAGCTCTTCCGCACCAACTGCGCGCAGTGCCACAACTTCGTGGGTGCGGGTGGCGCGCTGACCAAGGGCAAGTTCGCGCCGAGCCTGGAAGGTGTCGACCCGAAGCACATCTACGAGGCCATGCAGACGGGCCCGCAGAACATGCCGTCCTTCCCCGACACCACGCTGTCGGAGAAGAACAAGAAGGACATCATCGCGTACCTCGACGCGGTCAACAGCCCCAAGACGGTGAACCCCGGCGGTCTCAACCTGGGCGGCCTCGGGCCGGTCAGTGAGGGTCTGTTCGCGTGGATCTTCGGTCTCGGCGCCCTGATCGCGGTCGCCGTCTGGGTCGCCGCTCGGACCGCAAAGGCCAAGAAGTCATGAGTAGCCAAGAGATTCCAGAAGAGAACCTGCCCGCTGAGCAGGGCCACGCGCACGGCGCCGTGGACATCGCGGACGAGAAGGACCCGTTCGCGGACCCCGGTCTGCCGCCTCACGAGCACCGGATCCAGGACATCGACGAGCGGGCCGCCAAGCGGTCCGAGCGCGTCGTGGCCCTGCTGTTCACGGTGTCGATGCTGGCCACCGTCGGCTTCATCGCCTCCTATGTGACGATCCCGAAAGACAAGTCGATCTTCGTCTTCCCGATCGGTCACATCAGCGCGCTGAACTTCGCGCTGGGTCTGACCCTCGGTGTGGCGCTGTTCTGCATCGGCGCGGGCGCGGTCCACTGGGCCCGCACCCTGATGTCCGACGTGGAGGTCGCCGACGAGCGGCACGCCATCTCGGCCCCGCCGGAGGTCAAGGCCAAGGTCCTGGCCGACTTCAAGCAGGGCGCGAAGGAGTCGGCGCTCGGCCGGCGCAAGCTGATCCGCAACACCATGTTCGGCGCGCTGACCCTGGTCCCGCTCTCCGGTGTGGTGCTGCTGCGCGACCTCGGCCCGCTGCCCGGCACCTCGCTGCGCCACACGGCGTGGTCGAAGGGCAAGCTGCTCGTCAACATGAACACCAACGAGCCGCTGCGTCCCTCCGACGTCGCCGTCGGCTCGCTGACCTTCGCCAAGCCCGAGGGCGTCGAGGAGTCCCAGGAGGACTTCCAGAACGTGATGGCGAAGGCCGCCCTGATGATCATCCGGCTGCAGCCGGACAACATCAAGGACAAGCGCGAGCTGGAGTGGTCCCACGAGGGCATCGTGGCCTACTCGAAGATCTGCACCCACGTGGGCTGCCCGATCTCGCTGTACGAGCAGCAGACCCACCACGTGCTCTGCCCGTGCCACCAGTCCACCTTCGACCTCTCCGACGGTGCCCGAGTGATCTTCGGCCCGGCCGGTCACGCCCTGCCGCAGCTGCGCATCGGTGTGAGCGAGGAGGGCTACCTCCAGGCGCTCGGCGACTTCGAGGAGCCCGTCGGTCCTGCTTTCTGGGAGCGCGGATGAGCACTACAGAGAACACAGAGTCCCGCGAACGCGGGAAGGCACCGGCCGGCGAGCGCGTCGCCGACTGGGCCGACGGACGGCTCGGGATCTACTCCCTGGCCAAGTCCAACATGCGCAAGATCTTCCCCGACCACTGGTCGTTCATGTTGGGCGAAGTGTGCATGTACAGCTTCATCATCATCATCCTGACGGGTGTGTATCTGACGCTGTTCTTCCACCCGTCGATGAACGAGGTGGCGTACCACGGCAGCTACGTCCCGCTCCAGGGACAGCTGATGTCCGAGGCGTTCAACTCGACCCTGCACATCTCCTTCGACGTGCGCGGTGGCCTGCTCATCCGGCAGATCCACCACTGGGCCGCGCTGATCTTCCTCGCCGGCATGTTCGTGCACATGATGCGCGTGTTCTTCACCGGCGCGTTCCGCAAGCCGCGTGAGATCAACTGGCTGTTCGGCTTCCTGCTGTTCGTCCTGGGCATGTTCACCGGCTTCACCGGTTACTCGCTCCCGGACGACCTGCTCTCCGGCACCGGTGTCCGCTTCACCGAGGGCGCCATCCTGTCGATGCCGATCGTCGGCACGTACATCTCGTACTTCCTCTTCGGCGGCGAGTTCCCCGGCCACGACTTCGTGGGGCGGTTCTACTCGATCCACATCCTGCTGCTGCCGGGCATCATGCTCGGCCTGATGGTGGGCCACCTGATCCTGGTCTTCTACCACAAGCACACGCAGTTCGCGGGTCCCGGAAAGTCCGAGAAGAACGTCGTCGGCATGCCGCTGCTGCCGGTCTACATGGCCAAGGCCGGAGGCTTCTTCTTCCTGGTCTTCGGTGTCATCGCGGCCATCGCGGCGACCACCCAGATCAACCCGATCTGGGCCATGGGCCCCTACCGTCCGGACCAGGTGTCCACCGGCGCCCAGCCCGACTGGTACATGGGCTTCGCCGAGGGTCTGATCCGTTACATGCCGGGCTGGGAGATCAACTTCTGGGGCCACACCCTGGTCCTGGGCGTCTTCATCCCGCTGGTCCTGTTCGGTCTGGTGCTGGGCGTGATCGCGGTCTACCCGTTCATCGAGTCCTGGGTCACCGGCGACAAGAGCGAGCACCACATCCTGGACCGCCCGCGCAACGCCCCGACCCGCACCGCCTTCGGTGTCGCCTGGGTGACGGTGTACATGGTGGGCCTGGTCGGTGGTGGCAACGACCTCTTCGCCACCCACTTCCACCTGTCGATCAACGACGTGACCTGGTTCGTCCGGATCTTCTTCTTCGCCGGACCGGTGATCGCGTTCATCGTCACCAAGCGGATCTGCCTCGGCCTGCAGCGCCGGGACCGCGAGAAGGTGCTGCACGGCCGCGAGACCGGCATCATCAAGCGGCTGCCGCACGGTGAGTTCATCGAGGTGCACGAGCCGCTCAGCCAGGAGCAGCTGCACACCCTCACGGCCCACCACCAGTACGAGCCGGCCCAGGTCGGCGCGGCGGTGGACGAGAACGGTGTCGAGCGCAAGATCAAGGGGTCCGAGAAGCTCCGCGCCAAGCTGAGCAGCGCCTACTACGGCGAGGACAACCAGATCCCGAAGCCCACCGTCGAGGAGTACAAGGAGATCACGAGCGGCCACGGCCACCACTGATCGACCGCGTCGCCACGCCACGGTCGAAGGGCCCCCGTCCGACGTACGGACGGGGGCCCTTCGCCGTGTCCCGGGCTGGATAGGGTAAGCCGTGAAACCTTCATTTCGTGTACGACGAGCAGGAGCGGCCTTATGAGCGCTGTGACCCCCGCTGGAGGCGACACCGCGGCGGGCTGTTCCTGGCCCGAGGTACTGAACGCGTTGCTGTACGGCCAGGACCAGAGCGCCGACGCGACGGCCTGGGCGATGGACCAGATCATGCGCGGCCAGGCGACGGACGCGCAGATCGCCGGGTTCGTGGTGGCCCTCAGGGCCAAGGGGGAGACCGTCGAGGAGATCAACGGTCTCGTCCGCACGATGTACGAGCACGCCAACGTCATCGAGGTACCGGGCCGCACGGTCGACATCGTCGGCACCGGCGGTGACGGCGCCAAGACGGTGAACATCTCCACGATGTCGGCGCTGGTGGTGGCCGGCACCGGGGCGAAGGTCGTCAAGCACGGCAACCGGGCGGCGTCCTCCGCGTCCGGCGCCTCGGACGTGCTGGAGAAGCTCGGCGTCAACCTCGACCTGACCCCGCAGCGGGTCGCCGAGGTCGCCGAGGAGGCCGGCATCACCTTCTGCTTCGCCGTCAAGTTCCACCCGGCGCTGCGCCATGTGGGCGCGGCCCGCGGCCAGTTGGGCATCCGCACGGTGTTCAACATCCTCGGGCCGCTGACCAACCCCGCGCAGGTGCGGGCCCAGGCGGTCGGCGTCGCGGACCCGCGCATGGCACCGGTCGTCGCGGGCGTCTTCGCGGAGCGCGGCAACTCCTCCCTGGTCTTCCGCGGCGACGACGGCCTCGACGAGCTGACGACCACCGCCACGTCCCACGTCTGGATCGTCCGCGACGGCAAGGTCACCGAGGAGACCTTCGACCCCCGTGACGTCGGCATCGACCTGGTCCCCGTGGAGGCGCTGCGCGGCGGCGACCCGTCGTACAACGCGGAGGTCGCCCGCCGCCTCCTGGACGGTGAGCCGGGCCCGGTACGCGAGGCGGTCCTGCTGAACTCGGCGGCGGCCCTGGTGGCCCTGGACCCCGGCACGGGGACGCTGGCCGAACAGCTCCGGACGGGCATGGACAAGGCGGCGGAGTCCATCGACTCGGGCGCGGCCAAGCGGGCGCTGGAGCGCTGGGCGGCGGCGACGAACAGGTAGGGGCCGCGGTCGGCGGGCTGAGGCGCGGTACGGCACCTCGCCCACTGCCTCAAGGGCGTGGGGGGACCCCCAGCTGCGCCGTCGTGGCTGCTCGCCGTTGCGGCGGAGAGGAAGGTGGGCGGCGGTGCTCCCCCTTGCCGGCCTTCCGCCGCAACGGCGGGCGACCGCACACGGTCCTCCCGGCGGTGCCGGAGCGGCTTCGGACCCTGGCGGTGTTCCGTCATCCGGACAGGAGTTGCGCGTCGGCGATCACTTCACTTAGGTTTCTTTCCAGGTCATGAGTGACAGTCATGAGGCCCCGGCCGACTGTCCGGCAACCCTCCGTCCGTGGCGGGGTGCCCCGGGTGAAGACCAGGTCGTAGGCAGCGAGGTCTACGGCAAGCGCGGACCCCTCGTACGCCAGGGGTCCTGGTCGTCGAGGGAGCCTTCTGTGAGCAAGCGAATGCGATAGGGCGTCGAGCCCCGCCTCCGCGTACCCCTTTCACCTTTCCCGTGCCGTCGACGTACCGTCCGGCCCGGCGATTTCGCTTACCCCTCACAGGAGTTCGCCATGTCTGTCGCCACCGCTGCCGCCGCCCAGTCCGTTTGTGCCCGGCTGCCCGTTCTGGGCCGGGATGTCACCGTCCCGCTCGTCACCGGCGGCGAGGTCACCTACGCCGCCCTCGACTACGCGGCCAGCGCCCCCGCCCTCCAGCGGGTCTGGGACGACGTGGCGGCGTACGCCCCCTACTACGGGAGCGTCCACCGCGGCGCCGGCTACCTCTCCCAGCTGTCGACCGACCTCTTCGAGAACGCCCGGAAGACCGTCGCCGAGTTCCTCGACTGCCGCTCCGACGACCAGCTGATCTTCACCCGCTCCACCACCGACTCCCTCAACCTGCTCGCCGCCGCCGTCCCCGCCGACTGCCAGGTCTTCGTCTTCGAGACCGAGCACCACGCGAGCCTGCTCCCCTGGAAGGACGCCCGGGTCACCTACCTCAACGCGCCCCGCACCCCGCGGCAGGCCGTCGAGACCCTGGAACGCGCCCTCGCCGAGCGCGACCCCCACGGCCCGGCCCTGGTCTGCGTCACCGGCGCGTCCAACGTCACGGGCGAGCTGTGGCCGGTCCGCGAGCTGGCCGCCGCCGCGCACGCGCACGGCGCCCGGATCGTCCTGGACGCCGCCCAGCTGGCCCCGCACCATCCCGTGTCCGTCCGGGACCTGGACGTCGACTGGGTCGCCTTCTCCGGCCACAAGCTGTACGCCCCCTTCGGCTCCGGCGTCCTGGCCGGCCGCGCCGACTGGCTGCAGGCCGCCGAGCCCTACCTCGCGGGCGGCGGCGCGAGCCGCAAGGTCACCCGGCGGGAGGACGGGGGAGTGGCCGTGGAGTGGCACGAGAGCGCCGCGCGCCACGAGGCGGGCTCGCCCAACGTCATCGGCGCCTACTCCATCGCCTCCGCCTGCAAGGCACTCACCGAGGCCGGCTTCGACACGCTGGTCGCCCGCGAGCGGCACCTGATCGAGAAGGTGCGGGCGGGGCTGGCCGAGGTCCCCGAGGTCCGGGTCCTCTCCCTCTTCGGCGACGACGCCCCCCGCGTCGGCGTGATCAGCTTCGTGGTGGACGGCTGGAACAGCTCCCACTTCGCCGCCGCCCTCTCCGCCGAGTACGGCATCGGCGTCCGCGACGGCCTCTTCTGCGCCCACCCGCTGGTCAGGACCCTGCTGGGCTCCGACCCGCAGACCCAGGGCGAGTGCGGGGCGCCGGAGGCGGCACCGGGCGAGAAGTCCCTCAACGCCATCCGGGTGAGCTTCGGGGCGGGCACGCCGGACGAGCACGTGGAGCGCTTCGTCGACGCGGTGCGGGAACTGGTGACCGACGGCGCGAAGTGGTCGTACCGCACGGAGGACGGCCGCTGTGTCCCGGCGGTGAGCTGACCCACCCGCAGGGGTGCCGGCAGGACCACCCCCCGATCCGGTGTCCAGGCCCAGCGACGAGAAGCGTCGTGAACGCCAGGATTCATGTAGTCGGCAACGGGCCGACGGGGAATCCGACACAGGGAACCGGGGGGCACACCCATGAACGAAACCGTCGCGAGGCGCCTGACGGGCCTCGCCTCCCTCACCGCGGCGGCCGCCTTCATCGTCGAGGTACCGCTGTACTTCGTCTACTCCGGTCCGCCGCCGGACTCGAACGTCCTGGCCAGGCTGCTGGTCGGGATCGTCGGGCTGGCGTTCGTGGTCGTGTTCGTGACGGCCTTCCGTGAACTGGTCAAGCGGGTCGACCCGGCCAGTGAATGGATCGGCTCGATGGCCCAGGCGACCGGACTGGTGTACGCGACGATCACGCTGGTCTCCAGCGGACTGGAAGGCGGCGCGGTCATCGCCGCGGACCGTCCGATCGACCCGACCATCGCGGTCAGCGGCACCTACATCCTGTATGGGTCGATCAGCCGCCTGATGCTCGCCCTCTTCCTGGCCGCGGTGGGTCACGGGATCTCCCGTACCCGCCTGCTGCCACGCTGGACCGCCCGGTCCGCCTACGTCCTGGCAGGAGTCAACCTGGCCTTCGTGCCGTCCGTGTTCTTCGGCGACGACCCCGCGCACTTCTACGCGGCGAACGGCTGGGGCACCACCGCCCTGATGGGAGCGATCCTCAGCTACTGGCTGCTCGCCGTGGGCGTCTCGGCCTGCCGCAGTGCCGGACGCCGTGCGCCCGTCGGCTCACCGGCCCTGCGGCACTGACGCCGCCCGGCCTGGCCTGGACAGCCGAACCGCTCGGTTCAGCTGTCCAGGCCGATGGCGAAGGCCGCCTCCAGGTCGTGCTGGGAGTACGTGCGGAACGCGACGTGCGTGTCCGTGCCCTCCACGCCGGGGATCTTGCTGATGGAGCCGGGGATGACCTCGGCGAGGTCCTCGTGCTGCTTCACCCGGACCATGGCGATCAGGTCGTAGGTACCGGTGACGGAGAAGACCTCGCTGACGCTGTCCAGCGCGGCGATCTGTTCCGCGATCTCGGGGATCCGGTCCACGCTGGTCTTGATGAGGACGATCGCGGTGATCACGGCTGGTTCTCTCCCTCGGGTGCCGGAGCTGGGGCGGCCTTCACTTTAGTCCCACGGCCGTACCGCACCCACGCGTAGCCGAGGCCGAGTCCGAAGCCGACCAGGTGGGCGAGGTAGGCCACGCCGGGGCCGGAGGGGGCCTGGTCCAGGGCGAGCCACTGCAGGGCGGCCCAGAAGGGCAGCACCACCCAGGCCGGCAACCGGAGCGGAAGGAAGAAGAGGAACGGCAGAAGACTGGTCACGCGGGCGCTGGGGAACAGGTACAGGAACGCTCCGAGGACTGCCGAGATCGCCCCGGACGCCCCCACCAGCGACTGCTGGGACGTGGCGTTGGCGGCCGCGTAGCCGAGCAGTGCGAGGTAGCCGCAGCCGATGTAGAAGAGCGTGAACTCCACGCGGCCCATCCGCTCCTCGGCCATCGCCCCGAAGACGAAGAGGAAGAGCATGTTGCCGAGCAGGTGCACCCAGCTGCCGTGGATGAACAGCGCCGTGGCCGGGGTGAGCACCTCCCGCGCCGGACCGTCGAACAGGTCGGCGGGCACCACCCCCCAGCGCCGGAAGTACGCGCGCTGGGCGGCCGCCAGGGCGTCCCCGGTGCCGTAGGACGGGGTGAAGCCGGACGCCGGGCCGAGCACGAAGATCAGGCAGCAGACGGCGATCAGGGTGTACGTCATGGGCGCCGACGTGCCCCGCAGGGTCCGGACGGCCGTCGTGTTCCAGTTGCCGATCATGGACATAGAGCATGGCGTAATGGGATGCACTGGTGCAGATCGCCTCGCCGCCGCGGACAGGGCGGCGTCGAGTACTCGCCAGGCCGTAGGGTAACGAGCCACACGCGTCGGGACGGCGCGTCACGGACACTAGAAGGAAGCGAACAGCCACGATGACGGTTCCCCTGCCGACTGCCACGACGCGGTGGCGCTGCACCCTCTGCGGCAACCTGACGCGCTTCGACGTGACCCGCTCGTCGAAGGTCGTGGAGTACGTGCACCTCGACCTGGCCGGTGAGCCCAAGGTCGAGGAGCGCGAGGTGGTCAGTGAGACCATCGAGTCGGTGCGCTGCCGCTGGTGCAACGCGGTGGACCAGGTGGAACTCGTGGACAGGCCGGGTGCCGACTCCTGAGACCGGGAGGCGGCCGCGCACAGGTGATGGGGTGTGACGGATGGTGGAGACCACAGGCGGGGGGCCGGGCGACGGCACCGCCGAGGTGCTTGACCGTCCGCTGCCCGACGGCGTGCGACGGCGTGTCGTACAGATCGTGTCGGACGGCTTCGGTGGGCTGACCATCGCCGAACTGCCCGCCCAGCTGCGGCAGTACGCCCGTTTCGCCCCGAATCGACGCGCCAAGTTCGCCGGGAACGCCATGGCGACGGCGCTGGAGACGGACACCCTCTTCCGGCAGCGGATCGGGGAGAAGCTCAGAGAGGCCCAGCCGGAACTCGCCGGCGCCCTCGACTCCGGTTCCCCGCCCCCGGCCGCGGACCCGCTCGATGTGGCGGCCGCGGCCTACGTACTGCGCCCCACGGGCTGGGTGAAGCTGGTGGCGGCGGCCGGCGAGGAGGCCCAGCGGGCCGACGCCGAGCGGGCCGACGAGGAGAGCCGGGCCGAGCTGGAGCGGCTGCGCGAGGAGCTGGACCGGGCCCGGGGGCAGACCCGTGCCGAGACGGAGCGGCTGCGCGCCGAACTGGACGCGGCGAAGAGGGAAGCGGAATCGCTTCACCGTAAGCTGCGCGCGGCCCTCAGTGACGTCAAGCGCGGTGAGGCCGCGCTGCGCAAGTTGCAGGGCGAGATGGAGTCGGCGCGCACCGAGGGGCAGGCCCAGCTGTCCGCCGCCGAGAGCGAGGGGCGTCGGCTCAAGGCCCGGCTCGGCGAGGTCGAGGCCGCCCTGGAGGCCAGCCGCCGGGCCGCCCGCGAGGGGCGCAGCGTAGAGGACATGAGAGTACGGCTGCTGCTCGACACCGTCCTGGACGCGGCCCAGGGCCTGCGCCGCGAACTGGCGCTGCCGCCGGTGTCGGTGCGGCCCGCCGAGACCGTGGACGCGGTCGAACCGGGACGAATGACCCCGAAGGACATCGCGGCCCGGGCGCTCTCGGAGAACGACCCGGCCATTCTCAATCAGCTACTCGCCCTGCCCCAGGCGCACTTGGTCGTCGACGGCTACAACGTGACCAAGACCGGCTATCCGCAGATGCCGCTGGAGAAGCAGCGGCTGCGGCTGCTCGGCCAGCTCTCCCAGCTCGCCGCGCAGACCGGCGCCGAGGTCACCTGTGTCTTCGACGGCGCCGAACTGGCCGCGCCGGTGCTGCTCGCTCCGCCGCGCGGGGTCAGGGTCCTCTTCTCCAAGCCCGGTGTCACCGCGGACGAACTGATCCGCCAGCTCGTGCGCGCCGAGCCGCCGGGCCGGCCGGTGATCGTCGCCTCGACCGACCGCGAGGTCGCCGACGGGGTCGCCAAGGCGGGTGCCCGTCCGGTGGCTTCTGCGATGCTTCTGAAGCGACTGTCCTGAAGGTTCAACGGACATATGCAATGCCCGAATTGACCGAACCGTCACGCAACGTAGCGTCAATCGAGCATTACGGCACGTGAGTTATGTGCAAAGAGTGCGTTGCGTGACCAGTTTTTTCGCTGTTGGGTTTGAACTGATCACAGGGAGGTCACTAGGGTCGGGCCTCGAACCTCCACACGGGTGATCACTCAAACGAAGGAGCCCGTCTCCGTGGCGTCCCATCGTCGACCCAAGCAGCCCAGTCGCGCGCGCGTGACCGTGCTGACCACCGCAGCCGCCGCTGCCGTCGTCCTCAGCGCCAACGCCGCCAACGCGGCGCCCAGCGAGAAGCTGACCAAGGACGAGGTCAAGGCAAAGGTCGACAAGCTCTACGAGGAGGCCGAGCAGGCCACCGAGAAGCTGGACGGAGCCAAGGAGAAGCAGCAGAAGCTGCAGAAGGAGATCTCCACGATCCAGGACAATGTGGCCCGTGGCCAGGAGGACCTCAACAAGCTGCGCGACAGCCTCGGTTCGCTGGCCACCGCGCAGTACCGCTCCGGCGGCATAGACCCGTCGGTCCAGCTCTTCCTCTCGTCCGACCCGGACGACTACCTCGACAAGGCGTCCACGCTCGACCAGTTGAGCGGCCAGCAGGTCGAGGCCCTGAAGAAGATTCAGGACAAACAGCGCGAACTCGCCCAGGAGCGGGCAGAGGCGACGGACAAGCTCAAGGACCTCTCCGCCACCCGCACCGAGCTGGCCAAGCAGAAGAGCGCCGTCCAGGCCAAGCTCGCCGACGCGCAGAAGCTCCTCAACACCCTGACGGCCAAGGAGAAGGCCGCCCTGGACGCCGAGCAGGCCCAGGCCGCCAGCCGCGCCTCCTCCCGCGTGGACCTCGGCAACACCGGCTCCGCCTCCGGCCGGGCCGCCGCCGCCTTCTCCGCCGCCCAGTCCGTGATCGGCTCGCCGTACGTCTACGGCGCCTCCGGCCCGTCCTCCTTCGACTGCTCGGGCCTGACCTCCTGGGCCTACGCCCAGGCCGGCGTCACCATCCCCCGCACCTCCGAGGCCCAGGCCAACGCCGGTACCCGCATCTACAGCCAGAGCGACCTCAAGGTCGGCGACCTGGTGATCTTCTACGGCGACTACCACCACGTCGGCCTCTACGCGGGCAACGGCCAGGTGCTGCACGCCCCGCACACCGGTGCCGTGGTGCGCTACGAATCGATCGGCAACATGACGTTCGAGTTCGGCGTCCGGATCTGACCCCACCGGGTTACGGCGACACCCGTACGGCCCAAGATCAACCCGGGGTGGCGCCCGAACGGGCGAATCGCTCCAACCGAAGATGACCCCACGCCCCGCCGGTGACCTGCGTCAGCGGCGGGGCGTCACGTTATGTGCCCGGCGAGGTCTTTGGCCGGGGTGTGTTCGCACGGCTACTGTCGGGCGCGTTTCCTCCGGCGCCCGGGCATCCCCGTCCCCGGCGCCGGAGGAAGCGGTACCTGTCCGCCAGCAGAAGGACCGCCGTGGGGTTTCATCGCCGTCTCGCACCGTCCGGGTTCAACCGGGGCGCCGGTGCCGCCCTCTGTGTGCTGTCGGCCGCGGCGGCCGCGCTCGGCGCCGTACCCGCGAGCGCGGCCCCGAACGGGAGCACCCGCGCCGAGGTGGACCGGCTGTACCGGGAGGCCGAAGAGGCGACCGAGGCCTACAACAAGGCCGACGAGCGGGCCGGCGCACTGCGCCACGAGGTCAACGACTCCCAGGACCGCATCGCCCGCCAGCAGCAGCGCATCAACGCCATGCGGGAGGCGCTCGGTTCGCTCGCCGGCGCCCAGTACCGCTCCGGGGGCATCGACCCCACCGTCGCCCTGCTGTTCTCCGACGACCCCGAGGAGTACCTCGACCGGGCCTCCCTCCTCGACCGTATCGACGTCCGCCAGGCCGATCAGCTCAGGGAGCTGCAGGCGGCGATGCGCGAACTCGCCCAGGAGCGCGGCGAGGCCGCCGGGAAACTCACCCAGCTGGAGCGCAGCCGCAAGGCGGTCGCCTCCCACAAGGCCGCCGTGGAGAAGAAGCTCGCCAAGGCCCGGCGGCTGCTCAACGCGCTGCCCGCCGCCGACCGCGCCGCCTTCGAGCACGCCTCCCGCGGCGACGACCGCGCCGACCTGCCCGACCTCTCCGGTGTCACCGTCCCCGACGGCCGCGCCGCCGCCGCGGTGGCCGCCGCCCGCGCCGCCCTCGGCAAGCCGTACGTGTGGGGCGCCAGCGGCCCCTCCGGCTTCGACTGCTCGGGCCTGATCCAGTGGTCGTACGCGCAGGCCGGGATCCATCTGCCGCGCACCTCGCAGGAGCAGCGGTACGCCGGCCACCAGGTCCCGCTCTCCCAGGCGCAACCCGGTGACCTGGTGGTCTACCGCTCCGACGCCAGCCATGTGGGGATGTACGTCGGCAACGGACAGGTCATCCACGCCCCCTACCCGGGCGCCCCGGTCCGCTACGACCCGGTCGGGATGATGCCCATCTCCTCCGTCACCCGGCCCTGACTTTCGGGCCCCGACCCGTACGATCGGAAAGTGGCTGGTGGCAGGCGGGCGTGGCGCTCAGGAGCGGCGGGGCTGTGTCTGCTGCTCCTGCCGCTGACGGGATGCGGCGGCGGGCAGGCGGCGACCGGGTCGGCGAGGGCCGAGGTGCAGCAGGTCCTGGACCGGCGCGCGGCCGCCGTCCTCGGCCATGACGAGGGGGCCTACGCCGAGACGGGCACCCGGAGCTCGTACGCGAACCTGCGGGCCGTACCGCTCGCGGACTGGAGCTACCGGCTGACCGCCCTCCACTCCGACGGCGCCGAGGCCACCGCCGCCGCCCAGCTCCGCTACCGCATCCAGGGCTACGACAAGGCCCCGGTCACCACCGACCGCACCCTGACCCTCAGCCGCACCGCCGACGGCCACTGGTACGTGGCCGCCGACAAGCCCGCCGAGAAGTCGGGGCAGCAGCTCTGGGACCAGGGCACGGTGACGGCCGTCAAGGGCGCGCACAGCCTGGTTCTCGGCGTCGGCCAGTCCAGGGACACCCTGCGGGACTACGCCGGTCTCGCCGACACCGCCGTCCCCGAGGTCTCCAAGGCCTGGGGCGCGGACTGGACCCAGCGGGTGGTCCTGGTCGTACCCCAGACGCTGAACGGCATGGCGGGCCTGCTGGGCGCCCCCGCCTCCAACTACCGGGGCATCGCCGCCGTCACCACCGGCGAGGCGGGAGGCTCCGGCCAGGCCCCGGCGGACCGGGTCATCCTCAACCCGGAGGCGTACGCCGTCCTCGGCTCGGTCGGCAAGCAGGTGGTCCTCACCCATGAGACGACCCATGTCGCCACCCGCGCCCACACCTCGGCCGCCACCCCGCTCTGGCTCTCCGAGGGGTACGCCGACTGGATCGGCTATCTCGACAGCGGCCGTACAGCCACCGAGGCCGCGCCGGAACTGGCCCGCGCCGTACGGGACGGGAACCTCCCGGAGGACCTCCCGGAGGACAAGGACTTCGGCTTCACGGACGACCCCACCCAGCTGGCCGAGGCCTACGAGGGCGGCTGGCTGGCCTGCCGGATGATCGCCGCCCACTGGGGCGAGGAGCGGCTCGGCGCCTTCTACCGGGCCGTCGGCGCCCACCAGGGCCGGGCCGGCGCCGTCGAGGACGCGCTGCGCACGGAACTCGGCACCACCCTGCCGGACTTCACCGCCCGCTGGCGGGACTATCTGACGGACCGGCTCGGCGGCTGAACCGGCCCGTGCTCAGGAGGGGACCGAGGTCTCCTTCGCGCGGGCGGCCTGAGCCGGCAGCGGAGCGGCCGAGGCGTCGGTCACCGTGGAGCGCCACAGCTGACGGGCCGCGGTGACCGTCGCCGCGACCAGCAGGCCGTTGCGCAGGAGCAGCAGGATGATGCCGTACCAGTCGCTCACCACGATGTGCGAGAAGCCGACCGGGAACTCCAGGACCGTCACGAGGGTGGCCAGGAGGAGCAGGACCGCCGGCAGGGTCATCCGGCTGGCCCGGAAGCAGAGGCAGACGGCGGCCAGGCCCACCAGCCACACCATGTACTGCGGGCTGATCACCCGGCTGGTGGCCGTGAACATCAAGGCGGCCGTGAAGGCGGCGTCCGCGAGCGTGTGGGACCGGAAGCGGGTCGCGCACAGCCGCCACAGCAGCAGCCAGCCGAAGGCGCACGCGGTCAGCACCAGGGCCGCCGCGCTCACCGTCTTCACCCCCGGGCCGAGGAATTCGATCGAGCCGTAGTTGAGCAGCACCTCGCCCTGCCAGCCGTGGTGCCGGGCGATGTGCAGGACCAGCGCGCCCAGCGACTCCACCTCGGTGCCCCGGTCCCGCTGGAAGGTCAGGAAGGCGAACGCGCCGGGCATGGCCACCGCGAACAGCGCCCCGACCACGCCGGCCGTGACCGCCGCCGCCACCCAGGCCCGCCGCCGCACGGCACCCACGAGGAGCAGCGCCGGCCACACCTTGACCATCGCGCCGAAGCCCGCCAGCGCGCCCATGAGCCGGGGGTGCCGGGCCCCGGTGAGCAGCGCGGCGACGGCGACGGCGGTGACCATCAGGTCGTAGCGGGAGTAGACGGTCGGGCCGAGGAGCGGCACGCCGAGCACCCAGACCCAGGCGCCGCGCAGGGTGCGGCCGGGGCGTGGGCCCGTGTAGAGGAGGAGGGAGAGCACCACCAGGTCGGCCAGGAAGGCCAGCACGAAGAAGGCGGTCGGGTAGTCCAGGAAGGGCAGCAGCCCGGGGGCGAGGATCGCCAGGGCGGCCGCGGGCGGGTACTGCCAGGTGACGTCGTCCAGAGGGAACGTTCCGTGCCGGAGGACCTCGTACCACCCCTGGTAGATCACCGACACGTCGGTGGTGACGTCCGCGCCCGGGAACACGAACACCTTCAGCACGAACAGCAGCAGCACCAGCCGGGTGGCACCCCAGACGACCAGCAGCAACGCCAGGGCACGCCTCTCGCCCGTCCTGTCCACCTGAGCCCCTGTCCGTCGCCCTGCCTGGGAGTGCGCCACATGATCTCCCGGCGCCCTGTGCGACGGCCATGAAGCACGGCCGAACACACTGTGCGGGTAAGGTCGGCCGCGATGCACAAGACCCTCGTCGTGACCAATGACTTCCCGCCCCGGCCGGGCGGCATCCAGGCCTTTCTGCACAACATGGCCCTGCGGCTGGACCCGGAGCGGCTCGTGGTCTACGCGTCCACGTGGAAGCGGAGCCGGGAGGGTGTCGAGGCCACCGCCGCGTTCGACGCGGAGCAGCCCTTCACCGTCGTACGCGACCGTACGACGATGCTGCTGCCCACGCCGGGGGCGACCCGGACCGCGGTCGGGCTGCTCCGGGAGCACGGGTGCACGTCCGTGTGGTTCGGGGCGGCGGCTCCGCTCGGGCTGATGGCGCCGGCGCTGCGGAAGGCCGGGGCACAGCGGCTGGTCGCCACCACCCACGGGCACGAGGCCGGCTGGGCCCAGCTGCCCGCCGCCCGGCAACTGCTCGGGCGGATCGGCGAGGCGACCGACACGATCACCTATCTCGGCGAGTACACGCGGTCCCGGATCGCGACCGCCCTGAGCGCCGGGGCGGCCGGCCGGATGGTGCAGCTGCCGCCGGGGGTGGACGAGAAGACGTTCCATCCCGGGTCCGGGGGCGCGGAGGTGCGGGCGCGGCTGGGGCTGAGCGACCGGCCGGTGGTCGTGTGCGTGTCGCGGCTGGTGCCGCGCAAGGGACAGGACACGCTGATCCTCGCGATGCCGCTGATCCTGGCCGCCCAGCCGGACGCGGTCCTGCTGATCGTCGGCGGCGGCCCGTACGAGAAGGAGCTTCGGCGGCTGGTCCGGGAGACGGGGGTGGAGGAGTCGGTGCGGTTCACGGGGGCCGTGCCGTGGTCCGAGCTGCCCGCCCACTACGGCGCGGGTGACGTCTTCGCGATGCCCTGCCGGACCCGGCGGGGCGGGCTGGACGTGGAGGGGCTCGGGATCGTGTACCTGGAGGCCTCGGCCACCGGGCTGCCGGTGGTGGCGGGGGACTCCGGCGGGGCGCCCGACGCGGTGCTGGACGGCGAGACCGGGTGGGTGGTGCGGGGCGGCTCGGTGGAGGAGGCCGCCGAGCGGATCGTCGTGCTGCTGGGGGATGCGGAGCTGCGGCGGCGGATGGGGGAGCGGGGGCGGTCGTGGGTCGAGGAGAGGTGGCGTTGGGACCTCCTTGCGGAGCGGCTGAAGGCGTTGCTCTAGGGGGCTGGGTCGCGGTTCGTCCGCGGGTGCGTTGTGGCTGGTCGCGCCCACGCGGTAGCCGCATATCAAATACGGCCCCGCGCCCCTACGGGGGCGCGTTGTCACCAACCCTGTCGCAGGCCTAGGCGGAACCGGAAAATCCGCACATGCTGCGCGCATGACAGCAAAACTGATGCAGCGTCAGCTGACTAGACGTCACATCCTGGGCATGATCGCCCTCCAGACCGCCGCCGCGGCCGGTCTCACCCGGATCGGGCTCCCGTCGGCGCAGGCCGCCGAGGAGGCGGCCGCCGTCGACAACGCGCCCGCGATCGTGGTCGGTTCCGGGTACGGCGGGGCCGTGGCCGCGCTCCGGCTCGGGCAGGCCGGCGTGCGGACCCTGATGATCGAGATGGGGCAGCTGTGGAACACGGCCGGCTCCGACGGGAAGGTCTTCTGCTCCACCGCCGCCCCGGACCAACGATCCATGTGGTTCAAGTCCCGCACGGAGGCCCCGCTTGCCAGCTTCCTCTGGCTGGACGTCGTCAACAAGGACATCATCCCCTATCCGGGCGTCCTGGACCGGGTGCACTACGACAACATGTCCGTGTACGTCGGGCGCGGCGTGGGCGGCGGCTCGCTGGTCAACGGGGGCATGGCGGTCACCCCGCTCCAGTCGTACTTCAGCGAGCAGTTCCCGACCGTGGACGCGAGCGCGATGTACACCACGTACTACCCGCGCGCCCGTTCCATGCTCGGCGTCAACACCGTCGACGCCACCTGGTTCGAGTCGACAGAGTGGTACCAGTTCACCCGGACCTCCAGGAAGGCCGCCGCCAACACCGGCCTCAAGACCACCTTCGTGCCCAACGTCTACGACTTCGGGTACATGCAGAAGGAGGCCGCCGGCACCGCCACCAGGTCCGCGCTCGCCCAGGAGGTCATCTACGGCAACAACCACGGCAAGAAGAGCCTCGACAAGACTTACCTCGCCGCCGCCCTCGGCACCGGGAACCTCACCATCCACACGCTGGAGAAGGTGCGGTCCATCGGCCGGGCGGGCGACGGGAGCTGGCTGCTCGGCGTCGACCGGATCGACGCGACCGGCGCCGTCGTGGAGAGCAAGCAGTACAGCTGTACCTACCTGTTCCTCGGCGGCGGGAGCCTCGGGACCACCGAACTGCTCGTACGGGCCCGGGACACCGGGGCGCTGCCCGCGCTCAACTCCAGTGTCGGCGCCGGGTGGAGCACCAACGGCAACACCATGCTCGGGCGCGCCAACCACATCTGGGACACCACCGGCGCCAACCAGGCGACCATGCCGGTGATGGGCATCGACGACTGGGCCAACACCGACAACCCGGTCTTCGCGGAGATCGCCCCGCTGCCCATCGGCTTCGAGACCTGGGTCAGCCTGTACCTGGCGATCACCAAGAACCCGCAACGGGCCTCCTTCACCTACGACGCCGCGAGCGACAGGGTGAAGCTGGGCTGGACCGCGGCGCAGAGCGCGGTCTCGGTCGCGATGGCCAAGAAGCTCTTCGACCGGATCAACTCGGCCAACGCGACGATCTACCGGTACGACCTGTTCGGGTCGGGCAGCAAGGTGTTCGCGGACGACTTCTGCTACCACCCGCTGGGCGGCTGCGTGCTGGGCAGGGCCACCGACGACTACGGCCGGGTGAAGGGGTATCCGAAGCTGTACGTCACGGACGGCTCACTGGTGCCCGGGAACATCGGCGTGAACCCGTTCGTGACCATCACCGCGCTCGCCGAGCGGACGATGGAACGGGTTCTCGCCGAGGACATGTGAGCCGACAGGCGGGCCACGTGCCGCTCTACTTCTGGTAGAGGGCCTCGATCTGGTCCGCGTAGTCCTTCGCCACCACGTTGCGCTTGAGCTTCAGGGACGGCGTCAGGTGGCCCGACTCCTCCGAGAACTGGGAGGACAGAATGCGGAACTTCCGCACCGATTCCGCCTTCGACACCGCGGCGTTGCCGTCGTCGACGGCGTCCTGGATCGCCGCGATCAGATCCGGGTCGTCACGCAGCGACGCCGCGGTGGAGCCCGCCGGCTTGCCGTGGTCGGCCGCCCAGCGGCCCATGAACTCCTCATCGATGGTGACCAGCGCGCCCACGAACGGCCGCCCGTCGCCGACCACCATGCACTCCGCGACCAGCGCGTGCGCGCGGATGCGGTCCTCGATCACGGCCGGGGCGACGTTCTTGCCGCCCGCGGTGACGATGATCTCCTTCTTGCGGCCGGTGATCCTGAGGTAGCCGTCCTCGTCCAGGGTGCCGATGTCGCCGGTGTGGAACCAGCCATCGGCCAGCGCCTCGGCGGTCGCGCCGGGGTTGTTCCAGTACTCCCGGAACAGGTGCTCGCCGTGCAGCAGCACCTCGCCGTCGTCCGCGATACGGACCACCGAGCCGGGCAGCGGCTGGCCGACCGTGCCGATCTTCTGCCGGTCCCAGGGGTTGAACGCGGTCGCGGCACAGGACTCGGTCAGGCCGTAGCCCTCCAGGACCGTGAAGCCGATACCGCGGAAGAAGTGGCCCAGGCGCTCGCCGAGCGGGGCGCCCCCGGAGATGGCGTACTCGCCCCGGCCGCCGAGCACCGCACGCAGCTTGCTGTAGACGAGCTTGTCGAAGGTCTTGTGCTTGATCTTCAGCCCGAGGGGCGCGCCCGACGGCGTGTCCAGCGCCTTGCTGTACGCGATCGCGGTGTCCGCGGCCTTGTCGAAGATCTTGCCCTTGCCGTCCGCCTGCGCCTTGGCACGCGCCGAGTTGTAGACCTTCTCGAAGACCCGCGGGACACCGAGGACCAGCGTCGGCCGGAAGGCGGCCAGTTCGTCGGTGAGGTTCTTGATGTCCGGGACGCAGCCCAGCTTGATCGGCGCCATCATCGGGGCGATCTGCACGAGCCGGCCGAAGACGTGGGCGAGCGGGAGGAAGAGGAGGACACTGCACTCGCCGGTGCGGAACAGCGGGCGCAGGCGCTCCACGATGTTGCCGCACTCGGCGAAGAAGTTGCGGTGGGTGAGGACGCAGCCCTTGGGGCGGCCCGTCGTCCCCGAGGTGTAGACGATGGTCGCCGGGTCGTCCGCCTTCGCCTGCGAGCTGCGCTCCTCGACGGTCGCGTCCGCGACGCCCTGGCCGAGCCGGCCCAGCTCCTCCAGGCCGCCGGCCTCGATCTGCCAGACGTGCTTGAGGGCCGGCAGCGTCTCGCGCACCGACTCGACGGCGGCCACATGGGTGTCGAGTTCGACGACGCAGGCGGTCGCGCCGGAGTCGCTGAGGATCCACTGCACCTGCTCCGGCGAGCTGGTCTCGTACACCGGCACGGTGACCGCGCCGGCGCACCAGATCGCGAAGTCGAGGAGCGTCCACTCGTAGCGGGTGCGGGACATCAGGCCGACCCGGTCGCCCGGCTGCACGCCGGAGGCGATGAGGCCCTTGGCGGCCGCGTGCACCTCGGTCAGGAAGGCGGTCGCGGTCACGTCCTGCCAGACACCCCCGACCTTGCGGGCCATGACGGCGACATCCGGATGCTGCGCGGCGTTTCTGCGGACGATGTCGGTCAGATTGCCGTCCGAGGGGACCTCGTACAAAGCCGGAAGGCTGAACTCGCGCAAGACTGCTGCTCCTCATAGGGCGCCGACGCCACGACGTTGTGCGATGCGACGGTGCGGTCCAAGGCTCGGGCAGGTACTCAGGGCTTCGCCACGGGCCGGAAGATCCGTTGGTTGAATTTCTGAGCACGACTGGACTGCCCGGACGTTACCCGCCGGTATGGCTTCTTCGACAGGGGGTCCCGGCGAGATGTTCGCTGCGTCACACAGGTTGGTGTTCCTTCGCGTACGGTAGTCCACCGCTTTAGTGACTGACCAGTAACCGCAGGTCCGGCCATCGCCTGTTCACGTTTGCCGCACAGGCCTACGCTTGATCACCATGGCAGCCACACCCTCCGGCAACCGAACGACCCGCGTCCACGTGGTCAGCGACGTGCACGGCAACGCCCGTGACCTGGCCCGCGCCGGCGCCGGCGCGGACGCCCTGATCTGCCTCGGCGACCTGGTCCTCTTCCTCGACTACGCCGACCACTCGCGCGGCATCTTCCCCGACCTGTTCGGCGTCGAGAACGCCGACCGCCTCGTCGAACTCCGCACCGCCCGCCGCTTCGAGGAGGCCCGGGAACTGGGGGCCCGGCTGTGGGGCGGCATCGGCATGGACCGGGCGACCGCCATCGAGAAGGCGGTGCGCAAGCAGTACGCCGAGATGTTCGCGGCGTTCCCGACCCCGACGTACGCCACCTACGGCAACGTCGACATCCCACCGCTCTGGCCGGAGTACGCGGGGCCGGGCACCACGATCCTCGACGGGCAGCGGGTGGAGATCGGCGGCCGGGTCTTCGGCTTCGTGGGCGGCGGACTGCGGACGCCCATGCGCACCCCCTACGAGGTCTCCGACGAGGAGTACGCGGCCAAGATCGAGGCGCTCGGCGAGGTCGACGTGCTGTGCACGCACATTCCGCCGGAGGTGCCCGAGTTGGTGTACGACACGGTGGCGCGCCGTTTCGAACGGGGCAGCCGGGCGCTGCTCGACGCCATCCGGCGCACCAGGCCGCGTTACTCGCTCTTCGGACACGTCCACCAGCCGCTGGTGAAGCGGATGCGGATCGGGGCCACCGAGTGCGTGAACGTCGGGCACTTCGCCGGTACCGGGCGGCCCTGGGCGCTGGAATGGTGACGACGGCCCCGGACGGGTGTGAAGTCGCCTGGTCGGACGCGCGGTAGCCTTCACGCTGCACACGCGTGCGCACGCTCGCGCACGGAGACCCCTTGTACCGGTCTCACCGGCCCGCATCTGGAGGAGCCACGGCGATGGCGGAACACACCAGCTCGAGCATCACGATCGAGGCGGCCCCGGCCGACGTCATGGCGGTGATCGCCGACTTCGCCCGATACCCGGACTGGACCGGTGAGGTGAAGGAGGCGGAGGTGCTGAAGACCGACGCGAAGGGCCGGGCCGAGCAGGTCCGGCTCGTCATGGACGCGGGTGCGATCAAGGACGACCAGACGCTGGGGTACACGTGGACCGGTGACAACGAGGTGTCCTGGACGCTGGTGAAGTCCCAGATGCTGCGGTCGCTGGACGGGTCCTACCTGCTGAAGCCGGCGGGGGCCGGGGCGACCGAGGTCACCTACTCGCTCACGGTGGACGTGAAGATCCCGATGCTGGGGATGATCAAGCGGAAGGCGGAGAAGGTCATCATCGACCGTGCTCTGGCGGGGCTGAAGAAGAGGGTGGAGTCGGGGGAGAAGTAGGGACACGCCGCGGGGGTACCCGTGGTCTCCCGGGCGCGGGTCCGTCGTGGCCGGCCGCGCAGTTCCCCGCGCCTCTGACGGGGCCTACCTGGCTGGGGCAGGCGTGCCTCCCCCAGTGCCTCAAGAGCCTGGGAGGTGCCCCCAGGCGGCACGGGTGGGCGCAGCGGCACCCTGCCAACGCCGGTAAGTGACACCCCCCCGCGCCAGCCACAGCGGGGGCCCACCTGGACGTCCGTTACGGTTCACCCCCATGCGCACCATCCTGATCACCGGACCCGGCGGCAGTGGCCGTACGGCCGTCGCCGCGGCCACCGCTCTGCGCGCCGCGGGCGAGGGCACCCCGACCCTCGTGCTCGGCGCCGACCGCACGGACACCCTCGGCGCGGCCCTGGGCACGGCGACAGGTCCGGCGCCGAGACAGGTCACCCCCACCCTCACCGCCTGGCGCCCGGACGCGGCCGCCCGGTTCCGCGAGGACCTCACCGCCTTCCAGACCCGCGCCGCGGGCGTCCTCGACCTGCTGGGCGCCTCCCGCCTGGACGCCGAGGAGCTCACCCCCCTGCCCGGCGCAGAGGAACTCTCCTTCCTGCGCGCCCTGCGCGACGCCGCCCTCTCGGAGCGGTACGAGCTGCTCGTCGTGGACCTCCCGCCCGCCCCCCAGGCGCTCGCCCTCCTCGCCCTCCCCGAGGAGCTCCGCCGGTACCTGCGCCGCCTGCTCCCGCCCGAGCGGCAGGCGGCCCGTGCCCTGCGCCCCGTCCTCGGCCGGCTCGCCGGCGTCCCCATGCCCGCCGACTGGCTCTACGAGACGGCCGCCCGCTGGGACGTCGAGCTGGCCGCCGTGGAGGCCGTCCTCGCCGACCGCCACACCGCCGTACGCCTGGTCGCCGAGCCTGGACCGGCCGGTGCCGACGCGGTCCGTACGGCCCGCCTCGGCCTCGCCCTGCGCGGCCTGCGCACCGAGGCCCTGGTCGGCAACCGCGTGCTGCCTGAGGACACCCCCCTGCACGGTCTGGTCGCCCAGCAGCGCAAGGCCCTCGCCGACTGGGCGGAGACGTTCGAGGTCACCGCCGTACCCCACCTCGGGCACGACCCGCGCGGCACCGAGGACCTCGCCGCACTCCCCGTGCCCGGCGTCAACATCGCGCCCGCACCGGTCGAGTGGCCCGTCGCCGACCGGATCGAGGAGGACGGCGTCCTCGTCTGGCACATCCCGCTGCCCGGTGCGATACGGGACGGCCTCGACCTCGTCCGGCGCGGCGACGAACTCGTGATCACCGTCGGCGGCTTCCGCCGGATCGTCGCACTGCCGTCGGCCCTGCGCCGCTGCACCGTCGCCGGGGCCGCGCTGCGCGACGGCGAACTCCGGATGCGCTTCACACCGGACCCGGATCTGTGGCCGCGCTGACGGTGAATCCGGTACGCCCGTTCGGGTAACGTCGTAGAGACGAACCGTAGTCAGGAGTCCGTCATGAGCGAAGAGCGCCCCACAGCCGACGCCTCCGAGGCCGCGGACGACGTACGGGCGACCGACGCCGACGCCTGGGCCACGGCCTGTGCCGAGGACCTGGAGGCGGAGAAGGTCCGCCGTCGCGCCCAGTACGGCCCGCCCCCGGGATCGGCCGCCGAGGAACTGCGCAAGCTCGTCGACGCCGTCGCCGACAAGCTCTCCGGCATCCAGAGCCCGCTTCTCGGGGCGGTCGCCGGGCCCGCCGCCCAGCAGGTGGTCCGGCAGGTCGTGCAGCAGGCGAAGAACGCGGTCGAGCCCGTCATAGAGCGCAACCCCGACGTCTTCGACCACCTGGCCGCGGCCGGCAGCGAACTCCTCGCCGCGTACCGCTCCGCGGTCCAGACCCAGGAGACCCGCTGGACCTCCGGCGGCCACGACAAGGGCGAGGACCCCGGCCCCGGCGAACGCATCGACCTCGACTGACAGCCCCCTGAAGGCCCTGCCATCGGGTTCCCTCCCCCACTGCCTGAAGGGCGTGGGAGGTGCCCCCAGCCCGGCGGCGTAGGGCACGCACTCCCCAGAGGGGGGACCCCCAGCGGCGTTGTCGTCGGTCGCCGACGTCCCCCGGCCTTCGGCCGGGGGTGCCCCCGCCGCGTCGACCCCCTCCTCCGCCTTGCAGCCGCACGCACCGTCCGCCCGCCGGGCCCGCCCCGCGGGCGGACGACGGGAACCCGATGGCAGGGCCTCGGGTACGGTTGGCCGTAGCGGGGCTCGACCGAAACTGAGGGATTCATGGGACTCACCATCGGCGTCGACATCGGCGGCACGAAGATCGCGGCCGGCGTGGTCGATGAGGAAGGCAACATCCTCTCGACCCACAAGGTGCCGACCCCGGGCACGCCCGAGGGCATCGTGGACGCCATTGCTTCCGCCGTAGAGGGTGCGCGCGCCGGGCACGAGATCGTCGGCGTGGGCATCGGTGCCGCCGGCTATGTGAACCGGCAGCGCTCCACGGTCTACTTCGCGCCCAACATCGACTGGCGCCAGGAGCCGTTGAAGGAGAAGGTCGAGGCCCGTGTCGGCCTCCCCGTGGTCGTGGAGAACGACGCCAACGCCGCCGCCTGGGGCGAGTACAAGTTCGGCGCGGGCAAGGGCCACCGCAACGTCATCTGCATCACGCTCGGCACCGGCCTCGGCGGCGGCATCATCATCGGCAACAAGCTGCGCCGCGGGCACTTCGGCGTCGCGGCCGAGTTCGGTCACATCCGCATGGTTCCGGACGGGCTGCTGTGCGGCTGCGGCTCGCAGGGCTGCTGGGAGCAGTACGCCTCCGGCCGCGCCCTCGTCCGCTACGCCAAGCAGCGCGCCAACGCCACCCCCGAGGCCGCCGAGATCCTGCTCGGCCTCGGTGACGGCACCCCCGAGGGCATCGAGGGCAAGCACATCTCCATGGCCGCCCGCCAGGGCGACCCGGTAGCCGTCGACTCCTACCGCGAGCTCGCCCGCTGGGCCGGCGCCGGCCTCGCCGACCTGGCCTCCCTCTTCGACCCCTCCGCCTTCATCGTCGGCGGCGGCCTCTCCGACGAGGGCGAACTGGTCCTGGACCCGATCCGCAAGTCCTACAAGCGCTGGCTGGTAGGCGGCAACTGGCGCCCGGTGGCCGAGGTCATCGCCGCCCAGCTGGGCAACGACGCGGGCCTGGTGGGCGCGGCGGACCTGGCCCGGGAGCCCGACCCGATCATGTGATCGCCGTCCACTGGTCCCCTCTCTTCTGGGGGAGGCGCGGGGCGGTAGCCGATATGCGGCTACCGCCCCGCGCGCGCGACCGGCCACGACGAGGCCGGCAGTCGCGCACCCGCCTCGCGCCCCGCCCCATCGGGCGTCCCGACTCCCTCGTGTCGTAAATTGACGGCATGGCAACCGTGTCGCTCCCCAACTCCCACACAGAGCCCGACGGTTCCGCCGTCATCCGCGTCCTCAGCTACAACATCCGCTCCATGCGGGACGACACCCAGGCCCTGGCCCGTGTCATCAAGGCCTGCGCCCCCGACCTGGTCCTGATCCAGGAGGCGCCCCGCTTCTTCCGCTGGCGCAAGAAGCTCGCCCGCCTGGCCGCCGCCTCCGACCTGGTGATCCTCACCGGCGGAGCGACCGCGGCCGGCCCGGCCGTCCTCTGCGACCTCCGCGCCACCGTGGAGCGCACCGAGGACGTCCTCCTGCCCCTCACCCCCGGCCTGCACCGCCGCGGCTTCGCGACCGCCGTCGTCCGGTTCGGCGGTGCCCGCCTCGGCGTCACCAGCTTCCACCTCAGCCTCCAGCAGGAGGAGCGCTACGAGCAGGGCGGCATGCTCCTGGACCGGGTCGCCGGCATGGGGGTGGAGCACGCCATCGCCGGCGGCGACCTCAACGACCGCCCCGACGGCCGCACCTTCCGCCGCCTGGCCGACGCCTTCCAGGACTGCCGTACCGCCGCACCCTGGGGCGGCGAGTTCACCTCCGGCTCCACCGACCCCCGCCAGCGCATCGACGCGATCTTCGCGACGAAGGGCATCGAGGTGCTCGGCTGCGGCGTTCCCCTGGACCCGCCGGGCGTGGCCGAGGCCGACCTCACCAGGGCGACGGACCACTTGCCCGTGCTGGCCGCGCTGCGGATCCCCGCGGCCTGAACCGGAGCCGCCGGACGGCGTCCGGCGGCCGGAGGCGCTGCCCACCCTCCGCTCCTGGCCGCCCTCGGAATCCCGGCGTCCCGGGCGGAACCTCAGACCACGGCACCGCGCCCCGGGTCACCGTCCTCGTCGTCGTCCGTCTTCATCCGGGCCACCAGCGTGACGAAACCGCCGAGGAACCCGCCGATCCCCGCCGTCGCCAGCCACCAGGTCATGTCCCAGCCGAGCAGCACCGCGACCAGCAGCAGGATCGGCCCGCCCACCACGCCCAGCCAGGCGAACCTGGCGGTCGTGTCGGCGGTCGGCAGCGGCGGCGGCTCGGGCGGCACGAAGTGCCCCTCGTCGTCATCGTCGAAGTCGTCCTCGGACGGCTCCGGCGCCGTGTAGTCACGCGGACCCACCCCGGGCGCGAAGGAGACGGAGCTGCCCAGGGGCTGGGCAGGCCGCTGCTCCTCGGCCGCCCCGGCTTCGGCGACCTCCTCTTCCATGGCCGGCAGCTCGAGGTCCTCCACCGGCTTGTAGGGCTGTGCGCCCGGCGGGTCCGGCGGCTCGTCGCCGTACCCGGCGACGATCGCCGCCCAGGCGGCCGCCTCGTCGAAGGGCACCCCTGTCTCGTCCGGCTCGCGGTCCTCGCGGTCGGAGTCGTGCTCAGCCAACTGCGGCCGTCCCTTCCTTGCCGACACTGGGTGCGAGCCGGCCGATGAAGGCGAGGCTCCCCTCGAAGATCCGGTCCGCGTCGTGGTCCAACGTCGCCACGTGGTAACTCTGTTCCAGCACTACCTCCGTTACGTCCGTGGAGGACACCCGGCTCAGGATCCGGGCCGAATCGACCGCCGGAACCACATGGTCCTGGGTGCTGCGCAGGAGCAGCAGCGGCTGCGTCACCTGGGGAAGCTCGCCGTCCACCTGGCGGAAGAAGTTCCGCAGCGAGTGCGCGGCGTGCAGCGGCACCCGGTCGTACCCCACCTCCGCGGCGCCCGGCTTGGCGATGTCGCTGGCGATGCCCCGGGTCGTGCGCACCAGATGCCGAGCCACCGGAAGGGCGTACGCCGAGAGGCCGTGCACCTTGTTCGCCGGGTTGACGATCACCACTCCGTCCACACCCGTCCCGTTCTTGGCGGCCAGCCTGAGCGCCAGGGCGCCGCCCATGGACAGGCCCGCGACGAACACCTGCGAGCAGCGCTCGCGCAGCAGGCGCAGCTCGCGGTCCACCTCCGCGTACCAGTCCTGCCAGCCGGTGACCTGCATGTCCTCCCAGCGGGTGCCGTGCCCGGGCAGCAGGGGCACGGACACGGTCAGACCGTGGGCCGCGTGGTGCTCCGCCCAGGGGCGCAGCGACTGGGGCGAGCCGGTGAAACCGTGACAGAGCAGGACACCGACCTCCCCGCCGTCATGGCGGTACGGCTCGGCTCCGGGGAGAACCGGCACCTTCGGTCTCCAATTCATGAGAGGGGGCAGGAACTGAGAGAGGCACGAACGACGACTTCGGATGTCCTTCACCGTACGCGACGGCGCTGACACCGACCAGGGTCGTCGGGGCCATTCCCGGCCCTCCGGGTTAAGGTCTCATCGACGGAAACGGGAGGCACTCGGTTGTTGTACGGCGCGATGAAGGTCGCTATCGGGGGACCGCTGAAGGTCGCCTTCAGACCCTGGGTGGAAGGCCTGGAGAACGTCCCGGCCGAGGGCCCGGCGATCCTGGCGAGTAACCACCTGTCCTTCTCGGACTCGTTCTTCCTGCCCGCGGTGCTGGACCGCAAGGTCACCTTCATCGCGAAGGCCGAGTACTTCACCACGCCCGGCGTGAAGGGCCGCCTCACGGCCGCCTTCTTCAAGGGCGTCGGCCAGCTCCCGGTGGACCGCTCCGGCGGGCGCGGCGCCGGTGAGGCGGCGGTGCGGAGCGGCATCGACGTGCTGGAGCGCGGCGAGCTGTTCGGCATCTACCCGGAGGGCACCCGCTCGCCCGACGGCCGCCTCTACCGGGGCAAGCCGGGCGGCCTCGCGCGCGTTGCGCTCGCGACGGGCGCTCCGGTCGTCCCGGTCGCCATGATCGACACGGAGAAGATCCAGCCGCCGGGGCAGGTGATGCCCAAGCTGATGCGCCCGGGCATCCGGATCGGCAAGCCGCTGGACTTCAGCCGCTACCAGGGCATGGAGCACGATCGGTTCGTGCTGCGCGCGGTGACCGACGAGGTCATGTACGAGATCATGAAGCTCTCCGGCCAGGAGTACGTCGACATCTACGCGACCGCCGCCAAGCGGCAGATCGCGGAGGCCGCCAAGGCCGAGAAGGAGGCGGCGAAGGCCGAGAAGAAGGCCGTCGAGTCCTAGACCGGCGGCAGGGGGGACCGAGGGACCGGGGGACCGGGGGGGACTGGGGGAGATGACAAAGCGGGAACGCGTCATACGGATGTCGGTCGAGCAGCCCCTGTGGCGTGCCCTGACCGGCTACCGCGTGCTGACCCTGCTGTACGCGATCGGCCTGTTCGCCTCCGCCTACGACGAGTACGACCGTCCGGGTGTCGCCATCGCCTACTACGCCGTCCTGACCGTCTGGACGCTGGCGACCCTGCCCCGCGTCCAGAACGCGGCGGCCTGCACCAAGCGTTTCCTCGCCGTCGACCTCGCGATCGCGCTCACCGGCATCGTGCTGACCCCCTGGGTGGTCAGCCAGGGTCATATCGACCGCGGCGGCCCGACCCTGCCGTCGATATGGACCGCCGGCTCGGTCCTCGCCTACGCCCTCAAGGGCGGCTGGCGCTGGGCCGCGTTCGCCTCCACCTCGGTCGCCGTCGCCAACCTGGTCGAGCGCGGCCACCCGGCCCGCGACACCGTCCACAACGTGATCCTGGTCTGGGTCGCCTCCATCGCCATCGGCTACGTCGTCGAGGTGGCCCGTGCCTCCGAGCGCACCCTCGCCCGCGCCCTAGAGATCGAGGCGGCGACCCGGGAGCGGGAGCGGCTCGCCCGGGACATCCACGACGGCGTGCTCCAGGTGCTGGCGATGGTGCAGCGTCGGGGTGCGGTCCTCGGCGGTGAGGCGGCCGAACTGGGTCGGATGGCGGGGGAGCAGGAGGTGGCGCTGCGCACCCTGGTCTCCGGCGGTCTGGTGCCGCTCTCGCGGGCGTCCGAGGACGCGGCCGAGGGCGCGCTCGTACGCCTCGTCGAGGAACCGGACGACTCCGGTCCCGTCGACCTGCGCGCACTGCTCGCGCCGTATGCCGGAGCCCGGGTGAGCCTGGCCGAGCCCGGTGCGCCGGTGGAGCTGCCGCCGGGTGCGGCGCGCGAGCTGGCCGCGGCCGTCGGTGCCGCCCTGGACAACGTGCGCAGTCACGCGGGGGCCGGGGCGCGGGCCTGGATCCTGGTCGAGGACGAGCCCGACGAGATCGTGGTGTCCGTACGGGACGACGGCCCCGGCATTCCGGAGGGCCGGCTCGCACAGGCCGAGGGGGAGGGGCGGCTCGGGGTGGCCCAGTCCATCCGGGGGCGGCTGCGCGACCTCGGCGGCAGCGCCGAGCTGTTCTCGACTCCCGGGCAGGGCACGGAAGTAGAGCTGAAGGTACCGAAGGTCTCCCTGGGGAAGGCGGAGCGGCGATGAGCATCAGGGTCATGGTGGTCGACGACCACCCCATGTGGCGCGACGCGGTCGCCCGGGACCTGGCCGAGTCCGGTTTCGAGGTGGTCGCCACCGCCGGGGACGGCGAGCAGGCGGTGCGCCGCGCCAGGGCCGTCGCGCCCGACGTCCTCGTCCTGGACCTCAACCTGCCCGCCAAGCCCGGCGTCCAGGTCTGCAAGGAACTCGTCGGCCACAACCCGGCGTTGCGCGTGCTGGTGCTCTCGGCGAGCGGGGAGCACGCCGACGTCCTGGAGGCGGTGAAGTCCGGCGCGACCGGCTACCTCCTGAAGTCGGCCTCGACCGAGGAGCTGCTGGACGCGGTCCGCCGTACCGCGGTCGGCGACCCGGTGTTCACGCCGGGCCTGGCCGGTCTGGTGCTCGGCGAGTACCGCCGGCTGGCCTCCGAACCGGCGCCGGCGTCCGACGCCGGCGGCCCCGACGCGCCCCGGCTCACCGACCGCGAGACCGAGGTGCTGCGGTTGGTCGCCAAGGGCCTGAGCTACAAGCAGATCGCCGAACGCCTGGTCATCTCGCACCGTACGGTCCAGAACCACGTCCAGAACACCCTCGGCAAGCTCCAGCTGCACAACAGGGTGGAGCTGGTCCGGTACGCGATAGAGCGCGGTCTCGACGACGGTCCGGAAGGCGACTGATCTGATCTTCGCGGCCCGAACGTAAACCAACCGCCTGACAATTCACCGGAATTGCCCTTCCGCGCCCATCCCTGTGTGACCTGGATCACCACTAGCGTGAGCCCCACCAGGCAACCGCGGCGAAGGGACATTTCCATGCGGGTCGGAGTACTGACCGGAGGCGGCGACTGCCCCGGGCTCAACGCCGTCATCCGGGGCATCGTCCGCAAGGGCGTGCAGGAGTACGGCTATGACTTCGTCGGCTTCCGGGACGGCTGGCGCGGCCCCCTCGAAGGCGACACGGTCCGCCTCGACATCCCCGCCGTGCGCGGCATCCTGCCCCGCGGCGGCACCATCCTCGGCTCCTCGCGGACCAATCCGCTGAAGCAGGAGAACGGCATCCGCCGGATCAAGGACAACCTCGCCAAACTGGAGGTCGAGGCGCTCATCGCGATCGGCGGCGAGGACACCCTCGGCGTCGCCGCCCGCCTCACCGACGAGTACGGCGTGCCCGTGGTCGGCGTACCGAAGACCATCGACAACGACCTGTCCGCCACCGACTACACCTTCGGCTTCGACACCGCGGTCGGTATCGCCACCGAGGCCATCGACCGGCTGCACACCACCGCCGAGTCCCACATGCGGGTCCTGGTCTGCGAGGTGATGGGCCGGCACGCCGGCTGGATCGCCCTCCACTCCGGCCTCGCCGGCGGCGCCAACGTCATCCTCATCCCCGAGCAGCGCTTCGACGTCGACCAGGTGTGCGCCTGGGTCACCTCCCGCTTCAAGGCGTCGTACGCCCCGATCGTGGTCGTCGCCGAGGGCGCCATGCCGAAGGACGGCGAGATGGTCCTCAAGGACGGGTCGCTGGACTCCTTCGGGCACGTCCGGCTGTCCGGGGTCGGCGAGTGGCTGGCCAAGGAGATCGAGAAGCGCACCGGCAAGGAGGCCCGCACCACCGTCCTCGGGCACATCCAGCGCGGCGGCACGCCCAGCGCCTTCGACCGCTGGCTGGCCACCCGCTTCGGCCTGCACGCCATCGACGCCGTCCGGGACGGCGACTTCGGCAAGATGGTCGCGCTGCGCGGCACCGACATCGTCCGGGTGCCGATCGCGGAGGCCACGGCCAAGCTGAAGACCGTCGACCCGAAGCTGTACGAAGAGGTCGGCGTGTTCTTCGGCTGACCGCCGGATCCTGCTTTCCACGCACCCCGTGGTACGGCCCGTCCGCGTGCCGTCACGGTCACCGTGACGGCACGCGCTCTCCGTGGGCGGACCCTGTTGTCCGGACGTCCCGGACTACCGGACCGGCCGCCGTTCGGAGGAGGACGTGGCGGCGCCGCGCAGCTGACCGATCAGCTCCCGCACCACGGCCGCGCCGTTCAGGGAGAGCACCGACTCGGGGTGGAACTGCACCCCGGCGAACCCCGGCCCCCGTACGGCGTGCACCTCGCCGTTCGCCGCCCGGCTCACCCGCACGCCGTGCGCCGCCAGCTCCCGTGCCGCCTCCTCGTCGCAGCGGGCCACGAAGCTGTTGTAGAAGCCGACCGTCTCCGGGCGCCCGAACAGGTCCACGACCGCCTGCGCCCCCTGGTACGGCACCTCCTTCCGCACGATCTCCAGGCCCAGCTCGGCGGCGATCAGCTCGTGCCCCAGGCAGACGCCCAGCACCCCGTGCCGGTGCTCCCGGAGCACGGCCGCCGTCAGCTTCCGCAGGAACCGCATCTTCGGATCGTCCAGGTCGGACGGGTCGCCGGGCCCGGGCCCCAGCACCACCGGCCCGTCGTGTGCGAGCACCGCCGCCCGCAGCCCCGGCTCGTCGTAGCGCCGGACGGTCACGTCGAGCCCGGCCGCCCGCAGCACGTGCGCGAGCATCGCCGTGAACGTGTCCTCGCCGTCCACCACCAGCGCGTGCCCGGCCAGCTCTCCGGTCCTCTCCTGCATCCGCAGCCAGAACGGCGCGAGCGCCCCCCGGCGTCCGTCCAGCGCGGCCCGCACCCGGGGGTCGTCGGCCAGCCGGGGCCGCGCCCCCTCCGCACGCGGCCGTGCCGGTCGTACCCCGAGGGCCGCGAGGACCCCCGCCGCCTTCGCGTGCGTCTCCGCGACCTCGCCCGCCGGGTCCGAACCGCGCACCAGGGTGGCACCGACCGGGACCCGCAGCCGCCCGTCCGCGTCGATGTCCGCGGTGCGGATCAGGATGGGCGAGTCCAGGGTCTGGGCGCCGCCGGAGTCCCGGCCGAGCAGGGCCAGCGCACCGGCGTAGTAGCCGCGCCCGACCCCGTCCCGCCCGAGGGGCTCGTGGCGCTCGATCACCCGGCAGGCGTTCTGCACCGGCGAGCCCGTGACGGTCGCCGCGAACATCGTCTCCTTGAGGACCTCCCGCACGTCCAGCGAGGACCGGCCGCGCAGCTCGTACTCGGTGTGCGCGAGGTGGGCCATCTCCTTGAGCCGGGGCCCGACCACCACGCCCCCCATGTCGCCCACCGTGCACATCATCTTGAGCTCCTCGTCGACGACCATCGACAGCTCCTCGATCTCCTTGCCGTCGGCGAGGAAGCCGAGCAGATGCTCCGGGGTGGGCCCCTCGGCCGGATAGCGGTACGTCCCGCTGATCGGGTTCATGACCACCGTGCCGCCGGACATCCGGACGTGTACCTCCGGACTGGCGCCGACCAGCGTCCGGTCCCCGGTGTGCACGACGAACGTCCAGTACGCGCCCCGCTCGCCCTCCAGCAGCCGCCGGAACAGGGCCAGCGCGTCGGCCCGGCCGAAGCCCGGGATCCGGCCCTGGTACGTCCGCCGGATCACGAAGTTCGCGCCCTCGCCCCGGCCGATCTCCTCGCGCAGCACGCGGCCGACGATCTCCGCGTACTCCTCGTCGTCGACGTCGAAGCCCCCGTCCTCGACCCGCACCGCGTGCGCGGGCAGCTGGGCCAGGGCGTCCGCCAGGGGCAGGGTGTGGGTCTCCTCGGGAGTGAGGACCAGCAGGGGCGTGCCGTCGTCGCGGACGTCGAAGCCGCGCTCGCGGATCTGCCGGAACGGGATCAGGGCGAGCCCCTCCTCGGGCAGGGCGGCCAGCCGGTCACGGGCGGTGACCGGGCCGAGCAGCACCTCCACCGTGCTCTCGTCGTGGCCGGGAGTACGGCGGCGGAGCAGGGCGAACGGGCGCTCGTCGTGGAGCAGCTGGGTCAGGTCCATGATCCTCTGTGATCCCTTGCAGGTGGGAGAGGAGCGGCCCCGGAAACGCCGAAGGCCGCCCTCTGGGCGGCCTTCGCGAAGTCTTGCGTACGCGCAGTCAGTGGGCCGCCGGAGAAGCGGTCCACCACCAGTTCTGGTTCGAAAGCGCGAACATGCGCTCACCGTACCGCACGCCACCCTCCGTCCACAGGACAATCACCCCGTCTCACCAGTCGAGCCAGGGAAAAAACAGTCGACACGACCCCGTAGTGTTTACGGGGTGACAGTGAACGCTAAGACCGGCCTGAGCGTCGGCAACACCTGGCGAGACCTGCCCGCGGCGCAGCAGCCCGAGTACCCCGACCCCGAGGCTCTGCGCGCAGCCGTCGCGGAGCTGGAGTCGTATCCGCCGCTCGTCTTCGCGGGCGAGTGCGACCAGCTGCGCGCCCGGATGGCGGCCGTCGCCAAGGGAGAGGCGTTCCTCCTCCAGGGCGGCGACTGCGCCGAGGCCTTCGACGCGGTGTCGGCCGACCAGATCCGCAACAAGCTCAAGACCCTCCTCCAGATGGGCGCCGTGCTGACGTACGCCGCGTCCGTCCCGGTGGTGAAGGTGGGCCGGATCGCCGGCCAGTACTCCAAGCCGCGCTCCAAGCCGACCGAGACCCGTGACGGGGTGACGCTGCCGACCTACCGGGGCGACTCCGTCAACGGCTTCGCCTTCGACGAGGCCTCCCGGGTCCCGGACCCCGAGCGGCTGAAGCGGATGTACAACGCGTCCGCCTCCACGCTCAACCTGGTGCGTGCCTTCACCACCGGCGGTTACGCGGACCTGCGCCAGGTGCACGCCTGGAACCAGGACTTCGTGAAGTCCTCCCCGTCCGGCCAGCGCTACGAGCAGCTCGCCCGCGAGATCGACAACGCGCTGAACTTCATGCGGGCCTGCGGCGCGGAGCCCGAGGAGTTCAAGACGGTCGAGTTCTTCTCCTCGCACGAGGCGCTGCTGCTGGACTACGAGTCCGCCCTGACCAGGGTCGACTCCCGCACCGGCAAGCTGTACGACGTCTCGGCGCACATGGTGTGGGTCGGTGAGCGCACCCGGCAGCTGGACGGGGCGCACATCGAGTTCGCCTCGAAGATCCGCAACCCGATCGGTCTCAAGCTCGGCCCGACGACGACGGCCGAGGAGGCGCTGAAGTACATCGACCGCCTCGACCCGGACCGCGAGCCGGGCCGGCTGACCTTCGTCGTCCGGATGGGCGCGGACAAGGTCCGCGACAAGCTCCCCGAGCTGGTCGAGAAGGTCACCGCCTCGGGCGCCACCGTCGCCTGGGTGACCGACCCGATGCACGGCAACACCTTCGAGGCGGCCTCCGGCCACAAGACCCGCCGCTTCGACGACGTGCTCGACGAGGTCAAGGGCTTCTTCGAGGTCCACAAGACCCTCGGCACCCACCCGGGCGGCATCCATGTCGAGCTCACCGGTGACGATGTCACCGAGTGCGTGGGCGGCGGCGACGAGATCTTCGTCGACGACCTGCACCAGCGCTACGAGACGGCCTGCGACCCGCGCCTGAACCGCAGCCAGTCCCTCGACCTGGCGTTCCTGGTCGCGGAGATGTACCGGGACCAGTAGGCGGCCTCGCGGGGAGTCCCGCGGGAAGTGGGGGGGGGGGGCAAAAGGGTGCGCGCCCCCCCCACCAAAGTTAAAAACCCCCGGGTTTGGGTAAGTTTTTGTTTGGGAAACCCACAAAAAGGGCGGCCCCCCAGAA